>NZ_JAVAIL010000001.1:495000-1059553 GCF_030717865.1 Qipengyuania benthica | reverse complement strand
TCGAGCAACTTCAGCCAGAAGCCGCGCCGCGACCACCGGTTGAACCGATTGTAGATCGTCGTCGATGGTCCGTATTCAGCCGGACAATCGCACCAGCGACAGCCAACCTTCAGCACATGCAAAATGCCCGATATCACTCGCCGATCATCCACCCGCCGGGCTCCAGGCTGGTTCTTCGGCAAATGCGGCTCAATCGCCGCCCACGCTTCATCCGACAGCCAGAACAACGAACGCGACATGTTCAGGGACCTCCTACTCAGTGGAGAACCCTTGAATCAATGTGTCCGCCGCTTTTCAAGAGGCTGATTGGGTTTGGACCCTAGGGGACGAATGTTTGAGTATTGTGATACGATGGGCGATCTTCCAGGAATGCCCCATTCGAAAGCGCGAAGTGGACGTGTGCCCGCGAATTCAAGATAGCGAGAGATAACCCCGTAAAGAGATTAAATACGACAAGGCCACTTTCGGGGACAGTCGCACTTTCTACAAAGGAAAAAGTGCGATGCTTTGCTGTTCTCGTGGTAGCAATGAATTTGATTAGAGTTTCCAAGGCTGGTCGGAAAGTTGCTCCAATTTCTCCAAATTTCCACCAATAACGACGCCGAACGTCTCGCCGGTTTTGCATTCGTTCTGGGCGAACATGATTTGAAAGATATTGATAAATTTCCGGATATTCTTGCTGTAGTTCTTCCTCTTCGAGTAGCGAAGCGTCGATGACCCAAGCCTTTCGGGAGCGGCGAGTTAAATCCATACCGTTAAGGAAGGGACGTATTATTCGGTCTGGAGAGATGTCCGATCTCCCCTCAAGTGCTGATGCTTGGGAAGCTGTCACTATGAAGCCAGCGCCGTGTAGCTTTATGCCTTGGTAGCTAATCTGCTCGTTCGATATGAGCGACTCTAATAAAGATAGGTTGGCGCCTAAGCGAATTTTTGGGCTTATCTTCCCCTCGTCGATTTCCAATCGCACCTCGGGAGTGTCGCTACTGAGCGCGCTTTCGTGCTCCACCTTCGCTAATTTTCCTTGACGCTCGCCACGCACCGCGACGGTCATAGCGATGCGCACCGCCGCCTTGTCGCTTGCCTTGAGCCAGGGGTGGTCGGGAATGGCGTAGACCAAAGATAGCGGCAGCTTGGCGTTCATGTGCCGCTCCACCACGCGGCGGCTGAAGGTCTGGGTGATCGAATTGGTGGTGATGAAGCCGAAACGGCGGAGCGGATTCTCGCCCTTGGCGCCTTTTGGCGGCTTGGCGAGCAGGCGCGTGGCCGCCTCGTCCCAGAAATGCATCACGAAGTCCGCGCCGCCGGGCACGTCCTTGCGCACCTTCCATGCAGCCTCGGCATAGCCGTCACCCAGTTCGGCGCGCATATCGGTGCCCTGAATGAAAGGCGGGTTGCCGACGATGAATTCGACCTGCGGCCATTCGGCGCGGCGGGGGTTCACATATTCGTACAGTTCCATCGTCGCGTCGGGATCGGGAATTTCCTCGCCCGTGATCGGGTGGCGCTTCATCGTCTCGCCGTCCCACCGGCTCAGCGGCTTGCCCTGCTGGTCCCGCAGCATTTCCATGCTGTCGTAAGCGATCAGCGCATCCTGATGTTTTATGGTGCCGTAAGCGTGCAGGATCGGTTCGGGCAGGTCCTTCACCTCGACGGTGCGCAGCTGCCATTTGAGGAAGCCGATCCACAGGACGAGGTCGGCAATGGGGACCGCGCGCGGGTTGATTTCCAGGCCGTAAAACTGGCGCGGGTTGACCGTTTCGCCGTCGAGCAGCAGTCGCGCCTCGTCGTCCCCAAGTGCTTCCAGCGTTTCGAGGATTTCGCCTTCGAGCCGCTTCATCAGTTCCAGGCTGACATAGAGGAAATTGCCGGTGCCGCAGGCCGGGTCGAGCACGCGGGTGGTGCACAGGCGATGATGAAAATCGCGCACCGCCTCGATTGCCGCCTCGTAATTGCCCTGTTTCTGCAGCTCGGTGACGAGCGCCTTCACCTCATCCCAATCCTCGCGCAGCGGTTCGATGATGGTGGGGACCACCAGCCGCTCGACATAGACACGGGGGGTGAAATGCGCGCCCAGCTTGCCGCGCTCTTTCGTGTCGAGCGCGCGTTCCAGCAGCGTCCCGAAGATCGCGGGTTCGACGTCGCGCCAGTCCTTGCGCGAGGCGAGCCAAAGCTCGCGGATATCGTCCGCCTCCAGCTTGAGCGCGGTGCGCGTCTTGAACAGCGATCCGTTGAAGCGCTTGATCGTGGCGTTGAGGTGGGGAGCGTACCCCCCCTCGTCCATCACGCGCCACAGACTTTCCAGAGCGGGCGCGAAGTTCTCGGGCGTCTCGACCATCTGCTCGAGCAGTTTCTCGAAACCGCTATCGGGCAGCAGGCCGACATCCTCGGCAAACATCGTGAACAGGCACCGCATCAGGAATTCGGCGATATCCTTGGGATCGTGGCGCTTCTCGAGGCTGCGCGCGACCTTCGCCAGCCGCTTGGCGATGTCCTCCGTAACCTCGGCGCTGATCTTGGCCGGATCGAGGCTGGGCGGGTCGGTCCAGATCGCGCGGAGCCGAGACTGGACATCCTCGCGCAGCAGATCGTCCATCGACAGGCGATAGTTCTGGCGGTCGGGGAAATGCGCGTAATTGCGGCCCTGCCCGCTGAAATCGGCATAGATTTCGATCACATTGCCGATGTCGGCGACCAGAATGAACGGTGGATAGGGGTGATCATCGGGGAGCGCGCGGGCGTAATCCTCCGCCTGCTTCTTGGCGGCGATCATCACCTTGTCCCAGGTCCTGGTCCCGCGCTTGGCATGGCCCAGCTTCTGCGTGGTGGCGACACCGGCCAGTTCCAGTTGCTCGCTCTCGCGCGCCCGCTTGCGCTTGGCCGACTGCTTGGCTTCGAGGATGAAGCACTCGCGCTTGTAGCAGTCGATGCGCCCGGTGGTCACCGTGCCGCCGGTATGGCGGAAGGTGACGGGTCGCTCGAAGACATAGTCGCTGAGCACCGTGTCCTCACCCTGGAAATCGGGTTGCGGCAGGCCGAGCGCGGCGGTCAGCCGCTCGACGAAGAGCTGGGCATTCGCCATTTCCGACCCGCCCGACGCTTTTGCATCGGTGACGAGCTTTTGCAGCGCTGCGTGGTCGGTGTCCCCCATGGGCCGCGTGATGCGATGAAGCTTGGGCCAACACAAGGGGCGATCGCGCGCCCGTTGCGGCGGCGGATCGGCTGGCGCGGCAAAAGGAAGCTGGACCCCGGATCAAGTCCGGGGTGACGGCTGGGTTTCGGGTGACGGCGAGCTTCGGGCGACGGGCGGGTCTGGTGCCCCCTCACCCCCCCGCGTGGTAGAAATCGTAGACCTGCCGCGCCACCGCGGCGCTGATGCCGGGGACGCGGGTGAGGTCGGCCAATGCGGCAGCGCGGACCTTGCCGGCGGTGCCGAAATGCAGCAGCAGCGCGCGTTTGCGCGAGGGGCCGATGCCGGGGATCTCGTCCAATGGGCTGGCGGTGATGGCGCGGCTGCGCTTGGCGCGGTGGGCGCCGATAGCGTAGCGGTGGACCTCGTCGCGCAGCCGCTGGAGGTGGAACAATAGCGGCGAATTGACCGGCAGCGTCTTCTCGCGCCCGTCGGGAAAGTGGAACACCTCGCGCCCCTCGCGGCCGTGATCGGGGCCCTTGGCGATGGCGACCAGCGGCACGTCGTCGATCCCCATCTCTGCCAGCGTGTCGCGCACCGCGCTCATCTGACCCTTGCCGCCGTCGATCAGGACGAGATCGGGCCAGACAGCCTCGTGGCCGCGTGAAGGCGGGCGCGCGGGCTTGCGGGCCACCCCGCGATCCTCCCCGGCTGCGCCGGGGAGGGGGACCGCCGCAGGCGGTGGAGGGGTATTGCCGGCGGGCGGCGAATTTGCCCGTCCACCATCTTGCGGAGGCGTTTTCCCTGCGAGAGCAGAGTTTACCCCTCCACCATCCTGCGGATGGTCCCCCTCCCCATCTGGGGATGGGGAGGATTCGTCCTCCGCCAGCTTCCGGAAACGCCGCTGCATCACCTCGCGCATCATCGCGAAATCGTCGTTGCCCGCCGCGGTCTTGATGTTGAACTTGCGGTACTGGCCCTTGTCGAAGCCATCGGGGGTGGCGACCACCATCGCGCCCACCGCCTTGGTCCCCTGGATATGGCTGTTGTCGTAGAGCTCGATGCGCTTGGGCGGTTCCTCCAGTTCGAGGAATTCGGCCAGCGCGCGGTTCAACGTCGCCTTGGTGCCGGTCTCGGCCAGCCGCCGCTCGAGCGCTTCGGTGGCGTTGCGGCTGGCCTGTTCCATCAGCCGCCGCCTATCGCCGCGCTGCGGGACCGAGATCGCCACCGCGTGCCCGGCCTTGGCGGCCAGCGCCTCGGCGATCAGCTCCTGCTCGGGCAGCGCGCGATCGGTGAGGATCGTGCGCGGCGGGGGCACTTCCTCGTAGAATTGCAGCAGCACGTCGGCGAGGACGTCGTCCTTGTCGATCTCGCCGGTGTTTTTCGGGAAGAACGCCTTGTGCCCCCAGTTCTGACCGCCGCGGATGAAGAAGGCCTGGACCCCGATCTGCCCGCCCTTGGCGGCGAGCGCGAAGACATCGGCATCGCCCACTCCGGCGGCGTTGACCGCCTGGCTGCCCTGGATGAAGGTCGCGGCGCGCAGCCGGTCGCGCAGGATCGCCGCGGTCTCGAAATCGAGCGCTTCGGCGGCCTTGGCCATCTGCTGCTCGATCTTGCCCTGCACCGCGCTCGACTTGCCCCCGAGGAAATCCTTGGCCTCGCCCACCAGCTCGGCATAGCCCGCCTCGTCGATCCGCCCGGTGCAGGGCGCCGAGCAGCGCTTGATCTGGTAGAGCAGGCAGGGCCGGTCGCGATTGGCGAAGAAGCTGTCCGAGCAGCTCCTGAGCAGGAACAGCTTCTGGAGCGCGTTGATCGTCTTGTTGACGCTGCCGGCGCTGGCGAAGGGGCCGTAGTAATTGCCCTTGGCCCGGCGCGCGCCGCGGTGCTTCATGATCCGCGGGAAGGCGTGATCGGCGCGCAGCAGGATGAAGGGGAAGCTCTTGTCGTCGCGCAGCAGCACGTTGAACGGCGGGCGGAAGCGCTTGATGAACTGCGCCTCGAGCAGCAGCGCCTCGGCCTCGGAATTGGTGGTGACGATCTCCATGCCGCGGGTCTGGCCGACCATCCGCTGGAGCCGGTTGGTGAGGTTCTTGACCTGCGTGTAGTTGGCCACCCGCGCCTTGAGGCTGCGCGCCTTGCCGACATAGAGCACCTCGCCGCGGGCATCGAGCATCCGGTAGACCCCCGGCTTGGGCTTGAGGGTCTGCACCGTCTCGCGGATCGCGGCGACGCCCGCCGCCAGATCGGGCTGCGCGCCCGCGACGGTCGAGGTGGCGCGCTCCTCGTTGAAGCGTTCCTTGCCACGGGGATCGTGAGGGGTTCCGGCGGGGGTGCGAGCCATGGAGTGCAGTTAAGATTGTCCGGCGCGAATGTGAACCTCTGGCGCGCAGTTCGTGGCGGGAGGGCGAGTGAAACTTCTGCTTGTCGCGCGCGTCCGGTTTCTGCTTTGCTGGCGCGGCGCGGCCCACGGCATAGGCGCGCCCGCCGCCCAGGGCCGCCTCGGTGTCGCAAGGGGACGAGATAATGGACACGCAAACCGCACCGCCGCGCACCATGGGCCTGTTCGGCACCGCGCTGCTCCCGGTCAACGGGATGATCGGCGCGGGGATCTTCGCGCTGCCCGCGACGCTGTTCCTCGCGGTGGGCGAGTTCGCGCCGTGGATGATGCTGCTGGGCGGAGTGCTGTTCCTGCCGCTGGTGCTGGTGTTCGCCTGGCTGTCGGCGCGGTTCGACCACAGCGGCGGCCCGATCCTCTACGGCGAGGCGGCGTTCGGGCGCTTCGTCGGCTTCCAGGCCGGCTGGGCGCGCTACGCCAGCGCGATCGTGACGGTGGCGGCGAACACGCATGTGATGGTCTCCTATCTCGCGACGCTGTTCCCCGCGGTGGACGGGCCGCTGCTGCGACCGCTGGTGGTCGCGGGGTTCATCGGCTTCATCACGGTGGTGAACCTGTTCAGCCTCAAAAGCTCGGTGGCGACCCTGGGCGCGCTGACCGCGGTCAAGCTGCTGCCGCTGTTCGCGCTGATCGGCGCCGGCCTGTTCGCGGGCGAGCCGAGCATGGGGCTGGTGCTGCCCGAATTCTCCGCCGCGGAAAGCATCGTGCTGCTGACCTATTACGCCTTCATCGGGTTCGAATACGTCGTCCTGCCCGCGGGCGAGATGAAGAACCCCAGGCGCGACGTGCCGCTGGCGCTGGTGGCGATGCTGGGGGCGGTGACGCTGCTCTACATGCTGGTGATCTGGGCCTATATCGCGATCGGCCCGGTGGTGGGCGCGGATGCGGACAACCCGCTGGCGGTGGCCGCGCGCGACGCGATGGGGCCGGTCGGCGCGATTGCCATCGTCATCGCCGCAGCCTTCAGCATCGGCGCCAACAATTTCGCCGGCGGGATCAGCCTGCCGCGGATGACCTATGGCATGGCGGAAAGGGGCATGCTGCCGCGCTGGTTCATGGCGGTCTCGCCCCGGCTGGGAACGCCGGTCAATTCGATCCTGTTCTATGGCGCGGCGAGCATCGCCTTCGGGCTGTGGGAGGGGTTCATGGTGCTGGCGCTGGCGGGCACGCTGACGCGGCTGCTGACCTATCTCATCGCCGCTTTCGCGCTGCCCGTGCTCGAGCACCGCGAGGGGCGGATCCGCCCGGTCCGGGCGCTGGTCTGCGCGCTAACGGTGGTGAGCACCCTGTGGGTCGCAACCCATGCCGATGCGCAGAGCTGGGCGGTGTTCGGCGGGCTGGTGTTGGCGGGGACGCTGCTCTATTTTGTAGCGAGGCAGGAGCGCCCGCTGGCCGCGGCGCCGCTCTGACCCGCACATGACGCAATACGACGCCATCGTGCTGGGCGCCGGAGCCGCCGGGCTGATGTGCGCCGCGCGCGCCGGGCAGCGCGGGCTCAGGGTGCTGCTGCTCGAGCGCGCCGAGCAACCGGGCAGGAAGATCCTGATCTCGGGCGGCGGGCGCTGCAATTTCACCAATCTGGGCGCGGGCCCGGCGAATTATCTCTCGGCCAACCCGCATTTCGCCAAATCGGCGCTGGCGCGCTACACCGCGCGCGATTTCCTCGATCTGGTCGAGCGCCACGGCATCGCCTGGCACGAGAAGACGCTGGGGCAATTGTTCTGCGACGGTTCGGCCAAGCAGATCGTCGCGATGCTGCTGGCGGAGTGCGAGCGGGCAACCGAAAACGGCGGCGATGTCACCCTGCGCTGCGGCGAGGAGGTGACGGAGGTCGCGGCGGAGGATGGCTACACCGTGCGCACCCGGAGCGGCGAATATCGCGCGCAAAACCTCGTCATCGCCACGGGCGGTCCATCGATCCCCAAGATGGGCGCGACCGGCTTCGCCTACGAGCTCGCGCGCCAGTTCGGCTTGAAGCTCGTCGAGCCCCGCCCCGCCCTCGTCCCGCTGACGCTGGGCGGCGACGACGTGCTGTTCCGCGAGATCTCGGGCGTCGCCGCGCCGGTCACCGCGACCGCCAACAAGCAGGCGTTCTCCGAGGCGGCGCTGTTCACCCATCGCGGGCTGTCGGGGCCGGTGATCCTGCAGGTCTCCTCCTATTGGAAGCCCGGCGACCCGGTGAGCGTGGATTTCCTCCCCGAGCGCGAGACCGGCTGGCTGCTCGCCGCCAAGCGCGCGACCCCACGCGCCACGCTGCGCAGTGTGCTGCGAGAGGCACTGCCGCACCGCCTCGCCGATATCCTCGCCGAGCGGATCGGGATCGCCAGCGAGTTAGGCAACGCCCCCGACGCCGCGCTGCGCGAGGCCGAGACCCGGCTGGCACGCTGGAGCTTCCACCCCAACGGCAGCGAAGGCTTCGCCAAGGCCGAGGTCACCAGCGGCGGCATCGCGACCGGCGAACTGTCCTCGCAGACGATGGAAGCAAAGAAGCACCCCGGCCTCTACGCGATCGGCGAGGCGGTCGACGTCACCGGCTGGCTGGGCGGCTACAATTTCCAATGGGCCTGGGCCAGCGGCGTCGCCGCGGGGGAGGCGCTGGGGGGGATAGCGGCGTCGGTCGGCTCCCCGTAGGCCCCAGAGCATTCGGAAAATCGGGAGCCCGCTTCGGGTGCGGAACCGATCCGATCGGAACATCCGGATTCGGGTGGAACACGGACGTGAGCGGTCAGCTCTCCAAGAAGCTCCGCCAGCTGGGATCAATCGGGCGACCCGCCGCCTCGTTCAAATCGATTGCCCGGAGCATCGAAGTCCGGCTTGCCGGATCGCCTAGCCGGCGTTGCAAGACAGCCAGATTCACCCAGTCCTGTGGCCTGCCGGGAGACACACTCAAAAGGCTCTCCAGTCGCGAGACGGCCAGGGTAGGTTCGGCCCGCTTCATAGCCATCGCAACAAGTGTGCGATGAGCCGCGATCGCATCCGATTGCGGCAACAAGCCCGTATCGATCATCTTGATCAAAGCTTCCTCGCGCAATGCTCGGCTCTGAATACCGTCTCCGATTGCATACAGCCTCTGAGAGGCGGCCAGACGTTCCTCGGCATTGAAGTGGTCTTCATCCGCCATACTACGCAGAAGGCTTGCGCCCCGCTCCGCGTCGCCGTTCTCCCACGACCGGTCAGCTTTTGCGAGCAAGCAGGCAGCTTCCTTGCTGATAGCCTCGCCGTCGCTGCGGCAGGTTTTCGTCGTGATCTTTCGGGTTCCCCCAGCGAACGGATCCATTCCGGATCCTGGGACCAAGCCCATGACGCCGGTGTCTGTCGCGACGGGGCCGTCCTTGCGCACAGGAGCCCTCGGTAGCCGAGAGCCGGTCAAAACCATGCGCCTGTCCGCCGAGCCATAGACGACGATGGCGGGCGCCGGTTCCGGCGCAGTTTCGTCGTCATTCGTCTCGACGCTTTGAGGCCTCTGGGGGACCTCGAGACTCTGCTCCGCGTAAGCCGGAGAAGCAATTGCGATCAGCATCGGCACGATCCAAACCAATTTCGACATGAGTCTTCCCTCGAACGCGCGCTTCAACCTGATCGATAAAGAGCATACTGGCAAGCAGAACGCCAAAGCCTTGGCGAAGCGATTATGCGACGTCCGCAATCGGGCCGTCCGCCGTCGATCGGACTCCGCAGAAATCGCGGCAGGCCGCCGATCCGCTTGCGCACTTGCGCACGTGCCGGGCCCGTTTTTCGGTGCCCGCTCTCAAAAAAGGCGATTTTCTGTCGCTGTTCCGGGGAGCCGGTGCCGATGAAACTCCACCGACAGTCCCCTCCCGGTGAAGTTTCAAAGGCCAGCCATCGCAACCCGCGATTAAGATCGAGCGGACGGTTGGATGCGTCAGAGATTGCACCTCTTGATATTTGTTGCAATCGCAAAAGTGCCCGGTGCGATCGCCGATTTGCCGGCAGCGTTCCACCTGCGCGGCTTATTGGGACAAGATCGCGGCAGGCCGTCGTTCCGCTCCTGGCGCTTATCTGCGGTGGCAAGAATGTCCGATGGTGGGGTGGGAAGCTGCCATCAAATGGCGAAAACGCTCTCAGCCGAATGTATAGACTTATTCCGTAACGGGTTTTATCTAGATACAGCCTGCAACTGAGCGTACGAACTTTTGATAACCTAGGTTTGGGTAACCACTCGCACGTTCTGCTAAAATGAGGCTAATATTAGTCACTTGCTCGCAACCCAGCATTTCCAAGCTCGGGTCGAAGCTAGGGGCCGCGTATTCTGCGATAATTTCTTCAGACGGGAATATGATAAAGATAATAAGTTCATTTCCTGCCCACACGACCTTGTCTTCGTCATCAAATCTTTCGAACCGAAAGTCGAGGTTGGTGGTTATAGTCCCATCGTGGATCGATACACCTGACCAGCTTTTTAGTCCGAGGCCTTCGGCAAATTCAGATACCCTAAACAATGCCTCATCATGAAAAAACCGCTTTCTCAGGCCATCTCCCTTCAAGATTTCATTATGCTCTCTCAACGTCTGGCAAAGCTGCTGAGCGCTTTCATAGGGGGTGCTGGCTTCCATGAGAGAAGCCTAGTCCTAGCCTGCCATGGCGGCAATTGGGTCGATGAACGAACCCGCTGCGCGGGATGAGCGCTGACGGTGAGGTTCGGGTAAGACTTCGGGCTCCACGTCTGGATTGAGCAAGACCCCAGACAGGCAGAGCATTTCGGCTCCTTCAACCAAGGAGTCGAACGATGAACGAGCTCATTTCCATTGCCCCTGTCAGCCCGCTGCGCCAGCGCCTGATCGACGATATGAACATGCGGCACTTCGGCCGCGAGACGCAGCGCAACTACATCCGCGACGTCGGACGCTTTGCCACATTCCTTGGTCGTCCTCCGGATACGGCCACGGCGGAAGATCTGCGCCGGTTCCAGGTCGAGCAGCGCGAGGCGGGTGTGCCAGTGCCGACCATGAACAGCGTGGTCTCGGCGCTGAGGTTCTTCTTCACCCAGACGCTCGATCGGCCGGACCTCGCCCGCAGGCTGGTTCGGGTGAGCCATCCGCGCAAACTGCCGGTGGTGTTGAGCCGCGATGAAGTGACGCGCCTGCTTAACGCAACCACCTGCCTGAAGCACCAGGCTGCGCTATCGGTCGCCTATGGCGCCGGGCTGCGCGTCGCCGAGGTCTCGATGCTCAAGGTCCGCGACATCGACAGCGAGCGGATGCTGCTGAGGGTCGAGCGCGGCAAAGGCGGGCAGTACCGCAACGCCATGCTCCCGGCGGACCTGCTGAAGCTCCTGCGTCAGTGGTGGAAGCTGGGCCACGAACAGGGCGTGATGCACCGCGATGGCTGGCTGTTCCCCGGGCAGCACTATCTCAAGCCGATCTCGACCCGCCAACTCTACCGTGTAGTCGTCGAAGCCGCGCAGTCTGCCGAGATCGCCAAGCGGGTTGGACCGCACACGCTGCGACACAGCTTCGCAACGCACCTGCTCGAGGACGGCATCGATATCCGCATCATCCAGGCGCTGCTCGGCCATGCGAAGCTGGAGAACACCGCGTTCTACACCAGGGTGGCAACGCGCACGGTGCGCGCGGTGACCAGTCCGCTCGACAAGCTTGGCCTGTTCCTGCCCGAGCCGGAGGCACCCTCCGGTTGAGCCGGTGCGGACCTCACTCGAGGTCGCCGACGTTTTCCGCGCTGCAGGCCCTGCCTATCGGACCGCCCAGTCCGGGCATCTGAGCTTGCATCAGCTGAAGGTCATGTCGGCGATCGAGCATTGCCGCACCGCTGCCCTTGGCGGGCACGTCGAGGCCTGCACCGACTGCGGACACTGGCGGATCGCCTACAACTCCTGCCGCAACCGGCATTGCCCCAAGTGCCAGGGCGCCGCCGCGCGGACCTGGCTCGAGGCGCGCGAGGCCGATCTCTTGCCGGTTGGCTACTTCCACGTGGTGTTCACGCTGCCGGCAGAGATCGCCGCCATCGCCTTTACCAACAAGGCGCTGGTCTACGACCTTTTGTTCAAGGCGGCGGCAGAGACGATGCTTACCATCGCCGCCGATCCGCAGCATCTCGGCGCCCGCATCGGCATCACCGCCGTGCTGCATACCTGGGGTTCCGCGCTGACCCACCATCCGCACGTGCACATGATCGTACCGGGCGGCGGGATATCTTCTGATGGCGGGCGATGGATATCGTCACGCCCGGCCTTCCTGCTGCCGGTGCGGGTTCTCGGCGCACTGTTCCGCCGTCTGTTCCTTACCCGGCTGCTCCAGCTCCACGACGCCGGGCGGCTCGCCTTCTTCGGCAGCCTGGCGCATTTGGCCGACCGCCGGGCCTTCTTGCGGCACCTCGCGCCGGTCCGGGAGAAGCGCTGGGTCGTCTATGCCAAGCCGCCGTTCGCCGGGCCCGAGGCGGTGCTCGCTTACCTGTCGCGCTACACGCACCGGGTGGCGATCTCGAACAGCCGCCTCATCTCCTTCGAACAGCGCGGCGTCACCTTCCGCTACAAGAACTATCGCCGCAGCGGAGCCGACCGGCAGCAGGTGATGACGCTTGAGTCCGACGAGTTCATCCGCCGCTTCCTGCTCCATGTCCTGCCATCCGGCTTCCATCGCATCCGTCACTACGGCCTGCTCGCCGGTACCAGGCGCAAGGATAGCATCGAGCTTGCCCGCAAGCTGCTCGCGGTCGCGCCGCCGCCCGAAGATGGCGCGGCCGAGGAGGCGCCTGATACCCGGCCGCCGTGCCCATGCTGCGGGGGTCACATGGTCGTGATCGAGACCTTCACGCGCTGGCAGCAGCCGCGTGCGCCACCATCCGCCACATCACTCATCCGGGAACTCGCGCCATGATCCGGCATGGCTTGTCTTCACTCCACCGCCCAGTCGTTGCGCTTCCGGCGATGCCACCGCTCGCGCTACCGTCGCCGACAGTCGACGGTATGGACCGGTCCAGCCATGATCCGGCCCACCATCTGCGCCGGGCACGCCTGCCGATAGCCACGATCCGATGCGTCAGCATCCACCCGGGCGGCAGTTCTCGTCACCCCGGGATCAGTCAAAAACCGAAAACCCCATAGCGAAGCGCGTGCGGCCCGCGGGTTCGGTCCTCGGAGACTTTCGTACGCCTATCGGCGCCCGAAACCCTTCACGTAAGCTGCCATGCAGCTTTTGGCAGAGTATCGCAGAAAGCCGCCAGTCCGCTTTTGGTGACCGCCGGTTGAGGTGCGAACGTCCGACTATGGGGTGGCAAGCGGACACAGGCTACAGGAGTTCTGGCACCAGGAGCTTGATTGGATACGATTCAATCAGGCGGTTCGACACACGAGGATATTCGGTTCGACTCGCCTTTGTGACCTCATGCGGCGTCGGAATGTCTAGCCTCTGGCATGAGGCCTCGATCACCAGCATAAGATAGTTCTTGTCGTGAACGCTTGTGGTGGTGTCTTGGAGAATGACCCCAACAACTGTGTTCAACTGCGTCCGGGCGACTTCCGCTTCCCCTGCCAAGGCACTTGCTATCAATAGCTTAAGTCTGCTGCTAGGCGAAACGGAGCGCCCGAGGGATTCGAGCGCGGCAACTCCAGCGTAGAGCTTCGCAACACACCGTTCGTAGTTTCCGGCGCGCCATGCTCGGAGTCCTTGGAAGATTTCGAAACGTGCCCTGATCATATGCCGCCCGCGATGCCATAGATGCAGAGCGGACTTCAACGGGGGAAGCCGCAAATGTCCGCTTGGGCGTCGTTTGCTGACAGGCAGCTTCTGGTGAAAATCTTGCGATAACGGCCCGACCGGTTTCAGCCTCGTGGCGAGCCAGCAGGAATGGCGTGAATTGGGTGGAAAGCAGCCGCGGGCTGATATTTGCACAGTATGGGCGGGTCGAGTGCGGGAAGGCAGTCCGCTACTGGCTTTCACTCGATCGAAGAAAAGACAGCGCAAGTTCCTAAGATGCAGCCACTCGCGGAAAGCTTATGCGCACCTTAGAGTCCTCCAATCAGTAGGAAGGCGATGAACGGCATCCCAAGCCGGAACTGAAACCTGCCGCATTTTCTTATTCCTTGAAGCTAAAGAACCAGCGATCCATTGGCCGGGTTAGCCATGCCCTTATCGATGTTAAGCAAGGAATTCTTCTTTTGAAGGATGGTTCTTCAAAAAAGGTGGGGGTGGTTAAAATCGCGCTCCTGATCGTGTAGGGAAGAATGTGGGGACCACAGTGAAACTTGCAGCAGCAAATCCCCACGCCTTGGACGGACTGCCCAAGGAGGTCGGTACTACGATAGCCTCCCGTCCCTCTGGCGGCTGCATTCCGCGCATTCGTCGGGCCTCGCGCAACCAGATGAGGAGACACATATGACCGCTATCCACAAGCTTCGCACCGCCCCGGTTCTCAATTCGGGAGGAGTCGCGCTGGCGTTCGGCCTTTCGCTTGCGCTCGCAACTCCCGCCAAGGCGGATGACTGCCTGCTCGACACCAATGATGACGGCAATGCCGACACGAACGTCGATACCGATAGCAATGCTGATTCCGGTGGGGATTTTTGGAGTTTGGCATGCGGCGGCAATGCGGAAGCGACGGGGGGCTATAGTACCGCCATCGGGACCTACGCGAGTTCCGGTGCAGGGGCTACTGCCGTCGGCAGGAGCGCGACCGCCTCTGGTGAGGACTCGACAGCAGTCGGTGCCTCCAGCGAAGCCACCTTCAATGGAGGAACCGCCTTGGGTAATTTTGCGAGTTCGACAGATTACTACTCAACTGCCGTTGGTTACGGGGCTACCGCCAGCGGGTTTACGTCTCTTGCCGCAGGAAACTTTGCCGTTGCCGCCGATTTTTCGGTGGCTCTTGGCGACAATGCCAACGCCAGCAATGTCTCCACGATCGCCATCGGCGAGGATACCGACGCGAGCGGGGCCTACTCGATCGCAATAGGGGGTGACAGCAACGACAAGGATCGGTTGGGCGCCCAGGCATCCGTCGGAGGTACCGCTCTCGGCTCGGACACGTTCGCAACCGGAGAGAGTTCCACGGCCCTGGGACGGCGGGCATCGGCGACGAGCAATTACGCCGTCGCAATCGGTCTGGATTCGAGCGCCGCGGGCGGGAGCGCCGTAAGCATCGGGAGATCGTCCGAAGCGACGGACATCGCAGCTACCGCGCTCGGAACGTCGTCTATCGCCAGTGGAACCTTCGCGACTTCCCTCGGCGCCTATTCCGAAGCCATTCAGTTCGACGCCGTAGCCCTGGGTCACGCAGCCAAGGCCTCGGGAACCGGATCGTCCGCACTGGGCGGCGACGGCAGTGACGGGGATTCCCTTGGTGCGCAGGCAATCGGTCAGGAAACCCTCGCACTGGGCGCGGACGCATTGGCGGCGGGCACGCGCACGACCGGCTTCGGCTATGGTGCCTTCGCGGATGGGGTGCAGAGCACCGCCGCGGGCGCAGGTTCCGAGGCCAACGGTATCGGCGCGCTGGCCTTCGGCGCCTATTCGACCGCGCGCGGTTCCTTTTCGGTCGCGCTGGGCTATCAGAGCTACGCCCCGACGGACAACGCGACCGCCATCGGCTACGGGGCAAAGGCGCAGGCCGGAAATGCGACCGCCATCGGAACCGGCGCCAGTGCGAACTACAACGGCTCTACCGCGGTCGGTAACGGTTCTACGACCACCGCCAGCAATCAGGTCATGCTGGGCGGTTCCGGCAGTTCGGTGGTGGTGGCGGACATCGCCGCCAGCACCGCAGCGCAGCAAGGCCCGGTGGACGTGGTCACGGTCGATGCCAGCGGCACGCTAGGCAGGCAGGCGGCCGCGTCTGCCGCCTCGGTCGACACCGTGCGCGTGTCGATGAACCATATCGCCGCGGTGAGCGACGCGCAGTTCTCCGCGCTCGGCAACCGGGTCTCGGGTCTCGAAGGCGAGGTTTCGACCCTGTTCGATCTGTCGCGCACGATCGACAAGGATGCGCAGGAGGGCATCGCTGCGGTCGCTGCAATGGCGCACCCTCACTTTCCCAGCGAGGCGGGCAAGACCAGCTATGCCTCGAACGTGGCGGTGTACCGCGGCGAAGTGGGTTTCTCCGCTGGCCTGATGCACCGCCTCGAGGGCGACTTCGCGATCTCTGCCGGGGTCACCTACGCTGGCGGCGAAAGCACCACCTTCAAGGCGGGGGTCGCGGGCGAGTTTTGAGCGCTCGGTTTCCCGGCTTGCGCTGGAAAAGGATTGGGCCGCTTCCGGACGTGCCGGAGGCGGCCCGACTTCGCCTGACGACATGCGATGAACGGAAGACAATTCGCCGGCGACGACGAAATTCACCCCTACGTCCACGGTGGGTCGTTCGTCGCCAGTGGCGCCTGGCAAACAATCGCAGAGAGCCGCCGGTCGGCTGTCGGCGCGCGGCTGGCGGCGTCCGGTCTTGCCGGTGCTGCCCCAAACGGTTCCGCGGACCTGCCGGCTCCGGATGTCACAGGGGCGTCATGAACCGGTCGTAACGGCGACCCCCATTGGTCACAATGTCAGAGATTCGTAACAATGCACCTCACCCGGTTTTCACTCATGGCAGCAGCCTTGGCCGGCACGATGACCACGCCGCTTCACGCGCAGTCCTCGAGCGAACCGTCGGAGGAAATCGAGCGCTTGCGGGCGCAGGTGGCGGAGCTCGGTCAGCGGATCGATCGGCTCCAGGAGCAGCTGCGGGAGGCGCCGGAAGACAGGCCGGAAGAGGGCGCGGCTCCTGCCGTTCCGACTGCCTCCCGCGCTCCTGCAGCTTCGCCCCCGGGCCCGCGGACCGCGATCGCCTTCAAGGGTGCACCCGAAGTCAAGCATTCGAGCGGGTGGAGTTTCAAGCCGCGCGGTCGCCTCATGTACGACGCCGGCTTCACCAGCGTGCCGGGATCTCCGGGCAGCGACGAGGGCTTCGGCAACGAGGTGCGCCGCGCCCGGCTGGGCGTGCAGGGGGATATCCCCGGGGGGTTCGGCTACAAATTCGAACTCGACTTCGCCGGCGATGAAGTCGAGGCGGCCGATGCGATCCTGACCTACGAAACCGGCGATGCCGAAATCGCGATCGGCCATCAGAACAATTTCCAGTCGCTCGAGGAGCTGACCAGCAGCCTGCACACCAGCTTCATCGAGCGCGCGGCCTTTACCGACGCCTTCGGGTTCGAGCGGCGGATCGGTGTTTCCGCGAGCTATGAGAGCGGCCTATTTCTGGCGCAGGCCGGCGTCTTCACCGACAATTTCGACGACACGGACACAGACAATCGCGGCGTCGACGGCCGCTTCGTCGTCATGCCGGAATTCGGCAATGCGCAAGCCCATCTCGGCGCCTCGATCCACTACAACGATCTCGGCAAGCCCGGCGACGCGGTGCGCTATCGCCAGCGCCCGCTGGTCCACTTCACCTCGGATCGCTTCGTCAACACCGGCACGATCGGTGCGCAGAGCGAATTGGGATACGGGCTGGAAGCGGCCCTGATCTCCGGCCCTTTCCACGCCGCCGCCGAAGCCTTCTGGCAGCGGGCCGACCGTCCGGGGGTGCTGGCCGACCCGACCTTCTTCGGCGGCTATGCCGAGGTCGGGTACTTCCTCACCGCCGGCGACAGCCGGGGATACAAGGGCGGCAAGTTCGACCGGGTCAAGCCGGCCAATCCGCTCGGCGAGGGCGGCATCGGCTCGGTCCAGTTCAACCTGCGCTACGACCGTCTCGACCTCAACGACGCAGGGATCGTCGGCGGAAAGCAGGACGGCTATTACGCGTCGGTGATCTGGAAACCGATCGACTACGTCCTCTTCATGCTCAATTATGGGCATCTGAACTACGAGGACGCAGCCCTCGCCACCGCTGGCGGAGACCGGTCCTACGGGGTCGATGTCCTCGGCGTGCGCGCGCAGATCGATTTCTGACCGGCGGTCGCACTGCCGGCGTCGGCGTGCAACGCGGTCGCGCGCGCGCACTTGCTTGGAGAATATCGCGTCATTCGCGTGTTTCGGGGGGGCGGCCGGGGTTCGTCCATGCCGAGAAAGCGTAGCTCGAAGCGGCGGCGCCGCTCGCGCAGCACCTCATCGCGACCGGCCGCCGCTCCGATGGCCCCCTCCGATGGCCCCCAGCGATGGCTTAGCCTAGTGGGCGACGGGCGGAGCCGGCCTGGCGGTAGCTTTGTCGCTGAGCGGGCCGCCGGCTGCGGCGTTCCGACTGGCGGTCTTGTCGCCGCCGCCGCTCTGCGCCGCGTTCTTCTGGTAGTATTTGTATCCGACGTAACCGAGTGCCCCAAGGGCGGCGAGCTTGATCATGGCAAGGTCCTTTGGTTGAAGTCCTTTGGTTGAAAGCCGGTTAAATGCTCGGACCGCTCGAAAGGTCCTGTCGGCCGTCTGATTGCCGCAAGACCGAGCATGGCGCGCGTCGTTGGGGAACCTCCCCGCTCCGCGCGCCTTGTTCGGATGAGGGGGGAAACCATGAAGAAACTCGGATCTGCGCTGGTCGCCATTTCGGTCCTGATGCTGGTCGCGGTGCTGGTATCGCTCGTGCCGAGCGATATTTGGTTCATCAGGACCGTGGATCTGGTGCGCGAGCCGATCTCCTATGCGGCGGCACTGCTGCTCGTCGTCGCGCTGTTCGTCGGCGGAGCGCGGCGCTGGGCGGCGGTCGCGATGTTCGCACTGGTCATCGTGATCAACGTCTGGCGGATCTGGCCCTATTCCGCCCTCGCGGAACCGCAACTCGCGCTCGCCGGAGATGCAACCGCAGCGGCGGCGGCAGAAGGCCGGTGCTTTTCCGCGATGGCGGTCAATGTGAAGGTCGAGAACGAGCAATACGCCCGGATTGCCGCGCAGGTTGAGCGATACGATCCCGACGTGCTGTTCCTGATGGAGACCGACACCCGCTGGATCGAGGCGCTGGAGCCGATCCTGGCGGACTACGATCATGTCCAGAGGCATCCCCAACCCAAGGCGTTCGGTCTGGTGTTCGCCACCCGACTGCCGGTGCTGAAGTCGAATGTGGTCGAAAACACCTATCGCGATACGCCCACTGTCTACGCGACGCTGCAACCCGCCGGGTCGCGGCCGATCGAGTTCATCGGCTTGCATCCCAAGCCGCCGCTACCGGACTGGAACACCGAGCGGCGCGACGAGAACATCGTCAACGCGGGGGTCCAGACCCCCGACCGGCTGCCCGACGCCATCGTGATGGGCGATTTCAACGATGTGCCCTGGTCGCGCACCACGACGCGGTTTCGCGAGACCGGCGACTGGCGCGATCCGCGGATCGGGCGCGGGACCTATCCCACCTTCCCGGCCGATTTGCGCGCAATCGGCTGGCCGCTGGACCAGCTGATGCTGAAGGGCGATCTGGACCTGCAATCCTTCGCCGTGCTGCCCGACAACGGCTCCGACCACCGCGCGATGATCGCCCGGCTCTGCGGATCGCCGTGACCCTTGCCCGCAGGCTCGCGGCGGGGCATCCTTCACCGAGCGCTGCATCGAAGGACGCGGTGCGGGTTCGATAGCCGGAGTGTTGGCCGTGGCTGTGACCAGGATCGTCGCCAATCTCGCTGCGCCGGACCCCGCCGCGCTCGCCCAGTTCTATCGAGAGGTCTTCGAACTCGACCTGACGCTGGATATGGGATGGGTCGCGTTTCTGGCGAGCGATGCAAGCCAGGCGATCGAACTGCATACCGCCTCGCAGGGCGGATCGGGCACGCCATTGCCGGTGATCTCGATCGGGGTCGACGACCTCGCTGCCACCGAAGCCGCGGTCCGCGCCGCCGGGGCACAGATCGTCTACGGCCCGGTCACCGAGGACTGGGGGCTGCGACGGTTCCACTTCCGCGACCCGGCGGGCAATCTCGTCAACGTGGTCGACAGCTAGCCGCGCCGCGCGCCGCGCACACCGTGCGGCTTTCCACCGCTCGACCCGTTCGCCCGCAGCGTCCTGCGGTTCACCTTCGTGCAATCCGGCATGCGCGAAAGGCGCGGCGAGCCACCGCTTCAACGATAAAGGAACACACCCATGAAACCGCTTCTCACCGCCGCCATCCCGGCCGCCATTCTCGCAGCCGGCCTCGCCGCCAGCCCCGCTTCCGCGCAGGCTGCGGCGCCCGGCGGGCTCTATGTCGGCGCGCTCGCCGGTTACGAGGGTATCGATGTCGAGGCCGCCGACGGCTCGGCCAGCGCCAGCGCCGATGCCGCGGTTTACGGCGTCACCGCGGGCTACGATCTCAGCCTCGGCAGCGCTTTCGTCGGGGTCGAGGGCGAATATTCGACCAGCGGCGGCTCGACCGAATTTCCCGCCAGCTTCGGCGGTGCGCGCGACGGGCTCGAGGCCGACGGGCAGTATTACCTCGGCGCGCGCGCCGGTTTCGCGGTGACCCCGGGCATCGCCGCCTATGGCAAGCTGGGCTACACCTCGCTCGACACCAGCGCCTTCACCAGCGCGGGCTCGCTGGGCGAGCTCGAGGGCAATGCCGACGGGATCCGCTTCGGCGGCGGGGTGCAGGTGCAGCTGCCCGGTCCGCTCGAGGCGCGGCTGGAATACCGCCGGTCGAGCTACAAGGATCTCAACGACGGCACGTTCGGCGATGCCTCCACCGATCAGGTCGTTGCCGGGGTCGGCCTGCGGTTCTAGAACCCTCGCGGGAGGTTCCCGCGATGACCGAGAACAAGACCAGGCCGACCGGCGACGACGTCGCGGCGCTGCTGGACGCAATTGCGGATCCGCAGCGCCGCGCCGATGCGCAAGCCGTCTGCGCCATGATGGCGCGCGCCAGCGGCGAGAGCCCGCGGGTGTGGAGCGGCGGGATGGTCGGCTTCGGCACCTACCGCTATCGCTACGAGAGCGGGCGCGAGGGGGAGTGGTTCATCACCGGCTTCGCCTCGCGCGCCGCGGCGCTGACGCTCTATGTGATGGACGGCTTCCCGCAGCACCAAGAGCTGATGGCGCGGCTGGGCAAGTACAAGACCGGCAAGTCGTGCCTCTATGTCAATCGGCTGGCGGACGTGGACGGCGCGTTGCTGGAAGAGCTGGTGACGCACTCGGTCGCGCATATGCGCGCGACGCATGAGACCGGCGCGCCGGGCGAAGGTTAGCGCGACCCGATGCAGATCCCAGCTTTCGCTGGGATGACGAGAAGGGCCGGAAGGGTGTTGACGAGCTGGGCAGGAATGACCGACGCGAGGCATTGAGCGGTTCGCCGGCAATCGCCTGCCCATTGCGGACACCCCGGCGTCATCCCAGCGAAAGCTGGGATCTCTGGCGGTCGGGCAACCGGCACGACCGCTCCTTGGACCCTCCCCCGGAGGGGAGGGAGCAGAGGGTCAGAACAGCTTGCGGATATCGATGCCGATATAGCGCCCGGTCGGGTCGATCCGCAGCGGGTCGTAGGCGAGCGGGGTGACGCCATTGGCGTCGACCACCTCGCGGCGGGTGTCGAAGATGTTGTCGATAGCGAGCGAGACCCGCAGTCCGTCGAGTACGCCCGACTCCGCACCGGTCACCTCGCCCAGATCGGCGAACAGCCTGAGGTCGAAGGTCGCCAGATCGCCGAAGAACAGGTCGCTGCTGCCCGCCAGGCCATCGCCGCGCAACTCGCTCGGTCCGACGTAACTGCCCGAGACGCGCATCCCGTAGCCCTGCCAGAACAGACCACCCTCGAGCCGCGCGCTGTAGACCGGCACCCCGCCGCCGCCGAGCACGAAGCCGTCGCGCTGGTCGAGCACCGGACCATCGGCTGCGACCACGACCTCGTTCTCGATCGCGAAATTATGCGTCAGGCTGAGGAAATAGCGCGGGCGGGTGTCGGGGTTCTCGCCGCCGCCCATCATCCCGCGGAAACCGCCGCCGCGTCCGCCGCGCCGCCCGCCGCGCGCGGGCTGAGCCTCGGCCCCCCCCTCGCCCGCCGCCACGCCCGCACTGCACAGTTGCGCGCGCACTTGCGCCAGCCGCTCGGGATCGATCTCCCCGGCCTCCTTCCGCAACCGCGCGAGCATCGGCTCGGGCAGACCCTCCAGCTTGGGCGGATCGGTGCAGAGCGCGGCGCGAATCGCTTCCATCCGTTCGCCGCCGCTTTCGGCGCCCGGCTCGCCATCGGCTCCGCAAAACCGCTCGCGAAGCTGCGCGATGCGCTCGGGCGGGATGGTGCCGTCGGCGCCGCGAAGCCGTTCGAGCAGCGCCTCGGGCAGCCCTGCGAGATCGGGGGTCTCGCCTGCGGGAGTGGCGCAGAAGCGGACCCGCATGGCTTCCATGCCCTCGCGGTCCATGGTGACGGTGGCGCTGCCGCCAGTCGGGCTCGCCGCGCCGGCACCGCGACCACCACGGCCACCACGGCCAGCAGGCGCTTCGGGCGCTTCGGGCGCTTCGGGTTCGGCGCCGATCCTGCCGCTGGTGTTGATCCCGAAGGAGAGCACCTTGCTGCGGGTTGCGAACAGCGTGATCGGGCGGCGATCGAGCTCGATCAGCTGCCCCGCATCGTTGCGGGTGACGCGATCGGGGAAGGCGGCTTCGAAGGCGGGGCTCAGCCCGGGGGCGCTCGCGGTGACATCGTTCGAGCGGTTGACCGCATAATCGAGCTGGAGCCGCGTGTCGTCGACGAAGGGCAGTTCCCAATTGGCGGAGAACTTCCAGTCGGCCTGGGTTTCGGCCGCCAGCGCCGGATTGCCGCCGGTGACGACCGTCGCCAGCACGCTCTCGCCGGTGGCGAAATCGAACACGGGAACGTTGAAATCGACCACCTGCGGATCGCCCAGCGCGTTGAGGCCCGGCGCGACCTCGCGCCAGATCCGCGTGGCGGAAAGGTTGAGATTGTCGAAGGGCTGCCAGTTGAGGCCGAGGCTCCAGTCGGTCAGCGTACCGAAATCGGAGAGTTCGTTGATCCCCGCCTGACCCGTGAGCGAGATCGAGCCGATCGCATCGGCGAAACCCTCGCGGCGGCTGGTCAGCGGCACCACGAGATTGACCCCGGCCGAGACATCGCCGCGCGTGAGCCGGCTGTCCTGCGCGCTGCGGGTGTCGGAGCTGATGATGCGATCCCAGTCGTAGCCGAGATCGAAGGTGGCCGCGACCTCGCCTCCGGGGAGATAAAGCGGCGAACCGGTGATCGTCGCCAGCGTGCTCGCGCCCCACAGCGTGGAACGCGCGGTGTCGACGCCGGCATCGCCGAGCGCGGGCAGCGCACCGTCGATCGCAAGCGTCCCGGCAAGCGCCTGCGCCTCGAGCGCGGCGGTGTCGGCGCGGCGGTCGATCCGCGTGCGGCTGTAGGCGCGGCTGGCATCGAAGGTGGCGGTCAGGTTCCAGCCCTCACCCAGCGGCCGGTTGTAGCTGCCCGAGCTGGCGATGGAATTGCTCGCCAAATTGCGCTCCAGCGGATCGCCCGCGCCGAAGGTGCGAAAGGCGTTGTTGCCCGCGGGATCGGTCAGCAGCACGCTGTCCAGCCCCGACAGGCTGCGGCTTTCGTTGTAGGCGCCGGTGAGATTGAGGCTGATCGAGGAGCCGCTGTCGATGAAGGCCTTGGCGTAATTGGCGGAAGCCTCGACGCCGGCGCTGTCGGCGATCAGGCTGCGGAATTCGAGCGGATCGGGATCGCTTGCGACATCGCTCAGCGATCCGCCGGCCTGCGTCAGATCGCGCTCGGCCTCGGTCAAAAGGCTGGTGTCCTCGAATTCGAGATTGAGATTGATCCGTGCGCCGTCGCTGATCGTCAGCAGCGAGAATTCCTGCTCGCTTTGCGAAGTTCCGCCGATGCCCGGCTGGCCGTATTCGAGTTCGACCTCGCGGCTGGAGAAATTGTTCTTGAGGATAAAATTGACCACCCGCCGGTCGGGCGAATAGCCGAAGCGCTGCGCCACTTCCTCGGGGAAGACCTCGACCTTCTCGATCGCTTCGGGCGGGTAGGAGCGGAACTCGCGGAAGGAGCCGATCCGCACGCCATTGACCAGGAAGATCGGGCGTCCGCCGCCGCCGCGGCCGCGCGCGCTGCCGGTGGCGGGCTCGATCGCCTGGAGCAGGTCGTCGATCGAACCGGCTCCCAGCGCGGCGATATCCGCAGCGTCGAGTTCGAGCACCGGCGGCTGTTCGACATCGAGCGCGCCGCGCTGGCGCGTGGCCGTGACCACGATCTCACTGCCGACGATCGGCGCCTCGGCCTGCGGGTCGAGGCCGTCGAGCTCGCTGTCGGGAGCCTGGCTCGCGGGAGCCGGGGGCACATCCTGGGCCGCAAGCGGCACAGACAGGGGGAAAGCGCCGGCCAGCGCCAGAAGAGAAACCGTCGATGCGAACCGCAAGGAGCATACCTTTCGAAAAATCGTAACTGGTCGCCCCCGCTGCGACGGCATTGCGGCAGGAATTGCTTCGGCACAACCACCAAGCCTGTCGCGAAATGTAACCGATCGGTAGCGGTGCGTCGCTGGTCTAAATAGCGGGAAGGCTTTCCTTTTGCGCTCCGCACGGCTAAGGGGCGCGACCCGGAGGGGCAATACTGCTCGTCCCCCGCTTTGCGAATGTCTCGCGAAGCTCTCACGAACCAAGGAATCACATGGCCAAGGAAGAACTCCTCGAAATGCGCGGCAGGGTGGTCGAATTGCTGCCCAATGCGATGTTCCGGGTGGAGCTCGAAAACGGCCATGAGGTGCTCGGCCACACCGCCGGCAAGATGCGCAAGAACCGCATCCGCGTGCTGGTGGGCGACGAAGTGCTGTGCGAGCTGACCCCCTACGATCTGACCAAGGCGCGGATCACCTACCGCTTCATGCCGGGTCGCGGCGGTCCGGGGCCGCAATAACGCGCCGCGCCGCATGAGCGCGCCCGCTTCCCCGCTTCGGCTCATCCTCGCCTCCGCCAGCCCGCGCCGCCGCGAACTGCTCGCGCGGCTGGGGATCGAGGCGGATGCCGTGCTCCCCGCCGACATCGACGAAACTCCGCACAGGGCCGAGCTGCCGCGCGACTATGCGCAGCGCATGGCGCGCGAAAAGGCGCTGGCGGTGGAGGCAAAGGGTTTCGTGCTGGCGGGCGACACCGTGGTCGCCGCCGGACGCCGCATCCTGCCCAAGGCCGAGGACGAAGCCACCGCGCGCCGCTGTCTCGAACTGCTGTCGGGCCGCCGCCACCGCGTGCTGTCCGCCATCGCCTTGCACGCACCCGACGGGACCATCCGCGAACGGCTGAGCGAGACCGCGGTCAAGTTCAAGCGGCTCTCCGCAGACGAGATCGATTTCTATCTCGCCGGCGGCGAATGGCACGGCAAGGCGGGCGGCTACGCGATCCAGGGCGCGGCCGAGGGGCTGGTCTCCTGGCTTCAGGGCAGCCATTCGGGCGTGGTCGGGCTGCCGCTGTTCGAGACCCGCGCGCTGCTCAAGGCGGCAGGTTTCGCGCTTGGCTGAGATATCCCGATGAACCTGGCCAAATGAACTGGTATGTCGAGCAGGGCATCGCCGAGGAACGAGGCGTCCGGCTCGAGCGCGGGCGGATCGTCGAGGCGCGGCTGCACTGGCCGGGCGCGCTGACCGCGGGCCAGGTCGAGGATGCGGTGCTGGTGTCGCGCGCCAGGAGCAGCCAGCGCGGAACCCTGCGCTTCGCCAGCGGCGAGGAAGCATTGGTCGACCGGCTCCCGGCCTCGGCCAGCGAAGGCGCCGCGATCCGCGCGCGCGTGACCCGCGCCGGAACCCGCGAGCGCGACCGGATCAAGCTGGCGCAGGCCACCCCCAGCGATGACGATTTGCGCCCCGCCCCGACGCTTGCCGAGCAATTGACGCTCGCCGGAGAAACGGCCGAAACCGTCCGCCGCTTCCCCGAGGATGGCCACGAGGACGGGTGGGAAGACCTCTGGCTCGAAGCCTGGTCCGGAACGGTGGAGTTCGACGGCGGCGAGCTGGCGTTCTTCGATACCAGCGCGATGCTGCTGATCGATGTCGACGGGCCCGACGATCCGCGTCGCCTCGCGCTCGCCGCAGCCCCCGCACTGGCGGACGCGATCGGGCGGTTCGATCTGGCGGGTTCGCTCGGCGTCGATTTCCCGACGCTGGCGGCGAAGGCCGATCGCAAGGCGGTCGATGCTGCGCTGGATAGCGCACTGGCGCACTGGAACCACGAGCGGACCGCAATGAACGGCTTCGGCTTCGTCCAGCTGGTGGCGCGCTCGGAGCGCCCCTCGCTGCTGCGCCGCCTGCATCACGACCGCACCGGAGCCGCCGCGCGGCTGTTGCTGCGCCGCGCCGAATTCGTCGAGCAACCCGGCCGCCTGCTGTTGACCGCCAATCCCGCCGTTCTTGCGCGGCTGCGGCCCGAATGGCAGGCCGAACTGGCGCGGCGGAGCGGGCGGGAGGTGTCGGTGCACGGCGATCCGGGACTTGAACTCGAAACCGGGTTCGCGCAGGCGGTGCCGCTATGACCGCAACGAAAAAGACCTGCCCGATCTGCAAGAAGCCCCGCATCGAGGAGCACGCGCCGTTCTGCTCGCAGCGCTGCCGCGACCGCGATCTCGCGCACTGGTTCGGCGACAGCTATGCCGTGCCCGGCCGCCCCGCCGCGCCCGAGGAAATCGCGAGCGAGGTGATCCGCGGCGAGGAGGACTGAAAACGTCCTTGCCAAGCGCAGGAGCCTTCGCCATAGGGCGGCGCTCCAACCGCTCGCCGGTCGCCGAACAGCCCCTTGTGGGCCTCTTCGTCCGATGAGGCGCCCGGACAGGCCCAGGTAGCTCAGTTGGTAGAGCATGCGACTGAAAATCGCAGTGTCGGGGGTTCGAATCCCTCCCTGGGCACCACTTCCCCCGATCCCGCTTCCTCAATACGTCCCCTTTACGGGTCCGGCACATCGATTGCGTCGCCTGCAAGCCTCATGTAAGCAGGCCGCCCTGCCCCCGGTCTGCGGATTGCACCCGATTCCGCGTCCCGGGGCGTCTGTTTTTCGTCGCACCTATCGTTGCACCCAACGTCGCACCCAATGTTGCAAGGAAACGCCGCATGGCTCGTCGCCGCCAGATCTACGAAGGCAAGGCCAAGATCCTCTACGAAGGACCCGAGCCGGGCACCATCATCCAGTATTTCAAGGATGACGCCACCGCCTTCAACGCCGAGAAGAAGGGCACGATCAACGGCAAGGGCGTGATCAACAACCGCGTCAGCGAGTACATCTTCACGCGATTGTCGCATATCGGCGTGCCGACCCATTTCATCCGCCGCCTCAACATGCGCGAACAGCTGGTGCGCCAGGTCGAGATCGTGCCGATCGAGGTGGTGGTGCGCAACATCGCCGCGGGCTCGATCTGCAAGCGGCTCGGGCTGGAAGAAGGCGAGCCGCTGCCGCACACGCTGATCGAATATTACTACAAGGACGATGCGCTGGGCGATCCGCTGATCGCCGAGGAGCACATCGCCTGCTTCAACTGGGCCAGCGGCGAGGAGATGCAGGACATTTCCTCGATGGCGATCCGGGTCAACGATTTCCTGTGCGGCATGTTCGCCGCGATCGACATCCGGCTGGTCGATTTCAAGCTCGAGTTCGGACGGCTGTGGGACGGCGATTTCAGCCGCATCATCCTGGCCGACGAGATCAGCCCCGACGGCTGCCGGCTGTGGGACGTCAACACCGGCGAGAAGCTCGACAAGGACCGCTTCCGCCGCGATCTGGGCGGCGAGGAAGAGGCCTATCGCGAGATCGCGCGCCGACTCGGCCTGCTCCAGAACGAAGACAATGGCGCGGGCGAGGTGTTCGACCTGTCGGCGCATCGCGGCCGGTTGCGGGGCAGCAAGCCCAAGAAATAGCCGCTTTCGCAACGGCTTGTCGCAACGGCTTGTCATTGAGGGTTCAGCCGCGATCGGGCAGGGTCGCGGCATGAAGCTTCGCTACTCGACGCGCCTCGCGTTCTCGCTCTTCGTCACCACCGCCGTCGCCGGGGTTCTCTCCGCTCCGGCTTTTGCCGAGCCAGTCGGCTGGAACGCGAGCGACTGGGAGCTCGAGGACAGCGAGTTCGAGCCCGAAAGCGGCTGGCATTTCGGCCGGCTCGAGAACGGCCTGCGCTATATCGTCCGCCGCAACGACCGGCCCGAGAACACCGCGCTGGTGCGGATGGACATCGCCGCCGGTTCGCTCGACGAGCGGTCCGAGGAGCGCGGCTATGCGCATTATGTCGAGCATATGGCGTTCAACGGTTCGACCAATGTTCCCGAAGGCGAGGTGATCAAGCTGCTCGAACGGCTTGGCCTGGCCTTCGGCGCAGACACCAACGCCTCCACCTCCTTCGACTACACGCAGTACAAGCTCGACCTGCCGCGCGCCGACGAGGAACTGCTCGACACCGCGCTGATGCTGATGCGCGAGACCGCGAGCGAGCTCGATTTCGACGAAGCGGCGGTCCAGCGCGAGAAGGGTGTGATCCTCGCCGAGCGACGGGTGCGCAATGGCTATGCGCTCAAGAACACGGTCGATTCGCTCGAATTCGCCTATCCCGGCGCGCTCATCGGCGAGCGGCTGCCGATCGGCACCGCCGAGATGCTGGAGGCTGCGGATGCGGCGGCGTTGCGCGCCTTCTGGGAGCGCGAATACGTCCCTTCCGACACGGTGATCGTGGTGGTCGGCGATTTCGATCCCGCACTGGTCGAAGCCAAGATAACCGAGCACTTCGGCTCCTGGCGCGCGGCGCCCTCGCCCGAGCAGCCCGCTGCCGGCCCGATCGATCCCGATTACCGCGGCACCACCGACATCTATCTCGACCCGGCGCTGACAGAGACGATCACGCTGGCGCGCCACGATGCCTATGTCGATCGCCCCGATACGCGCGCCGAGCGCCGCGCGGCACTGTTGCGGCAGGTCGCGACGGGCGCACTGTCGCGGCGGCTGCAGCGGCTCCAGCGCAGCGAGGATCCGCCGTTCCGCGGGGTCAGCTTCTCGACGTCCGACCTGTTCGAGGCCGGTCGCACCACTTCGCTCGGCGTCGCCAGCGAGGAAGGCCGCTGGCGCGAGGCACTGGATGTGGCGGTGGAGGAATACCGTCGCGCGCTGGCGCACGGCTTCAGCGAGGGAGAGATCGCCGAACAACTCGCCAATATCCGCACCGGCCTGGAAAACGCGGTCGCCAACGCCGCGACGCGCAGCAACGCCGCGCTGGCCGGGCAGGCGCTGGCCGTGGCGCGCGGCGATTTCGTGCCTACGGCGCCCGCCGATGCGCTCGCCCGGTTCGAGACCGTCGCTGCAGAAGCGACCCCCGCCGAGGTGCTCGCCGCCCTGCGCGCCGAGAGCATCGCGCTCGACGAACCGCTGATCCGCTTCTCGGGCAAGACCGCGCCCGAGGGCGGCGAAGCGGCCTTGCGCACTGCGGTGGAAGCCGCCTTCGCGCGCCCCGTCGCACCGCCGCAGGACATGGCCGCGGCGGAGTTCGCCTATACCGATTTCGGGACCGCCGGAGAGGTGGTCGAGGACAGCCGCACCGCCGCGCTCGACATCCGCACGATCCGCTTCGCCAATGGCGTCATGCTCAACCTCAAGCCCACCGATCTGGCGGACGACCGGGTGACGGTCCGGTTCAACATCGATGGCGGGCAGATGCTCGCCTCGCGCGCCGATCCGCTCGCGGTGGAACTGACCGGGCTCTACACCGCCGGCGGGCTCGGCCGGCACAGCCGCGACGAATTGCAGTCGATCCTCGCGGGCCGCTCGGTCGGAGCGGGCTTCGGCGCAGGCGACGAAACCTTCGCCGGCGGCGCCACCACCACGCCGCGCGATCTCGAGCTGCAGCTTCAGCTGATGGCGGCCTATCTGACCGACCCCGGCTACCGCGCCGAAGGGCTCGGCCCGTGGCAGCGCTCGCTGGCGGATTTCTTCGCCCGGCTGGGCCGGACTCCCGAATCGGCGCTCGGCGAGGGACTCGGGCCGCTGCTTTCGGACCAGGACCCGCGCTTCACCCGCCAGCCGCTCGAAGCCTACCGTGCGCTCGATTACGAGCAGCTGTCCGCCACCATCGGCGAGCGGCTTGCGAATGGTGCCATCGAGATCGCGCTGGTCGGCGATTTCGACGAGGAGGAGGCGATCCGGATGGTCGCGCAGACCTTCGGCGCGCTGCCGCCGCGCGAACCGGCCTTCCGCGCCTACGAGGGCGAAAGCCGCGAGCGCAGCTTCACCGAGCGGCGCGAAACCGTCACGCTGACTCATGGTGGCGAGCCCGATCAGGCGCTGCTGCGGATGGTCTGGCCGACCGCCGACGACAGCGACTGGGCGCGCACCAGCCGCTTGACGCTGCTTGCACGGGTCATGCGCCTGGCGCTGACGGAAAAGCTGCGCGAGGAGCTGGGGCAGACCTATTCGCCCTCCGTCGATAGCAGCCCTTCGGATATCTACCGCGATTACGGCACCTTCAGCCTCGGCGCCTCGGTCGATGTGGCGCAGCTCGATGCCGCGCAGGCCGCGATGGAGGACACCGTGCGGACGATGATCGCCGACGGACCCGATACGGATCTGGTCGAGCGCGCGCGCCAGCCGGTCCTCGAAGGGCTCGAAAACCGGCTCAAGACCAATGGCGGGTGGATGGGTCTGGTCGCCCGCGCCCAGAGCGAGCCCGAGAACATCGACCGCTTTCTCGCAGCAAGGGATCGCCAGCTGGCGATCACCCCGGAGCAACTGCGATCGCTCGCGGCGGAGTATCTCGATCCGGCGCAAGCCGTGCGCATCCGCGTCGTCCCCGAAGCCGGCGCCGGCGAGTGACCCGGCGCCGATTGCAAAAACCCGGCGGCATCGGCATAGGCGCGCGATACGTGACCGCCGTCGCCATTCGAAAGGTTCGCCGCCCATGAACATCCGCATCCATGTCAGCCTCAAGCCCGGCGTGCTCGATCCGCAGGGCCGCGCGGTGCATCATGCGCTCGACGGGCTGGGCTTCGCCGGGGTCGAGGATGTCCGGATCGGGCGGCTGATCGAGCTCACCGTGGCGGACTCCACCAGCGATGCCGATCTGGAAGCGATGTGCGAGAAGCTGCTCGCCAACACGGTGATCGAGAATTACCGCATCGAGAAGGTCGGCCAATGAGCCTGCGCGCCGCGGTCGTCACCTTTCCCGGTTCCAATTGCGACCGCGACATGGCGGTGGCGCTGGAATCGGTGTCGGGCGAACAGCCTATCCGCGTGTGGCACGGCGACAGCGCGCTGCCCGACCGGCTCGACTTCATCGCTCTGCCCGGCGGCTTCTCCTATGGCGATTACCTGCGGTCGGGTGCGATGGCGGCGAACAGCCCGATCATGCGCGAAGTCGCCGCGGCGGCGCAGCGCGGCGTGCCCGTGCTCGGCGTCTGCAACGGTTTCCAGGTGCTGACTGAGGCGGGCCTGCTCCCCGGCGCGCTGATGCGCAACGCCAGCCAGCATTTCATCTGCCGCACCGTCGATCTCACGGTCGAGAACACCGACTCGCTGTTCACGCGCGGCTTCGAGCCGGGCCAGCGCCTTCGCATCCCGGTGGCGCATCACGACGGCAATTACTTCGCCGACGAGGAAATGCTCGACCGGCTCGAGGGCGAAGGCCGGGTGGCGTTTCGCTATGTCGAGAACTGCAACGGCTCGCGCCGGGACATCGCGGGGATTCTCAACGAGACCGGCACCGTGCTGGGAATGATGCCGCACCCCGAGCGCGCGGTCGATGCCGCGCATGGCGGGACCGATGGCCGCCTGCTGTTCGAGAATGCGATCAAGGGGCTGGTGCACGCCTGAGGCTGCACTCCGGCGCCAGTTCGGAAGCCAACCCGGGGCCGGATCAGGCCAGCCGCCGCGCCTCTTCGCGCTCGAACACCTGCCGCGCTTCGGCGGCGAGCATCGGGCGCCCGAAATGGTAGCCCTGGATCTTGTTGCAGCCCATCGAGCGGATCATCTCGGCTTCCTCGGCGGTCTCCACCCCTTCCGCCGTGGTCGTCATCCCCAGGCTGCGCGCCATCGCCACGACCGCATTGATGATAGCCAGGCTTTCCGCGCTCGCCTGCGAGGCGCCCTGAACGAAGGTCTGATCGACCTTGATGGTCGAGAAGCGCAGCTTGCGCAGATAGCCGAGCGAGGAATAGCCGGTGCCGAAATCGTCCAGCGCGACCGAGCAGCCCAGCGCCATCACCTGTTCCAGCGCGCGGCGAGCCACATTGGCGTCGCGCAGGAAGATGCTCTCGGTCACCTCGATCTCGAGCCGTTCGGCCGCCAGACCGCTGTGCGACAGCGCATGGACCACGCTGGTCGCGAAATCCGGTTCGGTCAGCTGCTCGGGCGAGACGTTGACGTTGATGCCGATATGTCCGGGCCATTGCGCGGCTTCGCAACAGGCCTGCTGCATCACCCATTTGCCGATCGGGACGATCAGCCTTGTATCCTCGGCCAGCGGGATGAACTTGCCCGGGCTGACCGGACCGTGGACATCGCTGTTCCAGCGCACCAGCGCCTCGAAACTGACGACCTCCTCGGTGTTGGCATCGACCACCGGCTGGTAGTTGAGCGACAATTCCTCGTTCTTGAGCGCGTTGCGCAGCGAGAATTCGAGCTGGCGCCGTTCCTCGGCCGAAGCGTGCAGCGAGGGTTCGTACTCGCGGAATTCGCCGCCGCCCGAATCCTTGGCGCGATAGAGCGACAGATCCGCGTTGCGCATCAGTTCCTCGACCGAGCGACCGTCGCGCGGCCCGAATGCCGCGCCGACACTGGCACCGACATAGAGTACGTGCTGATCGACCTGATAGGGTTCGGACAGATGCTCGATGATCGATTTGGCCACGGCCTCGACCTTCGAGCGATCGGCGGCGTCGCGGATCACCACGCCGAATTCGTCGCCGCCCAGGCGGCCGCAGATCTCGTTCTCGGTCATCAGGCTCTTGAGCCGTCCGGCGACCTGCCCCAGCAGCCGGTCGCCGGTGAGGTGACCGAGCGAATCGTTCACCGCCTTGAAGCGGTCGAGGTCGATCATCAGGAAGGCGCAGCGGGTGCGCCATTTGGCGGCATAGCCGATCGCCTCGCCCAGCGATTCATTGAGCATCAGCCGGTTGGGCAAAGCGGTGAGCGTGTCGAAGCGCGCCAGATAGGCGATCTTCTCGGAGGATTCTCGCTGCGTGGTGACATCCGAACCGACCCCGCGGAAACCGGCATAGCCACCCGCCTCGTTGAAGATCGAGGCGCCCGACAATTCCCACCAGCGGCGCTCGTCGTTGACCATGACCTCGACTACGAGATTGGAGAAATTCTCGCGCTTCTTGAGCTTTTCGGCGAATTCGTGGAGGCTTGAGGGGAAACGTCCGGTCTCCCAGGCGCTGCCCGAAATCAGTTCGAGAAAGCTGCGCCCCTCTATTTCGGACAGTTCCTGTCCCAGCGCTACCGCCAGCCGCGGCGAGACCGAGCGCAGGCGGCGACGCGGATCGAGCTCGAACAGCCAGTCGGCATCCGAATCCTCATATTCGCGCAGCAGCAGCGAGACGACTTCGCTCTTCTCGTTCATCCCCAATTGGGCGATCTTGGCCGACAGGGCCACGCGCGCGCCTTCGATGGTGCCGGAAGTGGCGAAGATGCCCGTTATGATCGCGATGATCCCCAGACCGGTTTGACCGATCAGAAGGAGACCGGTCGCATAGCCGAGCGAGGTCACTATACAAAACAGGACTGTTCCCGCCGGCGCCCCGTAGCGCGACACCGCCGAGACCAGCAGCATGATCGCGGCGAAGCCCCACGCGATGGCGTTGGTGCCCGGATCGGCCAGCGGCATGAACAGCAGGGCCGGCAGCGCCCAGACCACGCCCTTGAGACCCGAGTAAAAGGTATGCCGCAGAAACTCGTCGCGGGTGAATATCCGCTGATTGGCATCGCGCATCGTCAGGTCGAGACGGGCTCCGTCCGCGGTCACGATCAGCGCGACCGCAATCCAGCCGCCGATGATCCACGTTCCGACAACAGGCTGAAAAAGATAGAAAAATAACGCCATGCCGGCCAGATGTAGCGCGATCCGCATCGGCAGCCGCGCGGCGAGCAGCGCGTATTGCGAGCCCTGCAATTGCGACCAGTCGCCGCCAACGGGTTCCTTGAGCCCGAGAACGACGCCCGCGCACATCCCTTCGGCGAAATCGATCGGGGCGGATTTGCTGTTCTTCACGCCATCGCGGTTAAGACCAAAAGGTTATGCCGCGGTAAAGGATGGGCCGAAATCATGCCGTATTTCCATCGGCTACACTGCACGCGGCCCGAGCGCCTATTCCACGGTCACCGATTTGGCGAGGTTGCGCGGCTGGTCGACATCGGTGCCTTTGACGCAGGCGACGTGGTAGGCGAGCAATTGCACCGGGATCGCATAGACCAGCGGCGCGATCAGCGGGTGCACCTTGGGCATCTCGATGGTGGCGATGCAGCCTTCGCCCGCTTCTGCGAGCCCCTCGGCGTCGGAGATCAGCACCACCTGTCCGCCGCGCGCGCGCACTTCCTCCATATTCGAGACGGTCTTCTCGAACAGCGGACCCGAGGGTGCGAGTACAACCACCGGGACCTGATCGTCGATCAAGGCGATCGGGCCGTGCTTCATCTCGCCTGCGGCATAGCCCTCGGCGTGGATGTAGCTGATTTCCTTCAGTTTGAGCGCGCCTTCCAGCGCCAGCGGGTAATCGGGCCCCCGGCCCAGATAGAGCACGTCGCGCGCCGGGGCGATCAGATGCGCCATCGCCGCGATATCCTCGTCGTGGTCGAGCGCCGCATTGAGCGATGCGGGCGCCTCGAGCAGATGCGCGACCACTTCGGATTCTTCCTCGCGGTTCATCAGCCCCTTCTTGACCGCCATATGCGCGGCGAGCGCGGCGAGCACCGCGAGCTGGCAGGTGAAGGCCTTGGTCGAGGCGACCCCGATCTCGGGGCCGGCGTGGGTCGGCAGCAGCAGATCGGCCTCGCGCGCCATGCTGCTGGTGGGCACGTTGACCACCACCGCGATGGTCTGGCCCGCTTCCTTGCAGTGGCGCAGCGCGGCGAGCGTGTCGGCGGTCTCGCCGCTCTGGCTGATGAACAGCGCCAAGCCGCCGTCTTCGAGCACCGGCTCGCGATAGCGGAACTCGCTCGCGACATCGATATCGACGGGTACGCGGGCGAATTGCTCGAACCAGTATTTCGCCACTAGCCCGGCATAGTAGGACGTCCCGCAGGCGACGATGGTCACCCGGCGGATGGTCGAGATATCGAAATCGAACTGCGGCAGCGCGACCGAATTGTCGGCCTGGCGCAGGTAGGAGCCCAGCGTCTGCGCGACCACGGTCGGCTGCTCGAAGATCTCCTTCTGCATGAAGTGGCGGTAATTGCCCTTCTCGACCGCAGCGGCCGAAGCGCCCGAGGTGGTGATCTCGCGCTCGACCTGCTCGTTCTCGGCATCGAAGACCGTGGCGCTATCGCGGCGAACCACGACCCAGTCGCCTTCCTCGAGATAGGCGATTCGCTGCGTCAGCGGCGCCAACGCGAGCGCATCGGAGCCCAGGAACATCTCGTCCTCTCCGTAACCCAGCACCAGCGGCGAGCCGCGGCGCGCGCCGATCAGCATGTCGGGATGGCTGCGGAAGGCGATCGCCAGCGCGAAGGCGCCGCGCAGCCGGGGGAGGACGGTCTCGACCGCTTCCTCGGGGCTCGCGCCGCCCTCGACCTCGCGCGAGACCAGATGTGCGACCACTTCGGAATCGGTCTCGCTGGTGAAGCTTCGTCCCGCGGCGCGCAATTCCTCGCGCAATTCCTTGAAGTTTTCGATGATGCCGTTGTGGACCAGCGCGACATGCTCGGTGGCGTGAGGGTGGGCGTTGTCTTCGGTCGGCGCGCCATGGGTGGCCCAGCGCGTGTGAGCGATGCCGATCTCGCCGGGCGCCGGGCGGCGGCCGAGTTCCGCGACCAGATTGGCAAGCTTGCCCTGCGCGCGGCGGCGGACCAGATCCCCCTCGTGGATCGTGCATAGCCCCGCGCTGTCGTAGCCGCGATATTCCATCCGCCTGAGGCCATCGACGAGCCGGTCCGCGACCGACTCCCTGCCTACGATGCCGATAATGCCGCACATATCGATGTCCCGCCTTCAATCCCGAGAATGCCGTCGCCGCGCTCTAACGACTATCGCGCGCCTTGCAATTACTTCGCCCGCCTCGGCGTGCTCCACCACAGGAACAGCCCGGCCCCGATAACGATCGCTGCGCCCGCCAGCGTTGGCGTATCGGGCACATCGCCGAAGACGAGATAGCCCAGCGTCGTGGCGACGATGATCTGGACGTAGGTGGTCGGCGCGATGGTCGAGGCACCCGCGCGCATGGTGCCCAGATAGGCGATCCAGTGCGCCGCGCTGGCGGTGACGGCAACCAGAGCGCAGCGCGCCACCACGGTCCAGTCGGGCATCCCGATCTCGAGCGACGCGAGCGAGCTGCGATCGCCGATCAGTGCGGCGGCGATGAGAAAGGGCGTGGCCCACAGCGCGATGAAGGCCTGCATCGACAGCGCGCTGCCCTGACCCGCGCTCGAGCGATTGGCCACCACCATCAGCGCGAAGAAAAAGGCCGAAGCGAGCGGCAGCAACGCCACGATGCCCAGTTCGGCCAGGTTCGGACGCAGGATCAACGCCACTCCGCCCAGCGCCACCAGCGATACCAGCCACACCACCGGGCGCACCTTTTCGCCGAGCAGCGGACCGCTGAACAGCGCCACGAAGATCGGCGAGACGAAGGCGATCGCCATCGCATCGGCCAGCGGCATCACGAAGATCGCCGAGAAGAAGCACAGCGTCGCCCCCGCCAGGCAGGCGCCGCGCGCAACCTGCAGCCAGGGCTTGCGTGGGCGGAAGGCGGCGGCCCCCTCGGTGAAGAACAGCAGCGCCGAGAGCGCCGCCGCCCCGATCGTAAACCGCAGCGCAGCCACGGCCAGCGGCGACCATTGTCCGGCCATCGTCTTGATGATCGCGTCGCCCACCGACAGCAGCGCGAAGCCGCTCAATGCCAACAGCAATCCGCTGCGTTCGTCCTGCTGCATGGTGGCGATTGATCCTGTCGAATGGGGAGGAGAAGGACAACGGGCCGGAACGCCCTCCCGCGTGCCGGACGATGCCACCCGTCGAGGCTGGCGCATGACCGCGAAATTAGGAAAAAATCAAGCTTTCCAACTTATTCACCAAGCCGATCAAGGAGCCATTCTCCACATCGGCGCAGGAACGGCTCGAGCTATGACGACTTACCGCGGGGGTTCAACTCAATGAGCGCATTCGGACGGAAGAATGGCCCGGGAGGGATGAATCCCGGCGCGCGTCCGCAGTTCGGCGTGGCCAAGCCCATGCGCGGCGCCCCCGCGCCCACGCAGTCGCCATCCGGACCCGAGGACACCGGCGAGCAATTTCCGCCGCTCCCCGATGAGGATGTCCTCTCGCCCGGTGGCGGCGGCAATCCGCAGTCCGATGCTGCGATGGCGCGACTTTCGGACCGGGCCAATGCGGTTCACGCGAGCGAGGCCGATATCGGCGGCTTCGAGGCCAGCGTCCACAAGATCAAGGAACAGGTGCTGCCGCGCCTGCTCGAGCGGGTCGATCCCGAAGCCGCGGCTACGCTGACGAAGGACGAATTGTCCGAGGAATTCCGCCCGATCATCCTCGAAGTGCTGGCCGAGCTCAAGGTCACGCTCAACCGCCGCGAACAATTCGCGCTGGAAAAGGTGCTGGTCGACGAGCTGCTCGGCTTCGGGCCGCTCGAGGAGCTGCTCAACGATCCGGACGTGTCGGACATCATGGTCAACGGCCCCGACCAGACCTATATCGAAAAGGGCGGCAAGCTGATGATGGCGCCGATCCGCTTCCGCGACGAACAGCATCTGTTCCAGATCGCCCAGCGGATCGTCAATCAGGTCGGCCGCCGCGTCGACCAGACCACTCCGCTCGCCGACGCCCGTCTCAAGGACGGCAGCCGCGTCAACGTCATCGTGCCGCCGCTGAGCCTGCGCGGCACCGCGCTTTCGATCCGTAAATTCTCCGAGAAGCCGATCACGCTCGACATGCTCAAGGGCTTCGGCTCGATGAGCGAGAAGATGTGCACCGCCCTCAAGATCGCGGGCGCCTGCCGGATGAACATCGTCATCTCGGGCGGTACCGGCTCGGGCAAGACGACGATGCTCAACGCGATGTCGAAGATGATCGATCCGGGCGAGCGCGTGCTGACGATCGAGGACGCCGCCGAACTCAGGCTGCAGCAGCCGCATTGGCTGCCGCTCGAAACCCGCCCTCCCAACCTCGAAGGCCAAGGCGCGATCACGATCGGCGATCTGGTCAAGAACGCGCTGCGTATGCGTCCCGACCGGATCATCCTGGGCGAAATCCGCGGCGCGGAATGTTTCGACCTGCTCGCGGCGATGAACACCGGTCACGACGGTTCGATGTGCACGCTCCACGCCAACTCCCCGCGCGAGGCACTCGGGCGTATGGAAAACATGATCCTGATGGGCGACATCAAGATCCCCAAGGAAGCCATCAGCCGCCAGATTGCGGAAAGCGTCGATCTGATCGTTCAGGTCAAGCGCCTCCGGGATGGGTCGCGCCGCACCACCAATGTCACCGAGGTGATCGGGATGGAGGGCGACGTCATCGTGACGCAGGAACTGTTCAAGTTCGAATATCTCGACGAGGGCGAGGACGGCAAGATCATGGGCGAGTTCCGCTCCTCGGGCCTGCGTCCCTACACGCTCGAGAAGGCGCGTCAGTTCGGCTTCGACCAGGCCTATCTCGAGGCCTGCTTGTAGGGCGCCAACCCGTTAGCTCAGGCCTTCAGCATCGCGGGTACCGCCACCGCGAGCAGCCCCCCGCCGACGATCGCCAGCGTCAGGAATATCCCCGTCCATGGGACCCAGCCAACCCGGTTGAGCGCGGCGCGCCGCGTGCGCCGGCGTTCCATCAGCGAGGCGAGGCCGGCGAAGACGAGCATCGTCACGCCCGCGAAGGCGAGCAGTTCGGCATCGCTGGCGAACAGGATCGGGTCAGGGACTTTCATCGTCGCGCGATATGGGCCGCTGCAGGCCACTTGCATAGCGGTGGCCGGTGCGCCACCCGGGGGAACACGCAAGGACGCGGAGCGTTTTGTCCCCAAGACGCTTATTCGAAAACCCTTCCCAAGGACTGACCCATGGTTCGCAAGATCTTCCTCGCTCTCGGTCTCACCGCCCTGTACCTCTCCGCCACCGCTTGCAACACGATCAAGGGCCTCGGCCAGGACATCGAATCGGTCGGCGAAGCGGGCGACCGCGCGATCTGATTCAGGCACACGGCATTTTCCGTGCCCCGAGCGCCCGTCAGCTTCGTGCCGGCGGGCGTTTCGCTATGGGGGGCGGTCCGTGACGACTTCTGCTTTCAAAGCGCGTCTGCGGTGGCGGGAATGTCCGAGATGGGGTGGCTAGAGGACAGGCAGGTTCTGCGGTGGCTCGTTGGAATGCGGTCGCCGGCAGGAGAGTTCTGGGATGCTCGAACGACGCAGCGAGCTTGCGCCGATCTCGCGATGTGTTCTGCGAGCGGTGCGGCCAGTGGACGGCCAGTGAATCATGAACCGCCATGGTTGCAGGCCGTATTCCTCGAGCTTCCGACGACGAACTGTGGCTATCGCCGAAATGGTTCGCGTCGAATTCCTTGCGCCTGGCTCCAAACCTGCTCGATCTCTGCGCGCTCCGTAGGAGGCTGCCTACTGTCCATCGCTTGCATAGATTTGCGCAACCGCTCCGGCGAGACGGGTGGACGCGGCGTTGGGTGCAAGATCATAAAGGGCGCCCAGCCAAGCGCGATCAAAGAGGGTCATTCGCTCCGCACCGCGTCCGGCCACGAACGGGGCGAGGATGCTTCGTGGCTTGGCGATTTCGCGCTCGCCTGTGCCATTTGAGGCTTCTGGAACGGCGCGCATGCCGGGGGCCAGCAAACGCATTGTGGCGAAATCGGCCACCCGATCGAGGTCCATGCCGACAAGGTGCTCGAGATCGAGGATCACCACACCGTTGACAATGGCGCGGCTGTTGGTCGCGCCGACCCGCCTTGCTCGCCCAGGGCTGTTTACCCGCGTTTCGGCGCTTAATTCCGAGAACGGACCCGTAGCCGGCATGCCCGGGGCGGTCGTGCTGATTCTCAGCGCCTCTCCCTCAGCTCCGCGCGTTTCCTCATTGTGCCAGACGAGCGCCGTTTCACCCCTCGCCAGTGCCGCATCGATCCGTCTACGCTCGGCCGGCGAAATCAGCCGAGGCTGCTCCTTCTCGATCCGCACGACGAGCGACGCCGGATCATCGACCACGAGAACCAGAGCATTGGCACGGCACCCCTCGTCGGCAACCGGTACGCTCGCCGCGCGCGCGTTTGCTAGCAGGCGATCACGCACTTGCGCACTGGCGACGCGGCCAAGCCCGCTGACCGACAGACATAAAGGATCGTGGAATCGCAGCAGCGGCTCGTCGAAGCGCTGCTCGTCCGCCATATCTCTGACTGCATCTTGGATCGCGGCAGGCTCGAGCGGGCGTTCGCCGGTGACCACGATGTCGATCCCGTCAACCTCCTGGGCAAACGCGCCAACGGGAGCGAGCGCCGTCGAGATCAAAGCTGCGAGAAAAGCGGAGCTATGCTTCTTCATGCTAGGCTCGCGAGCATGCACCCACGCCTCCCGAATCATGCCTCATGCGACGCAATTCGCCAAGGTACCATTTTTGTCGTCGTGCGGTCCAGCCTCGTGCAGATGCCTTCGGTGTCTCGTCGGGCCGAATGCCGCATCGTCGGACGTGAGGCATTTTGCAACGACGGCTTTCAAGCGGAAGCGACGAGTTCGCCACAGACTGACGGCGGGTCGTTACGCGACAGGCAGCCTTTGGTGAAATTTTTCGATAGCAGCCTGACCGGTTTCACGCTCGTCGTGAGCCAGCAGGAGCGGCGCGAATTGGGTGGGAAACGGACTTCGCCGAGGCGAGGCCCAAAACCCATTTCGCTTCGCCAGACGGTTACTACGTCGCCAACCCGACAATGCTTTGCACAGAGGCATACGCGAACATCATCCCTCATCCAGCCTGCGTAGGTCGAGCAATCCATATCGGTAAGTTAGCGTCGATGGCGCTCGTTGTGCCGAGTTGAGAACTCGACCTTCGCGTCGCAGGCGGTGGTAGAGATAATGCCCACGCCATTCATCTGAGCCGCCGTTTTCGGCATCGACTCGATCAGCGCACGCCGGTTCAATGCTGATGTAGTCGGCAGACGAACCTTCGATAAACGACGGATCATTCGAAATGCTCTTTCCGAGGCAGTGCATATAGGAAATGATCGGCGCTGGCACCGATGCCTCAGCCGCTGCAAGCTCTGCCGCCTCAGCATCGATCAAGTCGAGAGCCCGGGCAAACTGACGTCCAAGACGGAGCCAACTCCCCCGGTGCCATTCGTCGAATGTAATCTCTGCCTCGCTCTCGATTGCCTTGCGAACTTCATCACAATCGGCTGCGCGGCTGGCTGATGGCTCGAACACGCAGGCCCCATATAGATAGGCATAGGGGATTCCAGGCTCGGTCAGCTTCAAATCACGAGCCAACGCCGAACCTGATGGCAAGCTCACGCCAAGCGTAAGCGCAAGCCCGGTTGCAATCACACGAGCGAGCTTGGGCGCCATGGTATTCTCCTGCCTTACTCGAACTGGTGAGACTTTCTGACATATACATTACCATGACCCAATGCCCAGACTAGCTCTGCTTGTTCATCCATGAAAAAGGCGGTGGCCTCATCGGTCGGCCAGTCTCACGCGATCAAACGTCCACTATTGGATCGTCGGCAGTCAGTCAGCTCTTTCGTGGAGGCTTCCAACTGCCGACCGGGTCATGCGGACGGTGCTCTATGAATTGTTCGCACCCCTTCTCCGGTAAACCAGCGTGAGATTGTTGGCTGGCATCGCGTAGCGGTAGCTGCGCTCGAACCCGAAATCGCGCGCGAGTCTGTCGACATCGGCGATGTCGCGCAGCCCCCAGGCTGGGTTCCGCTCGATCAGCGAACGGTCGAATGCCAGATTGGAGGGTGCCGTTGCCACCCCGTCTTCCCGGTAGGGTCCGTAGAGGATTATCGGCGCGTTTCCCGGAAGGATCTTCGCGCCGGCTCCGAACAGCCCCACAGTCGCCTTCCATTCGCTGATATGGACCATGTTGATGCACACCAGCGCATCCGCATGCGCAACCGGCGGGTTGCCCTTCGCAGCGTCGAATTCCACCGCCGGGAGCAGGTTCGCCAGCCCGGCTTCGGCGGCATAGGCGTCGATCGAGGCCAGCGCCTCTGTATCGAGGTCGCTCGGCTGCCAAAGCAGCTCGGGGAAGCGCCGCGCCATGAACACCGCGTGCTCGCCGGTGCCGCTCGCCGCTTCGAGGACCAGCCCCTTGGCCGGCAGTTCGCGCGCCAGCACCTCCGCGATCGGGCCGGCGTTGCGCTGAGTGGCGGGGGCGTGGCGTTTCACGGCTAAGCTCAATTGACCTGCCGCTCGCGCCCTTCCCAATAGGGAGCGCGCAGTTCGCGGCGCAGGATCTTGCCCGACTGGTTGCGCGGGAGCGCCGCGATCACCTTGATCGACTTGGGCACTTTGAACCCCGCCAGCCGCTCGCGCGTCCAGGCGATGATCGCCTCGGGATCGATCTCCTCGCCGGGCTTCGCCACCACGCAGGCCTTGACCGCCTCGCCCCAGTGATCGTCGGGCACCCCGATCACCGCCACCTCGGCGACCGCGGGGTGGCCGTAGATCGCGCTCTCGACCTGCGCGGGATAGACGTTCTCGCCGCCCGAGATGATCATGTCCTTGATCCGGTCCTGGATGAAGACATAGCCGTCCTCGTCCATATAGGCGGCGTCGCCGGTGTGCATCCAGCCGTCCTGCAGCGCCTCGCGCGTAGCCTGCGGCAGGTTCCAGTAGCCGAGCATGTTCGAGGGCGATTTGACCGCCAGTTCGCCCACTTGGCCGCGCGGCAGTTCGGCCCCGTCCTCGCCGACGATCTTGAGCTGCGTCCCCGGCACCGCATGCCCCGCCGAGCGCATCCGCTCATTGCCCGCCAGATCGTGATCGCCGGGCGGCAGCACCGCGACGGTGCCGGTGGTCTCGGTCATGCCGTAACACTGGACGAAGCCGGCATTGGGGATGGTGCGCACCGCCTCGCGCAGCAGGTCGAGCGGGATCGGCGCGGCGCCGTAGAAGACGTATTTGACCGCGGAGAAATCGGTCGTCTTGGCGCGCGGGTGCTGGACGACCATCTGCAGCGCGGCCGGGACGATGAACATCCGCGTCGCGCCCTGCTCGAAGGCCTCGAGCACGCCTTCCGGCGTAAACTCGCTCTGGACGATCGCCCGCGCGCCGCCGCCCATCGCCATGACGCCCAGCCCGGTGCCACCGATATGCGCACAGGGCATGGCGATCAGGATCGCCTCGTCCTCCTCCCACACCGCCCAGTCGAGCCCGGCGCGCTCGCCCGGCTGGCGCAGCGCGAACAGGTTGCGGTTCGAAAGCACCGCGCCCTTGGGGTTACCGGTGGTGCCGCTGGTGTAGAGCTGGAGCACCGCCTCGTCCGGGGCGACCGGGGTGAAGTCGGCCGGATCGGCGGCGTCGATCGCGGCGCGGACCCGGTCGCAGCCGAGCAGCTTGGGGGGATCGGCGAGTTCGGCGCAGGCCTTCTCCGCCGCTTCCCCAAGCCCCGCCCCGGTGAACAGCACCTTCGCGCCGGTGTCTGCGAGAATATAGGCCACCTCGGGCGCGGCGAGCCGCCAGCCGATCGGAACCATCACCGCGCCATAGCGCCCGGCGGCGTAGAACAGTTCGAAATAGAGTTTGGAGTTCTTCCCCAGCCAGGCGATCCGGTCCCCCGGCGAGACACCCAGCTGGCGGTAGAGGGCAACCACCTGCGCGGTGCGACGGTCGAGCTCGGCAAAGGTGGCCCGCTCGTCGCCCTCTTCCAGCGCGACCGCATCGGGTTTGATGGCGGCCCAATGGCGGATGTATTCGTCGAAACTCGACATGGTGGACGGATCGTCCATGGCATTCTCCCGGCGCCGTCTCGGTGCGGACGGATCGGGAGGCATCATGCCCTTAGCCGTGAACGAGTCCAGCCCAATCGCGCCCGAATTTCAGCGCCAACGCCCGAGCGCCTTGGCCCTTCTCTCGCGGACCGCCAACCACAGCACCAAGCCCAGCGGGCCGGCAAGGAAGGTCGCCAGCAACACCGGGGCCTGGACCAGCCGCGAGAAGCGCTTGGCGTCGGCATCGCGCGCGATCCACAAGCCCACGAAAAGGTCGAAGGCGAGATAATGGATCCAGCCCACCGTCAGCCCGCCCTCGCTGGCGAAGATCGCCCGGACGCCGGCGATGCTGGTGAAGTCCAGCGAGGGCGACTGCCCGCCGACCGGGTCGAGCCCGCCCGACACGATCCCGGCCAGCAGCCCGGCATAGGCGAGGCACAGCAGCCCGACGCCGAGATAGAGCACCGCCGAGAGCAGCGCCGGCCAGCGCGGCAGCAGGATCAGCCCCGTCCACATGATCATCGCCAGCATGTTGGCGGCGCCGAAGATTGCATCCCAGGCCATGTCAGTCATTCTTCGTTCCAGTCGCGTCGGGCATCGGCAGGCTGCGGGCTTCGCGGCGCAGCGCATCATGTTCGTGGACCAGCTTCGCGCGCGTGGATTTCCGCGCCAGCGCGAGCGCCGCGCGCGCGACCTCACTGGCGTCGATCGCCCGATAACGGCGGTATCTGCCATGCAATGCGAGATTGAACAGCGGGCTCAACGCGATGCCGAGCCGTTCGGCCTGGCGGCGATCGCCACCGCGTGCGCCGCGCAGCAGGCCGGGGCGCAGGACGTCGAGCCGGTGGAAGCCGATCCTGCCCAACTCGCGTTCGACCTCGCCCTTCACCTTAAAATAAAAGTTTCTCGCGAAGGGATCCGCTCCGACCGAGCTGACCGCAACCATCCGCGCCACCCCGTGCTGATGCGCCGCGCGGGCGGTGTCGAGCACCAGGCCCTCGTCCACCGCGCGGAACGCCGCCTCGTCCTCGCCGGCCTGCTTCCAGGTCGTGCCCAGCGCGCAGATCAGTGCCTGCGGGCGCAGCGCCTCGAAAACCTCGCCCCAATGCTCGGGATCGGCGACGAACAGCTCCATCCGCGCGCCCTTGGGCAGCGGCATCTCACGCCGCGCCACCGCTGCCAGCCGGACATCCTCGCGGCCGATGGCGGCGCGGATCACCTCGCGCCCGATCAACCCGGTGGCCCCGACCAGCGCGATGCGGATCGGATCAGACATTGCTCAAGCCTGCGGGCCGTCGGCCGTGCAGCCGGGCGTATTCGTCCATGGCGAAGCGATCGGTCATCCCGGCGATGAAATCGGCGATATGGCGCGCGCGCTGCGGCTCGTCCGCAGGGACGCTCGCGCGCCGGTCGCGCGGCAGGGCGGCGGGATCGTCCCGATAGGCGGCGAACAGGCTGGCTATCACCTCGCGCGCGCGCCCGGCGGTGATCTTCTGTTCGGGATGGTGATAGAGCTTGACATACATGAAGCTCTTGAGCCGCCGCTCGCGCTGCGCCATTTCGGCGGAGAACCCGGCGAGCGGCCCGCCTGCTTCGCGCACCTCCTCGATGCTGCCCAGACCCTGCACCCGCCCGGCGGTCTCGGCGACCACGTCATTGACCATCGCCCCGATCTGATCGCGCACCAGCTCGCGCAGCTTGCGGTCGTGCTCGGCATGGGGGAAGCGCCGCTCGACCGCGCGCCAGCGCTCGGCGACGAAATCGAGCGTGAGCAGATCGTCGAGCTGGAGGAAGCCACTGCGCAGCCCGTCGTCGATATCGTGATTGTCATAGGCGATGTCGTCGGCGACATTGGCTACCTGCGCCTCGAGCGAGGGCCATTGGCTCAAGCCCAGCGGGAATGCGGCATCGACTTCGGCCAGCGCCCAATTGGGGGCGGCGACCGGGCCGTTGTGCTTGGCCATTCCCTCGAGCGTTTCCCAGCTGAGGTTGAGCCCGTCGTGGCTGCAATAGGGGCTTTCGAGCCGCGCGAGCACGCGGATGCCATGGGCGTTGTGATCGTAGCCGCCGGCGCCCTGCATATCCTCGGCGAGCGCGTCTTCGCCCGCATGGCCGAAGGGCGGATGGCCGATATCGTGCGCGAGGCACAAAGCCTCGGTGAGATCCTCGTCCAGCCCCAGCAGCCGCGCGATCACCCGGCCGATCTGCGCTACCTCGAGGCTGTGGGTCAACCTGGTGCGGTAATAATCGCTGTCGGGCGAGATGAAGACCTGCGTCTTGGAGCGCAGCCGACGGAAGGCCATCGAATGGATGATCCGATCGCGGTCGCGCTGGAACGCGCTGCGCGGCCCGCGCGTGCCGCTCTCCTGCGGGAATTCGCGACCGCGCGAGCGCGCGGGATCGGCGGCATAGGTCGCGCGGGGAGAGGCAAGCGTCATGGCCGGAAGCGAGTATGGCAGGTACGCCGAGCGCTCAACGGGAACAGAGTGGCAACGGCGCGGCGAGCTTGTGCACAACCGCGCCGACGCCGCGCCTCGGACAGCCTACTCCGCCAGAATCCACTCCGCCGCCGCGCGGCAATGGGTGTCGGTGGTGTCGAACACCGGCAGCACATTGGCATCGGTATCGACCACCAGGCCCAGCTCGGTGCAGGCGAGCACGATGGCATCCGCGCCGCGCTGTTCCTTGCGGGTGATGATCGTCTTCAAGGCGCGTTCGGCGTCGCGGGTCACCTTGCCGAGCATCAGTTCCTTGAAGATGATCGAATCGACCATCTCGACATCGTCTTCCTCGGGCGCGATCAGGTTCACCCCGTGTTTGACGATCCGCTGGCGAAAGAAGCTCTCGGTCATGACGTTGCGGGTGCCGATCAGCACCGCGTCCTCGATCTTCGCTTCGGCCAGCGCCTCGCCCACCGTGTCGGCGATATGGATGATATCGACCCCGATCGCCTCGGCGACCCGGTCGTAAACGCGGTGCATCGAATTGGCGGCGATCACGATGGCGCCCGCCCCGGCGCTTTCGAGACGCCGGGCGCTGTCGATCAGCGTGGCGGCGGCGCGGTCCCACTCCTCCTCTTCGCGCACCGCGTAGAGTGGCGCGTATTCGAGGCTTTCGATCAGCAGCGGCGCGCTGTCGCGGGTGCTGCGCGCCTGCTGGATGTGGCGATTGATCCGTTCGTAATAGGCACGGGTCGAAACCCAGCTCATGCCCCCTATCAGCCCAAGTTTCCGCAAAACTGCCCGCCCTTCCTGAGTGTCATCGATTTCGCGCTCGAACCGGCGGGCGCCTGCTTGCCCCACCGCCGGATTACGACGTGTGAACGGCTATGGTTTCACCGGGTTCCGGCAAAGGTTGGCGCAGTGCCGTCGACAAGAGCTCTGGCCACGGCGGTTGGCTCGGGCTTGGCAAGCTCACGATCCGCCAGCCAGGCGCGCAGGTCGGCCACGCTGCGCCCGGCCGCCTCCTCCATCGGCAGGTGACCGATCCCCGGATAGGCCGCGAGCGTCGCATTCGGCAGATGTTCGCGGTACCACCCGGCCGCCGCATAGGGGATCAGCGCATCCTCCTCGCCCCACATCACCAGCGTCGGCACCGCAGCCTGCTCTATCTGCTCGGCGGTGAAATCCGGCGAACGATTGGCGAACCGCTCCGCCGTCGCCGCCCGATTGCCGGGATAGCGCGCCAGTTCCCAATAGCGGTCCACCACTTCGGGCGTGACCACCGCCTCGTTGGAGACCGACTGGCGCAGGCTCTTCTCGACCAGCGAGCGCGGCAGGATCGAACTCAGCAGCGCTCCGACGCCCGGAATTTGCGCAAGTGTGAAAGCGATATTGCCGCCGCCCTCGCGCTCCACCGGCGCCCCGCTGGCATCCACCAGTACCAGCCCGGCCAGCCGTTCGGGATGGGCCAGCGCATAGGCCATCGCGATCCCGCCGCCCATCGAATTGCCCGCCAGTACGAAACGCTCGAGGCCGAGCGCATCGGTCACGCGATCGACATCGGCGACGAAGGCTTCGCGCGCGTAATCGCCATCGAGAGCCGAGCCGGTAAGGCCGTGGCCGCGCTGGTCGAAGCGGATCACGCGGTAATCCCCGCGCAGATCCTCCGTCCAGTCCTGCCAGGTATGGAGATCGGCGTTGGAGCCGTGGAGCAGGACGATGGCGGGGGCACCGCGCGGCCCCTCGTCGCGCAGATGGACGGTGGAGCCATTCGCCAGCTCGACGAATTGCGACGGCGGTCCGCCGTATTTTGCGCGCATCGCTGCGGGGTCGGTATCGGGTACGCGCAGCACCAGAAAAGTCGCGGCGACGACCACGATCAGCAGCGCGAGCCCGCGCCAGAGCCATTTCATTGCGTCATCCCCTCGATCCAGCGCGCGACCACGGCAAGCCCCTCGCGATCCACGGTCGATTTGCCGAGCTCGGGCATGGCGACGCCGGGCTCGGTGCTGTCCATCCGGTGGACCAGAATGGACATCTCCGGATCGCCCGGGACGATCCCGAATTCATGACCGCCCGAGCCGCGTCCGGCAGCCACCGGGCGTTTGAACACCCCGTACGCCTCGGGATCGCGCTGTTCCCAGCGCAGGTCGAGCCCGCTGTTCGAGGCGGTCGCACCGGGCCGGTGGCAATGGGCGCAATTGACGTCGAGATAGGCGCGTGCCGCCAGTTCGATCGGCGCCTGCGCGCGGTTTTCCCAGCGCGGCAGGGTATCCGCGCCCTCGGGCACTGCGCCGACCACCGCTTCGAGCCAGCCTGCGTCCAGATTGCGCGTCTTGGGTCCGATCGGCACCACCGCGCCTTCGAGCCCGTGGCACTCCTTGCACTGGTTCTTGTTCGGGATGCGGTAGCTGATCGTCTCTCCCTCGGGCGTGACGACCTGCGTGCGCCCGCCCGCCAGCGCCAGTTCCGCTTCGGTCTGCTCCGCGTTCCAGCGATAGGGAAGCGCCACCCAGCCCTCGCTGCGGTGGAGTAGCACGCGGGTTTCGATCAGCCGCCGCTGCGCCCCCTCGCCGAAGGCGAAGGTCTTGATCAGCGCGGTACCGACCGGGAAGCGCAGCAGCCCCTCGCCATCCGCCGCGATCCGCTGCCCCTGCGGCACATAGACGAAGCGCAGCTTGTCCGCCCCGTCGGAATAGAGCGGAGTGTTGAGGCGATAGGGGGTGACGCCAACGGCCGGCTGTTGGCGCGGCGCATCGGCGAAGAAGCCGTATTCCTCCAGTGTGGCGGGCATTCCGTCCAGCACGGCGGCATCGCTCACCGCCATGACCGGTTCCGCCGCACCGCGCCCGGGATTGAGGGCGATGCTGCCCGCCAGCGCCAGCGCGGCGGCCCCGAGCAGGATCGCCGCCGGCTTCACTTGAGCCGCGCCTCCAGCTCCGCGCCGGCACCCCAGCCCTCGGTTGCGACCGGTTCGCCGGGCGCGCCGACAGCGAGTGGACCCGGACGGGCACTGGCCATTCCCTGGCCCTGCTCGGTGAGGTTGAGCGTCCAGCCGGCGATGTCCGGGTGGACCGTCAGCGTGGTGGCCGCCGGATCGCCGGTCAAACCGTCCCACATCACCGGCGGCAAGGCGCCCCCGAACGCGGCCAGCAATTGTTCGGCGCCGTCGATCTGCGGATCGGTGCCGCCCGCGTCGACCTGGTTCCAGGCGACCGTGACGTTGCGCGGATAGGGATCGTAGTCCGGATCGTCGAACGCCAGCGGATAGGCGATCACCATGATCGGCGCGGTCGGATTGTCGTAGAGCAGGTTCTCGCCGACCCAGACGTTGTCATTGGCCATCACCATGATCCCGGTGCCGCGCCGCACGCTGGCGACGATATTGCCCTCGGGCGCGAAATTGGCGGTGGTGTTGGCGGCAACGAGGTTGTCGCGCACCAGCACATTGCCGCCGCCCATCACCGGCAGATCGGGCAGGTCGAACACCAGGATGCCGCCGGTGTTGCGGCTGACGAAATTGCGCTCGACCACGGCGTCGCGGCTGTTCTCGATCTCGATACCGGCGACATTGTCGGTGGCGACCGAATTGCGCACCGTGATCCGGTTCGACTGCCCGACATAGATGCCCGCGTCCGACGCGCCCGAGACTTCGCTGGAGTCGATCAGGATGTTCGTGCTCTCGACCGGGTAGAGCCCATAGGCGCCATTGGTCGCTTTGGGCCCGCCGGTCCAGGTGACCCGCACCGCGTGATAGACGATGTCGTCGGCGCCCTTGGACTTGATCCCGTCGCCCTTGGGGTTCTCGACCCCGAAATCGCGCAGAGTAACGCCGTCCGAGGTCACCAGCAGCCCCTCGCCCGAACCCTGCTGGCCGGTAAAATCGAGCACGCTGGCGTGCATACCCGCGCCGCGCACGGTGACGTTGTCAACATCGAGGCTGAGCCCGTCGGCCATGGCGAAACGGCCCGCCTCGAGCACGATCTCGTCGCCCGGCTCAGCGAGGATCAGCGCTTCCTGCAACCGCTCCTGCGCACCCTCGCCCGGCGCGATGGTGTGGGTGGCGGCCAGCACCGGCGCGGTGGAGGCCAGCGCGAGCGCGGCGATCGCCGGTGGGATAATCAGTCGGATCATGGCAGTCTCTCCCTCTTTTTTGCGGCATAGTGCCGCAAGGGGGAGGGAATGCAAGCGCGACCTATTGTGCGCGCCTGCCGAAGCCCAGCGCGCAGATCGCGGCGGCGGTGGCGGTGACTTCGACGGCTTCGGGATCGTCGACCCGGCGCACCCGCGCGAGAATCTCGCCCGACGAGAGCGGGGTGGCGGTCTCCCCCTCCTGCGCGCCCAGCCGCTCGAGCTTGCGCAATTGGTTGAGCGTGAGCCGCTCGGTCATCCGCGCGGCCATGCAGCCAGCCTGCTCCTGCGGCACCCCAGCATCGACCAGCGCGGCCTCGACCCGGCGCTGCGTCACCTCCTCGACGCCGCCGAAATAGCCCCACAGGCCGAGACCGGCGAGCGCGACGACGAGTATGACGAGAAGCGTGCGGCGCATCGGATCAGTCCATCGCCTTGACGATTTCCTCGACCATCTTCTTGGCGTCGGACAGCAGCATCATCGTCTGGTCCATGTAGAAGACATCATTGTCGACCCCCGCATAGCCGACCCCGCCCATGCTGCGCTTGATGAAGAACACCTGCTTGGCGTTGCCGACATCGAACACCGGCATGCCGTAGATGGGGGAGCTCTTGTCGGTCTTGGCCGCCGGGTTGACGACATCGTTGGCGCCGATGATGAAGGCGACATCGGCCTGCGCGAATTCCGAATTGATGTCCTCGAGTTCGAACACCTCGTCATAGGGCACGTTCGCCTCGGCCAGCAGCACATTCATGTGCCCCGGCATCCGCCCCGCGACCGGGTGGATGGCGTATTTGACCTCGACCCCCTTCTCCTTCAGCACGTCGCCCATCTCGCGCAGGGCGTGCTGCGCCTGCGCCACCGCCATGCCGTAGCCGGGGATGATGATGACCTTCTCGGCCTGTTCGAGCATGAAGGCGGCATCGGCGGCGCTGCCCTGCTTGTAGGGGCGCTGCTCGCGCGCCTCGCCGCCGCCTCCGGCACTGCTGTCCGCGCCGAAACCGCCCGCTATCACCGAAAGGAAGCTGCGGTTCATCGCCCGGCACATGATGTAGCTGAGGATCGCGCCCGACGAACCGACCAGCGCGCCGGTGACGATCATGGCGGTGTTGCCCAGCGTGAACCCCATCGCCGCCGCCGCCCAGCCCGAATAGCTGTTCAGCATCGAGACCACGACAGGCATGTCCGCCCCGCCGATGGGGACGATCAGCAGGAAACCGATCACGAAGGCGAGCACGGTCAGGCCGACGATCAGCGGCAACGTGTCGCCGGGAGTGGCCATCGCGAACAGCGCGGTCAGCACCACGATCGCGGCCAGCGTGGCGAGGTTGACGACATGCCGCGCGGGCAGCAGGATCGGCGATCCGCTCATCCGTCCCGAAAGCTTGAGGAAGGCGATGACCGAACCCGAAAAGGTGATCGCCCCGATGGCGATCCCGAGACCCATCTCGATCTTGCTCACCGCGCCGATCCCGCCGTCCGCAGTCACCAATCCGAAAGCCGCAGGGTTGAGATAGGCCGCCCAGCCCACCAGCACCGCGGCGAGGCCGACGAGCGAGTGGAACGCTGCGACCAGTTCGGGCATCGCGGTCATGGCGATGCGGCGGGCGATGGTGAGGCCGATGATTGCGCCGATGGCGATGGCGATAAGAATCTCGCCGACCAGAACCCAGTCGAGGACGATGAGCTCGGTACAGAAACCAAACTCACCCCTTGCTGCAAACTCTTCGCAACCGACTATTTTAGTTGGCCAATGCGTGACCAGCGTCGTCACCACCGCGATCAGCATGCCCGCCATGCCGAAGCGGTTGCCCGTCCGGCTGGTCGCGGGCGAGGACAGGCCGCGCAGAGCGAGGATGAAGAAGATGCCGGCGACGAGATAGGCGAGCGCGACCCAGGGGTTCACGGGCTCGCCTGTGGCGGCGTGCGCGGGGGTGGCACTGAATGCAGCCAGCAGAAATAGCGTCACCCCGGACTTGATCCGGGGTCCAGCTACTGTGTGCGCTGCGCCGGAAACAAGCTGGACCCCGGCTCGGGGGCCGGGGTGACGAAGAGTGGTGGGGGAGGAGACCATCACTTCTTCTCCTTCTTCCGGTACATCGCCAGCATCCGTTCGGTGACCGCGAAGCCGCCGAAGATGTTGACGCTCGCCAGCACCACCCCCGCCAGCCCCAGCCATTTCGCCGCCGGACTCCCCGCCTCCGCCGCCGCGATCAGCGCGCCGACGATGATCACCGAGGAGATCGCATTGGTCACCGCCATCAACGGCGTGTGCAGCGCCGGAGTGACCGACCAGACGACGTAATAGCCCACGAAGCAGGCCAGCACGAAGATCGACAGGATTGAGATGAAGTCCACTAGCCGGTCACTCCGAGAAATCCTCCCCCCCTGGGGGAGGTGGCAGCCGCGCCAGCGGCTGACGGTGGGGGCGGATCCGCGCAATAGCGAACGACGGCATCCGCAACGGCGGCAACGTCTCGCAGCACCTCTGCTGCCGGGATCCGGAGCACTTCGACGCCCTGTCGGCGCAGCCAGGCATCGCGGCTGCTGTCCCGCATCGGTCGGTTGCCCCGGTCATGCGCAATGCCGTCGATCTCGACTGCGATGCGCTTGGATGCGCGGAAGAAATCGATCACGTAGTCGCCGAGCGGGTGCTGCTTGCGGAATTTCACCCCCATCGGATTGCCGCGAAGGCGGTTCCATAGCAGCACCTCGGGAAGGCTCATGGTCGACCGCAGCTTTCTTGCTCGCTGGAGAGCCTTGGAGGAATGGTCTTGCATTCAGCCCCCCTCCGTCAGCGCTGCGCGCTGCCACCTCCCCCAAGAGGGGAGGATTTCGGAGGCGCTGTAGCGGTTCACTTCATCAACCTCGCGCTCACCACCTGGCCGCCCTGCGTCAGCCGCACCGCGTCGCCGATTTCCTCGTCGAGCACCGGCTTGCCCTGCTCGGCGTCCCAGAATGCGCTGAGAAAATTGTAGAGGTTGCGCGAATAGAGCGCGCTGGCATCGGCGGCGAGATGGCCTGCGGTGTTGGCATAGCCGATGATCTTGACGCCGTGCTTTTGCGTCACCTGATCCGCCACCGAACCCTCGACATTGCCGCCCTGCGCCACCGCGAGATCGAAGATCACGCTGCCCGGCTTCATGCTGGCGATCTGCGCGTCGCTGACGAGCCGGGGAGCCGCACGGCCGGGGATCAGCGCGGTGGTGATGACGATGTCCTGCTTGGCGATGTGCGAACTCACCAGTTCGGCCTGCGCCGCCTGATACTCCTCGCTCATCTCGGTGGCATAGCCGCCCGAGCCTTCGCCTTCGATACCGGCCACGTTCTCGACGAAGATCGGCTTTGCGCCCAGCGACTGGATCTGTTCCTTCGTGGCGCTGCGCACGTCGGTCGCGCTTACCTGCGCCCCCAGCCGCTTGGCGGTGGCGATCGCCTGCAGCCCCGCGACGCCCACGCCCATCACGAACACCCGCGCCGCCTGCACCGTGCCGGCGGCCGTCATCATCATCGGGAAGGCGCGGCCATAGGTGTCGGCGCTGGCGATCACCGCCTTGTAGCCGGCGAGGTTGGACTGACTGGAAAGCACGTCCATGCTTTGCGCACGGGTGATCCGCGGCATGAATTCCATCGCGAGCGCCTCGAACCCGGCCGCGGCATAGGCATCGACCCGCTCGCGCGCCGCAAAGGGATCGAACATCGCCGCGATCCAGGCGCCAGGCTGCGCGCCCGCAAGCGCGAGCGGATCGGGGGCCTGCACGCCCAGCACGATGTCCGCGCCGGCGACCGCCTGGGGCCCGGTAACAACCTCGGCCCCCGCCTCGCGATAGGACTCGTCGGGGATGGAAGCACCGGTCCCGGCACCCTCCTCGATCGCGACACTGGCGCCCAGCGCGATGAATTTCTTCACCGTCTCGGGTGTGGCGGCGACGCGGTGTTCGCCGGCCGCGCTTTCCTTCAGGACCGCGATGCGCACTAGGCCGCGATCAATCCGCGATCAGAATGACGATGACGAGCGTGATGATCGCGAGCAGCGGCACGACCCATTTGAGGCTCCCGATGAAGCGGTCGTAGGTCTTGGTGGCCGATTTCATGTCGTTATGCGGCGAAGCCATGTATTCCCCCGGCTGGAAACGGTTGCAATGCGTCGCTCTATCGCGAGGCGTGCGACCGCTCAAGCCCCGCCCGCCGCGCAACAGCCTTAATCCGCTTTTTACCCATTTCGCCTAAGCCGTTTGTCCGTCGGGAATTTTCCGGCGCGGATGGAAATGGGCGGAAACCATTATGGCGGAGAGCGAAACGCGCCTCCTGATGCTGATCGACGACGAGCCGGCACAATGCCGGCTCGTGGCCGCGCTCGCTGCGCGCGAGGGCTGGCGCACGGTGGTGGCGGGATCGGCGGAAGAGGCGCTCGACCTGCTCGCCACGCCCGAGTGCCATGATCTTGCCGCCATCCTGCTCGACCAATGGGTTCCGGGCGAGGATGCCTGCGATCTCATCCGTTCGCTCAAGTCCGGTCGTCCAGCGGTTCCGGTGCTGATGATCACCGCCAGCGCTTCGCCGCTGCTCGCCGTCGAGGCGATGCGCGCGGGCGCCACCGATTATCTGATCAAACCGGTCGCTCCCGAACGGCTGCTGTCGACCCTGCGCAGCGCGACCCGCGCCGAAGCGCCCAAAGCCGAATTGCAGCCGCTGGCCGAGAAAATGCCCGCTACGCTCGATTTCGATGCGATGGTCGGCACCGCTCCGCCCTTCCGCACCGCGCTCGCCAAGGCAGCCACCGCCGCGCGCGGCCACGGCCATGTGATCGTCGAAGGCGAGACCGGCACCGGCAAGGAAATGCTGATGCGGGCCATGCACACCTCCAGCCCGCGCGCAAAGGCGCCGATGCGGATGATCGCGATCGGCGGAACCTCCGCCGGCTCGATCGAATCCTTGCTGTTCGGCCATGAGCAGGGCGCCTTTCCCGGCGCCTTCGACCAGCAGGTCGGCGCACTCCAGCAATGCGACGGCGGCACGCTGCTGCTCGACGAGATCGACCGGCTCGAACCGGCGCTGCAGGCGCGTCTGGCCGAGGTGCTCGCCAGCGGCGTGGTGCGCCCCACCGGAGCCGGTCACGGCTTCAAGATCGATGTCCGGATCATGGCGGCGAGCGATCTGCCGCTGGCGGCGTTGGTCGCGGCGGGCGAGTTCGACGGCAAACTCTACGAGAGCCTCAACGGCACGCTGGTGCAGTTGCCTGCGCTGCGCGAGCGCGCGGGCGATATCCCGGCGCTGACTCGCTATTTCCTCGGCCGGATCGGCGAGCAGCCGGGCCTGCGCCACCATTCGATCGCCGACAGCGGGCTCAACCTGCTCGAAGCCTACGACTGGCCGGGCAATGTCCGCCAGCTGCAGGCGGTGCTGTTCCGTGCCGCGGTGTTCTGCGACGGCGAATCGCTGACCGCCCAGAGCTTCCCGCAATTGTCCGAATTGCTCGGAACCATGGAGGACCGCGCCGAAAGCCGCCAGCGCGGCCTCGGCGTCATGCTCTACACCGACGACGGCAATCTGCGCGCGCTCGAGGAGATCGAGGCCGACGTGATCCGCCTCGCCATCGGCCATTATCGCGGGCGGATGACCGAAGTCGCACGCCGCCTGGGGATCGGCCGGTCGACGCTCTACCGCAAGCTCGGCGACCTCGGGATCGACAACGCCGCCTGATCTGCCTAGCTCCCCAGCCGGAGCGAGGGACCATGAGCGATACATCTGCATACACCACGAGAACCGCGCTGGTCACCGGTGCCGCCTCGGGCATCGGCGCGGCCAGCGCACGCTGGCTCGACCGGCAGGGGATCGGACGACTGATCCTGGTCGATCGCGACGCCGCGGGTCTCGACGCGCTGGAACTGTCCTGCCCGGTCCAGGCGGTTGTCGGCGACGTGGCCGAAGAGGCCTTGTGGACCGGGCTGGATGCGCGGCTGGAAGGGCTCGACCACGCGGTCCTCAACGCCGGGATCGCCACAGGCGGCGCAATCGCGGACCACTCCTTCGAAGACTGGCGACGGGTCATGGCGGTCAATCTGGACGGCGCGTTCCTGTCGCTACGGGCTGCTCTGGGGGCGATGCGCCGGCGCGAGCCGGCAGCGGGGCGGCGCGGCAGTATCGTGCTGACCGCATCGGTTACCGGGATCAGGCCGGTGGCGGGCATCGGCGCCTATGGCATCGCCAAAGCGGGGGTGGCGCATATGGCACGCATCGCCGCGCTGGAAGTCGCGGGCGAAGGCATTCGGGTCAACGCGATCGCACCGGGCGGGGTCGATACCGCCATCTGGGAAAGCTCGGCGGATTTTCGCGCGGGTGTCGAGCGGCACGGACGCGATGCCACGCTGCAAGCGATGGCCGCGACCACTCCGCGCGGCCGCTTCGCCACGCCCGACGAGCTGGCGGGCGAGATCGGGTTTCTGCTGAGCGATGCGGCGGCCAACATCACCGGGACCGTGCTGGTCAGCGACGGAGGCTATTCGCTCTAAGGCTGCGAGTCAGCCCGGCAGATCGGAAAAATCGGTCAGCGCCGCGTCGCGCAAGCCGCGCCATACGTTGCGCGCCTGGACCGTCTCGGCCACATCGTGGACGCGCAGCAGCTGGACCCCTGCATTCATTCCCGCCAGCGCCAGCGCGAGGCTGCCGCCCAGGCGGTGCCCGACCGGCGCTTCGTTCGACAGCGCCCCGATCATCCGCTTGCGGCTGGCCCCCAGCAGCAGCGGGTGTCCCAGCGCGTGGAACAGCGGCAGCGCGTTGATCAGCGCGGTGTTGTCGGCCAGCGACTTGCCGAAACCGATGCCCGGATCGAGCAGGATGTTCGCCGGTGCGATCCCCGCCGCCAGCGCGGCATCGCGGCGCGCGTGCAGCGCGTCGAAGACGTCGAACACCGTGTTGCCGTAACCGCTCCCAGCGTGCAGATCGTCGCCCGCCGCGCCCGGCGCATGCATCAGCACCACCGGGCAGCCGCGCTCCGCCACCATTTCGAGGCTGCGCGGATCGTGCGCTAGGCCCGAGACGTCGTTGACCATCTGCGCGCCGGCATCGAGCGCAGCTTCCATCACCGCAGCCTTGCGGGTATCGATGCTGATCGCCGCGCCCATGGCCGCGCAAGCCTCGATCGCGGGGACCACGCGCGCGATCTCGTCCCCTTCCCAGAGCACCGGCGCGCCCGGCCGCGTGCTCTCGCCGCCGATATCGAGCAGTGCCGCGCCCGCCTCGACCATCGCCGCGGCGTGGTCGCGCCCGGCTTCGGGGTCCTCGAGGAAGCGCCCGCCATCGGAGAAGCTGTCGGGGGTGACGTTGAGGATCGCCATCACCTGCGGCTGGTCGAGCCGGATGGTGCGCGCGCCCAGAGCGAGCGATGGATGCGCGAGCGTGAGGTTGGCCCATTGCGCCTCGGCCTCCGCGCCTGCTGCGTCTGGGAGCTGGCCGAGCACCTCCCTCATCATGTCGGGCGACGCGAGCCAGCGCTCGACCACCTCGCCATCGCGCCGCAGGATCACCGCGAAGCGGCTCGCATAGACCATTCCGCCCGCCAGCCGGATCGCGTTGCCATGCTCGCTCTGCGGGCCGGGTGCGAAACCGACCGGGCGGATGTAGATGCGGTCGGTCATCGCTTAACGCTCCAATCGCCTCGTCGGCGAGCAACCTCGGCGATCAATCCTCGGTCGCCAGCAGGTACATTTGCCGCGCCGCGTCGATTGGGACCACCTCGCCGCCCTTGTCGTAGTGCCAGAAGCTCCAGCCGTTGCAACTCGGCGCGCCCTGCAGATCCTTGCCCAGCCCGTGGATCGAGCCGGTCTGCTTCTCGTATGCCAGCGAGCCGTCGGCGCGGACCACCGCGGTCCAGCGGCGCTTGCGATCGAACAATTGCGTACCCGGCGGGATCAGCCCGTTCTCGACCAGCGCACCGAAGGCCACCCGCGGCGCATCGCGGCGGCTCTGCATCGTGGCGAGCGCGCTTTCGTCGAGCGGGAGTTCCTTGGCGATCCGCTTGCGCGCCGCATCGCGATAGGGCGCCTCCCGCTCGCAACCGATCCAGTCGCGGCCCAGCCTGGTCGCCACCGCGCCGGTGGTGCCGGTGCCGAAGAAGGGATCGAGCACGACATCGCCGCGCTCGGTGGTCGCCAGCAGTACGCGGTAGAGCAGCGATTCGGGCTTCTGCGTCGGGTGGACCTTGGTGCCGCCCTCCTTCAATCGCTCGCCGCCGCTGCAGATCGGCAGCACCCAGTCGCTGCGCATCTGCAGCTCGTCGTTGAGCGTCTTCATCGCGCGGTAGTTGAAGTGGTACTTGGCCTTCTCGCCCTGACTGCACCACAGCAGCGTCTCATGCGCATTGGTGAAGCGGGTGCCCTTGAAATTGGGCATGGGATTGGTCTTGCGCCAGACGATGTCGTTGAGGATCCAGAACCCCAGATCCTGCAGGATCGCCCCGACGCGGTAGATGTTGTGATAGCTGCCGATCACCCACAGCGCGCCGTCGGGCTTGAGAACCCGTTTGCACTCGCGCAGCCAGGCGGTTGTGAAATCGTCGTAAGTGCGGAAGCTGGCGAATTTGTCCCAATCGTCAGTGACCGCATCGACTTGGCTGCCGTCGGGCCGGTTGAGATCGCCCCCGAGCTGCAGATTGTATGGCGGATCGGCGAAGACCAGATCGACCGAAGCGGTCGGCAGTTCGCGGAGCCGCTCGACGCAATCGCCATCGAGAATCTGCCCCAGCGGCAATTGCGAGATCGCCGCGCGCGGCGCTGCGATGGCCGCTTCGCGCGCTTCGACGCGCGTCATTCCGGCCTCGAGGACCCCCATGTCATATTCCCCCATCTGCAGTTATCCACAGGGTGAATCCAAGCCGCCGTCAGGTCAAGGCCGGAGTTCTAAGGGACCATGGTTAATTCCGCGTTAGCCATGAAGGAACGAAAGGAGTCCGCTACTAGATGTTGAGTCTGCTGGTCTTTTTGCGACTCCAGATGAAGTGGTGTGGCGCTTTGGACTCGCCCGGCACGCTTATTCTTCGCGCCTCACGCGACCGCCGCGGGCTCCAGTCCGGGATCGACGCCAGTGAGTTCGATCGAGGTGTCCCACAGCCGCTTCGCCAGCCGCGGATCGCGCGCGCGCTTGCTGGCGAAGGCCGGACCCGAGGTCCGCCCGCTCATTTCGCGGAAGCCATAAGGGCCGTAGAAATCGCCGCCCTCGGCATCGGGGTCGCTCGCCGCTTGCAAGGCGGGCAAGGCGCCCTGCTCGCTGCTGTTCAACACCAGCCCGACGACCGATCCGAACAGGCTACCGAACATGCCCAGATGGCGGGTAAGCTCGCTTTGCGCGATACCGGGATGGCAGGCGATCGAAACCACCGGCGAATTCGCCGCGCGCAGCCGGCGGTCGAGTTCCAAGGCAAACAGCAGATTGGCGAGCTTACTCTGCCCGTAGAACTTGGTTCGTCCGTAGCCCTTGCCAGCGTCGAGATTGTCGAAGTCGATTTCGGCGCCGCGATGGGCGAGGCTGCTCTGGCTCACGACCCGCGCCCCGCCATCAGCCGCCAGCTTGTCGAGCAAGAGGCTGGTAAAGGCGAAATGCCCCAGATGGTTGACGGCGAACTGCAGCTCGCTGCCACCGGGCGCACGCGACAGCGGCGGCATCATCACCCCGGCATTGTTGACCAGAATGTCTATCCGCTCCTCTTCGCCGGCCTTCTCGGCGGCGTCGCGGACCGAAGCGATGTTCGCCAGATCCAGCGGCAGGAATTCGGTATCCGCCCGCTCGTGACCCGATGTCAGCCGCTCCTGCGCCTCTTGCGCCTTGTCGGCGTCGCGGCAGGCGAGCAGGACCCGTGCGCCCTTGCGCGCCAGCCCTTCGGCGATGGCGAAACCGATGCCGGTATTGGCTCCGGTAACGATGGCGGTCTTGCCGGTCTGATCGGGAATATCGGAAAAGGCGAAGCTCATGCGAACATCTCCACTTGCGCGACCGGAGCGAAGCTGCGGCGGTGCAGCGGGCTCGGCCCGTGCGTCCTCAATGCAGCAAGATGCTCGGGCGTTCCGTAACCGGCGTTGCGTTCCCAGCCGTAATGCGGATACGAGTGCGCCGCCGCGCGCATCAGACGGTCGCGGTGTTCCTTGGCGAGGATCGAGGCGGCCGAGATGCACGGCTCGAGCGCATCGCCGCCGACGATCGCCCGCGCCGGCCAGTGCCATCCCTCGCAGCGGCCATGCGGCGTCAGATTGCCGTCGATCAGCACGCCGTCGGGTGCACAAGCGAGCGCCTCGACCAGCCGTGTCACCGCAAGCGTCATCGCCAGCATGGTCGCGCCGAAGATGTTGAGCCGGTCGATGTCCTCGGGCTCGACCACCCCCAGCCCCCAGGCGCAGCAGCTCTGGATCCGCGGCTCGAGCTGCGCCCGGCGGGCGCGAGAGAGCTTCTTGGAATCGTCGAGACCCTCGGGGCAAGGCTTGCACAGCACCACCGCCGCCGCCACAACGGGGCCAGCCAGCGGGCCGCGGCCCGCTTCGTCCACGCCGATGATCAGCGGGGCGGCACCAAGGCCTTTGTCGGGAGTTGCACACATCATGACCAAAGCATCCGTCCTCGCCGCCACCCTATCGCCCCTGCTGCTTGCTGCAAGCTGCGGCAACGCGGCGAGCGGGGATAGCACCGCCCAATCGACCCCGGTTGCGGGCGCAAATTCTGGCGGCGAATTCGACGGCGAATTCGCGATCGAGAGCTTTGGAACCTTCGACGAGCCATGGGCCTCCGCCTTCGTTCCCGGCACCTCGGTGCTGGTGCTCACCACCAAGCCGGGCGAACTGCACGCGATCGACACCGAGACGCGGCAGGCGATCACCATCACCGGCGCTCCGCAGGTCGATTACGGCGGCCAGGGCGGTCTGGGCGATATCGCTTTTCTCGACAGCGAGGCCTCCGCCAGCCTCGGCACGCGCACGATCTATTTAAGCTGGGCCGAGGCGGGCGAAGGCGATACCCGCGGCGCGGTGGTCGGGCGCGGGCAGATGGTCTGCGCTCAGCCGACCTCGTGCACCATCGAGGACCTCTCGGTGATCTGGCGCCAGGCCCCCAAGGTCACCGGGCGCGGCCATTATTCGCACCGCATCGAATTCAGCCCCGACGAGCGTTACCTGTTCGTCGCCAGCGGCGATCGTCAGAAGATGACCCCGGCGCAGGACACCGGCAACACGCTTGGCACCATCGTCCGGCTCAACCCCGATGGCACGCCCGCGCCCGGCAACCCGCTCGCCGATCGCGCCGGGGCCAGCGACGAGATCTGGAGCTGGGGCCACCGCAATATCCTCGGCATGGATTTCGACGACAGCGGTCGCCTCTGGGAGATCGAGCATGGACCCAAGGGAGGCGACGAGCTCAATCTGGTGCAGCGCGGCGAGAACTACGGCTGGCCGGTGCGATCGAATGGGGTGAATTACGACGGGTCCGGCATTCCCGACCACAGTCCGGACGATGGTTTCGTCAAGCCGGTGGTGAGCTGGACTCCGGTCATCGCGCCCGGCAATTTCGTGTTCTACGACGGCGATCTGTTCGCAGGCTGGGATGGCGATGCGATCATTTCGGGACTGGTGACGCAGGGCCTCGTCCGCGTCGAGGTGGAGGGGACCAATGCGCGCGAGGTCGCCCGCTACGATCTGGGCGAGCGCATTCGCTCGGTAATCCAGGGGCCTGACGGAGCGCTGTGGGTGCTCGAAGACGGCGATGGCGCCCGGCTGCTGCGCCTGACCCCGGGCTAAATCAACGCTGAGCCGACGCTCGGGCAAGAGGATAGCTATCGACTTGCCCGGGCGCGGGCCCTAGTCCGCGCCGCCCATGGCCACGCTGATTCCCCTGACGGCGGTCGAACCCGCGCTGATCGAGCAATTGCTCGATGCCGCATTCGGCGAAGACCGTCACGCGCGCACCGCCTATCGCATCCGCGAAGGCACCGAATGGCTCGAGGCCCTGAGCTTCGCGGTGCTCGACGAGGAGGATTACCTCACCGGCACGATCCAAATCTGGCCGGTCGCGCTGACCGATCCCAGGGGACGCCCGCACCCGATGCTGATGGTCGGCCCGGTGGCGGTGATGCCCGGGCGTCAGGGCGAAGGCTATGGCAAGGCGCTGATCACCGCTGCGCTGGGCGCGATCGATCCGCGCGCCGCGCTGCCGCAGGTGCTGATCGGCGACGAGGCCTATTACGGCGCCTGGGGCTTTACCGCGGCTCCTACGCGATCGTGGCACTGTCCCGGCCCGTGGGACCCGGCGCGGCTGCTGGTTCGCACAGACAACCCGGGCGTGCTGCCGCACGAGGGGATGCTCGGCCCCTGGAGCGAGGAAGCGCGCGCAGCCTTGGCGAACTAGCCGCGCTCTGCCATCCCTGCGCCCCAAAGCCATTCAGAGCCATTCAGAGCCATCGTCATGCCCTACGAACCGCCCCCCGAACTCGCCTCGCTCGGTCTCGCCGAGATCGCCGAACAGGTCGCGCAGCGCAAGCTCCCCCCAGTCGAGGAATGGAGCCCGGCGAACGAGGGCGACAGCGAGATGCGGATCGCCGTCGACGGCTGCTGGTACCACGATGGCGGCAAGATCCGGCGGCAGGCCATGGTGCGCGCCTTCGCCGGACTGCTGACCCGTGACGCGGCGGGCGCCTACTGGCTGGTGACGCCGGTTCAGAAACTCTCGATCGAGGTCGAGGATGCGGCCTTCATCGCCACCGACTGCCGCATGGTCGACGACGGGATCGCGCTGCGGCTCAACACCGACGAGCTGGTGATCGTCGGACCGGACCACGCGCTGCGCGCCGCGGGTAACCGCGAGGCGCCCGCGATCTACTGCCATGTCCGGCGCGGCTGCGAAGCGCGGCTCAACCGCTCGACCTATGAGCAATTGGCGCAGATCGCGCTCGCGCGCGGTGACGACTGGACCGTGACCAGCCAGGGCGAAACCTTCTCCCTGCTGCCTGCATGAGCGCGCTGTTCGACCGGCTGCAGGCGCTGTTCGAACACGGCCATGCGCAGGAGTTCGACGATCTCATGTCCGATGGGCGCTTTGCCGATGCCCGTCGCACCGCCGATGCCGCGGTGCTGATCGCGGTGGTGGACCGGGTGGAGGCACCCGGCGTCCTGCTCACTCAGCGCCCCACCACCATGCGCGATCACCCCGGGCAGGTCGCTTTCCCCGGCGGCAAGCTGGAGCCGGGCGAGGACGCGGTCGCCGCGGCGCTGCGCGAAGCGCAGGAAGAGCTCGCGCTCGATCCGCAGGCGGTCCGTCTGATCGGCACCACCGATCGCTACCAGACCGGGACCGGCTTCGACATCACGCCCGTGCTCGGCGTGGTTCCCCCCGACCTGCCGCTGATGGCCTGCGAACGAGAAGTCGAAAGCTGGTTCGAAGCCCCGCTGTCGCTGCTGATGGACGACCGCAACTGGCGGCGCAATTCGGTGTTCTGGAAGGGCGCGACACGCGAATATCTCGAGCTCGAACATGGCGGCTATCGCATCTGGGGCGTGACGGCGGCGATCTGCTACAACCTCTCGCGGCGGCTGGCCTGGACGGAGGCAGGGACGCAGACAGCGGTTACCGAAGGCAAGGAGAGCGAGCGATGACGACCCTGCCCGCAACAGAGTGGACCCAGCGCGAGGATCTTGCCGCGCTGGTCGACGCGCTCGGCGCCGAAAACCTGCGCTGGGTCGGAGGCGCGGTGCGCGATACGCTGCTGGGCGGCACGGCCAAGGATATCGACGCTGCGACCATCCACCTCCCCGAAGCGGCGATCGAACTGTGCCGCGCGGCGGGCATCCGCACGGTGCCGACCGGGATCGATCATGGCACGATAACCGCGCTGCTTCAGCATGGGCCGGTGGAAGTAACGACGCTGCGCCACGACGTCTCTACCGATGGGCGCCGCGCCACTGTCGCTTTCGCCAGCGACTGGCGCGAGGACGCCGCCAGGCGCGATTTCACCATCAACGCGCTCTACGCGCATCCCGAGACGCTGGAGATTGCAGATTATTTCGGCGGCCTCGCCGATCTGTCCGCGCGGCGGGTGCGCTTCATCGGCGATGCATCGCAGCGCATCCGCGAGGATCACTTGCGCATCCTGCGTTATTTCCGCTTCCAGGCGCGCTTCGGCGACCAATTGGACGAGGAAGCGATCGACGCCTGTCGCGAGTTGGCGAGCACGCTCGGGGAGTTGAGCCGCGAGCGAGTGGCGATGGAATTGCTCGCCATCCTCGGCCTGCCCGATCCCGCCCGTACAGTGGCGCTGATGCAGGATTGCGGCGTGCTCGGAATCGTCCTGCCCGAAGCGCGGGCCAACGAGCGCGCCTGTCTGTCGGCTCTGATCGCGCAGGAAGGAAGCCAGAACGCGGCGCCCGACCCCATTCGCCGCCTCGCGGCGCTGGTCCCGCCGATCCGCTCGCTGGCGGAAGCGGTCGCGGTGCGCCTCCGGCTGTCGCGCGCCCAGCGCGCCCGGCTGGTCTGCGCGGCAGAGCGTGGAGCGGAAGACGCCGGCGATCCGCGCGGCCTGGCCTATCGCGAGAGCCTCGCATGCGCACGGGACCGCCTCCTGCTGGAGGGCCATGCAATCGACGAACTCGATGGCTGGGAAGCCCCGCGCTTTCCGCTCAAGGGCGGGCGGATCATCGCCCGCGGGGTCGCTCCCGGACCCGAGGTCGCGCGGATTATGCAGGCGATCGAGCGACGCTGGGTGGACGAAGGCTTCCCCGGCCCCGAGCGGATCGACGCGCTGCTCGACGCTGCGCTGGAAGCACGCTGAGCTTCAGCCAAGCTTAAGGTAGCTTTCCCTATACGGAAAGTCGGCGGTTGCCTTTGATGGCCAGCCGCCTATCACAAACCAGCTCCCGGCTCCGGGAGCGTCGCGGCCTCGCCCGGGCTCTCGTCCGTAGGCCGTATCGCCAGCCTTGTCGTTTTCCATGCGCCGCGATGGCGCTGCGGGGAGCGATGTGTCCAGCTTGATCGGGAGATTCAAATGAAATTCGTGTTCCTCGCCGCCGCCGCCCTCGCCGTTTCCGGGGCTCCGGCGCTCGCACAGACCGCCGCCGCCAACGAGCAGGTGGCTGCAGGTGCCACCGTCGTCGGTCCCGAAGGCAACCCGGTCGGCACGATCGTCTCGGTCGAGAACGGCCAAACCGTGCTCGACACCGGCAAGCACAAGATCCCGCTCGGGGCCGATATGTACGGCAAGGGCGAGAGCGGCCCGACCATCACCGTCACCAAGGCGCAGCTCGATGGAATGGTCGACGCTCAGATCGCCGAGGCAGAGGCAGCCCGCGATGCGGCGCTGATCGCCGGTGCCGCAGTCACCGCTGCCGACGGCGAGCCGCTGGGCACCGTGTCAGAAGTCGAGGGCGACCGGGTGGTGGTCGCGCGCGGCGGCGACGACACCGATCTCGTCACGCTGCAGCGAGAGCATTTCGACGCCGGCGAGGCGGGCCTGACCGCGCGCCTCACCACCGCGCAGATCGACGAAGCCCTCGCCGCTGTCTCAGGCACCGCCGGGTAATTCCTGCGCCCTTTCGCGAGGGCGAGAACTTCAAGAGAAAAGGGCCGGAAGCGCTGCGACGCTTCCGGCCCTTTTCCTGTGGCAGACGATCGGCGCTGGCGTGTCCCGTCAGCCGAAGCTGTTGTCGCGCGGGAATCCCTGCGGCGGCATCCGTCCCGCCCCCCCGCGCGCGACCTTCCATTGCCACATCTCCTGCTCGGTCCGGGTGCGTCCGCTGTCGCCGCCCATCGCCCAGCTGAGCCCCTCCTCGAGCCTGAAGGTGCGCGCGTCGGCCATCCCGCCATCGCGATAGCGCTGCAGCTGGACGCCCTGCCCGCGCGTCATGTCGGGCAGTTCCTCGAGGTTGAAGACCACCAGCTTGCGATTGTCGCCCACCACCGCGACATGATCGTCGCCGGCAGCGATCGGGCGCACCACCGCCAGCTTCGCGTCGCCCTTGAGGTTGACCACCTGGCGCCCCTTGCGCGTCTCGGCCAGCAGATCGCCGGTCGTGGCGGCAAAGCCCTTGCCCGTACTCGCAGCGAGCAGCAGCCGCTGATGCGGCGCATGCACCACCATCGCCACGATCTGCGCTTCGGCGTCAATATCGAGCGTGTTGCGCAAGGGTTCGCCAAAGCCGCGCGCGCCCGGCAATTTGTCCGCGCCCAGCGTGAAGAACCGGCCATCGTCCGCCGCGAGCAGCAGCTTGTCGGTGGTCTGAGCATGAACCGCGAAGGCCGGACCGTCGCCTTCCTTGAACTTGAACTCCTGATCGAGCGGCACATGCCCGCGCGCGCCGCGCACCCAGCCGCGCTGCGACAGGATAACCGTGATCGGTTCCTTCTCGATCATCGCATCCATGCTGAATTCGACCGTGGGCGCGGCTTCCTCGATGCTGGTGCGGCGGCGCCCCAGCGGCGTGTCGGGCCCATATTCCTTGCGCAGGTCGGCAAGATCGCGCTTCAATCGGGTTCTCTGGCGCGCAGGCGAGCCTAGCAGCTTGTCGAGCTCGTCCTTCTCCTTGAGCAACGCGTCCTTTTCCTGGCGCAGCTGCATTTCCTCCAGCTTGCGCAAAGATCGCAGCCGCATGTTGAGGATCGCCTCGGCCTGGCGGTCGGTCAGGCCGAACTCGGCCATCATCAGCACCTTGGGCTCGTCCTCGGTTCGGATGATCTCGATCACCCGGTCGAGATTGAGGAAGGCGATGATATAGCCTTCGACCAGTTCGAGCCGCGCGGCGATCTGGTCGAGCCGGTGGCGGCTGCGGCGCTGGAGGATGTCGATCTGGCTGGCGACCCAATTGCCCAGCAGCTCCTTCAACCCCATCACCATCGGGGTGCGCGTGGCGTCGAGGACGTTGAGATTGAGTCCGAAGCGGGTTTCCAGATCGGTGAGCTTGTAGAGCGATTCCTTGAGCAGCTCGGGATCGACGTTGCGGCTGCGCGGGACCAGCACCAGCCGGATCTGCTCGTCGCTCTCGTCGCGGACATCCTCGAGGATCGGCAGCTTGCGATCGGCGATCGCCTGTGCGATCTGCTCGATCAGCTTGCCTTTCTGGACCTGGTAGGGGATCTCGCTGACCACCAGCTGCCACTGCCCGCTGCCCAGCCGCTCGATACCGGCCTCGCGATCCGCAGGCTTCTCGGCCTCGGCGGCGTGAAACCGTCCGCGTACGCGGAAGCTGCCGCGCCCTGTCTCGTAAGCTTGCGCGATCACATCGGGCCCGTCGACCACCAGCCCGCCGGTGGCGAAGTCGGGGCCGTGGAACAGTTCCATCAGCCGCGCGTGCTCGACATGCGGGTTGTCGATCAGTTCGAGCGTGGCATCGACCACTTCGGCGACATTGTGGCTGGGGATGTTGGTCGCCATGCCCACCGCGATCCCGCTCGAGCCATTGGCGAGCAGATTGGGAAACAGGCCGGGAAATATCTCGGGCTCCTGCTCCTCGCCGTTGTAGGTGGGGACGAAATCGACCGTGCCCTCGTCGAGGCCTTCCATCAACCGCACCGCGGTGCGGGTCATCCGCGCTTCGGTGTAGCGATAGGCGGCGGCGTTATCGCCGTCGATATTGCCGAAATTGCCCTGGCCTTCGACCAGCGGGTAGCGCAGCGCGAAATCCTGCGCGAGCCGGACCATCGCGTCGTAAACGCTGGCATCGCCGTGGGGGTGGTATTTGCCGATCACGTCGCCGACCACGCGCGCGCTCTTCTTGAAGGCGTCGGTGGGGTTGAGCCTGAGCTGACGCATCGCCCACAACAGGCGGCGGTGGACCGGCTTCAGCCCATCACGCAGATCGGGCAGCGAGCGCGCGGTGATGGTCGACAGCGCATAGACCAGATAGCGCTCGGACAGCGCGGAGTCGAAGGGGGTATCGACGATCGCATCCAGGGGATCGGGCTCGGTGATGTCGCTCTTGGGCATTTCGCATTCCTAGCCGCTCATCCGCTCGATGCCCGAAGCCGCCGGCTGCGGGGCCATATCGAGCTTCGCGACGACCCCGGTTCGGCGGCGTCACGGCTCCTCGAGCGATGGGCGGAAATGATTCCAGTCGCCCCGCCCTATCACCGCCACGCTCTGGCTACCAACGGGGAACGGCGGGCTTTCCCCATACGTTGAGGAGGTAACAGCAATTCAAGGAGTTACCCATGACCAAGCACGTGATGATCCTCGCCACCAACGGCTTCGAACAGAGCGAACTGATGAAGCCCAAGGCCAATCTCGAAAAGGCCGGCATCAAGACCACCGTCGTCAGCCTCCAGAGCGGCTCGATCAAGGGCTGGGACCAGGACGATTGGGGCCAGAGCGTCGATGTCGACAAGACGGTCGACGAGGTTTCCAATTGCGAAGGCTACGACGCGCTGATGATCCCAGGCGGCCAGATCAACCCCGACCTGCTGCGCGCCAACGAGCGTGCCGTCGCGATCGTCCGCGAATTCAACGCGGCGGGCAAGCCGATCGCCGCGATCTGCCACGCGCCGTGGCTGCTGATCGAGGCTGGAGCCATCGAAGGCAAGACCGCGACCAGCTACAACTCGATCCGAACGGACCTCAAGAACGCAGGCGCCAATGTGGTCGACAAGGAAGTGGCGATCGATGGCAACATCATCACCAGCCGCAACCCCGACGACATTCCCGCCTTCTCGAAGGCGCTGATCGAAGCAGTCGGCGAGACGGTGAAGGAAGGCGAGCTCGAAGCCGCCTAATTCCAGGACGGTGCCTAACGAGATAGAGAGCCCCGCCGTAGCGATATGGCGGGGCTTTTTCGTTCGACAGCCTGACGATCAGGCCGGCGTAGCCTAACGGAAAACCACCGTCCGCATGCCGTTCGGGAAGACTCGGCGTTCTGCAGTCCAGCGCACCGCTCTTGCAAGCACCCGGGCCTCGATATCCCGACCGATCCGGATCAGGTCCTCCTCGGTGGCACGATGATCCACCCGTTCGACATCCTGCTCGATGATCGGGCCTTCATCCAGGTCGCTCGTCACGAAATGAGCCGTCGCCCCGATCAGTTTCACCCCCCTTTGATGCGCGCTGCGATACGGGCGCGCGCCTTTGAAGCTGGGCAGAAAGCTGTGATGAATGTTGATGCACCGCCCGGCAAGCCGTTCGACGAGTTCCGGCGACAGCACCTGCATATAGCGCGCCAGCACAAGATAGTCGGCCTCTTGTTCCAAGAACAGCGAGAAGAGCTTCTCCTCCTGCTCCTCTCGCGTGTCCGGGGTAACCGGAAGATGGGTGTAGGCGACCCCGTGCCACTCCGTCAGCTCGCGAAGCTGGGGATGGTTCGACACGACCCCGACCACCTCCACGGGCAGGTTGCGAGTCTGTGAGCGGTACAGAAGATCGTTGAGGCAATGGCTGCCTTGCGACACGGCGATTAGAAGCTTTGGCTGGTGGTTGGAGGGCAGGAGTTCCCAGTCCAGATCGAATTGGCGAACGATCGGAGCGAACCCGGCGCGAAGCTCGTCGAGCGTTTCGGAGAACGCCCCACCGTCCGGTTTGAACTCGATGCGCAGGAAGAAGCGTCCCGCCTCCAGATCGGCGTATTGCTGGCTATCGAGGATGAATCCCCCGAGCCGCGCCAGATGGCCGCTGACCGCGGCAACGATCCCGACGCGATCCTGGCAGGAAAGGGTCAGGATGTAGGCGGACTGGGCTGCGGAGATGCTCATTTCGAACCGAAGTACCGTTCGAATCTCAAGGCTGCCACGGAAAAACGCCGCCGACCCAACCGAACCGCCAAAGGGCAGCCAGCGATCAAATGCCACCTGCGAGGACGAACTCGCCTGGACTCTCGAAATCAACTCGACAGAAGTTCAAAATCGCCGTGCGTCGTGGCTGTCGCCAGGGATCGCAACTTCCAGCCCATCGAGGCTTTCGTCGAGCAGTATCTGGCAGGATAACCTGCTGGTGCGACGCACGCCGGCGGCGAGGTCGAGCATGTCTTCCTCGTCTTCGCTCGCCGGCGGCAGTTTCGCGAACCATTCGGGATCGACCACCACATGGCAGGTCGAGCAGGCCATCTGCCCTTCGCAGGTGCCCTCCAGGGGCAGGCCAGCGGCCTGCGCCAGCGTCAGCAGGCTGTCGCCGGGTTCGCCCACGGCTTCGACCCGCTCGTCGCGTGCGGTCGTGAAGGTCACGCGCACGCTCATAGCCCCTGCGCCTTCGCGGCCGCGTTGATCTTCTCCGCCGCCTGTTCGATCTCGTCGAGCGTGGTGTAGCGGCCCCAGCCCAGCCGGATCGAGCTCTTGGCTCGCTTGGCCGACAGCCCGATCGCCTCGAGCACATGGCTGGTGCGCCCCGACCCGCTGGCGCAGGCGGAGCCGGCAGAGAACATCACGTCGCGCACCTCGCTCATCAGCCGGTTCACATCCAGGCCCCCATATTTCTTGGGCGGCCGGATGTTCATATTGCCGTGCCAGCGCGCCTCCTCGCTGCCGTTGAGCTTCCAGTCCGCAAACAGCTCGCGCGCGCAGCGCCAAAGTTTTTCGACATGCTCGGCATCAGCCGCCATCTGCTCCTTCGCCAGCAAGGCCGCAGCGCCGAAGCCCGCGATCAGCGCCGGGCTGAGCGTACCCGAGCGGATGCCGAATTCCTGCCCGCCGCCGGTCTGCACCTCCGCCAGCTCGAGCCCGTCGCGGACCCACAGCGCTCCGACGCCTTTGGGCCCGTGCAGCTTGTGCGCGCTGACCGCGATCATGTCCGCCGCGGTCAGCTCGATCTTCCCGTAAGCCTGCACCGCATCGCAGAGGTAGAGCGCGTTGGCGCCCTTGGCCTTCCGGTGCCAGTCGATCGTCGGTTGGATAGTGCCGATCTCGTTGTTGACCTGCATCACGCAGACCAGCCGCGTGTCGGCGGGCAGATCCTGCTTCGTGTTGCACTGGCCGTTCTTGGCGACGTTCAACTCGTGGCAGGCGCCCATGCTGCGCGCAGTGTCGAGCACCGCGGCGTGTTCGATCGCGGAGACCGATACCGTGCGACGCTCGTCGCGGCTGGCAGTCCCGCGGATGGCGAGATTGATCGCCTCGGTGGCTCCGGAAGTAAAGATCACCTTTCCCCCGGGCGGGAACAGCGCCGCGACGCGGTCGCGCGCCAGCGCGATCGCGGCGGCGGCCTCGCGCCCCATGCGGTGCGGCGAATGCGGATTGCCGAAGCCGCTGCCGGCGGGCCCGTCGAGCCAACGCATCATTTCGTCGCGCGCATCGGGAGCGAGCGGGGTTGTCGCCTGATAGTCGAGATAGATCATGTCGGATGCGATCCTAACCGCTCGGGGCGGGCTTGTCGAAGCGGTGTTTGGTCGGGGGCGAGTCAGTCCCGCTGCGCCAACTCGCGCCAGACGTCGCAGAAGCGTTCGACTTCGGCTCGGGTGGTGGTCCAGCCGAGGCTGACCCGGATGGTGCGGTCGGCAATGTCGGGTTCGAGCTGCATCGCCTCGAGCACATGGCTCCGCTTGAGGCTTCCGCTCGAACAGGCGCTGCCCTGCGAAACCGCGATCCCCGCCATGTCGAAGCGCATCAACTGCGCGCTGCCGCTCATGCCGGGCATGGCGATGGCGCGGATATAGGGCGTGGGTGCGGCAAGCCGGTCGGCCAGCCAGGTGCCCCCCATGGCGTGGCAATCTTCGGCCAGCGCCGCGAGCGGCTCAAGGACATCCGGATCGCAATATGGTCTGTCACAGGCCTCCAGCGCGGCCGCCATGGCGAGCACTCCCGGCAGATTCTCTGTCCCCCGGCGATAGCCGCGCTCATGCCCGCCGCTGGGCTTGAGCAGCTTGTAATCCCTCACCAGCAGCGCGCCCACGCCCACCGGCCCGCCGAATTTGTGCGCCGAGAGGATCGCCATGTCGCAATCGGGCATCGCGAACTTGCCCGTGCCTTGCGCGCAATCGGCGAGCAGCACGCCGCCCGCCTGACGGACGGTGGGGGCGATGGTGGCGAGATCCTGCCGCTGACCGGTCTCCGAATTGATCTGCTGCACCGCCACCAGCGGACGCTCGCGCTGGACCGCCTCCTGCAGCACTTCCAGATCGAGCGCGCCGTCGGGCTGGACCGGCAACCGCTCGGCGTCGGGCGCCGCGCCGAGGATCGCATCGTGCTCGCTGGCCGCGACCAGCCGCGCACCCGCCTGCGCGCTCCCCAGCGCCAGCTGCGCCGCCTCGCTCGCGCCGCTTGTGAAAATCACCTCGCCGTCCCACTCCAGCGCCGCAGCAATGCGCGCGCGCGCAGCTTCCAGCGCGGCCTTGGCCTTGCGCCCCTCGGCATGCGGGCTGGAGGGATTGGCCCACAGCCGCCAGCCTGCTTCCATCGCGGCAAGCGCTTCGGGCCTTATCGGCGTGGTGGCAGCGTGATCGAGATAGATGCGTTCGGCGATGGGACAGGCTCTAAACAATTGCGAATTGCGACGGAAACACTATATAGCCCGCGACCTCTCGCGCGCCACCACCGGCAGCACGGGCCAACCATCTCGCTAGGTACCCCAACCATGCCGACCGTCATCTTCCCCGGCCCCGAGGGCCGTCTCGAAGGCCGTTTTTCGCCTGCGCCGCGCCCGCGCGCGCCGGTCGCGATGATCCTCCACCCGCACCCCCAGGGCGGCGGGACGATGAACGAGCAGATCACGCAGAAGCTCTACAAGAATTTCGTCGATCGCGGCTTTGCTACCCTGCGGTTCAACTTCCGCGGTGTCGGTCGCAGCCAGGGCAGCTTCGACAATGGCGTAGGCGAATTGTCCGATGCTGCCTCGGCGCTCGACTGGGTTCAGTCGATCCATCCCGAAGCGCAGACGACCTGGGTCGCGGGCGTCAGCTTCGGCTCGTTGATTGGGATGCAGCTGCTGATGCGCCGTCCCGAAGTCCGCGGCTGGATTTCGATCGGCGCCCCGGCGAGCATGTACGACTTCTCCTTCCTCGCCCCCTGCCCGGCCAGCGGGATTTTCATACACGGCGCGCAGGACACGGTGGTACAGCCCAATGCGGTGACCAAGCTGGTCGAGAAGCTGCGCACCCAGAAGCACATCACCGTACATCACGAAGAGATCCCGCGCGCCAACCACTTCTTCGAGAACGAGCAGGACGAGCTGATGGCCTCGGTCGACAATTACCTCGATTTCCGGCTCGATCCCTCCTGCCCGATCAAGTGAGCCGGCGGCGGACAGCCGCTGGCTCTCGCTTCCAGTAACGCATAGCACCGCCCTGTCGCTGGCCAGCGCGGGGGCGGAGCCGTTGCACCGGGCAACGCGAAATGTCTTGCAGGCTCTGTGATGTTGTAACATGCTCTCCAAGCAGGCCGCCTGGCTTCTCCTGTCGCACGGGCGGTCGCAAGCAGAGAGAGGACTGACCCATGGCCTATGCCGACCAGATCCGCCGCCCGTCCCCCACCGGCATGATCGCCGTCGTCGCGGTCCACGCCGCCATCGGCACCGCGCTGATCACCGGCCTGTCGTTTACGGGCGTGCTGAAGCCGCCGCCAAAGCCACTGACCGGTGCGCAGATCGAATTGCCCAAGCCACCCCCTCCCGAACCCTCGCCCGAACCGCAGCGCGAGCCGCGTCCAGAGGCTCGCGCCCCGGTGGAGACGATCGTCGCGCCCACACCTCCGATCACGTTCGAGCCGCCCACGCCGGGGTTCGAGACGACCAAAATCGTTCTTCCGACGCGGCCCATCGTCGAACGGCCCGGTTCCGATCCGACCGCCATTCCGGCACCCCAGCCTAGCGCCGTCTCGACCCCGAGCGGGGTCGCGCCACTGGCCGCACGGCCGCGCAACGATCCCGGGCGCTGGATCACCAGCAACGACTATCGTTCGAGCTGGATCGCCCGAGAACTCACCGGGACTGCGCGGTTCCGCCTCGAGATCGCCGCGGATGGCCGTGTCACCGATTGCACGATCACCGGTTCGACCGGCCACTCGATACTCGATACCGCGACCTGCCGTTTGCTCGAACAGCGCGCACGCTTCGAGCCAGCGCGCAATGCCAAGGGCGATGCGGTGGCAGGCAGCTTTGCCAATGCGGTCAGGTGGGAATTGCCCGACTGAGCCCGGCCGCGACTACTCGACTGCGCCCCGCTCGACCCGATCGAGCGGGGCCGTTCCGCCCTCGTCGGGGACGGTCCAGATCGCCACATTGAGCAGCGCGACGGCTACCAGCACCAGCATCAGAAGCGCCTGCTTGCGATGGCCGCGCTTCCACGCGAGCCAGGCGCCACCGCACAGGGCGATGGCGGCGAGCACTGTGATCGAGAGGACAATGTCGAGCATGGCTGGCTTCTTGGCAGGCCTGCCCGCGCGGCGAAAGCCCGTTTCGCGCGGAACACCCCGGGTGTCGTTCCGTTGAGGCTTGGCAAGCGCATCAACGCGATGCGCCAATCGGAGCGCAATTTTCATGGGTATCTTCAGTTCGATCAAGGATGCGATCTTCGGCACGGAACCCGAACTTGCGAGAGCGCAAGCGACCCGCACGGTCGCTGCGCCGGCACAAGCTGGAGCGCGATCGACCAACGCCGAGGCGAGCGCGGCGCAGCCCAAGCCCGAACGCGCCTCCGACGACAGGATCGACGTCGAGAACAGCCTCGACTCGATGCCCGGTTCCGACCGCCTCAACTGGCGCACCTCGATCGTCGACCTGCTCAAGCTGATCAACGTCGATTCCGACTACGAGAGCCGGAAGGCGCTCGCCAATGAGCTTGGCCGCGCCGATTACGACGGCAGCGCCGAAGACAATCTCTGGCTGCACCGCCGCACCATGCGCGAACTGGCCGCCAGCGGCGGCAAGGTGCCGCCCCAATATACCGATTGATTTGACAGCATAATGCCGGTCGCGCACACCGCCCGGCATGACCCAGACCAGCTTTGCCATCACCCGCCGTCAAGCCCTCGCCGGGCTTGGCGCAACCACCGCCCTTACCCTGGGCGGATGCACCACCCTCGGTCGCCCCGCCGCCATTGCACAGGCGCAGTCGATCGGGGCCGAGCGGTTGCTCGAAGTGGTCGCCTACAATCTCCTCGAACACGAACCCGAGCGCGCCACCTCTCTCGGCGTCGACACCGGTCGCCATGCGGATCTGCGCGCGCGGCTGGAAGATCAGTCGCAGGCGGGGCAGGATCGTTACGCCGCCACGCTGCGGCAGGATCTGGAGCGGGTGCGCCTGGTGCCGCGTGAGGGGCTCGATCCCGATCTGGTGACCAGCCTCGATGTCGTCGAAAGCGCCTATTCGACCGCGCTCGATGGCTTTGCGTTGCCCTATGGCGATGTCGCGGTCGGCAGCTGGCGCAACGCTCCCTATGTCGTGATCCAGAACGTGGGCACCTATCTCGACATGCCGCGATTCATGGACAGCGCCCATCCGCTCGAGGATGGCAGCGACGCCGATGCCTATATGGCGCGGCTGGAGGCGCTACCCCGGGTGCTCGATGGCGAGCTGGAACGGATGCAGGCAGCGCGCGGGATGGGCGTGATCCCGCCCAGCTTCCTGATCGACAAGGCGATCGACCAGATGCAGAGCACGATCGCCAGCGCGCAATCGGGCGAATTGTTCGTCGCGCAATTGCGCCAGAACCTCGCCGCCAAGGGAATGCCGCCCGCATTCGCCGCGCGCGCCGAACCGCTGGTCACCGGACCGATAGCCGATGCGCTCACCCGCCAATTGGCCGAACTCGGGCTCCAGCGAGGCATGGCCGATGGCGACCCGGGAATGTGGAGCCAGCCGCGCGGCGACGAATGGTACGATTGGGCGCTGCGCGCCAGCACCACCACCAGTCTCAGCCCCGACGAGGTGCACGAGCGCGGCCTTGAGGAACTCGCGATGCTGCACGCGCGCATGGACCCGATCCTGCGCGAAATCGGCTATACCAGCGGTAGCGTGGGCGAGCGGATGCAGGCGCTGAGCCGCGATCCGCGCTATCAGTTCGCGCAAGGCGATCCGGGGCGCGAGCAGATCATGGACTTCATCCACGAACGGATCGACTGGATCACCGCGCAGATGCCGCGCGCCTTCAATACGCTGGTCGATCCCAAGCTCGAGGTCCGCCGCCTGCCGCTGTCGGAAGAACCGGGCGCACCCGCCGCCTATGGCGGTGCGGGTAGTAAGGATGGCACGATTCCAGGTCGGATGTGGATCAATCTGCGCACCACCGATCTGCATCGCAAATACGATCTCGCCGACCTGACCTATCACGAGACCATCCCGGGTCATGTCTGGGAGGGCGAATATTCCAATCGCCTGCCGCTGATCCGCTCAATCCTCGCCTTCAACGCCTTCTCCGAAGGCTGGGCGCTCTATGGCGAACAGCTCGCCGACGAGTTGGGCGCCTATGACGAGTTCGAGGTCGGACGGCTGGGCTATCTCCAGGCGCTGGCCTTCCGCGCCTGCCGGATGGTGGTCGATACCGGGCTGCATCACAAGCGCTGGACCCGCGAACAGGCGCGCAATTTCTTCGTCGAGCGCAACGGGAGCAAATACGAGGAAGTGGCTTCCGAGGTCGATCGCTATTGCAGCTGGCCGGGCCAGGCCTGCGGCTACAAGGTCGGCCACAGCGAGATCGTCCGTCAGCGCGCGCGGGCCGAAGCGGAATTGGGCGAGGCCTATGATTTCAAGGCCTTCAACGATGCGGTGGTGCTCGGTGGCAACGCGCCGCTCGACGTGCTGGCGAAGAATGTCGGGCGCTATATCGAGACGACATCGACCCGGGCTGCTTGATAGCACGCGGAGGCGCAAGGCCCCCGCATCCGCCTTGCATCACGGGTGAATTGCCTTAGCCTGCCCTCGTCGGATGGGGGATTTGGCATGAGATTCGTGGTCGCTTTTCTGTCGCTTATGGCGCTGTTCGGCTTCGGAGCGCCGGCCAGCGCCGCCTGGTACGAGGCGTCGAGCGATCACTTCGTCATCTATGCCGACGACAGCGAGCGGGACGTCCGCGAGTTCTCGCAGAACCTGGAACGCTATCACTCGGCGCTCGAATATGTGACCGGTCGCGAGATTGCCAAACCCAGCCCGTCCAACCGGCTGGTGATCTTCGTGGTCGGCAATCAGAGCGACATTCGTCGGCTTGCGGGAACGAACAGCCGCTCGATCGCAGGCTTCTACGTGCCCCGCGCTGGCGCCTCGCGCGCTTTCGTCCAGAACATCCAGATGAAAAGCGGCTATCCCAGCTTCTCGACCACCGTGCTGCTGCACGAATATGCGCACCACTTTCTGATCGCCAGTTCGTCCTACGCCATGCCCCGCTGGCTGAGCGAGGGCGCAGCGGAATTCTTCGCCGCTGCGACCTTCAACGACGACGGCAGTGTGCAGGTGGGCCGGCCTGCGCAACATCGCGCTGGCGAACTCGCATTCGCCGACGAGGTCCCGATCAGGGAGTTGCTCGACGCAGCGCTCTACGACAGCAGCGAGCGCAAGGGCTACGATGCCTTTTACGGCCGCAGCTGGCTGCTCTACCACTTCATGACCTTCGAAGAATCGCGCCGCGGCCAGTTGACCGGATACGGGAACCGGATCATCGCGGGCGATGCAGCGCTCGAGGCGGCGGATGCCGCCTTCGGCGATCTCGACGAGCTCGAAAAGGACCTCGATCGCTATCTGAAGCGACGTTCGCTCTACAATTTGAAGCTACCCGCCGAAAAGATCGCGATCGGCGAGGTCCGCCTGCGCGAACTGCCCGAAGGCGAGGCAAAGATGATGGACGTCCGGATCCGCTCGCAGCGCGGGGTCGATCGGGAAACGGCGCGCGAAGTGCTCGAGGATGCGCGCAAGATCGCGCGTCGATACCCCGACGATCCCGGGGTCCAGACCGCGCTGGCGGAAGCCGAATTCGACGCGGGCAACGATGCCGAGGCGATCGCCGCCGCGGACCGGGCGATCGCGGTCGATCCCAATCGGGCCAACGCATATGTCCAGAAGGGTTTCGCCCTGTTCCGGATGGCCGGAAGCGCGCCTGACTCCAAGGCCGCTTACGCCCGGGCGATGGCGCCCTTCTCGGCGCTCAACGCGATCGAAAACGACCATCCCTTGCCGCTGATCTACTACTACCGCAGCTTCGCCGAGCAGAACGAGCCTCCCAACCAGACTGCGCGCCAAGCACTCGAGTGGGCGTCCGAACTCGCTCCCTTCGATCATCATCTGGCGCTGAACACCGCCGTCATGCATGCGCGGTTCGGCGAGATCGAACAGGCCAGCCAAAAGCTGGCTCCCGTCGCCGCCAACCCGCATGGAGGCCAGATGACCAATTCGGCGCGAATGTTGATGGCCCTGTTAGCGACCGCCGAGGAAGGCGTTCCCTTCAACGCCGGCGACGTCACCGCGAGCATCAGCACAGATGGCGACGACGGCGGCAAGGAGGGCGCCGAATAGGCCCCTACTCTCCAACCGGATCTGTCTCACTGACTAAGAAACCCCCGCTCCGGTATCCGGGCGGGGGTTTCCTTTTACACCGCCAATACGGCTCGGTCTCGGCTCCGGATACTAGGCGGCGGCCGGAGCGGCGTCGCGCACGCCCTGATCGACGTGTTCCGCGAAGGGTTCGAAATTGTCGACGAACAACCGCACCAGCTTCTGCGCGGTCCGGTCGTATTCGTCCTTGTCGTCCCAAGTGGTACGCGGATCGAGGATCGCGCTGTCGAGCCTGGCCTCGTCCAGCGCCGGCACCGAGACCGGCACCTCGAACCCGAAGTTCGGGTCCTTGCGGAATTCCGCATCGTTGAGCGAACCGTCGAGCGCGGCGTTGAGCAGCGCGCGGGTGGCCTTGATCGGCATCCGCTTGCCGGTGCCGTATTTGCCGCCGGTCCAGCCGGTGTTGACCAGCCAGCACTGCGCCCCGCCCTCGGCGATCCGCTTCTTGAGCAGATTGCCATAGACGCTGGGGTGGCGCGGCATGAAGGGAGCGCCGAAACAGGTCGAGAAGGTCGCCTGTGGCTCGGTGACGCCGATCTCGGTCCCGGCGACCTTGGCGGTGTAGCCAGAGAGGAAGTGGTACATCGCCTGATCGGGGGTCAGCCGCGCGATCGGAGGCAGCACGCCGAAGGCATCGGCGGTCAGCATGATCACATTGGACGGCGGCGGGCCGAGATTCTCGGCGCTGGTGTTGGGGATCGACGACAGCGGATAGGCGCCGCGCGTGTTCTCGGCGAGGCTGTTGTCGTCGAGATCGATCTCGCCCTCCTCGTCCATCACCACGTTCTCGAGCACGGTGCCTTCCATGCGGGTGGTGGCGAAGATCTCGGGCTCGGCCTCGGGGTCGAGGCGGATCATCTTGGCGTAGCAGCCGCCTTCGAAATTGAAGACCGCCGTATCCGACCAGCCATGCTCGTCGTCGCCGATCAGCGTGCGGCTGGCGTCGGCGCTGAGCGTGGTCTTGCCGGTGCCCGAAAGGCCGAAGAACACCGCGGTCTTGCCGTCGGGCCCGATATTGGCCGAACAATGCATCGGCATCACGCCTTGCGGCGGCAGAAGGTAGTTGAGGATGCCGAACACGCTCTTCTTCATCTCGCCGGCATATTTGGTCCCGCCGATCAGGATCAGCTTCTCGGACAGGCTGACCGCGATCACCGTCTCGCTACGGCATCCGTGGCGTTCGGGATCGGCGCGAAAGCCGGGGAGGTCGATGATGGTGTATTCCGGGACGAAACCTTCGAGCTCCTCCACCGTGGGGCGCACCAGCAGTGTGCGGATGAACTGGTTGTGCCACGCCAGTTCGTTGATGACGCGGACCTTGACGCGGTACTCGGGCTGCGAGCCGCCGAACAAATCGGCCACGTAGAGCGTGTCCTTGCCCTTCACCTCGGCGAGGAAATCCTCCTTCAACGCCGCAAACTGAGCCGGCGTCATCGAGGCGTTGTTGTCCCACCACACCGTCTCTTCGGTCTCGCCGTCGCGGACGATGAACTTGTCCTTGGCGCTGCGCCCGGTGTGCGCGCCGGTCTCGACCACCAGAGGCCCGTGCTTGGCGCGGCGCCCTTCCCTGTTCGCCAGCGCGGCTTTCGTCAGCTCTTCCGCGGACAGGTTGGCGTGGATCGTCGCATCGGTGGCGATGCCTTGATCGGCGAGCGAATGGGAAAGCGAAGAAGGCACTGAAGTCTCCGAACGGAACGGGCTGTATGGGGCGGCGCGGGCACATGCTGATGCAGCGAGCCTCGAGCAACTATTAGGCACGCCGTGCCGCCGCGTCAATTTGAAGGATGTACCGACCATGAAGCCGCAGGCCAATCGGGGCTCGCGCGCGTTGTCTTGGCGCGGCAAAGCGGATAGGTAAAACCCTGTATGGACAATGAAACGCTACAACCGGATCCGGAGAGCGGGGAGCATTCCCCAACGCCGGAAGCCGCGCCCCCGCTCGACGGGCGCACCGTGATCGCGTTGGTGGACGACGATCGCAACATTCTGACCTCGGTTTCGATAGCGCTCCAGTCGGAAGGCTATGCCACCAGGGTCTATTCCGATGGCGAGGCGGCGCTCAAGGCGCTGCTCGACAACCCGCCGCATCTGGCGGTGTTCGACATCAAGATGCCCAAAATGGACGGGATGGAATTGCTGCGCCGGCTGCGCGAGCATTCTGCGCTGCCGGTGATCTTCCTGACCAGCAAGGATCACGAGCAGGACGAAGAAGCCGGGCTCGAGCTGGGCGCGGACGATTACATCGCCAAGCCGTTCAGCCTGCGCCTGCTGCTGGCGCGCATCCGCGCGATCCTGCGCCGCAGCGACGCGGTGCTGCCCGAGGGTGCCGCCCCGCAACCCGAGAGCGAGCGCCCCACCGAGACAATCGAACGCGGTCGGCTGGTGATGGACCCTTCACGCCATCAGGTGACCTGGGCCGGTCGCGCGGTGTCGCTGACCGTGACCGAATTCCTGATCCTCGAGGCGCTGGCGCAGCGACCCGGCGTGATCAAGAGCCGCAATCAGCTGATGGATGCCGCCTATCCCGACGATGTCTTCGTCGACGATCGCACGGTGGACAGCCATATCAAGCGGATGCGGCGCAAGTTCCGGGCGGTCGACGACGGGTTCGCGGCTATCGATACGCTCTACGGCGCCGGTTACAGTTTCGCCGAAAGCTGACGGCGTGCCCGAGCGAAGCCGCGTACCGGGGAACGGTACACCGAGGAAGGAGAGGGGTCTGACGGGACGCCTCTCGCTCACCAGCCGGATCCTGTTCGTCAATGTGCTGCCGCTGGTGCTGCTTGGCGGCGGCTTCATCTATCTCGATTCCTATCGCGAGCAATTGCTCGACGAACGCTTCAAGCTGGCGCTGGTCGAGGCGCAGATCACCGCCGAGGCGCTCGCGGGCGCCAGCCCGGCGCGGCAGGAGGCGCTGCTGATCCAGATCGGCAAGGAGCAGCGCTTGCGCATCCGCGTCTACGGTCCGGAAGGGATGCTCGAATCGGACAGTTTCGCGCTTGGCCCGCCGTCCTTCACGCTGGCCGAGAAGCCCACCGACGGACGCGAGGAATTCGCGCTCACGCTCGACCGCTGGTTCGACCGGATCGTCGGCGCTCCGATCCTGCCCGACTACATCGAGCCTGCTTCCGATTTCGCCGATGCCTGGCCCGAGCTCGCCCGCGCGCGGAGCGAGAACCTGACCCAGATCGTGCTGCGCGACGCGCCCGATGGCAGCCATGTCATCACCGCGGCGGCCCCGGTGGGACTCGATGGCGATTCTCTGCTGATCACGCGCAATCCGGTCGATATCAATCAGCGGGTGCGCGAGGCGCGCTCGACGGTGGCGCTGGTGGTATTGGTCGCACTGCTGGTCTCGACGCTGCTGTCGCTGTTTCTCGCGCAGACGATCGTGCGGCCGTTGCGGGAACTGGTGCAGGCGGCGGCGCGGGTGCGGCAGGGCCGCGACCGGCAGGTCGAGGTTCCGCGACTGCCGCAGCGGCGCGACGAGATCGGCATGCTGGCGCGTGCGGTGTCGGATATGACCGACGCTCTGCGCCAGCGGATCGACGCGGTCGAAAGCTTTGCCGCCGATGTCGCGCATGAAATCAAGAACCCGCTCGCCAGCCTGCGCAGCGCGGTCGAATCGCTCGCCACAGTCGAGGACCCCGACCTGCGCCGCCAGCTCAACGATATCGCGAGCCACGACGTGCGCCGGATCGATCGGCTGGTGTCCGATATTTCCGACGCCAGCCGGATCGATGCGGAGCTTTCGCGGACCACGTTCCAGGAGCTCGATCTGGCGCGGCTGGTGCGCAATATCATCGGCTCGCGCGAGGACCGCCACGAGAACGAGGGACGCACGATCCGCTTCGAAGCGGCCGAGGGCAGCTATGGCGTAATGGGCGAACCCGCGCGGCTCGAGCGGGTGATCGAAAACCTGCTCGACAATGCGGTGTCCTTCTCGCCGCCCGAGGGCGCGATCGCGATCGATCTCGAAGCCCGCGACGGGAGAATCCTGCTCTCGGTGAGCGACGAGGGTCCCGGTATACCGGAAGAGCGACGCGAGCAGATTTTCGAGCGCTTCCACTCGCTGCGTCCCGATGCGGAGGATTTCGGCAATCATTCCGGCCTGGGGCTGGCGATCGCCCGCGCGGTCGCCGAGGCGCATGACGGCAGGCTCACCGCCGCCGCACGAAGCGATGGCGAGCATGGCGCACGCTTCGTGCTGAGCCTGCCCGCGATCAAGCGTTGACGCCGTGGCGCAGGCGATCGCCAACATCACCTGCGTAGCGATCGGGGGCCGCGGCGTGCTGATCGAAGGAGCCCCGGGCAGCGGCAAGTCGACCCTCGCGCTGCAACTGATCGATCGCGGTGCGGTCCTCGTCGGCGACGATGGTGTCGCTCTCGATCTTCGCGGTGAGACGCTGTGGGCCGCCCCGCCTCCCAATATCGCGGGCAAGCTCGAGATCCGCGGCGTGGGCATCGTCGATCTGCCCTGCAGCGAAGCGCCCGTGGCGCTTTCTTTGCTACTCGCCGAGGCCGCGCCGCGCCTGCCCGAGCCCGGCAGCGGTGAATGGTTCGGGCGAGCGATCCCTCGGCTGGACTTCCGGGCGCGTGCACCAGCCGCTGCCATCCGTGCCGAATACGCGCTGGCACGCTTCGGGATCCCCTGAACTGTGTCGGACGCTGAGAGCGTCCATTTACATTCGCTGAAGGACTGACAGACTGGTGCGATGACAAGCGAACCGCATACCGAATCGCACACTGTGCAGGCGCAGAAGATCCTCATCGTCACCGGTATCTCCGGCGCGGGCAAATCCACCGCCCTGCAGGTGCTGGAGGACCTGGGTTGGGAGGCGATCGACAATTTCCCGATCCGGCTGCTGCCGGACCTGCTGTCCAAGGACGAATGTCAGGTCATGCCGCTGGCGATCGGGGTGGATTCGCGCACCCGCGATTTCATCCCCGCCGAACTGGTCCAGCGGATCAAGGAACTCGAGCGCGAGCGCGACGACATCGAGGTTCAAACGCTCTATCTCGATTGCGCCAGCGGCGAGGTCGAGCGGCGCTACAACGAAACTCGTCGGCGTCACCCGATGGCGCGCGGTCGGCCGATCGGCGAAGGCATCCGAGCGGAACGAGAGCTGCTCGATCCGGTGCGCCGCTGGGCTGAAACCGTGATCGATACCACCAATTTCACCAGCAACGATCTGCAGCAGTCGATCCGCGATCGCTTCGCCGACGATGCGCCTCAGGAATTGACGATCACCGTCAACAGTTTCGGCTTCGCGCGCGGCATGCCACCGCTGGCCGATCTGGTGTTCGACATGCGCTTTCTCGACAATCCGCACTGGGTCGACGGTCTGCGCGCGCAGACCGGACTCGATCCGGCGGTGGGGGCCTATATCGAGAAGGATCCGGCCTTCGCACCCGGCTTTGCGCGCATCCGCGACCTGGTGCTCGAACTGCTGCCGCATTACGAAGCGCAGGGCCGCGCTTATCTAACGATCGCCTTCGGCTGTACCGGAGGGCGGCACCGCTCGGTGTATACGGCGGAAAAGCTGACCAAGGCCCTGCAGGAGGCCGGGCGCGCACCCACGGTGCTGCATCGCAACCTCACCGCTCGCGCCACCGATGCAACCGAGGGACAAGCCGCGCTGGCCGGTTGACTCAGCCTTGAGACAGGATCAAGGGCGCACAGCTTTCGTCATATGACACAGGACGACAGGGACCCCCCACGCATGATCGGCTTGATCCTCGTCACCCACGGCAAGCTCGCCGAGCATTTCATCGATGCGATGGAACATGTCGTGGGCAAGCAGGACTGCATCGCGGCGATCAGCATCGGCCCCAATGACGATATGGAGCGCCGCCGCCAGCAGATCGCCGACGCTATCACGGCTGTCGATACCGGCAAGGGCGCGATCATCCTGACCGATCTGTTCGGCGGCACCCCCTCCAACCTCGCCATCTCGCTGCTCGACGCCGGCCGGGTCGAAGTCATCGCCGGGATCAACCTCCCGATGCTGATCAGGCTGGCCGGCGCCCGCAAGGCGATGGATGTGACCCAGGCGGTCGAGGCGGCGCAGGAAGCCGGGCGCAATTACATCACCGTCGCCAGCAAGTTTCTCGGCCACGACGAGGCCGCATCGCGAAAGCAGGCTTCTTGAGCGAGCTGCGGCGCGAACTGACGGTGGTCAACCAGCGCGGTCTGCACGCGCGGGCCAGCGCGAAATTCGTTGGCGCCGTCACCGAATTGCCGTTAGACACCAAGGTCACCGTGGCGAAGGACGGAACCGCCGCAGCCGGCGGATCGATCCTCGGCCTGATGATGCTAGGTGCAGCCAAGGGCGATACGATCGTGCTGACCGTTTCGGGCGAGAACGCGGACGAGGTCATGGAACAGCTGTCCGCGATGATCGAGGACGGGTTCGGCGAAACCTGAGCGCCGCGCTGCTGCCATGACCGAACGCCGCCGGATCACCGGATTTTCCAACCCCACCGTCAAGGCGCTGCGCGCGCTGCGCGACAAGAAGCACCGCAAGCGCGAGCGCCGCTTTCTGACAGAAGGGCTGCGGCTGCTGACCGATGCGCGTGATGCCGGTCATCTGCCCGAAATGCTGGTGCTTTCCGAAGCCCGCGATCCGCACCCACTGCTCGCCGCCCTGGAGGCGGAGGTCGGCGCAGCCGGGGGCGAAATCGTCGAGACGACGCCCGACATTCTGGCGAAGATCACCGGCAAGGACAATCCACAGGCGATTGCCGGAGTGTTCGCCGAATTCGACACCGCGCTGAGGGCGATCGACCGCAGCCGCGCGCCGATCTGGCTGGTTGCGCAGGCGCTCCGCGATCCGGGCAATCTGGGCACCATCCTGCGCACCGGCGACGCGATCGGCGCGGGCGGGCTGATCCTGATCGACGACTGCGCCGACCCCTTCAGCGTCGAAGCGGTTCGCGCCAGCATGGGCGCGGTGTTCACGCAAAGTATCGCGCAGGCGCGCTGGGATGAATTCCTCCCTTGGCTGCGAGCCGGGAAAGGCCAATTGGTCGCCGCCAGCCTGCGCGATGCGCAACCCTATCGCGGCGCCCCCTATGCCGCACCCTGCTTCCTTATGGTCGGCAATGAATCGCGCGGCCTCCCCGAAGAGTACGAGTTGGCCTGCGATCTGCGAGTGACCATGCCGATGCGCGGCCGCGCCGACAGTCTCAACGCCGCCGTCGCCGCAGCGGTGCTGGGCTATGAAATATTGGCGCATCTCGACAAGTAAAGGCGTGGCATATGTTGCACACCCGCCGGGGAAAAGCTTCGCACTCGGGTGCAGCTTGCTTGGCAAAGCCTGGCATCTTCCTTTAGGTTTCGGGTCGAACGATGGACAATGATCACACCGAAGAGCGTGCGGAGCCGCGGACGAATTTGTTCGTGGCGGCGACGATCGCCACCGACGCCATGTCGGGGCCGGTGCGACTGCGCAACATCTCCCCGTCCGGAGCCAAGGTCGAGGCGGCCGAACTGCCCGACGTCGGCGCGCGCGTTCGCTTGCGGCGCGGCACGCTGTCGGCTTCCGGAGTGGTCGGGTGGCGCGACGGCAAGGCGATGGGTATGCGGTTCGATCGTCCGACCGATGTCCAGCTATGGCTTCCGGCAGGTCAGAGCAGCCAGCAAAAGGTCGACAGCGTGGTCAAGGCGCTCAAGCAGGGGGACAGCCCCGAACCCACTCCGGCGCCGGCGCGCAATTCGGAATCCTACGAACTGCTCAGCATCGCCGATCTGCTCGACGGATTGGGCGATGCCCTGAGCGAAGATGCCGATGTGGTCGCGAAGTATTTCGCCAAGCTCCAGGTGCTCGACATCGCCACCCAGAAACTGCGCCAGATCGGCTCGCGCAAAACCTGACGAACTCCGGTTCGGATCAGCCCTTCTCCGCCTGCTTGTCCTCGATCAGCGCGGCATCCTCGTTGTTGTAGCGCGGGGTGGCCTCGACCTTGGGCACCTCCTCGATCTCGCGCTTGCCGATCTCGATACCCTTTTCCGACAGTCGGCGCCCCGCGGACAGGACATTGCGCTCGAAACTGCCGACGAACTTGTTGTAATTGTTGACCGCCGTTTCCAATCCCCCGCCGACGCGCTTCATATGCTCGGCCGCGACGGCGAGGCGGTCGTACAGCTCGGCGCCCGCCTTGCCGATCTCCACCGCCTCGCGCGCGATCGTGTCCTGGCGCCAAACCTGCGCCACGGTGCGCGCGATCGCGACAAGGTTGGTCGGGGTCGCCAGCAGCACCTTGTTGCGGAAGGCGAAATCCCACAGTTCGGGATCGTGTTCGAGCGCAGCGGCGACGAAGTGCTCGCCGGGAACGAACATGACCACATAGTCGGGAGCCTCGTCGAATTGGCTCTGATAGCCTTTGGTGCCCAGCGTCTGCACATGGCTACGCATCGACTTGGCGTGCAGATCGAGATGGCGCAGCCGCTCCTCGTCGTTGTCGGCCTCGAACGCCGCCTGATAGGCATTGAGCGAGACCTTGGCGTCGATCACCAGCTTCTTCTGTCCGGGCACATGGACGATCGCATCGGGGCGCAGCCGGCCATCCTCGGTCTCGACCGAATGCTCGAGCGTGAAATCGGTGTGTTCGGAGAGCCCGCATTGCTCGAGCACGTTCTGCAACGCCCGCTCGCCCCAGCGCCCGCGAGCCTTGGGAGCGTTGGTAAGCGAATTGCCCAGCCGCTGCGCCTCGCGCCGGACCTCTTCCTGTCCCAGCCGCATCTGCTCGATCTGCATCGCAAGGGATGAAAACGCATTGCTCCGCTTTTCTTCCAGAGCAGCGACCTGGTCCTCGTACTTCTTGAGGCGATCGCCCACCGGCTGGAGCAACTCGCGGATCTTGGCTTCGGACGTCCTTTCCGAATGCCCGAAACGTTCGGTTGCTCGTTCCAGAAAGGACTCCTGCGCCTTGGACAGCACCGCCGAACCGGTGTTCTGGAATTCCTTGAGCAATTCCTCGCGCGCCTCGACCAGCAGACGCTTCTGCTCGTCGAAATTGGCGGTCTTCTCCTTGAGAGTCGCCAGTTCGGCCGCCAGGGTGGAATTGCTCCGGCGAACCTCGTCCATCGCGGTTTCGTGGACGGACCGCGTTTCGCGCAGCTCCTCGGTCAACTCGTCCGCGCGAGCCGCACGGACGGTGGCGTTCTCCAGCTCGACGATCGCCTTGCGGAATTTCTCGTCGAGGTCCCGCGCCTCCCGGTCGCGCTCGCCGTGCCTTGTTCGCCATTCGGCAACCGGGCGCGAGCCGAAATACCATCCGAGTGCGGTGCCGATGACCAGCGCCCCGAGCGCGACGAATGTTGCGAGCGTTTCCATCCTGGGAACATAGATGGAACGGCGACGCAGGCCAAGCGCGCTTCGGAACTATCCCCAGCCCCGCCCGCTCCCTCTCCGAAAGGAGAATACCCTATGTCGATCAAGGAAATGATCAAGGACCACCCGCAGGTGGGCAGCGACTACAACGAGCAGCTTGGGGAGGCGATCAAGCACACGATGTATTGCGCGGCGATCTGCAACAGCTGCGCCGATGCCTGCAATGCCGAGCCGATGGACATGTCGGAATGCATCCGCAAATGTCTGGATTGCTCGAATGTGTGCCAGGCAGTCAGCACCGTCGCCGCCCGCCGGACCCACGGCAACACGGTGGTCATCAAGGCGCTGCTGGAAACCTGCATCATCGCCTGCAAGGTCTGCGCCGAGGAATGCGCAAAGCACGACAATGCGCATTGCCGCCGCTGCGAGCGCATGTGCCGCGAGTGCGTGGAAGATTGCGTGAAGGCGCTCGACGGAATGGTCGAAGCCGCCTGAGCCGGACAGCAGGCTCCCGAGTTGCGCGGGGTTGCTAGGCGGCCTCGCGCAGCTTGCGCAGCTTCTTGAGCGCCATGTTGCGCTTGAGCCGGCTGAGATGATCGATGAACAGAATGCCCTCGAGATGGTCCATCTCGTGCTGGAGGCAGGTCGCCATCAGCCCGTCGAGATCTTCCTCGTGCCACTGGCCCTCGAGGTCCTGATAGCGCACGCGGCAGGTCGCCGGGCGATCGACGTCGGCGTAGATCTCGGGAACCGACAGGCAGCCTTCCTGATAGCTCATCAGCTCCTCAGCCGGATCGAGGATCTCCGGATTGACGAAGACCCGCGGTTCGCGCCGCGTCGGTTGATGGGTGTGCTGGTGGCCGCCGTGGTTGCACACCTCCGGCTCGGCGGTCTCGTCGTCGGGCTGGAGATCGATAACCAGCAGCCGCTTGGGCACGCCGACCTGGATCGCGGCCAGGCCGATGCCGGGCGCGTCGTACATGGTTTCGAACAGGTCGGCGACGAGCTCCTTGAGCCCCTCGTCGAATTCGGTCACGGGTTCGGACACGAGTTTGAGCCGGGGATCCGGCACTTCGAGAATTTCACGGATAGCCATGGGCTTCACATAGTGCGGGGGTGCGTTTGCTTCAACTGTCGCTGTGTCTCACACGAAGACACGAAGATGGAGCGCCGGGCCGCAGGCCTATCGCTCAATGCGCATTGCTCAAAAGGACAAATGCTGCTTCGCCGCGAGCACGACATCTTCGTGCCTTCGTGTGAAACCGACTATCCGACCGGTCGCCGCGCGCGCAGCGCCTGCGCCAGCGTGCCCTCGTCGAGGTAATCGAGCTCGCCGCCCACCGGCAGCCCGTGCGCCAATTGGGTGATGCGGATGGAAAAGGCTTCCAGCCGCTCGGCGAGATAATGCGCGGTGGTCTGCCCCTCGAGCGTGGCGTTCATCGCCAGCACCACCTCGTCCACCCCGCCCCGCTCGACCCGAGCCAGCAGCCCGGCGACATCGAGATCCTCGGGGCGCACGCCATCGAGCGCCGACAATCGCCCGCCCAGCACGTGATAGGTCCCGGTGAACAGCTTGGCGCGATCGAGCGCCCAGAGATCCGCGACATCCTCGACCACGCAGATCGCCTTGGTATCGCGGCGCGGATCGGCGCAGATGCCGCAGGGGTTGCTGGTATCGACATTGCCGCAGATGTCGCATTCGACCAGCGTCTCGCCGACCTGCGCCAGCGCCTCGATCAGCGCGGGCAGCGCGGTCTCGCGGCGCTTGACCAGCCACAGCACGACGCGGCGCGCGCTGCGCGGGCCCAGTCCCGGCAACCGCGCGAGCGCCGAAGCGAGGGTTTCGATCTCTTGCGATACCATGGGGCGACAGATAGGGCGCAGCCACAAAAAATGAAAACCGAAACTCCGCCCTTCGGCATCATGCGAGGAGCGGACCCGGCGGAAAGACCAGCATGCGCATCATCTTCATGGGAACGCCCGAATTCGCCGTGCCGGCGCTGCGCGCGCTCCACCAGGCGGCGCATGAGGTGGTTGCGGTCTATACCCAGCCGCCCCGCCCCGCCGGGCGCGGCAAGCAGCTCCAGCCCTCGCCGGTGCAGAAGGAGGCCGAGGTGCTGGGCCTCGAGGTGCGCTGTCCCAGCTCGCTCAAATCGCCTGAGGAGCAGGCGCGCTTCGCCGCGCTGGAGGCGGATATCGCGGTGGTCGCTGCCTATGGGCTGATCCTGCCGCAGGCCATCCTGGATGCGCCCGCGCATGGCTGCCTCAACGTCCACGCCTCGATCCTGCCGCGCTGGCGCGGCGCGGCGCCGATCCATCGCGCGATCATGGCGGGCGATCCGACCACCGGCATCACGATCATGCAGATGGAGGCCGGGCTCGACACCGGGCCGATGCTGGCCACGCTGCGCAAGCCGATCGAGCGCCAGACCACGGGCGAGCTGACCGCAGAACTTTCCGAACTCGGCGCACAGCTGATGGTCGGCACGCTGCGCGAACTGGCGAACCACCGCGCGGTGCGACAGAACGACGCCGAGGCGACCTATGCGCCCAAGATCGACAAGTCCGAGGCGCGGATCGACTGGAGCGAGGACGCCGCGACGATCGAGCGGAAAATTCGCGCGCTGGCGCCGTTCCCGGGTGCTTGGTTCGAACTGGAGGGCGAGCGGATCAAGCTGCTCAAGGCCGAAGTTGCGGATGCCGCTGGGGGAGCCTCAGCCGGCGAGGTGCTCGATAGCGATCTCGCCATCGCCTGCAGCAGCGGCGCGATCCGGCCGCTGCGGCTCCAGCGGGCCGGCAAGCCAGCGATGGATCGCGGCGAATTCCTGCGCGGCCGCGCGGTAGCCCCCGGGACCAGGCTCGGCTGATCCCATGCCCCGTTTCGCGCTCACTCTCGAATTCGACGGCGGCCCCTTCTTCGGCTTCCAGCGCCAGAAGGACGGTCCCAGCATCCAGCGCTCGGTTGAGACCGCAATCCATGGGGTGAACGGCGAGCGGGTCGCGCTGCACAGCGCGGGTCGGACTGATGCCGGGGTCCACGCTGTGGCGATGCGCTGTCATTGCGATATCGACACGCGGCTCGCGCCCTTTCGGCTGATGGGGGCGATCAACGCGCACCTGCGTCCCGATCCGATCGCGGTGACGCAGTGCGAAGTGGTCCCCGCCCACTGGCACGCGCGCTTCTCCTGCACCGGGCGGCGCTATCTTTATCGCATCGTCAACCGCCGGGCGCCGCTGACCCTGGATCGCGACCGCGCCTGGCAGGTCGTCGCGGCGGCGGATGCCGAGGCCATGCACCGCGCGGCGCAGCGGCTGGTCGGGCAACATGATTTCACCACCTTCCGCTCGGCGCACTGCCAGTCCATGAGCCCGGTCAAGACGCTCGACCGGCTCGACGTCGAACGCTTCGGCGAAGAGATACACATCCATGCCGCGGCGCGCAGTTTCCTCCATCATCAGGTGCGCTCGATGGTCGGCTGTCTGGCGCTGGTCGGGATGGGCCGGTGGAGCGAGGAAAGGCTTGCCAGCGCATTGGAAGCGCGCGACCGTCAGCAACTGGGGTTGAACGCACCGCCCCACGGCCTCTACTTTATGGAAGCCATCTATTCCGAGCACGGCCCCGAACGAACTGACGAACAAACCCACGATCAGGCAAACAAGACCCCACAGGAGAGAGACCGATGACCACGACCGGCAAGCAGATCTTCACCACGCTCGCGAGCGACGGTACGCTGACCGTCGAACTGGCCGAGAGCACCTTCCCCGATCCCACCGGCAATCAGGTGCTGGTCAGGATGGAAGCCGCGCCGATCAACCCGTCCGATCTCGCGCTGCTGACCGGGCCTGCGGATCTCGAGAACGCCGAATATTCGCCGGGCAGACTGGTCGCGCGGATGCCCGAGCCGTTCGCTTCGGGTGCCAAGGGCCGCCACGACCAGCGGCTCCCGGTGGGCAATGAAGGCGCCGGCACCGTGGTCGCCACCGGCGATGGCGAGATGGCCAAGGCGCTCATGGGGCAGCGGGTCGCCTGCGTCCCCGGCACCGCCTTTTCCGAATATGCAATCGCCGAGGCGGCGATGTGCCTGCCGCTCGGCGATGTCTCCTCCGAGGACGGCGCCAGTGCCTTCGTCAATCCGATGACGGCCCTGGGCTTCGTCGAGACCGCCAAGGCCGAGGGGCACAAGGCGATCATCCATTCCGCCGCCGCCTCCAATCTGGGTCAGATGCTCAACCGCATCTGCCAGGAAGACGGCATGGCGCTGATCAATATCGTCCGCAAGCGCGAGCAGGTCGAGCTCCTCAAGTCGCAAGGGGCCGAGCATGTCGTCAACTCCTCCGACGAGGATTTCATGGCGCAACTGCGCAGCGCGATCGATGCGACCGATGCCTACCTCGGCTTCGATCCGATCGGCGGCGGCAAGACCGTGGATCATTGCTTCAAGGCAATGGAACAGGTCGCCGCGTCCAAGATGACCGAGTTCAGCCGCTACGGGTCGAACCAGCCCAAGAAGATGTACATCTACGGTCGGCTCGATCTGGGCCCCACGGTGCTGACCCCCTCCTATGGCTTCGGCTGGACTTTGTCGGGCTGGCTGCTGACGCCCTTCCTCCACCAGGCGGGCATGGAGACCGTGATGCGGATGCGCCAGCGCGTCCTCGCCAACCTCACCACCACCTTTGCCAGCAGCTACAAGCGCAAGGTCAATCTGGAAGAGATGCTGACCAAGAATGCGGTGCTCGATTACCGCGCGATGAAGACCGGCGAGAAATACCTCGTCGTGCCCAACGGCTAAGACAGTCGAAACCGGGTCTTCGCAGCGGCGGGACCCGGATTTCAGTGCCCGTTGAACACGCGCTGGATCGCGGCGCGGTCGCTCTGCCCGCTGGCGATCAGCAATTGCAGCAAGATCCGCGCTTTTGCTGGGGTGAGCGCGCGCGAGGCGACGAAACCATTGGCCGCGTCGTCGGGCTCGGCGTCGACCATTCCCTCGTCCGCGCGGCTGGCGCGGACCACCTGCAGGCCCTGTCCGCAGCGGCGGGCCAGTTCGCGCCGGACGGCTTCGGGCATATTCCCTTCGCCGACGCCGGCCACGACGATGCCGCGCGTATGGGGTCCGATGCAGCGCGCCATCGCCTCCGCGCCCAAGCCCGAATAAGCGGCGACGATGGCGACTTCGGGCAGGTTTTCGGCCCAGTCGAACTGCGGCCCTGCCCCAAGCCGCCAAGGGGCGCCGAACCATTCGAGCGACGACGGCGTGACCAGCCCGACCGATTCGCGCGGAAAGCCGCGGAAGGCCTCGGTTCCGCGGGTCCGGACCTTGCGCACGTCGCGCGCGCCGAAGATCCGGTCGCCCATCACCACCAGCACCCCGCGCCCTGCGGCGTCGCCGTCGCCCGCGACCCGCACTGCATTGGCGAAATTGCGCAACCCGTCATAGCCCACGGCATCGGCGGGGCGCATCGCCCCGACCATCACCACCGGCTTGCTCGCGGGCAGCGTCAAGTCGAGCAGGAAGGCGGTCTCCTCCAGCGTGTCGGTGCCATGGGTGATGATGATCCCCTGGCATTCGGGATCGTTCAGCGCCGCGAGGGTGGCACGGTGGAGCGCGTTCCAGACCGGCTGGCCGATATCCGCCGAGTCGATATTGGCGATCTGCTGCGCTGACAATTCGGCCGCCAGCCCCAGCCCCGCGACATCCTGGAGATAATCCTCGATCGCGATCTGGCCGGCATCGTAATCGCTGGCGATTGCCGAGCCGGCGATGCCGGCGATGGTGCCGCCGGTGGCGAGGACGGTGAGCTTGGCAGTCATCGCCGCCGCGCCTAGCCGCACGGGTGGCGCAACGGCAATTGATTTTGCACCATGGCACGCTATGTGGACCCCGCGTGGGGCGCTTAGCTCAGTTGGTAGAGCATCTCGTTTACACCGAGAGGGTCGGCGGTTCGAGCCCGTCAGCGCCCACCACCATAGTCTGGAAATCCCTTAGCCCGCGCCTTCATTGCGCCGGCAGCGCCTCGTCGATCGCCGCGCGCACTTCGGGGGCCGACCAGTCGAGCTCGCCGGTCACCCGCCAGATTTCGCGGCCGGCGCCGTCGTAGAGCACCGTCGTCGGCAGCGCATCCGCCAGCGCCATCGATAGCAGCGCTTCGGGATCCATCCAGGGATGGAGATTGTCGAGCCCCGCCTCGGCGAAGAAAGGCTCCACCTTAGCGGTGCCCTGCAAATCCTGACTGGCGGCGATCACGGTCAGTCTCCCGTCGTAATCGCCTGCCAGCTCGTCGAGCAGCGGCATTTCCTTGACGCAAGGCGCGCACCAGGTCGCCCACAGGTTGAGCAGCACCGGATCGCCCTGCAGCGCGCCGAGGTTGAGCACCCGCCCGGCAGGATCGACCAGATTGACCGCCGGCATCAGCTCGCCCGCCTGGCTGCGGTCGATCTTGCCAGTAACCACGCTGGCGCCGGAGCTTTCTTGCGCCCCTTCGGGTGCTCCCCTATCGCAGCCGGCCAGGCCGAAACTGGCGAACAGGATGGTGGCGATAGTGAGCGAGACGCGGGACAAGCAGGCTTCCAATACGATGTGGGGAGGCAGGTTCGCCGAAGGGCCTAGCGCGATCATGCGCGAAATCAACGCTTCGATCCCCTTCGACAAGGCACTGTGGCGGCAGGACATCGCGGGCAGCCGGGCGCATGTCGCGATGCTGGCGGCGCAGGATATCGTCGGTGCCGAGGACGCGCGGGCGATCGACGAGGGGCTGCAGACCATCGCTGCCGAATACGAGCGCGACGGCGTCCCCGAGGACTGGGACCTCGAAGACATCCACATGACGGTGGAATCGCGGCTCGCCGAACTGGTTGGCCCGGTGGCGGGTAGGCTGCATACCGCGCGCAGCCGCAACGACCAGGTGGCGACCGATTTCCGCCTGTGGATGCGCGAGGCGATGCTGCGCGCCGAGGCCGGGATCGAGGCGCTGCAGCGGGCGCTGGTCGGACGCGCGCAGGAGCATGCCGAGACGATCATGCCCGGCTTCACGCACCTGCAGACCGCTCAGCCGGTGACGCTGGGACACCATCTGCTCGCCTATTACGAGATGACTCGGCGCGACCGCAGCCGCTTTGCCGATGCCCGCGCGCGGATGGACGAATGCCCGCTGGGCAGCGCGGCGCTGGCCGGGACCGGTTTCCCGATCGACCGCGAGGCCACCGCCAGGGCGCTGGACTTTGCCCGCCCGACGCGCAACAGCCTCGATGCCGTGTCCGACCGCGATTTTGCGATGGATTACCTCGCCGCCGCGAGCCAGTGCGCGATCCATCTCTCGCGGCTGGCGGAGGAACTGATCATCTGGGCGAGCCAGCCCTTCGGCTTCGTGCGGATGCCCGATACGCTCTCGACCGGCAGCTCGATCATGCCGCAGAAGAAGAACCCCGACGCCGCCGAGCTGGTGCGCGGCCATGCCGGACGGATCATCGGCTGCGCGACCGCGCTGATGGTGACGATGAAGGGCCTCCCGCTAGCCTATTCCAAGGACATGCAGGACGACAAGCCGCCGGTGTTCGAAGCCGCCGGCCTGCTCGACCTGTGCCTCGCCGCCGCCGCCGGGATGATCGCGGACAGCCGCTTCGAGGTTGCGCGGATGCGGCAGGCGGCGGAGCTCGGCTATGCCACCGCGACCGATCTCGCCGACTGGCTGGTGCGCGAAGCCGACATCCCCTTCCGCGAGGCGCATCACATCACCGGCACCGCGGTGCGGCTGGCCGAGAGCCGCGGGGTGGCGCTCGATGCGCTCTCGCTGGACGAGTTCAAGGGCATCGACAGCCGCATCGACGAACGGGTGTTTGCTGCGCTCTCGGTCGATGCCTCGGTCGCGGCGCGCGCCTCCTATGGCGGCACTGCGCCCGATCAGGTAAGGCAGCGCGTGGCCGAAGCCCGCAGCGAACTGGGAATGGACGAATGAGACGCTCACTGATCGCGATCGGCGCACTGCTGGCGCTGACAGCCTGCGGGCAGCAGGCCGAGCTCAAGCCCCCGCCGGGCGCCACCCTCCCCGTGGCTCCATATGGCGCCGAAACGCGCCCCGATGCCGACGATCTGCTTGCGCTCGATCCGCAGGCCGCGCCCGAACGCAGCGTCGAGCTGCGCCGCCGCTCCGAGGAGCGCGAGGACGATCCCTTCGACCTGCCTCCCGAATAGCTTGGCGACCACTTAGCTTGATAGGCGCAAAGCACAGATAACTCGACTTGGCGGCGGCTTCGCGGCATGCGGCGCGGCGATGGATCATTTCACCCTTCGCGACGGCGTGTTGCACGCCGAAGACGTACCGCTTCCCGCGATCGCCGAGGCCGTCGGCACCCCCGTCTATGTGTATTCGCGCGCCACGATCGAGCGCCACGCCACGGTGTTCCGCGAGGCGCTGGCGCCGCTCGACGATCCGCACATAGCCTTCGCGGTCAAGGCCAACCCCAATCTCGCGGTGCTGCGCGTGCTGGCACGGCAGGGCTATGGCGCGGATGTGGTCTCGGGCGGCGAGCTGATCCGCGCACTGGCCGCGGGGATGAAGCCTGCCGACATCGTCTTTTCCGGCGTGGGCAAGACCCATGCCGAGCTCGAGCAGGGACTGCGCGAGGATATCGGGCAGTTCAACGTGGAGAGCGAGGAAGAGGGTTACGAACTGGCGGCGATCGCGCGCCGCGCGGGCAGGGCCGCGCGCTGCGCGCTGCGGGTAAACCCCGATGTCGATGCGCGCACGCATGAGAAGATCTCGACCGGCAAGAGCGAGAACAAGTTCGGCGTTCCGCTCGATCGCGCGACCGCGATCTACACTGCGCTGGCGCAGGAGGACGGGCTCGATATGCGCGGCATCGCGGTCCATATCGGCAGCCAACTCGCCAGTCTCGAACCGCTCGAGGCGGCATTCGCCAAGGTGGGCGCGCTGATCGGCGAATTGCGCGGCGCGGGTTGCAAGGTAACCCATGCCGATCTCGGCGGCGGTCTGGGTGTCCCCTATCGCGCGGGGGAGGCCCTGCCCGCTCCGGCGGAATACGGCGCCATGGTCGCGCGGGTGACCAAGGACTGGAACGTGCGGCTGATGTTCGAACCCGGACGGGTGATCGCGGGCAATGCCGGCGTACTGTTGACCCGCGTGGTCCGGGTCAAGCGCGGGCTGACGCACCCCTTCCTGGTGGTCGATGCGGCGATGAACGACCTCGCGCGCCCCGCTCTCTACGGCGCCTGGCACGATTTCGAGGCGGTCGAGCCGAGCGGCGAGCGGATGACCGCGCATATCGTCGGCCCGATCTGCGAAACCGGCGACACTTTCGCGATGGACCGCGAATGCGATGCGCTCGGCGCCGGCCATCTGGCGGTGTTCCGCACCGCGGGCGCCTATGGCGCGACCATGGCGTCGTCCTACAATTCGCGCGGCTTCGTCGCCGAGGTGCTGGTCGATGGCGACCGCTTCGCCGTGGTCGCCGACCGGATCGCGCCCAGCGCGATCATGGATGCCGAGCGCATGCCCGACTGGCTGGCATGAACAGCCTGCCGCTCTTCCACCGCATCGCGGGCACGCGCGTGGTGCTGGTGGGCAGCGGTGCGATGGCGGAAGCCAAGCGGCGGCTGGTCGAGCGCGCCGGGGGCGAGGTGTGCAGCGAGGCGGAGGCGCATCACGCGCGGCTCGGTTTCGTGGCGCTGGAGGATGGCCGCGCGGCCGAGGCGGCGGCGCTGCGGCTCAAGCGGCTTGGCCTGCTCGTCAATGTCGCCGACCGGCCCGAACTGTGCGATTTCACCCTCCCCAGCGTGCTCGATCGCGAGCCGGTGCTGATCGCGGTGGGCACCGGCGGGGCTTCGGCAGGTTTGGCGAAGCATTTGCGGCTGCGGCTGGAGCGGCTGCTGCCAACGGGTCTCGGTGCGCTGGCGAGCGGCTTGTCGGAAGCAAGGGACCGAATCCGCAGACGCTGGCCCGATGGAGACGAGCGCCGCCGCGCCATCGATGCCGCGCTGTCCGAACACGGTCCGCTCGATCCGCTGGCAAGCGACAGCGCCGGGCGGATCGCCGACTGGCTGGCGGATGGGGCCGAGCCGCTCAGGTCGCAGACCATTGAGATCGAACTCACCGGCGACGATCCCGACGATCTGACGCTGCGGCAGGCGCGGCTGCTGGGTATGGCCGACACCGTTCTGCACGATCCCGGCATCGCCGAAGCGATCCTGATCCGCGCCCGCGCCGATGCGCGGCGAATGGCTTTGCCGTGCGACCCAGCCGAGGACGGGCTGACGATCGTGCTGCGTCGCTCCGAATCCTGATTCGCAGCGTTCAGATCGGACTGGCGCGGCTGGACTTGATCTCGGCGAAATAGCGCGCCATCGCATCGGCGCTTCGATCGCTCAGCGCGATGAAGGCGCGGCGCTTGTCCTCCTGATCCTGCATGCGCTCGAGCAATCCGCTCTCGACCATCTGCGCCACCCAGCGCAGCGCGGTAGTCGGCGGAACGCCCGCGGCGATGCATAGTGAGGAGACCGACACGCGGCGATGTTCGGCGCGCGCCATGGTTAGATCGAGCAGGATGTCCCATGCCGGATCGGCGAACAGCTCCTCGGCAAAATATTTGCTCCGCAGTCGACGGTCGCGCACGATCTGCTTGATCAGCCGCGGATCGGGCAGCGGCGGGCGCGGACGGCGCAAAAACTCGCGATCTTCTTCGGCCGGACGGAATGGCCGGTCCGGCGCGCGCAGCGCACCCCCGTCCGCTCCCGGAGCCAGCCTGTCGAGCTTCTCGGCGATCCGCACCACCTGCTCGGTCAGCCGCAGCAGCAGCATCCGCTCCTCGCCGTCGTCCTCGCGCAGTCGGCGACCGGGCAATTGGGCCAGTGCGGCGCCCATCGCCACCAGCCCCTCGGCGCGCTGCGCACCGATCAGGATTTGCGGGCGCGAGCGTTCGAGACAGCCGAACACATCATCGAGCGCATCCGCCGACGTTGCCACGATCAGCCGCGCACCCGCGCGCGCCACCCGCTCGTCGAGCCGGATCAGCGCCGCCAGCTTGCCGGCGTCGATCTGCGGACAGTCGGCAACCACCACATCGCCCAGCACCCCGCCCGATCCTTCGAGCAGAGACTCGAGCGGGCGCGGCTTGCCCACGGCCAGACCGGCGGCGCGGGCATCCTCGGCGAGGTGAGAGATCCGACGCTGATCTTCGCCGAACAACGACAGCGTGAGCGCGAAAACCGCATCGCCCTCCGTTCGCACCGGTTCGACACCTTCGTGGAGATAGGCAAGTTGGGCCATGCGAATCGCTCCTGTTTTCCGTGAACAGGAGTAGAACAGAACGGGAATTAGTCAAGAATGGAGCTATTGGCCCGATCTGTCAGGGGCGAATCTCGATCGGAGTGCCGTCGGGGACTATCTGCCACAGCAATTCGATCTCCGCATTGGACAAAGCGATGCAGCCATCGGTCCAATCGCCGGCGACACGCTGGTCGTCGGGCAGACCGTTGGGCTGGCCGTGGATGAAGATATCGCCGCCAGGCGAGCGCCCCTGCGCCTTGGCGAAGGCCCGGTCCACGGCGTTGGGATAGGAAATCCGCAGGCTCAGAAAATAACGCGACTGCGGATTGCCATAATCGATCGTGTAGCGCCCTTCGGGGGTGCGCTCGTCGCCTTCGAACCGCTTGTGCCCCTGCGGCGCATCGCCGAATTGCAGGCCGGTCATGCGGTGAACCACCTTGCCCTGCGAATAGACCCACAGACTGCGTTCCGATTTATCGACCAGCACGAAATCGACAGTCGGAAGTGTCTCGGCGCGGATGGATGGGCCGCCGCCCAAACCGATCGAGAAAACCCATACCAGGACAAGCAAGCTGCGCATGATTCCAGCCATAACGCCGCCCACTTAACCGCTGCTCAACGCCGGGCGCATCAATCCTCGAACGGATCGCGCATCAGGATGGTGTCGTCGCGCTCGGGACTGGTGCTGACCAGCGCTACCGGCGTTTCGATCAGCTCCTGGACGCGCTGGATGTATTTGATCGCATTGGCGGGCAGCTCGGCATAGCTGCGCGCGCCGGCGGTCGATTCGTGCCAGCCTTCCATCGTCTCGTAAATCGGCTCGACCGCTTCCTGATCGGCGGCATGGCTGGGGAGATAGTCGTAGACCTGTCCGCGCAGCCGGTAGCCGGTGCAGATCTTTACCTGGTCGAGCCCGTCGAGCACGTCGATCTTGGTCAGCGCGATCCCGGTGACGCCCGAGATCGAGCAGGTCTGGCGCACCAGCACCGCATCGAACCAGCCGACCCGGCGCTGGCGCCCGGTGACGGTGCCGAATTCATGGCCGCGCTCGCCCAGCCGCTGGCCGATCGAGTCGGAGAGTTCGGTCGGAAACGGACCCGAGCCGACCCTTGTGGTGTAGGCCTTGACGATGCCGAGCACATAGCCGGTGCTGTTGGGGCCGAGCCCGCTTCCCGCCGCGGCGGTGCCGCTGACGGTGTTCGAGCTGGTGACGAAGGGATAGGTGCCGTGGTCGATATCGAGCAGCACACCCTGCGCGCCCTCGAACAGGATCTTGGCGCCGGCCTTGCGCACCTTCTTCAAGCGCTTCCACACCGGCTGCGCATATTGCAGCACGAAGGGCGCAATCTCGCGCAGCTGGTCGAGCAATTCCTCGCGATCGACCGGCGGCTGGTCGAAACCGGCGCGCAGCGCATCGTGATGCGCGCACAGCCGGTCGAGTTGCGGATCGAGGCGGTCGAGATGCGCCAGATCGCAGACCCGGATAGCGCGGCGACCGACCTTGTCCTCGTAAGCCGGGCCGATGCCGCGCCCGGTGGTCCCGATCTTACCCTGGCCCGCCGCGGTTTCGCGCAGGCCGTCGAGATCGCGGTGGAGCGGCAGGATCAGCGGGCAATTGTCCGCCACCGCGAGATTGTCGTCGTTGATGGTGACGCCCTGGCTTTCCAGCTTCTCGATCTCGGACTTGAGCGCCCAGGGGTCGAGCACCACGCCATTGCCGATCACCGACAGCGTGCCCGAGACGATGCCCGATGGCAGCAGCGAGAGCTTGTAGGTGGTTCCGTCGATCACCAGCGTGTGGCCGGCATTGTGCCCACCCTGGAATCGCACCACGGCATCGGCGCGGCTGGCGAGCCAGTCGACGATCTTGCCCTTGCCTTCATCGCCCCATTGGGCGCCGATCACGGTCACATTGGCCATCTGGCTGCATTCACCTGCTGGGAAACAAACGGGGCGGGCGGTAGGCGCTGGGTGATGGCAGGGCAAGCGGGTTTCGGGATACTTGGCCTCGCTGCACCATTGTCAGGGCAAAGGAGAACCCATGACCGATTACCCCACCCTCACTCTCAACGACGACCGCCAGATCCCGCAGCTGGGCTTCGGCACCTACAAGATCGACGATGCCGACGCGCCCGAGGCGGTCCGCACTGCGCTCGATGTCGGCTACTGGCTGGTCGATACCGCCGCGATCTACCAGAACGAGAAGGGTGTGGGTCAAGGCGTGGGCGACTGGGCCGACATCTTCCTCCAGACCAAGGTCTGGAACGAGAGCCAGGGCTTCGACCGCGCCAAGAAGGCCGCCGACAAATGCCTCGAACGGCTGGGCCGCGATCATGTCGACATGCTGCTGATTCACTGGCCCTGCCCCGACAAGCGCGAGTTCGTGGACACCTGGAAGGCGTTCATCGAACTGCGCGATGAGGGCAAGGCCAAGTCGATCGGCGTGTCGAACTTCCGCGAACAGGATCTGCGCCGGATCATCGACGAGACCGGTGTCACCCCCGCGGTCAATCAGATCGAACTGCACCCCAGCTTCCAGCAGCGCGAATTGCGCCAGCTCCACAAGGAACTGGGCATCGTCACCCAGAGCTGGTCGCCGCTCGGCCAGGGCGATGGGCTGGAGAACCCCGCGATCAAGGCCATCGCGGAGGAAACCGGCCAGCCGGCCAGCGCGGTGATCATCCGCTGGCACATCCAGCACGGGCTCTCGACCATCCCCAAGGCGAGCAGCCGCGATCATATCGAGGCCAATTTCAAGGCGCTGTCGTTCGAACTCTCGGAGGATCAGATGGCGCGGATCGACGCGCTCGATAATGCCGATGGCCGGATGGGCCCCGACCCCAGCGAGTTCTGCTAGAGCGGAACCGCCGCCCCGCCCTCCAGCCGGTGCGTGCAGCCCAGCGCTGCCGCATCGTCCGCCTCGCTCACCGCCGCCAGAGTGCGCCAGCCTGTGCTGCGCAACGCGGCGGCGGCGTCGCGATCGTGTGCCAGCGGCAGGAATACCGTGGGGCGTAGCTCCTCGCTGCCGCCGCCCAGCGCCTCGAGCACGGGTTCCACGTAGAGCGAGAAGCCGGTCGCGACCTCGTCGCTGCCCTTGATCGCATAGGTCCCGCCCCTCCCCAGCGCGCCGCGCGCGCCGTCTGCGTAGAGGGTGAAGCCGAACCAGCTCTGATATTCGAAGCCGTGCCGCTCGCTCGGGTCGAGCGTCAGCCGCGCCCTGTCTCCTACTGCAGCGGCGATGCTGCGCAGGCCGGCGATCCGGCTGGCAAGCGCGCCCTGCGCATCGATCGCCGCCAATCGCTCCACCGCCTCGGCGAAGGGTCCTGCCGCGTAGAGCAGCGGCAGATAGGCTTCCCCGCCCGGCACCTGCGCCAGCCCGCCGGCGTCCTTGGTGTCGAGTTCGCGGCGCACCGCCTCGATTTCGCCATCGGCGAGCGGAAACGCTGCTGCGGCCAGCGTATCCACCAGGTCGGGCAGCGTGAAATCGACCGAGACGTTGGCCACGCCCGCAGCCTCGAGCGCTTCGAGCGCCAGCAGTACGATCTGCACCGCCGCGTCGACGCTGTCGCTGCCGATCAGTTCCGCACCGAGCTGCAGGCGTTGCCGCGCCGGATCGAGATGGTCCGAACGGATCGTCGCGACCTCGCCGCCGTAGCACAGCCGCAGCGGGCGCGGCGCCGCCGCCATCCGGGTGGCGGCGATGCGTCCGACCTGGACAGTCATATCCGAACGCAGCGCGAGCGTGCGCAGGCTGACCGGATCGGTGAAGCGCACCATGCGGCGGGTGTGGACCCCCTCCATCCGCCCGGCGAGCGAACGTTCGAACTCCACCAGCGGCGGGCGCACCCGGTCGTAGCCATGCGCGTCCATCGCCGAGAGAATCGCGCGCATCGCCCGCGTGGCTGCGGCGGCTTCGCGGGGCAGGCGATCTTCCAGACCTTCTGGCAGGAGGTCGTCGGCCGAGGTCGTGTCGGGGCTTGGCATAATAACTCACTCGCTTCGCCCCGAGCCTGCCGGGGACCGTTCTTCGGATGCGCAGCCGCGCTAGAAGATAAAACGGTGCTTCGACAAGCTCGGGACGAGTGCTTTCGCTGCTAGCGGACTCAGAACGCCAGCGGGATCGCCAGCTTGACGCCTTCCAGAGCACAAGCCTGCTTGATCACCTCGGCGGGTATCGGCGCATCGACGCTCAGCAGCAGCGTGGCCTCCCCACCCGCCTCGCGGCGGCCGAGATGGAAGGTGCCGATGTTGATGTCGTGTTCTCCCAACAAGGTACCGATTCGACCGATGAACCCCGGCGCGTCCTCGTTGACGATATAGAGCATGTGCCCTTCCAGCGCCGCCTCGATACCCACGCCGAAAATTTCTACCAGGCGCGGCGAATCGGTGCCGAACAGCGTGCCCGCCACCGAGCGGTCGCCCTGTTCGGTCGCCACCGTCACGCGCAGCAGCGTCTGGTAGATGCCCTCGCGTTCGTGGCGGACGTCGCTGACCTCCAGCCCGCGCTCCTTGGCGAGATAGGGCGCGTTGACCATGTTCACGCTTTCCGAATAGCGCCGCATGAAGCCCGCCAGCACCGCGCCGGTGATCGGCTTGCCGTTGAGCCCCGCCGCGGCGCCCTCGCGCTCGATGCTGATCTTGGTCAGATTGCCATGCGCCAGCTGCCCGACGAGGCTGCCCAGCTTTTCGGCCAGCGCCATATAGGGACGCAGCTTGGGCGCTTCCTCGGCGCTGAGGCTGGGCATGTTGAGCGCGTTGCTCACCCCGCCATCGACCAGATAGTCGCTCATCTGCTCGGCCACCTGAAGCGCGACATTGACCTGCGCCTCGGTGGTGGATGCGCCCAGATGCGGGGTGCAGATGAAATTGGGCTGGCCGAACAGCGGGCTTTCCTTGGCCGGTTCGGTGGCGAAGACGTCGAGCGCCGCCCCCGCCACATGCCCGCTGGCAAGCAGTTGGGCGAGCGCCGCCTCGTCGATCAAGCCGCCGCGCGCGCAATTGACGATCCGCACGCCCTTCTTCGTCTTGGCGAGATTCTCGGCCGAGAGGATGTTGCGCGTCTCGTCGGTCAGCGGGGTGTGCAGCGTGATGAAATCGGCGCGCGCGAGCAGCGTCTCGAGATCGACCTTCTCGACCCCGATCTCGACTGCATGATCCGGCGTCAGAAAGGGATCGTAGGCGATCACCTTCATCCGCAGGCCCTGCGCGCGCGCAGCGACGATCGAGCCGATATTGCCCGCGCCGATCAGGCCCAGCGTCTTGCCGGTGACCTCCACGCCCATGAAGGCGCTCTTGGGCCATTCGCCCGCCTGCGTCCGCGCATTGGCTTCCGGAATCTGCCTGGCCAGCGCCATGATCATGGCGATCGCGTGCTCGGCGGTTGTGATCGAATTGCCGAACGGCGTGTTCATCACCACCACGCCATGCGCGCTTGCCGCCGGAATATCGACATTGTCGACCCCGATACCGGCGCGGCCGATCACCTTGAGCTTGGTCGCGGCTGCAATGATCTCGGGCGTCACGGTTGTGGAGGAGCGTATGGCAAGGCCGTCGTATTCGCCGATGCAAGCCTTGAGTTCCTCGGGCGTCATGCCCGTCTTGACGTCGACCTCGCAGCCGCGCTCCGTGAAGATGCGCGCGGCGTTGGGGTCCATCTTGTCCGAGATGAGGACTTTGGGTTTGGTCATGGTCTGAATTCCCGTGCGAGTTTCCGCGCAGGCGCGGACCTCGTGTAATGTATGACGATGAAGCGGCTTGCGGCCCCGCCTGTGCGGGGACGCGCACTAGGCCTGCAGGCGACCGTAGGCCCACTCGATCCACGGCAGCAGGCGTTTCAGATCCTCCTGCTCGACGGTTCCGCCGCACCAGATGCGCAGACTCGGCGGGGCGTCGCGATAGCCGTTGAAATCATAGCCTACATCGCGATCCTCGAGCATCTTGGCGATGCGCCCAGGCACCTTGGCCTGCTCTTCTTCGGTGAGGCTGTCGTAGTAATCGCCCTGGAAGACGAAGCACACGCCGGTGTTGGTGCGCTGCGCCGGGTCGGGGACCATGTTGCGCAGCCACGGGGTCGCCTCGATCCAGTCGGTGACGATCTTGGCATTGGCATCGGCGCGTTCGAACATCGCTTTTCGCCCGCCGATCGACTTCGCCCATTCGAGCGCGAGGATATAGTCCTCGGTCGCCAGCATCGAAGGGGTGTTGATCGTCGCACCCTCGAAGATCGCGCGGTTGAGCTTGTCGCCCTTCTTGAGCCGGAACAGCTTGGGCAGCGGCCATACAGGATCGGTGTTCTCGATCCGCTCGACCGCCTTGGGGCTGAGGATCAGCATGCCGTGCTGCGCTTCCGATCCCATCACCTTCTGCCAGCTGTAGGTCGTGGCATCGAGCTTGGGCCAATCCATCTCCATCGCGAAGATCGCGCTGGTGGCATCGTTGATGGTGACGCCTTCGCGGTCAGCTTCGAGCCAGTCGGTGTCCGGGATCTTGGCGCCCGAAGTGGTGCCGTTCCAGGTGAAGACGACATCGTCGCCCTGCGGGATCGAGGCGAGATCGGGGATTTCGCCGTAATCGGCATCGAGCGTGGTCAATCGGGGCAGTTTCAACTGCTTGACCGCGTCCTGAATCCAGACATTGCCGAAGCTTTCCCAGGCCGCGACCGTCGCCGGGCGATCGGGATGGAGCATCGTCCACATCGCGCATTCCAGCGCACCGGTATCGGACCCGGGCATGATCCCGACCAGATAGTCTTCGGGAATGCCGAGCAGTTCCTTGGACAGGTCGATGGCGTGCTTGAGCCGCGCCTTGCCCACATTCGAGCGGTGCGAACGGCCCAGCGATCCGGTCTGGAGTTTGGAAAGCGCCCAGCCCTTGTGCTTGGCGGTGGGTCCGGATGAAAAAAACGGACGCTCCGGCTTCAATGCCGGTTCGGTATTGGCAGTCATGTATTCTCTCCTTGCAGAGAGCTCGCGCGGCGTTGGGACCGCGTGGCCCGGCGCCGGACCTAATGTTGCGCCGCAGCAAGTCAACGCGAAACAGGATTTCATCGACAGCCCGGTTGCGAGACGCGGTGAGCGCATCGCTCCGGCTTGCGCCCTCTCGCAGGCGCGATCTCCTGTCTCGCCAAAGCTTTGAGCCTCGCCTATGAGCCCGCGCAGGATGGCTGTCACCGATCTTCGCATCGCCCTCTTCAGCGGCAATTACAATTACACCCGCGATGGAGCGAATCAGGCGCTGAACCGGCTGGTGGGCTATCTGCTGGCGCAGGGCGCGGCGGTACGCGTCTATGCTCCGACCGTAGCCGAGCCCGATTTCGAGCCGACCGGCGATCTGATCGGCCTCCCCAATGTCCGGATGCCGGTGAAAGGGCGCGGCGAATACCGCATGGCCACCGGAATCGATGCCGCGGTGAAGCGCGATCTGGACGCATTCGCGCCCAATTTGATGCACATCGCCTCCCCCGATCCGGGCGGCCATGCGGCGCTCAGATGGGCGCGGCGACGCGGCATCCCGGTGCTGGCCTCGGTTCACACCCGCTTCGAGACCTATCCGCGCTATTACGGGCTGGGCTTTCTCGAGCCTGTGGTCGAAGCGATGCTGCGCCGCTTCTACAATCGCTGCGATGCGCTGGTCGCGCCCTCCGAGAGCCAGATCGCCGAGCTCAAGGCGCAAAGGATGCACCACGACATCTCGATCTGGTCGCGCGGGGTCGATCGCGACATCTTCGATCCCGCGCGGCGCGATCTCGGATGGCGCCGCGCGCAAGGCATCGCGGACGACGAGGTCGCGATCGCCTTCCTCGGGCGGCTGGTGATGGAAAAGGGGCTCGACACCTTCGCCGCGGCGATCGCCGAACTGCGCAGGATGCAGGTCGCGCACAAGGTGCTGGTGATCGGCGACGGCCCGGCGCGCGGCTGGTTCGAGGGGGCGATGCCCGGCGCGAGCTTCGCCGGCTTCCAGACCGGGCGCGATCTGGGCCGCGCGCTGGCGAGCGCGGATGTCTTCTTCAATCCTTCGGTCACCGAGACCTTCGGCAATGTCACGCTCGAGGCGATGGCCAGCGGCCTGCCCGTGGTCGCCGCCGGCGCGACCGGCGCCGCTAGCCTGGTGGTCGATGGCGAAACTGGCGCGCTGGTCCCGCCGGGCGATGCCGCCGCCTTCGCCCGCGCGCTGGCGCCCTATTGCACCGAGCCTGCGCTGCTGCGCGAGCATGGCGATGCGGGTGAGCGCCGCGCCCGCGCCTATTCCTGGGATGCGATCAACCAGGCGGTGGTCGATACCTATCTGCGGTTGCGGGAGCGCAAGCGCTAAGATCGGTCAGCGCAGCACGCCCTTGTTCTTCATGCTGAGCGCGTAGATCAGCAGGAATGTGGCGATCGACCAGATCACGATGGAAATCGCCGCGCTGGGCCCGCTCGTCACCCATTCGGGCTGCTCGCTCATCGCCTGATAGAAGGTCGTGCCCGCGAGCCCCAGCAACGCCAGCGCGAAGGCCCAGACCGCATAGCGCAGCCGCATCAGCAGCAGGACCGAGCCGAGCACGCTGCTCCAGACGCCGAGCGCCCAGAAAGCATGGACCCAGCCGGGGAAGCCGATGAAATAGGCCAGCGCTGCCTCGGCGCTCACTCCCATGTCGGTGACCATGCCCTCCATGTATTCGAGGTTGCCGAGCTGCGTCTGAAGATAGTCGTTCGCACCGAAGGCGTTCCACAGCAGCGAGATCGCGCCCACCGCCCACAGATGCCATGGCGTTCGTGCCGGAAGTGTCGTCATCGTCATCCTCCCCCTTGCCTCGAGGCGTCAACTTACGCCCATCGGCGCCTGGTGCAAAGCGGCTTTGCAAAAGCACCTTCGGCACCCGCGATGATGGATTTCCCCTCGCCATTCCCTACATGGGAGCGATGGCCGATCTCTTCCCCGACACCGTGTCAGATGTGTCAGAACCCCCTCCCCGCGAAGACGCCCCGCTCGCCGACCGCCTGCGCCCCGCCACGCTCGGCGAGGTCATCGGGCAGGACCATCTGACCGGCCCCGAAGGACCGATCGGCCGCATGGTCGCGGCGGGGCGGCTGTCCTCGATGATCCTGTGGGGCCCGCCCGGCACCGGCAAGACCACCATCGCCCGCCTGCTCGCCGCCAGCGTCGGGATGCGCTTCGAGAGCGTCAGCGCGGTATTCTCGGGGGTCGCCGATCTCAAGAAGGCCTTCGCCGCTGCCGACCGCGCCGCCGAGGTTGGTCAGCGAACGCTGCTGTTCGTGGACGAAATCCACCGCTTCAATCGCGCGCAACAGGACGGTTTCCTGCCCTTCGTCGAGCGCGGCACGGTGACGCTGGTCGGCGCGACCACCGAGAACCCCAGCTTCGCGCTCAACGCCGCGCTGCTCAGCCGCGCGCAGGTGCTCATCCTCCACCGCCTTGGTGCCGAAGCGCTGGGCCAGCTGCTCGACCGCGCCGAGACGCTCGAAGGACCGCTCCCGGTCACCGATCCGGCGCGCGATGCACTGATCGCCAGCGCCGATGGCGACGGGCGGTTCCTGCTCAACCAGGCCGAAACGCTCTACCATGCACAGCTCGACCAGCCGCTCGGCCCCGCCGAACTCGGCCGCTTCCTGCAGCGCCGCGTCGCGGTTTACGACAAGGATCGCGACGGGCATTACAATCTCATTTCCGCGCTCCACAAGGCGGTGCGCGGCTCCGATCCGCAGGCGGCGCTCTATTACCTTGCGCGGATGCTCACTGCGGGCGAGGAACCGCGCTTCCTCGCGCGGCGCCTGGTGCGCATGGCGGTGGAGGATATCGGCCTCGCCGATCCCCAGGCGCTGACGCAATGCATGGCCGCGAAGGATGCATACGAGTTCCTCGGCAGCCCCGAAGGCGAGCTGGCACTGGCGCAGGCCTGCCTCTACCTCGCCACCGCGCCCAAATCGAACGCCGTCTACAAGGCACAGAAGGCGGCGTGGAAGAGCGCGAAGGAAACCGGCAGCCTGATGCCGCCGCCCAACATCCTCAACGCGCCCACCAAGCTGATGAAGGAGATCGGCTATGGCGCGGGCTACAGCTACGATCACAATTCGGAGGAAGGCTTCTCGGGTGACGACTACTGGCCCGAGGAGATGGAGCCGCAGAGCTATTACGAGCCGATCGAGCGCGGCTTCGAGCGCGAGATCGCCAAGCGGATGGACTATTGGGACAAGCTGCGGCGCACCCGCGGGTGAGCCGGTTCGCTCATTTTCTCGCCATCGACTGGTCGGGCGCCAGGGGCGAACGCCACAAGGGCATCGCGCTGGCGCTGGCCGATGCGCGCGGCGGGCCGCCGGTTCTGGTCGAGAGCAAAAAGGGCTGGAGCCGAGCCGAGGTGCTCGCCATTCTGCGCGACGATCTGCCGCCCGATACGCTGATCGGCCTCGATCTCGGCATCGCGCTGCCGAGCGCGGACTGCGGCGCCTATTTCCCCGGATGGTCGAACTCGCCCACCGATGCTCCAGCACTGTGGGCGCTGGTCGACTCGATCGCCGCCGAGGAACCCCATCTCGCGGCCAACAGCATGGTCGCGCATCCCGCGATCCGCCCTTACTTCCGCGACGGGAGCGAGACCGGCGCGCGTTTCGGCTGCGACGACGCCGCGCATGGCCGCGGGCGGTTTCGGGTGACCGAACACGCGCAGGCGGCGATGGGCTGCAAACCCTATTCGAATTTCAACCTCGTCGGCGCGGCGCAGGTCGGCAAATCCTCGCTCACCGGAATGCGGATGCTGCATCGGCTGCGCGGCCATCTCCCGGTCTGGCCGGTCGATCCGACCGAGGACACAGGCTCGGTGATCGTTGAAATCTACACCTCGCTCGCCGCGCGCGAGGCGGGCCGCAGCGCCGGCCACGCCAAGATGCGCAGCTATGAGGCGTTGAACGAGGCGCTGGTCGCGCTTGGCTCTCCCACTGTCGAAGGCGCAGGCCCGATCGACGATCACGCTACCGACGCGCTGCTCGCCGCCGCCTGGTTGCGCACGGTCGCCGGCGATCCGCGCCGCTGGAATCCAACCGGAATGACGCCGGAGATCGCTCGCACCGAAGGCTGGACTTTCGGCGCGGTTTGATCGAAAGGCGCAGGATGATGTCGCCCTACCGCTTCGCTGCATGAGGGCGACGACGCCGGCTTAGCTCAGTTGGTAGAGCACCTGATTTGTAATCAGGGGGCCAGGGGTTCGAATCCTCTAGCCGGCACCATTCTTCCGCATCGCACGGACCCAACGGGACATCAGTTCCCCAGCCGGTCCTCGATCGCGTCGGACAGATCGCGCAGGCGCTCGGCGTTGTAGCCAAGATCCGAAAGCCCCACCCGGCTCGCCGAGCGCAAATCGATCCTGCCGTCGCGCACCCGCACGATCACATCGTCGCGAAAGCCGTAAGCGAAGGTTTCGGCCACGCCTTCCACGGTTCCGGCGGCGGGATCGCGGCGGATGTCCTGCAAGCCGATATCCGCCATCGCGGCAACTGCGGCATCCAGCGCCTCGGCCTGGCTCACCTGCTCGGTGGCGATGGGCTGCAGATCGCCGTAGTTTTCGGCGATGACATCGGCGTGCGTCTTGATCGCAAGGCTCGGATCCACCCTGTCCTGCCACATCTCCAGTCGGCCGAGCGGGGTGGAATAATCGTTGAGTTCATTCGCGCCCCACTCCTCGCGCATCGCCAGGGTTTGCGCGGAGAACTGCGGCGGATCGTAGACATCGGTCGCGACATCGTGGATCGGCGGCGCAGCATTCCCCTGCGCGCGGACCGACATCAGCCCGGCGAACAGCACGACCGGGATCGCCAGCGCGAGCGCCGCTTTCCACCAGACCCCGCGCGGCGTGCGGAAAAATGCCAGCGCCAGCGCGACAAGCGCCACGGCGGCGGCGATCGCGATCAGGATCGGTCCGGCCTGCACCGTCATGAAGAGGAAGCCCGTTTGCCAGCCGATCAGCCCGATCTTGGGCGCGAACACCGCGAAGACGAACCACACCAGCACCGCCAGCGACAGCCACAGCGCGTATTTGGGCAGCTTTTCCATGAAATCCTTCATCATCCTCTCCCTCTGTAGGATGCGACACCCTGATCGGGCAGCCAGAGCGCCTGTGGCGGAGCGCCGCTCTGCCAGAACACATCGATCGGTATACCGCCACGCGGATACCAATAGCCGCCGATCCGCAGCCACTTGGGCTGCATCTCGTCGAACAACCGCTTGCCGATCCCGACCGTGACATCCTCATGGAAACCGCAATGATTGCGGAAGCTGCCGAGGAAGAGCTTGAGGCTCTTGGATTCGACGATGGTTTCGCCCGGTGCATAGTCGATCACCAGATGCGCGAAATCGGGCTGGCCGGTGACCGGGCACAGCGAGGTGAATTCGGGCGCGGCGAAGCGGACCATGTAGAGCTCGCCGCTGCGCGGGTTGGGAACATAGTCCAGCTCCGCCGCTTCCGGCGAGGCGGGAAGCGAGCTGTCTCGCCCGAGAAATTTGGGGTTTGGTGTGGTGCCCATGCCGCGCTCCTGCCGGTTCCGACACGCATGCGCAAGCGATCGCTTGGAGAGCGAGGCTTCACAGCCTATTCAGCGCGGCTTCCCGACACGCTCGGCCCGTTCCATCTGCAAGCATGGCAATGACCCGCCCCACATCCCGACTATCGTTGCCCGCTCTGGCTTTCTTGACCTGGCCCCTGATCGCACCGGTTGCGGTCTCGGCACAATCGGCGCAGGATTTTCAGCTCCCCCCGAACCCCGCGCCCACCGCGACGCCGAGTCCCAGGGTGCAGGGGCCGGTCGATCTCGAGAGCGGGATCCCGACGGCACCCCGACCGCTATCTACGCCCACCTCCACCCCTACACCCTCCCCGCGGCCGACCGCAGTCGCGAGCCCGATCCCCGTTCCTGCGCGCAGCCCCATCGCCACTCCGACTCCCGAGCCGCGCGGTCAGCCTCGTCCAGCAGTCACGCCGGGCGCCACGCTGACGGCGAACCGCGAGGCTCCGGCGGCTCCGCCCCGCCTGACGGGGCAGACTAGCACTGCGGAGCCCGGTTCAGGGGGCGAGATGGAGCAAGACCCGTCCGCCGTTGAAGCGAGCCCGCCGGTCGGCAACCTGCCCGCACCGACCCTCGCTTCTCCCGCGCCCGCCGCTGGCGTCGCCTCCACCGAGACAGAAAGCAAGTCGGCGTGGTGGTGGTTCGCCGGGTTGGGTCTGCTTGCCCTTCTGGCGATCGTCGCCGCCTGGGCGCTGCGCCGCTCGCGTGCCAAGACTGTGCCGCCACAGATCGAACCGCCGGTGGTGCGCAAGGGCGGCGGCCAGGACGGCGGCCCGACCGTCGCCGCGTCGCGCGCCGCGCTCACGCTGCGCCCAGAAGCGATCCGCCTCAGCCGCAGCGTCATGGCGGCGACGCTCAGCTACCGGCTCACCGTCCTCAATCGCGGGACCGAGGCGCTGAGCAATGTCGTCATCGAAGCCGATCTGGGCTCCGCCAGCGGCGACCGCCCGGTCGAGCAGCAGGTCGCGATGGCCGATACCGCGCTCGAACCGCGCCACACCATGCCCCGGCTCGCACCGGGTCAGTCGGCGCGCTTCGAGGGCAAGCTGCAACTGCCGCTGTCGCAGGCCGGCATCCTGCGCCAGGGCGACACCCCGCTGCTGGTGCCGCTGCTCCGGCTGCGCACGATTGCCGACGGAATCGCGCCGCAGGCGCAGACTTTGGCGATCGGTCAGCAGGGGACCGGCGGCAGCGGCCGTCTCCAGCCGTTCCGGCTCGACGAGGGCCCGCGCGGCTATGAACCGTTGGCGCAGCGCGCGCTCGACTAGCCTCGTCCCATCGGGCCGCTCGACTAGGCTCCCGCAGACCGCTAGTCGAAGGGCATGGACACTCTCGTTTCGACGCAATGGCTGACCGAACATCTCGCCGATCCCGATCTCGTCATCCTCGATGCCACCAAGCACCTGCCCGACGTCGAACGCGACCCGCGCGAGGATTTCCTTGCTGCCCACATTCCCGGTGCGCGCTTCCTCGATCTTCCGAGCCTGCACGACGCCGAGGCTCAGGTGGGCAACACGCTGCCGACTTCTGCGCAATTCTCGGCCCGGATGTCCGCCTTGCGGATCGCTCCGACCAGCCGGATCGTGCTCTATGACGACAGCGCGATCGCCAGTGCGGCGCGCGCCTGGTTCATCTTTCGCCTCTACGGGTTGACGGATGTGGCGCTGCTCGATGGCGGCTGGGCGAAGTGGCGAGCGGAAGGGCGCGCGATCGAGAAGGGCACGGTCGAAGTGTCGCCATCGGAGTTCGCGGCCACCGAGCCGGCTGCGCGCGTCCGCAGCAAGGCCGACATGCTCGCCAATTGCGCCAGCCGCACCGAGCAGGTCGTCGACGCCCGCGATGCCGCGCGCTTCCTCGGCACCAGCGCCGATACGATCCACGAACTTCCGGGCGGACATATCCCCGGCGCGCGCAATGTTTTCTTCCGCAACCTGTTCGCTTCCGACGGCACCTACAAATCGCCCGAGGAACTGCGCCGCGCCTTCCATGACGCCGGGATCGATCTCGATCGGCCGATCGCCGCCAGCTGCGGCAGCGGGATGACCGCCTCGGTGCTGCTCTTCGCGCTGCATCTCGCCGGGGTCGATGATGCCGCGCTCTACGACGGCAGCTGGGCGGAATGGGGGGCCGATCCCGCCACCCCCAAGGAAACGGGAGCGGCGCGCGCAGCATGACCGGGACAAGGGAAAACAAACTGTTACCCGCGACGAGACTGGTGACCGGAGGGCGCAGCCCCGATCCGCACGTCGTCAATCCGCCGGTGTACCGCGCCAGCACGCATCTTTACGCCGATTGCGCCGATCTGCGCGCGGGCACGAAGAGCAATGCCGATGGCAATTTCTTCTACGGCCGGCGCGGCTCGCCGACGCAATGGGCGCTCGCCGAGGCGCTGACCGCTCTCGAGCCCGGCGCGCAGGGCACGGTGCTCTACCCCAGCGGCGTTGCGGCGATTGCGGGCGCGCTGCTGGCGGTGCTCAAGCCCGGCGACGTGCTGCTGGTGACGGACAATGCCTACGATCCCAGCCGCGCGATGGCCAAGGGACTGCTCGCGCGGCTCGGCATCGATGCCCGGTTCTTCGATCCGCTCGACATCGCCGCCTATCGCGCAGCATTCTGCGATCGCACCCGCGCGGTGTGGCTGGAGAACCCCGGCAGCCTGACGATGGAGGTCTGCGACATCCCGGCGCTCGCCGACGAGGCGCGCGAGCGCGGCGCGGTCAGCCTCATCGACAACACCTGGGCCACTTCGCTCGGCTTCCCCGCGCTCGATCGCGGTTGCGATATTACGGTGCAGGCGCTTACAAAGCATGTCGGCGGGCATTCGGATTTGATGATGGGCGCGGCCAGCGCGGGCGAGCGCTGGCATCGCGCGCTGCGCCGGACCGCGCAGGAACTGGGCCATGTGGTCTCGCCCGACGATGCGGCGCTGGCGCTGCGCGGCTTGCGCACCATGCAATTGCGGCTGGAGCGCAGCACCCGCACCGCGCTCGCTCTGGCCGGATGGCTGTCGGCGCGACCCGAGGTCGCCCATGTGCTGTGCCCGATGCTCCCCTCCGATACCGGCCACGAATTGTGGCGGCGTGATTTCACCGGCGGCTGCGGGCTGTTCAGCTTCGTGCTGTCGGGCCGCGACGATGCGGCGCGCTGCCGGCTGATCGATGCGCTCGAACTGTTCGGGATCGGCTACAGCTGGGGCGGGTTCGAAAGCCTTGCCCTGCCCTTCGACGTGGAGCCGATCCGCGCGCGAATGGACTGGCCGAGGCCGGGCTGGCAGGATGGCGACCGCTATGCCATCCGCCTATCTGTCGGGCTCGAGGACCAGCAAGACCTTATCGCCGATCTAGAACGGGCCTTGGCCGCCATGGAACACCAATGACCGCCCCGATGCCCTCCCCACCTACCGATGCGCCCACCCAGGCCGGAGCGGTGCCTGCCGTGGACGGGGCGCCGGTCGAACAAGCCTGGAGCCTTGCCGAGCCTGCGCCCGCACTCGAAAGCGTCGCGGCATCCGAAGACATCCGCGAGCGGGTATCCGCACAGAGCGAGGTGGCGGGCGACTTCCTCGATACGCTGGATGCGCTGGCTCTCAGCGTCGGCGATTTCCGCCTGTCGGTTTGGGATGTGGTGGTGGTGGGGGCGATCGTCGCCTTCGTTCTCACCCTCGCCTGGCTGACAACCAAGTCGCTCAACTGGCTGCTGCGCCGATTCACCCGCTTCGACGATGCCCAGCAGCTGCTCGGGCGCAAGATTCTCACCATAGCCGTATGGGGGATGGCGTTCTTCATCGGGATCGACCTGCTGGGGGTCGATCTCACCGCGCTGGCGGTGTTCTCGGGCGCTTTCGGGCTCGCGATCGGGTTCGGTCTGCAGAAAACCTTCGGCAATCTGATCGCGGGGATCATCCTGCTGATGGACAAGTCGATCAAGCCCGGCGACGTCATCGCGGTCGCCGACACCACCGGCAAGGAGACCTTCGGCCAGATTCGCAAGATCGGGGTCCGCGCGGTTTCGGTCACCACCCGCGACCAGCGCGAGTACCTGATCCCGAACGAGAACCTGATGATCAATCAGGTCGAGAACTGGTCCTATTCCTCCAAGAACGTCCGCATGCAGATCCCGGTCGGGGTCAGCTACGGCGCGGATATGAAGAAGGCCGAGGAGCTGATGCTCGAGGCGGCGAAGGACGCGCCCCGCGTGCTCAAGACGCCGCCACCCACGGTGTGGATGAGCGAATATGGAGATTCCTCGGTCAATTTCGTCATCCACACCTGGATCCAGGACCCCGAGGAAGGCGTCGGCAATGTCCGCTCTGCCGTACTCAAGCGGTTGTGGTGGCTGTTCAAGGAACACGACATCGAGATCCCGTTCCCGCAGCGCGACATCAATCTGCGCGACAGCGATCAGTTCGAACGGCTGATCGAGGCGCTGGCTCAGCGCCAGGCTGCGGACGCGGACGGCGGCAAAGACTAGCTTCGCGGGCGGCTAGCCCACATTTCAAAAGCTGAACTGTGCCGGCGCGCAAGCATTCTGATTGGCGCCGAAGCGAGCGCGGGGGCATTTTCCCCTCATGCGAAACACAGGCATCATCCATCTCGTGGGCGCCGGACCCGGCGATCCCGACCTGCTGACGCTGCGCGCCGCGCGGCTGATCGCGGCCGCCGACGTGATCGTTCACGACGGACTGGTCTCCGACGACATTCTCGATTTCGCCCACCGGGATGCGACGCTCATCTCGGTCGCCAAGCGCCGTTCGCACCACAGCATGGCGCAGGACGAGATCAACGCCCTGCTGGTGCGCGAGGCGCGCGCCGGGCGGATGGTGGTGCGCCTGAAGGGAGGCGATCCGCTGGTCTTCGGGCGCGGCGGCGAGGAAGCCGAGGCCGCACGAGCCGCCGGTGTCGCGGTCGAGATCGTCCCCGGGATCAGCGCCGCCAATGGCGCCGCCGCTGCCGCGCAGATCGCGCTCACTCACCGCGACGCCTCGAGCGCGGTCAGCTTCGTCGCCGGCCAGTGCAAGGGGCTCGCCGAGCAGGACTGGGCCGGGCTCGCGGGCAAGGGCCGCACGCTGGTCATCTACATGGGCGTCAAGACCGCGCCGCAGATCGCCGAGAAGCTGATGGCCGACGGCCTCGCCCCCGACATGCCGATCGCCGTGATCGAGAACGCCACCCGTTCGGCCATGCGCGTGCTCCGAGGCCCGCTCGCCGCGCTGCCCGACCTGGTCGAGCGCGAGCGCGTGGTCAGCCCGGCGCTGATCGTGATCGGCGAAGTGACCGCGCGCGAGGATGCGACGCTGGCCCAGCTTGCACAGGAAACCGCACGATGAGAATTCTCACCGGCAATGATCTCAAGACCGGAGCGGTCACCTGGTGGACCGGGAGCGACTGGTCGCTCCATGTCGAGGATGCGGTCGACGTCACCGGCAAGGAAGACGAAATCGCCCGCCGCGAGGAATCGGCGCGCCGGGTCAACGTCCCCTACGTGATCGATGCCGAACTCGAAGGGGGCAGCCCCCGCCCCGCGCATATCAAGGACCGGGTGCGCGCGCTCGGCCCCACCGTGCGCCCCGACCTGACCCTCAAACCCGCCGATCCCGATATCGGCAAGTGGGTGATCTGATGTACCGCTACGACACATACGACCAGGCGATGGTCGACGCCCGGGTCGAGGAATTCCGCGACCAGTGCCGCCGCCGCCTCGAGGGCAAGCTCACCGAGGACCAGTTCAAGCCGCTGCGGCTGATGAACGGGCTCTATCTCCAGCTCCACGCCTACATGCTGCGCGTCGCGGTGCCCTATGGCACGCTCAGCGGCGACCAGATGCGCGCGCTCGCCGACATCGCCGAGAAATACGACCGCGGTTACGGCCATTTCACTACCCGCCAGAATATCCAGTACAATTGGATCAAGCTGGAGGATGCGGGCGATATCCTCGCCGATCTGGCCAAGGTCGAGATGCATGCCATCCAGACCAGCGGCAATTGCATCCGCAACATCAGCTCCGATCATTTTGCCGGCGCCGCTGCCGACGAGGCGACCGATCCGCGTCCCTATGCCGAGCTGCTGCGGCAGTGGTCGAGCTTCCACCCCGAGTTCGCGTACCTCCCGCGCAAGTTCAAGATCGCGGTGATCGCCTCGAAGACCGACCGTGCGGCGATGAAGCTGCACGACATCGGCATCCGCATCGTCGAGCGCGCCACCGAAGATGGGAGAGCCGAATTAGGCGCCGCCTTCTACGTCGGCGGCGGCATGGGCCGGACCCCAATGATCGCGCCCTGCATCAACGAATTCGTTCCGCTCGACCGGCTGATCACCTATGCCGAGGCCTGCCTGCGGGTCTACAACCGTCACGGTCGCCGCGACAACAAGTACAAGGCACGGATCAAGATCCTCGTCCATGAGCTGGGTGCGGAGGAATACACCCGCCAGGTCGAGGCAGAGTACGCACATCTGCTCGATCAGGGCGTCGAGCCGCCCTTCGCCGAGCTGGAGCGGATCCGCAGCTTCTTCGCCGATCCCGCCTTCCGGGCGGCCGAGGAGGCTTCTGCCTCCGGCGAGCCTGCAGAAACCGCGTCCGATCCGGCGTTCCGGCGCTGGGTGCAGCGCAACACCAACCCGCACAAGGCCCCCGGCTACGTCTCCGCGGTGATCAGCCTCAAGCCGGTGGGCGGGATTCCGGGCGACGCCACCGCCGAGCAGATGCGGCTGATGGCCGATCTCGCCGAGCGTTACGGCTTCGATGAATTGCGGGTGATGCACACGCAGAACATTGTCCTGCCGCATGTTCACAAGTCCGATCTGCCCGCAGTCTGGCGAGCGCTCGACGGAGCCGGACTCTCTACCCCCAACCTCGACCAGATCGGCGATATCATCGCCTGTCCGGGGCTCGACTATTGCAGCCTCGCCAACGCCCGCTCGATCCCGGTGGCGCAGAAGATTTCGGAGCGCTTCGAGGCCAGCGGCAAGGGCGAGGCTTTGGGCGAACTGAAGCTCAAGATCTCGGGCTGCATCAACGCCTGCGGTCATCACCACGCGGGCCATATCGGCATCCTCGGGGTCGATCGCAAAGGCGTCGAGAACTACCAGCTCTCGCTCGGCGGGAGCGAGGCGGAAGACACCGCGCTCGCCAAGATCACCGGGCCGGGTTTCGACGAGGACGGCATCGTCGATGCGGTCGAGACCGCCGCCGATGTCTATCTGCGCGAACGCACCGAGGGCGAGCGCTTCCTCGACACCTACCGCCGCATCGGCATGACCCCGTTCAAGGAGGCGCTCTATGGCTGATCCGGTGACCAACACTGACGGGCCCCTTATTGATGGCCGGGGCCACAACAGCGGCCTGCTGCGCTACCGCAGCGACGCAATCGCCGACCATGCAGCGGTCACCGTCGATGCCTTCGTCGAGCAGGACGATGCGCTCGCGGTCCGGATCGAACCCGGCGACGAGGCGCGCGAGCTGATCCCGCATCTGGACCGGGTGAAGCTGGTCGAGGTCAATTTCCCCGCTTTCGGCGACGGACGCGGCTATTCCTCCGCCCGGATCCTGCGCGAGGCGGGTTACGAGGGCGAATTGCGCGCGGTGGGCGATGTGCTGGTCGACCAGCTCGCCTATATGCGCCGCTGCGGCTTCGATTCCTTCGATCCCGACGCGCCGCTCGATGCGGGCGATGTCGAGGCGGCGCTGGCGCGCTGGCCCGATGTCTACCAGTCCGCCGCGGACGAACGTACCCCGATCTGGACCAAGCGGCACGCATGAACGAGCTGCGCGCCATCGACCGACTGGACACCCGTCCCCGCTTTTCGGAGCACGACGCGATCCGCCTCAACCGCATGTTCCGTGGCAGCGACACGCTGGAGATGCTGCGCGCGGTGATGGCGGACGATCTTGTCGGCGATCTGGCGACGGTCTCCAGCTTCGGTGCCGAAAGTGCAGTTCTGCTCCATCTGCTGTCGCAGATCGACCCCGGCATCCCGGTGCTGTTCCTCGAGACCGGCAAGCATTTCCCCGAAACGCTCGCCTATCGCGATGTTCTGGTCGAGCGGCTCGGGCTGACCAATCTGGTCAATCTCCACCCTGAACTGGACGAGCTCGAGAAGCGGGACGAAAACGGGCTGCGCTGGTCGTTCGATCCCGACGGCTGTTGCGAGATCCGCAAGGTGCGGCCGCTAGCCAAGGCGCTGGCCGGCTACGATGCCACTTTCACCGGGCGCAAGGCGTTCCAGTCCTCGACCCGCGCGCAACTGCCGCGGTTCGAGATCGACACTTCGGACGCGCAGGGGCGGCTCAAGATCAATCCGCTGATCGACTGGGATGCCGAGCGGATCGCCGGCTGGTTCGCCGAGCACGACCTGCCGCGCCACCCGCTGGTCGAGCGCGGCTATCCCTCGATCGGCTGCTCCCCCTGCACCGGCAAGGTAGCCCCCGGCGAAGACCCGCGCTCGGGCCGCTGGAAGGGTTGGGACAAGGTCGAATGCGGCATCCACAAGCCGGGCGAAGAACCCTTCCTCTGATCGGTCTCGGCTAGAGCCAGCCCGCAGCGCGATACCACGCAGCCGTCGCTGCCAGACCTTCTTCGGCAACGATCCGGGGGTGCCAGACGGCATCCGGCACGCGCCGATCGCTGCGCGCAGCCCAGTCGGGATGGCACATATAGCCCACCCGGTCCGGCGTGAGTTTGGCTTCGTCGCCGCGCAGCAGGCGATCCGCCCGGGCAGCAAGCGCGAGCACTCCGGCGGGCAGATGCGGTGCGAACACGCGCTCCCGCCCCAATGCGCGACCGATCGCCTGCGCCAGTTCGCGATGCGCATAGCCGCCCGGGCGCCCATCGTCGGGCTCCAGAATGGCGCCGCTCACGCCTTCGCCTCCCGGAACCAGCGCCAGCAGGCATTCTGCCAGATCGTCGACATGAATTAGCGATGCGCGGCCCCGCGGCGGCATCGGCACCACGCCTGCTCGCGCCGCGCGGAACAGCTCGAACATGTCGCGATCACGCGGCCCGTAGACCGCAGGCGGGCGAACGATGGTCCAGTCAAGCCCGCTGGCAGCCACATGTTCCTCGGCGCGCGCCTTGGAGGCGCCGTAGGCTGACAGCTTTGGTTCGCGCGCCGACAGCGAGGAGACGAAGACGAAGCGTTCCACCTCCGCGGAACGCGCGACTTCGATCAAGGACGCGGTACCCGCGACATTCGCCTGCTCGAATCGCTGCGGATCGGGGGTATTGGTGAGACCCGCGATATGGATCACGGCGCGCGTCCCGCTGGTCAGCTCGGCGAGCGCGCTGCGGTTGGAAAGGTCGCCTTCGATCCATTCGACGCCCTCGCGCCGCTCCTGCGGGCGCCGGGTCAGCGCCCGAACCGGCATTCTCGCCCGCGCCGCCGCATCGAGCAGCGCCTGGCCGACGAAACCGGTCGTCCCCGTGACCGCGAGGCTCATGTCCGCACCATATGGTCGCGATGGATCACCGCGGCCCTCGGCGTATAGCCGAGCCGCTCTTCCTGCTCCGCCTCGCGCAACCCCATTATGGCGCGGCATTCGTGGCTGGCGTATTCGACCAGCCCCTGGCCGAGCCGCTCGCCCTTAGGCCCATGGATCGCCACAAGATCGCCGCGCACAAAGTCTCCCTCGACCTCGCTCAACCCGGCAGCGAGCAGACTCGCGCCTTGCCCAAGCGCCGCGACGCAGCCCTCGTCGACGCCGAGCACGCCGGCGACCGTCAGGCGCCCGCCCAGCCAAGCCTTGCGCGAGCCCTCGTCGCGCTGCGGGAGGAACAGCGTACCGCGTCCGGCATCCAGCGCTTTGGCGAGCGGTGCATGGCCGGTGCCGTCGATAATCGCCAGCGCGATCCCCGCGCGCTCGGCGATCCGCGCCGCCTCGACCTTGGCGGCCATGCCGCCGCGCCCTAGCCCCGAACCCGAATCCGCCGAGGCCATCGCCAGTATCTCGGCCGTTACCCCGTCGACCCGCTCGATCAGCACTGCTCCCGGCTCGCGCGGATGGCGGTCGTAGAGACCCTCGACATCGGACAGCAGCACCACCGCATCGGCACTGGCCGCCTGCGCCACCCGAGCCGCCAACCGGTCGTTATCGCCGAAGCGGATCTCCTCGGTTGCGACGCTGTCGTTCTCGTTGATCACCGGGACCGCGCCCGCCTCGATCAGCCGCGCGAGCGTGGCCGAGGCGTTGAGATAGCGGCGGCGGTCTTCCAGATCGCCCAAGGTCACCAGCAATTGCGCCGCGATGATGCCGTGGCGGCCGAGCGCCTCGGACCACAACCGGGCAAGCTCGACCTGTCCGACCGAGGCAGCGGCCTGCGCATCGGCAAGGCTCCCGCGCCCGCCCCTGGCAAGACCCAGCCGCGCCGCGCCCAGCGCGATCGCGCCCGAGCTGACGACGAGAATCTCGGTGTGTTCGCGCAGTGCCGCCAGTTCGGCGGCCAGCGAGCCCAGCCATTCGGCGCGCGGGCTGCCGTTCTCGATCAGCAGCGCCGAGCCGATCTTGACGACCAGCCGCCGCGCGCGGCGCAGGTCCGAAAGGTGGGCGATTTCCATCGGCGCTGGACTAGAGCAAAACCGTCAGATCGGCGACCAGACGATCTGATCCGCCGCTTCGGTATCCTCGACCTCGGCAGCCTTGGTTTCGGTCGAGGTCCGGTCGGGCAAATAGGTCAGCACCGCATCGAGCAGCGCCTCCATGCCAGCGCCGGTCGCGCCCGAGATGCTGAACACCCGTTCCGCGCCCGCCTCGCGCAATTCGGCGGCGAAGCCCTCGGCGAGTTCGTCGTCGGCAAGATCGATCTTGTTGAGCGCGATCAGCTGCGGCTTGTCGGCCAGGCCGGAACCATAGGCCGCGAGCTCGGCATTGACCGTCCGCATCGCTTCGGCGGGATCGTCGCCGGAGATATCCACCAGATGGATCAGCACCCGGCAGCGCTCGATATGCCCGAGAAAGCGATCGCCGATGCCCGCGCCATCCGCTGCACCTTCGATGAGGCCGGGAATATCGGCGACCACGAATTCGCGCGCGCGGTGGCGTACGACGCCCAGCTTGGGCACCAGCGTGGTGAAGGCGTAATGCCCGACCTTGGCCTTGGCGTTGGAGACCTGGTTGATGAAGGTCGATTTGCCCGCATTGGGGAGCCCCAGCATGCCGACATCGGCGAGCAGCTTGAGCCGCAGCCAGACCCACATCTCCTGCCCGGGAATGCCGGGCTGGTGCTGGCGCGGGGCGCGGTTGGTCGAGGTCTTGTAGCTGGCATTGCCGCGCCCGCCGATCCCGCCCTCGAGGAAGACGATCCGCTGGCCGACCTCGGTGAAGTCGGCGAGCACCTCTTCCTTGTCCTCGGACAGGATCTGCGTGCCCACGGGGATCTGTATCACCAGATCGTCGGCGCCGGCGCCGGTGCGATCCTTGCCCATGCCATGCGTGCCGCGCTGGGCCTTGAAATGCTGCGAATAGCGAAAGTCGATCAGGGTATTGAGGCCCCGCACCGCCTCGAAGACGATATCGCCGCCCTTGCCGCCATTGCCGCCGTCGGGGCCGCCATACTCGACGTATTTCTCACGTCGGAAGCTGACCGCCCCGGGGCCACCGCCGCCGGACTTCAGATAGATCTTGGCCTGGTCGAGAAAATGCATCGTCGTTTGCCTCTGTGGCAGCGCTAGAACGGACCCCCGAGGTCCGCAAGGGCGAGCGAACGCGCACAGAACGAAGACGAAGCGGGCACCGCAGCTGGTGCGGAACGAAAACGGATATGTTTTCGGATAAGGATCGAACACCTGGTGGAGCCGAGCGGGATCGAACCGCTGACCTCGTCATTGCGAACGACGCGCTCTCCCAACTGAGCTACGGCCCCGTTCCAGGTTTATCGCTCCGGCGTGTCTGCAAGAGCGAGCGCGCGCCTTAGCGAATGCACCGCCCGCTGCAAAGCCCTAAGTCGGGGCGGCTATTCGCTGCCCGCGATCTCGCCGTTGCGTTCCGTAGCGTAATTCGATCCGGGCGACTGCAGGGTTTCCTCGGGCAGGATGATCGGGCCCTGCCTCGGCAGCGGCGCGGGCTGTGGCTGGGCATCGGAGGCGGGGACCGGAGTGGCTTCGATCGCAGTGGATTCCTGTCCGGTGGTGCCCGACAGGTCGATCATGAGCTCGCCCTGTGCCGGACTGCCTCCGGCGGACGACCGATCTGCGGACGAAGAGCCCATGGACGCAGCGCCGGTCGTGATTCCATCGGGATTGCCGTAGAAGGTGGTTCGCACTTCAGATCTCGACGGGCCATAGCGGGCGTCCCACGCGGCAAGATCGGTGCGATATTGTTCGTAGGCGCTGAAGAAGGTCTCGAACTCGCGCTCGATCCGCGGCAGCGCCTGTGCGGCGAAGAGCTCGAGATCCGTCACCTCGGGGGCCAGCGCTTCGGAGCTGACCGCAAGCGCGACGTCGCAGAAGTTTTCCTGCGCAGGTGGCAGCGCGAAGTAATTGTAGACCCGGGTCATGTACGAATCCTGCACGTCGCGAAATCCCGGGCCGTATTCGGCGCGAAACTCGGCGATCAGCGCGCGGTTGGTGGACGACAGCTTGCTGGCGTAGCGATCGAGGAAAGCGGTGTAGTTGGGCAGCAGGGCGCCATGCTCGGCGGTCATGCAGTTGAGCGCCGCGACGTTGAGCGCGGAGCGCAGGTTCCAGACGGTCTGCGCGGTCGAAAGGTCGGCATTGACCGTCTGCCGCACGCCATCGACACCCACCATCGGAATGGTCATCACCGCCGTCGCGCCGCCCGGAGGCATCGGGCGCGGGGGGATCACTTCGACCGGCGGAGGAGGAGGAGGAGGAGGAGGAGGAGGCGGTGGCGGCGGGGTCGCGCAAGCGGCGAGAGCGGCCAATGCGGCGGCAACGGCGGCCAGTCTGATATGAATTGTTCGTACGCGGCGCATGGGCTGCGACCCTCCCTCGTGCTGTCGGGCGTATTTGAAATCTTTCGGCACCTACAGTCGCACAGATGGATGCAGGCTGAAGCAGTGAGCCTTAAACGTCTCTGCCGCATATGAAAATGCCCGGGGCGCAAAATGCGTCCCGGGCACGATCAGTTGAGTCCATCCTGCGATAGAGCGAGTGGGATTACTCGCGATTGACGCCCATGAAGCGCAACAGGAACAGGAACATATTGATGAAGTCGAGGTACAGGCTCAACGCGCCCAGGATGATCGCCTTGCCGGCAAACTCGGTACCGCGCAGATGCTGGTACTCACGCTTGAGGCGCTGCGTGTCGTAGGCTGTCAGACCGGCAAAGATCAGCACGCCGAGGAAGCTGATCGCCAGTTCCAGCATGCTCGACTGCAGGAAGATGTTGATCACCATCGCGATGATCAGTCCGATCACGCCCATCACCAGGAACGTGCCGAAGCCCGACAGATCCTTCTTGGTGGTGTAGCCGAACAGGCTGAGACCCGCGAAGGCCCCCGCGGTCGCGAAGAAGGTCGCCGCGATGCTCTCGCCGGTATAGACCAGCAGCAACGAACTGAGCGACAGGCCCATCGCGATCGCAAAGCCCCAGAACATCGCCTGCAGCGTGCTGCGGGAGAACTTGTGCGCGCCGAAGCTCATCGCGAAAACGAAGCCGAGCGGCGCCAGCGCGACCACCCAGAACAGCAACCCGCCCTGAGCCAAAGTATAGGCAAAGCCCGACCGCGCAGTCAGCATAGCGACGATGCCGGTGAGTAGCACACCCGATGCCATGTAATTGTAGATCGAAAGCATGTGCGAGCGCAGGCCCGCGTCGAAGGTTTCGCGCCGGGCAACGGCGTCGCCAGCGCGCGGGACCGAGCTGAAGCCCGTCCGTCGCTGTTCAGTGTCGTTCCAATCGGCCATTTCTAATCCAACTCCTTTACGCGGACATGTGCGCACGATGCGCCCCGCTCGCTCTCGACAATATCGGCGACGTGGCGTTCTTTTTCAAGGAAAACCGGTGATGCCAAGCCAGAGAAAGCTCAGCCTTAGCGGCCCGCCTCGGCACCGCATCGCGAAGCTCGGAGCAGCTGATCCGATCAGGCTTCGCCCGCGGCATCCACCATCGCGGCTTCCAGCGCATCGCGCGGGCTCTTGCCGCCCCACAGCACGAACTGGAAGGCAGGATAGAACCGGTCGCATTCGTCGACTGCAATCTCGATTAGCGCCTGCGCCTGCGCAAGGCTGAGCATGCCGTTGTCGGCAAGCAGCGTCCCATTGCGATAGAGCAGCACGCCGCCATTGGACCAGATGTCGAAATGGCCGAGCCAGAGCTGTTCGTTGACGAGGGTGGCAAGTTCATTGGCGGCCGGGCGATGTTCCTTTGCGACGCGGACATCGGGAAGGCACAGCACCTGCAAGACATTGTCTTCCGCGCGCCAAATTCCCTTGACCTGATAGGTCGCCCAGCTGCCCTGGATTTCGCCGCTCAACTCGTCGCGAGTCGATTCGCAGGGCCAGCCGCGCGCCTCGAACAGCGCAGTAAGCATCTCGATCGGCGCGCAATCGTCTTCGCCCTCGTAGCTTTCCACGGCTCTCATCGATTGCGTCCCGTCCAGATCATGGATTGCGAATGCCGGAAGGTCGCGGCGGTTGGCAATCGGGCGAAACGTCCACGCTGGGGAGAACCCACCTCGCCTGTGCAAACGCTGTGCACAAGCGGCTCGCCTGTCAGTCGAGCGTCTCGATCTCCTGACCTCGCGGGCTGGCGAAGGTGAAGGCGTCGATCCCCAGGGCTTTCAATTGCGTGACGACTTCACGCGCATCGCCGGCGCTGGGGTAAGGTCCTGCCAGTAGGCGATTGGCCTCGACCCAGGGCGTAACGAAAGGTCCCTTGCCGTCGAGCAGCGACTTGGCGTTGCGCGCAATGCGGCGCCAATCGAACTTGAGCGCATCGCGGTCGCGGCCGGTTGCAATTTGCACCCAGTGACGCGCGGGATGTTCCGGCGGGGGCGGCGCGGCACGCGCGGGCGCGGGCGGTGGAGCGGCGCGCTCGCGGGGCGGCTTGATCGTGGCGATATCAACCGCGCCCTGCGTTGCTCCGGAACGCATTGCCGGAATGGCCTCGAACTCGGCAAAGACATCTTCGAGACTGCCGGTCGGAAGAGGACCGGGATCGGGCGCTACGCCCGAGGCCGGGATCGGAACCGACGCTTCGCTCGCGGTCTGCGCCAGATCGAAAGGTTCGATACGGCCTGCGGCCTCGGCACCGGGACCTTGTGCATCCGCTGAGCTCTGCCGCGGCGCTTCAACCGGTAAGCTGATCGCCAACTGGCTTGTTGCATCTGCCTGAGCAGGAGGGGAATCCCGGGTCGTCGGGATCGGTGCAGGAACTGTCGCTGCCACGGGTGCCGGTTCAGGCGCCGTTGGTGGCGCAGGCGTCGGTGTCGATGTCGAGCGAGCCGATCTTGCTCGCGTGCGTGCGATCGGATCGAGCCCAGCCAGCGCCTGGCGCTGTTCGCGCTCGGCCCGGCGCCGCTCCGCACTGGACGGCGGAGGAGTGCTCGGAGCCGGTGCTACAGCGGCTTGCTGGGGCCGGCTGGCTCCCATGACGGGCCCGCTCGGCGTCAGCGACGCATCGGCACGCCGACTGATCGCGGCGCCCTGCTCAGCATAGCCAGCGATCGCGGGCATATCGCGTCCGATCTCGCCGGCGCGCGGGAAGGTGCCGAGATTGGCAGCGGCTGCCTGCTGCGCCTTGGTCAGTCGCGCCATATAGCGCAGATACGGCGTCATCCTCAGTGCCAGATCGGTCGGCATCAGCGCTTCGGCGATGGAGATAGCCTCGCGCTCGTCCCCGAGGATTGCGAGGCCGAAGGCACGGGCGCGAAACCCGGCGCGATCCTCGTCTTTCAATTGCGGCAGCAGGATTCGCTCGAAATCCGCTCTCTTTCCCGAAATCGCGAGGCTCAGCGCCAGTCGACGGCTGGTTGCCGGATCGTCGTTACGCGCCAGCGCGAGGCGATAGAGCTCCTGCGCCCGTGTGTTGTCGCCGACCAGATCGAAGGCAAGCCCGCGATCGGCAGCCATCTCGACCAGCGGGTAGCCGGCCGTTTCCGCCTCGGCGAAAAAGCGCAGCGCCTCGATGGCCCGCCCTTCGGCGAGGAAGACGCGCCCCAGACCCGCCTTCATTCGCGCATTGTCCGGCGACAGATCTTGAGCGCGGACGAAAAATCCCATTGCGGCATCGCTGTCGCCCAGCACGATCGAGGCTTCGCCCGCCTCGAGCAAGGCATCGAGATCGGACCGATCGCGCGAAAGGCGCCGCAGCGCCTCGTTCAGGTCTTCGGCTTCGGGCGGTGGCAGCGGCTGAACGATCGCGTTCTGCGCCGTGGCAGCGCCGGCCAGGCCAGCGAGCACCAGCCCGAATAGGGATGCGCTCAAGGAGAATCGGGCAAGCGATTGCAAGGATTACGCTCCGTCGTTGCCGCATCGGGCGCGGCGCGATGATGCCCCGTTTGAAACCGCGACCGAATAGCGATCGCAGTGGTGTGCCACCCCCCGGAACCGGTCTGCGCCTACTGGTTGTTCTGGCGTCCGAGGAAGCGCGGAATATTGAGCGCCGAGCCGCCGTCTTCGTCCTCCGAATCCTCTTCCTGAGCCTGCGGACTCGATCCGCGCGAGAGATTGGCCATGCGCTCGAACAGAGTGCTGCCCGAGTTGGAACCGCCAGTGGCGGAAGCACCGCTGCGCGGGGCCGGGGTGGGGCCCGATCCGGCATCGCCCGAACCGGGCATGCGCCGCCGGGTCGGCTTGGAAGCCAGCGGACTGTCGACCGGTTCCATCTGGTCGGCACCGAGTTCGAGCTCGTCCTGCGAAACGCCGCTCGCGAAAGAACCGAAGCGTCCCTCGGCGGGACGGCGATCATCGCCGCGATCCTGCACCGGTGATTGCCGTGCACTATCCGCGACCGAAGGCTTCCCCGAGGAACCGTCGCGCGTTTCGCTTCCGAAATCGTCGAAACCGTCGAACTCATCGTCGCTGTCGTTGCGCAGACCGGCCAGCGGATCGACGATGTCGTCGACATCCTCGACATCCTCCTCATCCGAACCGGCATAGGAAACTCCGAAGCTCGTCCCGCCCCCGGCGCGCGGCGAACTCGAACCGTCATGGTCGTCCGGCTCGTCGGCGCCGGCATATTCCGCTTCGGTCAGTTCCATCGGCTCGTCTTCGCCATAATCGGGCTCGCCCGATGCTGCGGCAGCGCTATCGCGGAAGCGCTCGGGCTCCGCCGAGAGGCCTTCGCTGAGTTCGAAGGGCTCGCCCTCCTCCGCGCGTCGCGGCAAGTCGAGCGCGGGGCGCTGCGGCGGGCGCGATTCGCCCATCGAAAAAGATCGGGCTTCGGGGCGCGCGGGTGTCGAGGTCTGAGCGTGCTGATCGATCCCCGTGGCAACCACTGAGACGCGGATCCTGCCGTCGAGATCGGGATTGAAAGCCGAGCCCCAGATGATGTTGGCATCCTCGTCGACGAGTTCGCGGATATGGTTCGCCGCTTCGTCGACCTCGAGCAGCTTCATGTCCTCGCCGCCGATGATCGAGATGATGACGCCCTTGGCGCCCGCCATCGACACTCCGTCGAGTAGTGGGTTGGCGATGGCGCGTTCGGCGGCCTCGAGCGCGCGGTTCTCGCCCTCACCCTCGCCGGTGCCCATCATCGCCTTGCCCATCTCGCTCATCACCGAACGCACGTCGGCGAAATCGAGATTGATCAGGCCCGGCATGACCATCAGATCGGTGATCGAGCGGACGCCCTGCTGGAGCACCTCGTCGGCGAGCTCGAAGGCCTGCTTGAAGGTGGTTTCGGCCTTGGCGACCAGGAACAGGTTCTGGTTGGGAATGACGATCAGCGTATCGACGTGCTTCTGCAGTTCCTCGATACCCGCTTCGGCTGCGCGCATCCGGCGCGTGCCCTCGAACAGGAACGGCTTGGTCACGACCCCGATCGTGAGCACGCCCTTTTTGCGCGCGGCTTCGGCGATCACCGGAGCGGCGCCCGTACCGGTGCCGCCACCCATGCCCGCGGCGATGAAGCACATATTGACGCCCTCGAGCGCGTGCTCGATCTCGTCGACGGTTTCTTCGGCAGCAGCCTTGCCCACTTCGGGCCGCGCGCCGGCACCGAGCCCGCCGGTGATGTCAGGACCCAGCTGGATGCGCTTTTCCGCCGAAGCGGTGCTGAGCGCCTGCGCATCGGTGTTCGCGACGATGAAATCGACACCTTCGATCTCGGCCTGCATCATGTTGGCGATCGCGTTGCCGCCCGCCCCGCCGACCCCGACTACGGTGATCCGCGGCCGCAGATCGTCGGAAGAGGCGGGTCCGATATTGATGCTCATCGAGGTAGGCTCCGGGGAAAACAGATATTTGAGAATGGTTCGTTACAGTTTGGCACAGTTCGATTCGACCATGCAAAGCTTTAATCGGCTTTTCCACAAGGGTCGCAAGCGGGGGCGGCCGCTACGGCAGGCTCAGAAATACTCTCGGACCGCCTGGAACACGCGATTGATCAGAGCCATCCCGCGATAGCGCCGCGTCGGCTGATAGCTCGGACCGACCGAACGGATATCGACCGGGTCGTCGGCGGCGTAGAGACCGAGCCCCGCCAGCGTCGCGAAACCGGGGGTGGCGTGGGCTTCTGGCAGGCCCTGCAGACGCGGCGGCTTTCCGATCCGCACCGGCCGGCCAAGCGCGGCCTGCATGAATTCGGCGATTCCGTGCAATTCGGCACCGCCCCCGGTGAGCACCACCTGCCCGCTGCGCGCGCCCGAAAAGCCCATCGATTTGAGCGATTTGTGAATTTCGCCGGTCAGGCTGGACAGCCGCTCGGTCACGACCGCCACCAGTTCGGCGCGCGGAATGCGGTTATGCTCGTCGGCGCCGCGCGCCAACCGGCCCCCCGCGCCTTCGCCCCTGCCCTCCCCAGGCCCTTCGCCCGGAGCGTTGACCGGGATCATCTCGCGGTGATCGGTCGGGCTGCTCATCGCCGAACCCGACACGCATTTGAGACGCTCGGCCTGACTGCGACGGATCCCGAAGCTCGAGGCGAGGGCATCGGTGATATCGTTCGAACCGATCGGGATCGAGGTGAGCCCCAGCAGCATTCCCGCCGCATGAACCGACACATTGGTCACCTCTGCGCCGATCTCGATCAGCGCCACACCCAGATCGCGCTCCTCCGGGCTGAGGCAGGCATAGGCGCTGGCGAGCGGGCTCGCCACCACCGCCTCGACCTCGAGATGCGCCATCTGCACCGCCTCGATCAGGTTCTTGACCGGCGCGCCTTCAGCCAGGGTAACGTGGATATCGACGCCCAGCGCTTCGGCATGGAGGCCCTGAGGATTGGCGATCCCATGCGCGCCGTCGAGCGTGTAATGCGCCGGCTGGGCATGGAGGACCATCCGCCCGTCCGGCTGGATGTGATCGCGTGCCGCATAAAGCAGATGCTCGATATCGTCGTCCTCGATCCGCCGCCCGCCGATGGCGATCTCGACGCTGGCGATGCGGCTGTAGAGCCCAGCTCCGGCGCAGCCGATCCAGACGCTGGAAACATTGGTACCGGCGTTCTGCTCGGCTTTCTCGACCGCCTGGCGGATCGCATGGCTGGCGGCGCGCATCTCGGTGATATAGCCGCGCTTGACGCCCTCGCTTTTGCGGTGGCTGGAGCCCAGCACCACCATCGCTCCGTTCTCGTCCTCGCCCATGATCATGGCCGAGATCCGGAAGGAGCCGATGTTGATCGCCGCAAAGGCGCGGATGATGCGCGGTCCGGCCATCACTCTTCGGTCTTGACTAGCTGGCCCAGATTGCACGGTCCGTTGCTGCACCGAAAATAGGCTTGGTCGGCGACCCGCATGTCGATCGCAGTCGCGCGCCCGCCGAGCAGGCGATGGCGTCCGTCGAGCGTCGCGAACCGGACCAGCGCCGCAGGGGCCCTTTCCTCGGGAAGCGCCAGCACCTGACCGCTCTTGAAGGTCAGGTTCCAGCGTCGGTTGCCGACCCATTCGGCCTCGGCCACCTTTGGCTTCAATGCCGGCGCGGCGTTCAGCAGATCGTCGAGTGCGGCGACCTGCTTCTGCGCGCCCGGTCCCTCGATCAGCAGCTTGTCCCGCGCATCGGCCCGCGAGACAGGTTCGAGTTCGTGCCCTTGCGCATCGATCAACATCAAGCGGCCTGGTTTTGCCAATACCGCGTGTTCCTTGCGTTCGACGATATCGACGATCAGCGTATCGGGCAGCTGGCGAGAGACACGAGCATCCTGGACCCAGGACAGGTCGAGCAACCGAGCACGAACCGCCTGCAGATCGACCAGCGGCATCGGTCGGTTGCGCTCGGCCAGCGCGCGCTCGTAGACCTTGAGTTCGTTCATTCGTTCGACGCCGGTCACCTTGACTTTGTGGACTTCGAAACCGGCATTCGAAGCGGCGACCGCCATCCGGGCCTGCGCCATCTGCGGCACGCCCGCGAGGCTCGCGACCAACCAGGCTGCCGCAAGCGCCGCGACCATGATCAGGAACAAGAATATCTTGTGCAACTGCTCGTCGGTGAAGGGCAGCAGCGCCATGATTCGATCGAACAGCGTGACGGTGCGTTTGCGCGCGGCGCGGGTCTTCTGATGCCGGTTGCGGGTGGCGGCCGAACGGCGCACCCCCGTGACCGAGCGGGTGACCTTAGCCATCGGATGCCGCCTTGCGCGCTTGGCCTCGCGCCTGTTCTCCCGCTTCCTTGCGGAGCGCGGCGGAGATGATCATCTCGACCAGCTCGCCATACTCGATGCCCGAGTGGCGCGCCTGTTCGGGGACCAGGCTGAGCGGAGTCATGCCCGGTTGGGTGTTGGTCTCGAGCAGGAACAGCCCGTCCTCGCCGCGTTCGTCGTCCCAGCGAAAATCGGTGCGGCTGGTGCCTTCGCAACCCAGCAGGACATGCGCCTTGAGCGCATATTCGCGGCACAGAGCGGCGATCGGCTCGGGAATCTGCGCCGGGCAAACGTGTTCGGTCATGCCATCGGTGTATTTGGCGGCGAAATCGTAGAAACCCGACTTAGGCACCAGTTCGGTGACCATCAGAGCACGAGATCCCTCTGCGGTGTCGATTACCGCGGTCGTTAGTTCCCGGCCCCGGATGAAGGGTTCGGCGAGCAGCCGGTCGAACTGCTGCCATGGACCTGCGGAGGAAGGGTCGATTGGATTGCCGTAATTCGCCTCGTCGGTGACGATCGCAACCCCGACCGAGGATCCTTCGTTGACGGGCTTCAAAACATAGGGGCGCGGCAGCGGGTCGCACTCGTGGATTTCTTCGGTCGCGACGATCCGTCCCCCGGGGAAGGGCAGCCCATGGCTGCCGAGCACCTGCTTGGTCAGCTGCTTGTCGATGGCGACCACCGATGCGGCGAGACCGGAATGGGTGTAGAGAACACCCATCAGGTCGAGCATTCCCTGGACGGTGCCATCCTCGCCCGGGACGCCGTGGAGCGCATTGAAGACGATGTCGGGCGCCGCCTCGGCGATGCGCGCGGCGACCTCGCGATCCATGTCGATCCGGGTGACGCGATGGCCGCGCTCCTCGAGCGCGCTGGCGACGCCTTCGCCCGACATCAGCGAAACCTCGCGCTCATTGGCCCAGCCGCCCATCAGCACGGCGACGTGGAGCTTGCGATCGAGGGTCATGGCCGACCCACCCGCTGGATTTCCCACTCGAGTTCGACTCCGCAATTTTCGTAGACGCGACGCTTCACCTCTTCCCCCAGTCCCTCGATCTCGGCACCGGTGGCATCGCCGGTATTGATAAGAAAATTGGTGTGCTTCTCGCTCACCTGCGCACCGCCCATCGTCAGGCCGCGGCAGCCTGCTGCATCGACCAGTTCCCAGGCCCTATAGCCGGGCGGGTTCTTGAAGGTGGAACCGCCCGTCTTGGTCCGCACGGGCTGCGATTGCTCGCGCGCCTGCGCGATCCGGTCCATCTCGGCGCCGATCGCATCGGGATCGCCAGGCTCGCCCTGAAAACGCGCGCCAATCACGACCGCACCGGCTGGAAGCGCCGAATGGCGGTAGGAATATTGCAGGTCCGAAGCGGGCAGATTGTGGCACCGGCCATCGGGCATCACCACGTCGCAATCGATCAGGATGTCACCGACTTCGCGGCCATAGGCACCGCCGTTCATCCGCACGAACCCGCCGACGGTGCCGGGAATCCCACGGAGGAATTCAAGCCCGGCCACACCCGCATCGCGCGCTGTGCTGGCGACGAGAATACCATGCGCCCCCGCCCCGCAGGCGAGCACGTGATCGTCCTGCACCTCGACCCCGGCGAAAGGCTTGCCCAGCTTGACCACAACGCCGGGAACCCCACCATCGCGGACGATGAGATTGGAGCCCAGCCCCAGCGCCATGATCGGAAGGCTCCCCTCGAGCCGCTCGAGAAAGGTCCGCAGCTCATCGGCGTCCGCAGGTTCGAAGAGCCAGTCGGCAGTGCCGCCCGCCTTGAACCAGACGAGCTTCGCGAGCGGGGCATCCTGCGTCAGCTTGCCGGAGAGGCCTTCCATCGAAATCGGGGCATCGCCGCCGCTCGCGACCTCGCCACCCGGAGCCGAGCCGCTGTCGTAGTTCCAAACATCGTCGGCCTGACCGCTCATCGCCCGCCTCGCTTGGCGGCGATCGCATCGGCGAGCCCGGCGGCCCAGCGGGTGATATCTCCCGCACCCAGGCAGACGACGATATCGCCTTCGCCGACCTTGTCGGCCAACGTCTGCGACAGATCCTCCTCGTCCTCCACCGTGGCGGCCGAGCGGTGGCCGCGCGACTTCATCCCCGCGACCAGCGCTTCGGAAGAAACGCCCGTAATCGGCTCCTCCCCCGCTTCATAGACGGGGGTGACCAGCACCTCGTCGGCTTCGTTGAAGCAGCTTTGGAAATCATCCATCAGATCGCTAAGCCGGGTGTAGCGATGCGGCTGCATCACCGCGATCACGCGGCCCGTCGCGGCCTCGCGCGCAGCGCCGAGCACCGCCCGGATTTCCACCGGGTGATGGGCGTAATCGTCGATGATCGTCGCGCCGCCGACCTCGCCCACCTTGGTAAAGCGCCGCCGCACCCCGCCGAAATTGGCAAACCCGCTGCAGATCACTTCATCCGAACAGCCCATCTCGATCGCCACCGCGATCGCGGCGAGCGCGTTTTGGACGTTGTGACGCCCGGGCATCGGCAGACGCACCCCCTCGATCCGGCGGTCCTCCTCACCACGCTGGCGCACGATCACGTCGAAGCAATTGCCGCCGGTATCGGGGCGCACATTGACGCCGCAGATGTCGGCCTGGAGCGAAAAGCCGTAGGTCACCACGCGGCGATCGCGTACCTTGCCGATCACCGCCTGCACTTCGGGATGGTCGATGCACAGGATCGCCGCGCCGTAGAAGGGGACGTTGTGGATGAATTCGACGAAGGCGTCTTTCACCCCGTCGAAATCGCCGTAATGGTCGAGATGCTCGGGGTCGATATTGGTGACCACCGCGATGGTCCCGTCGAGCCGCAGGAAGCTGCCGTCGCTCTCGTCGGCCTCCACCACCATCCAGTCGCTATCGCCCAGCCGCGCGTTGGAGCCATATTGCTCGATGATCCCGCCGTTGATCACCGTGGGATCCACCCCGCCGCTGTCGAGCAGCGCGGCGATCATGCTGGTGGTGGTGGTCTTGCCGTGGGTGCCCGCCACCGCGATGGTGGATTTGAGCCGCATCAGCTCGGCCAGCATCTCCGCGCGGCGGACCACCGGGATGCGGTTTTCAAGCGCGTATTCGACTTCGGGGTTGGTCCGCCTGACCGCAGTGGACGTGACCACGACCGAGACGCCTTCCACATTCTCGGGCGCATGGCCGATCGCCACCTTCATGCCCCTGCCGCGGAGGCGCTCGATGGTGGGGCTCTCTCTGAGATCGGAGCCCTGAACCTTGTAGCCGAGGTTATCCATCACCTCGGCGATGCCGGACATGCCGATCCCGCCGATGCCGATGAAATGGATCGTGCCGATTTCGGTGGGGACGCCCTTCATTTACCGCGCTCCCGTGCTGCGTTCTGTCCTGCGCGAACGCCCTGCGAAGCACCGCGCGCGTTGTTCGCGCCGACGCGGATCACATCCATCATATCGGCTCCCCCGAAGCCCTCCACCAGATCGGCGAGATCCCCAACCGCATCGGGCCGTCCGCAGTTCCATGCGGCATGCGCGGCCTTGACGAGGCCCTCGGGATTGTCGGCCAGCGCCATGATCTGCTTGGCCAGTTCCTTGGCACCGAACCGCTCCTGACGGATCATCCGCGCGCCGCCGGCCCTGGTCATTTCGCGGGTATTGGCTGCCTGGTGGTCGTCCGTGGCGATCGGGAGCGGGATCAGGATCGCGGGTCGTCCCACCGCGGTGAGTTCGGCGATGGTCGAGGCCCCCGCGCGACCGATGAACAGATGCGCGTCGCCCAGCCGGGTCGCCATGTCTTCGAAATAGGTGCCGAGTTCGGCGGGGATGTCGTGCGTGCGATAGCGCTCGCGCACGGCGTCGAGATCTTCGGCGCGGCACTGCTGGGTGACCTGCAGCCGCTGGCGCACCGCAGGCGGAAGCATGGCGAGACCGTCGGGCACCACTTCGCTCAAGATCCGCGCGCCCTGGCTGCCACCCGTGACGAGGACACGCAGCAGGCCTTCCTCGCCCAGCGGCGGGAACTCCTCCTCGCGCAGACCCAGCACCGGCGCTCGCACCGGATTGCCGACGAGTGCAACCTTGGCGCGATGCTTGTCCTTCAGCCGCTCGATCTCGGGATAGGCCGTGGCGATCGCCTGCACCCGCCCCGCGAGCAGGCGATTGACGCGGCCTAGCACTGCGTTCTGTTCGTGCAGAACGCTCGGGATTCCCGCCGAGGACGAGGCAAGCAGCGCGGGCAGCGAAGGATAGCCGCCGAATCCGACCACCGCGCTTGGGGCGAAGCTTTCGTAGAGCCGCAGCGCCATCTTGCGGCCCTGCAGCACCGCCCGCGCACCTGTAAACCACTTGAGCGGGTTCTTGCCGAACCGGCCGGCGGGCAGGACATGGGTGGTGAGGAAGTCGGGACGACCGGGAATCTGCTCGCCGCGCGCATCGGTGATCAACGCGACATGATGCCCGCGCCGCTCTAGTTCGGTGGCGAGAGCGAAGGCGGGAAGCAGGTGCCCCCCGGTACCGCCTGCGGCGAGTACATAGTGGCGGTTGGAGCCGGTCATGGATGAATCTCGCGTCGGATGGTATCGACGGGGCTTGGGTCGGGCCGTTCCGCAAGACCGAGCAAGTCGGCCAACCCTCGGGTCTCGCGCTTGAGGTAGGGGTTGCGCCTGGTGATCGCGAGCAGCAGCCCCACGGTCAAGCAGATGGCGATAGTGGAGGAGCCGCCATAGCTGACCAGCGGCAGCGTCATCCCCTTGGATGGGAACAGCTGCAGATTCACCAGCATGTTGATGAACGCTTGCCCGCCGAACAGCGTCACCAGACCCGCCCCCGCCAACAGGGCGAACAGATCGTCTTCGTCGACAAGCTTCATCAGCACTCGGACCATGATCGCGAGATAGGTGATCGCCACCAGCCCGCAAACGATAAGCCCGAATTCTTCCCCGATTACGGAGAAGATGTAATCGGTGTGCGCCTCGGGCAGGTTCATCTTGCGAATGCCGAGGCCATAGCCGCTACCGGTCCAGCCGCCCGCCAGCAGCGTGCGTTCGGCGAGATCGACCTGGTCGTAGGCGGTTCCGCCACCGAAGAAGGAATCGATCCGGTGGCGCGCGTTGTCGTAGAGGAAATAGGTTGCGATGAGTGCCACGACTCCTATTCCCGCCAGCGCTCCCATCCGCTGCACCGGAACCCCGGCGAGCAGGACCATCACGAACCACACACCGACGAAGAGCAAGGTGTCGCCCAGGTTGGGCTGCATCATCAACAGCAGGGAAATCGCGCACAACGCGACAAAGGTCAGCGCCACCACCGGCAAATTGGGGTCGCGCATCCGCCAGGCGAGCACCCAGGCAGTGGCGATGACAAACCCTGGCTTGAGGAATTCGCTGGGCTGGAAGCGAATGCCGAATTCCAGCCAGCGCGTTGCCCCGTTTACCTCCGAACCGATCACAGGAACGAGGAACAATGCGCCGAGCATCAGCGCGGCCAGCACCAGACCGAAACGGCGCGCATTGCTGCGGTCGAACATCGACACGATCAGCAGCACCGCGAGCGCGACCATTTGCCAGACCAGGTGCCGGTAGAAGAAATAGAGCGGATCGAGGGTGACGGCAGTGGTCGAAAGCCGGTCGGCGGTCGCGGGCGAGGCTGCCGCCACCGCGACCGCGCCAAAGGCCATCAGCGCCAGGACGAGCCCGAGCAACACCCGGTCGACCTCGCGCCACCAGATCTTCAGCTCCGACCAGCGCGACAGCTTCTGCTGCGCCAGTCGCGGCGCACGCCGCCCGGCACCGGGAACGAAGGGCCGCTGCTGGTTCATGCCGCGAGCTCCTTCACAGCGGCGCGGAAGGCCTCGCCGCGCGCTTCGAAATCGGCGAACTGGTCGAAGCTGGCGCAGGCCGGGCTGAGCAGGACGGTATCGCCCGGCTCGGCGGCGGCGGCGGCATCGCGGACCGCGCGATCGAGTGTTTCGCTGCGCGTGACGGGCACGTGAGACTCGAGCAGAGCGGCGAACCCGGGCCCGGCGCTGCCGATGGTGTAGACGGCCTTCACATGGCCAAGCTGCACCTCGCATTCGCCGAGGCCGGGCTCCTTGGCGAGCCCGCCGAGGATCCAGTGGATGTTGCCGAACGCTGCCAGCGCCGGCGCGGTGGCGGCGGTGTTGGTCCCCTTGCTGTCGTTGACATAAGCGACGCCGGAGATTTCCTCTACCCGCTCCATGCGGTGCGGGAGGCCGCGGAAAGTGCGCAGCCCTTCCGCATTGGCTGGATCAGCAAGCTCGAGAGCACGGCAAACTGCAACCGCTGCCTTGGCATTGGCGAGATTGTGTGGCCCCTGCAGCGATGGCCAGTCCGCCTGCCGGTCGAGTACGTTCACATCATCGATGAACTGAATGAATGTGTTCTCCGGCGCGTTCAACAGAACGTCCTCGTCGGCTTCGGACCGATAATCGACGATGGCGACCCGCTCGTCACCTTGCATTGCAAATAGCCGCGCCTTGCTCGCCGCATAAGCCTCGAAACTGTCGTAGCGATCCAGGTGATCCGGGGTCACATTGAGCAACACCGCCACATTGCAGTCGAGGCTGAACGTCAAATCGATCTGATAACTCGACAACTCCAGCACATAGACCCCACCCTCGGGCAGCGGCTCCTGCTCGAGGATCGGCAGGCCGATATTGCCGCCCATGGTGGTCGGCACGCCCGCGGTCTTGAGGATATGATGGATCAGCGCGGTGGTGGTGCTCTTGCCATTGGTGCCGGTGATCCCGACCACCTTGTGCTGCGGCAGATGCGCGCGCGACTGCGCGAAAAGCTCGATATCGCCGATCACCGGCACGCCGAATTTCGCCCCATGGCCCGCGATGGGATGCGTGTTGAGCGGAACGCCGGGGCTGACCACCACGCCGTCGTAACCGGTCAGGTCCGCCTCGAGCGGATCGGCGAGCATCGCCCGCCCGTCGAAGGGCTCGCGCGCTTCCGGCCTCGCGTCCCAGGCGAGCACATGGGCTCCGCCCGCCAGCAACGCCTCTACCGTAGCCTTGCCCGAGCGGGCCAGGCCGAGAACGGCAAACTTCTTGCCGGACCAGGCGGGGCTGACGATCATCGCAGCTTCAGCGTAGCCAGCCCCAGGATCGCGAGCACGATGGCGACGATCCAGAAGCGGATCACGACCTTGCTCTCGCTCCAGCCCAATTGCTCGAAATGGTGATGGATCGGCGCCATCCGGAACACCCGTTTCCCGGTACGCTTGAACCAGAACACCTGGATGATGACCGACAGCGCCTCGAACACGAACAGCCCGCCGACCACACCCAGAACGATCTCGTGATGCGTCGCCACCGCGATCGCGCCAAGGGCGCCGCCCAGCGCGAGGCTCCCGGTGTCGCCCATGAACACCGCTGCTGGCGGCGCATTGAACCACAGGAAGGCGAGTCCTGCGCCGATGATCGCGGCACAAAAGATCGCCAGCTCGCCTGCGCCCGCGACATGCGGAATGCCGAGATATTCCGAATAATCGACCCGGCCGACCAGATAGGCGATGAGAGCGAAAGTCCCTGCGGCGATAATCACCGGCATGGTGGCGAGCCCGTCCAGCCCGTCGGTCAGGTTCACCGCATTGCCCGCGCCCACGATTACGAAGGCGGCGAAGATGTAGTAGAAATAGCCCAGCTCGACGCCGAGATTGTTGAAGAAAGGGATGTAGAGGAAGGTGTTGATCTGTCCGACCACGATCCAGCTGGCGATCCCTGCGACGAGAAATTCGAGCAGCAGCCGCATCTTGCCCGAAACACCCTTGTGGCTCGACTTCGAGACCTTGTCGTAATCGTCGAGGAAACCGATCAGGCCGAAGCCGGCGGTGACTGCGATGCAGGCCCAGATGAAGGGGTTCGAAAGGTCCATCCACAGCAGCAGCGAGAAGAACAGCGAGGTGAGGATCATCAGCCCGCCCATCGTCGGCGTCCCGCGCTTGGCCAGATGCGTCTGCGGGCCGTCCTCGCGGATCGGCTGGCCCTTGCCCTGGCGCACGCGGAGCATGGCGATGAAGCGCGGACCGATGATCAGGCCGATGAGCAGCGCGGTCAGCAGGGTCGCCCCCGCACGCGCGGTCTGATATCGGACTAGGTTGAAAATTCCTTCGAATTCAAACCATTGTGCCAGCAGATAGAGCATTCAGCCTTCCCGGCGCGTGAGGTGTTCCACCACTCTGCCAAGTCCGATCGAGTTGGACCCTTTGACGAGGATCGCATCGCCGGCGACGATTGCGAAATCCTCCAGCGCCCCGATCGCGTCTGCAGCGCTGTCGCAATGGGTGAAACTGCCTGAAAAGCCAAGCGGAAGTCCGGCACCTTTCCCCAACTCGCGCGCGAGCGGGATCATCTCGGCGCCCACGAGGATGGCGTGGTCGATTTCGGCGGCGACCAGCGGTTCGGCGAGCTGGGCGTGGAACGCGGGGCCGAAATCGCCCAACTCCTTCATCGCGCCGAGGACCGCAACCCGGCGGACAGCGGGGGTTGCACCCAATTGCGCCAGCGTGGCGCGCATGCTGGCGGGGTTGGCGTTGTAGCTCTCGTCGATAAGCAGCGCCCTGCCGCCGGGCGCCGCGACCTGATGGCGTGCGCCGCGCCCCTTGAGTCCACCCATCTCTGCAAGCGCCAACCCGGCAGCGGCCAGATCACCGCCGCAGGCGAGCACCGCAGCCATTACCGCGAGCGCATTGGCGATCCAGTGCTCGCCCGGCTCGGCGACGGTGAAACACATCCGGCCATCGGGATATTCGCAGGTGACCAGCGAGCCGCCATTGGCGCTGGGGATCGCATCGAGCAACCGCATGGTTGCATGACGGGCACGACCGAACGAGACGATCGTCGCGCCGGCCTGATCCGCATGGGCGCGCAATCGCTCGAAATGCGGGCTGTCGGCGGGGATAACCGCGACGCCGCCCGGTGCGAGCCCGGCGAAGATCTCCGCCTTGGCATCCGCGATCGCTTCTTCGCTGCCGAGGTTTTCGATATGCGCGGGCGCGATGGTGGTGACGACCGCGACATGCGGACGGACGTGCTGCGTGAGCGTCGCGATCTCGCCCGCATGGTTCATCCCCATCTCGAACACGCCGAACCGGCTGCGCGCGGGCATCCGCGCCAGGCTGAGCGGCACGCCGACATGATTGTTGTAGCTGCGGATCGAACGATGCGCCTGCCCGCGGCTCGAACGCTCGAGCGCGGCGAAGATCGCTTCCTTGACCCCGGTCTTGCCGACCGACCCGGTTACCCCGACGACTGTCGCCTCGCCGCGATTGCGCGCGGCCGCGGCCAGCGCGTGGAGGGCGGCGGTGGTGTCGGTCACCAGGATATGCGGATAGGCCACCGGACGGTCGACCAGTGCAGCGCTCGCGCCATTTGCAAAAGCCGCGTCGAGAAAGCGGTGGCCGTCCATGGCCTCGCCCTTGAGCGCGACGAAGAGATCGCCGTTGCGGACATCGCGCGAATCGGTCTCGACGCCCGAGACCTGGAACTCGCCGCTCGCCGCGCCGCCGGTCGCCTCGGCGATCGCGGCGGCGTCCCACAGCGCCAGCGGCAGCTGGTCGGAGGGAAAAATCGGCCAGGCCTTCATGGCCGGATGGCGGATCAGCGCTGCGCTCATGTATCGTTACCCCAATTGCCGTCATTCGCCGCCGCCGCACATTCGCGGGCCACTTCGACATCGTCGAAGGGCAGCACTCTCTCGTTCTCGCCCGATCCCACGATCTGGCCGCGTTCGTGTCCCTTGCCCGCGATCAGGACGATGTCGTCGCGCTCCGCCATACCCACCGCCTCGGCGATGGCGGCGCGGCGTCCGGCGACCTCGTGCGCGTTGGCAGCGGTTCCCGCCATCACCTCGCGGCGGATTTCCCCCGCTTCCTCGCCACGCGGATTGTCGTCGGTAACAATCACCACATCCGATGCCCGCGAGGCGACCTCGCCCATCGGCCCGCGCTTGCCGTGATCGCGATCGCCGCCCGCACCGAAGACGGTGATCAACCGTCCCTTCACATGCGGGCGCAGCGCCACGATCGCCGCTTCGATGGCGTCGGGCGTGTGCGCATAATCGACATAGACCGGCGCCCCCTGCGGCGTGATGACCGCGCGTTCGAGCCGACCGCGCACCGGCTGGAGCCGCGCCACCGCGTCCCAGACCCGCGCTGGATCGATCCCGCTGGCCAGCGCCAGTCCGGCAGCGGTCAGCGCGTTGGCAACCTGGTAGGCGCCGATCAACGGCAGGGTGATGTTGCGGTTCGCGCCGCCATGTTCGATGGTCAGCGACTGCCCCAACTGGCTGGCGCTGCGCCCGATCAGGCGGATGTGCTCGCCGGTCTCGCCGACGGTAAAGAGCTCCAATCCGCGCCTCTGTGCGTGATCGATTGCTTTGGCCGTCCATTCGCCATCACCAGTGCCGACCCACACCACCGCGCGCGCTGCGTCGCTGGCGACCTCGTCGAACAAGCGCATCTTGGCGGCGAAATACTCGGCCATGTCGGCATGGTAATCGAGATGGTCGCGGCTGAAATTGGTAAACGCCACCGCCTCGACCGGCACGCCTTCGTTGCGAAACTGCGAGAGTCCGTGGCTCGAGGCCTCATAGGCCACATGGGTGACGCCCTCGCGCGCCAACCCGCTCATATTGCTCAGGAACGTAACGATATCGGGTGTCGTCAGCCCGGTCGAAACGCTCTCGTCCGACGTCGTGACACCCAACGTCCCGATGCTCGCCGCGCGCTCGCCTGCCATCCGCCAGATCTGGCGGGTCATCTCGACTGTCGAGGTCTTCCCGTTCGTCCCGGTCACCGCGACGATATGCGCTGGCACCGGAGCAAAGAAGCGCGCCGCCAATTGCGCGAAGGCGCGGCGCGGCTCGCGACTGGCGATGTGATGCGCGCCTTCGACATGCGCCTCCGGCCGCGCGACCACTGCCACCGCGCCAGCCTCGATCGCGTCGGCGATGAAGTCCTCGCCATTCACCCGCGCGCCCCGGAAGGCGCCGAAAACCGTCCCGCGCGCCACCTTGCGGTGATCGATGGCGAAGCCGGTTACGGTTGCCTCGCTCGCCGCAATGGCGTCATGGCCGCAATCGATCCCGGCGGCTGTACAGATTTTCGCGAGTTTCACCGGCTGCCTTCCGGAACCAGCGGCCGGAGATCGGATATATCGACGTCGCGGGTCTCGTCAGGCAGGACGCCAAGCATTGGCCCGATGCGTGGCACCAGCCGGCCGACGATCGGCGCAGCGTTCCATGCGGCGGTGCGCTGGAAGCTGCTCGCAACTGTGCCGCGCGGTTCGTCGAGCATCGTGACGACGACAAAGCGGGGCTTATCCATCGGGAAAGCCGCAGCAAAGGTCGAGATGAGCGAGGTGCGCCGATAGCCGCCCGCTCCGGGCTTCTCCGCCGAACCGGTCTTGCCGCCGACGCGAAAACCGGGCGCATCGGCGTTGCGCCCTGTGCCGAAGATCGCAATCATCCGCATCAGCTGACGCATGCGGGCGCTGGTGCTGGCCTTGAACACTCGGCGACCCTGAGGCACATCACCCGCACCCAGCTTGTGGAGCGTGGCCGGACGCATGATCCCGCCGTTGACCATCGCCGCGTACGCCGAGGCAAGATGCAGCGGAGTCACCGCGATACCATGGCCGAAGCCGACATTCATGTTCCGCAGCCGCGGCCAGTTGTCGCCCGGCCAGATCGGGAATCCCTTGGCGGGCAGCTCGATAGGAGGCCGCGCGTTCATCCCGAGATCGATCATCGTCTGCCGCATCCGCTTGGGTCCGAGCTCGTCTGCGATGCGCGCCGTGACCGTGTTCGACGAATGGATCAGCGTCTCGGGCACATTGAGTGTCGATCCCAGGAAATGACTGTCCCTGATCGTGTAGCGGCCCATCTTCACCGGCGAGGCATCCCAACGGGCACCGAAATCGCGCACGACACCCACATCGATCGCTGCGGCTACGGTCAGCGGCTTGAATGTCGAACCCAGTTCGTACACCTGATTGGTCACGCGGTTGAACATCCGTTCCTGACCGACCGCATCGATCTTGTTGGGATCGAATTCCGGCAGGCTCGCCAAGGCCATCACTTCGCCGGTATCGACATCGAGAACGATGCCGGCCGCGCCCTTGGCATCGACGAGCTTCATACCGCGGCGCAATTCGTCCTCGAGCGCACCCTGGACGCGCATGTCGATGCTTAGCGCCGTGGGTCTGCCGCGGCGCGAGGGGTCGAGCAGCCGTTCATCGAGCACCTGTTCCATCCCAACGCGGCCATGCCCGTCGGCGGCGACGTAGCCCAGGATATGCGCCGCCATCGATCCCTGCGGGTAATGGCGATCGGTTTCCTGCGGCATTTCGAGCGCCAACTCGCCCAGCTGCTGGACGCGGTTGGCCTCTTCGGGGAGCACCCGGCGACGCAGATAGCCCGGCTTGCCCGATGCGAGTGCGCGGGTGACCCGCGCCGCATCCAGCTCGGGGAAGATCGCCCTGAGATCCCGCGCCACATCGGCCGCGGGACGAACCAGCGGCGAACCGTCCTCGCCCAGCGCATCGGGATTGAACCACAGTGCATAGGCAGGGAAGGCGCGCGCCAGCGGCACACCATTGCGATCAACGATTTCGCCGCGATCGGGCAGCAGCGCATCTTCCAGCGAGGTCGCGGCCACGGCGTTGTCCGACATGCCAAGAAAGCCGATCCGCATCAGCGCCAGAAGCGCGACAAAGGCAAATGCCAGCGCGATCCAAAGGACACGCAATTTCGCTACTGCCAGCGAGTGCTGACGGATTGAGACCAGTTGGATACGAGCAGACGGGACAGCAGTACCGATCGGAGCGAAACCGGTCATCTCGTTCATTGGCCTGCATCCGACAGGCGAGAGGACCCGCTGGACGAACGAGCGAGCCGCTGCGCGAGACTGCCCCCGTTATCGGACAGGTCTGCCGCGAGCGTCGCTTCGTTCTCGCCGGAGCCGCCGTCGAGTTCGGCAGCGGCGACGGGCGAGACCCATTCAGCGAACAGCCCTTCTTTCTCGACCGCCGGTTCGCTGCGCGCCACCCGGATCGGGTCGGGAGCGTCGAGGCCGCGCGGCAGGCCCAGACTGGCAAGCTGGCGCTCGCCATCCAGGAAGTGATGCGCGCTCGGGGCGACATAGCCGAACTCGACCGCGTTCCAGGTGGCGAGTTGACGCTGACTGGAGCGGGTCTGGAATTCGGTTTCGAGCATCAGCGTCTCGCGCTCCATCGCGATGATCTTGCGCTCGGTCAGTCTGACCTCGCTCTTCACCGCGTTGACCTTGAAGGTCAGCGCCAGGAAGATGGCGACGCACAGGCCGAGCACCAGCGCCCAGCCGATCTGGCGGATGCGGCTACCCGGGCGCACCTGGGTGGGACGACTGGCCATCAGGCTGCCTCTCTCGCCGGCGTCGCGGTGCGGACCGCCGAACGCAGTACCGAGGAACGCGAGCGGGGATTGCGCGCGATCTCGGCTCCGGAAGGGCGGATCGCCTTGCTGACCTGGGCGAACACCGGCTCCGGCGCTTCCAGCTGCGGCAGATGGCGCGAACCGGCTTCGGCCTGCGAGGCGTCACGCAGGAAGCGCTTGACGATGCGGTCCTCGAGACTGTGGAAGCACACCACTGCGAGCCGGCCACCCGGGTTCAGCAGCTGCTCGGCGGCTGAGAGACCTTCGATCAGCTCGTCGAGTTCGCCATTCACATGGATGCGGATCGCCTGGAAGCTGCGGGTTGCGGGATCCTTGGGCGCGCCGGGCCGGTAGCCGAGCGCCTTGCGAACGACCCGCGCGAGTTCGCCGGTGGTGTCGAGCGGGCGCGCGGCGACGATCGCGCGCGCGACGCGGCGCGACTGGCGCTCCTCGCCATAGTGATAGAGCACGTCGGCGATCGCGCTTTCCTCTGCGGTGTTCACGAAATCGGCCGCGCTTTCGCCCGCTTGGCTCATCCGCATATCGAGCGGACCGTCGGTGGAGAAGGCGAAGCCGCGCTCGGCCTGGTCGAGCTGCATCGACGAGACGCCGATATCCATCACCACGCCATCTACCTTGGCGACACCCGACGCGGCCAGCGTTTCGACCATCTCGGAAAAGCGCCGCGGGTGCAGCGTCAGTCGTCCGGCGAATTCATCCACCATCGCCGCGCCCGCAGCGATGGCATCGGGATCCCTGTCGAAGGCGTGAACTTGCGCACCGCAATCGAGAATCGCGCGCGAATAGCCACCGGCGCCGAAGGTCGCGTCGACAATCACATCGCCCTCGCCCGGGTTAAGCGCGGCGATCACTTCGTCGAGCAAAACGGGAACGTGCGGGGCGGCGCTCACTTGGTACGCCCCTTGGCCTGGGCTTCGTCGACAAGCGCCTTGCACGCCGCCTTGGCCGCGGCCCAGGCATCGTCCATCCGCAGCAATTCCTCGGGGTTCCACAGCGTGAAGAAGCGTCCACCACCCTGGAAGAACAGGCCATCGCCGACATTGGCAAGATCGCGGAGATATTCGGGCATCACGAAGCGGCCGCTGTCATCGAAGGGGATCTCGACGAAGCCGTTTAGCTGGCTCGATCGCACTTCACGATCGAAGTCCCGGTTGAGCCTGAGCGCCATCTCCTCCTCGCGGTCGAGCTGCTGCTCGAGCTCGAGCTTGCGCGAGAGGCCGAAGCCCGTGAGGCAGTTCCAGCGATCGTGCTTGGCGAGACAGAGGACGCGGGCTTCGCTGCTTTCCTTCACGGCTTTGCGGAACAGCGGCGGCAGGACGTAGCGACCCTTGTCGCCAGCCGGCGTAAACGCCTGTCCGCTGTAACCTCCGAAAAGCACCTGTTCCGTCCCCAATTGGCCTGCCTGCGCGAGCATCTCCTCCCCGAACAGACCTTCTCCGCTCCGCCCCGCGCGCAATGGCAGGCGGCTCGCATCGCAGGCGCGATACGCAGCACGGCATGGTCTGTCCGATGGGTTTGCGGTTTACAGCGGGAGCGGGCGGGATGAAAGGGAAAATTACGGGATTATTGGGGATGAAGCTACAAGACCCTGTTTTATGGTGGTTTTGCCACAGTTGGGCGTCCGTAAACCCTTAACAGAAATTGAAACAAGTGGCTGTTTTGGCTCGACTCGCGCGTCGGCGAACGGCGCAGCACCCGCCGCGTCCCCGATAATCCCCAATTTGTGCGAGTGACGCTCAGCGAAGGAGCGACTGGTCCAACAGGCCATCGAGCATGGCCCGACGGCGAGACGGGTCGGGATCCTCTTCCCCATCGAGCAGCGCGGCATCGGCGAGCAGGAAGACCTGCCCCTTCCCGATCCGGCAGCGCGCCGCGATACCGCTTGCCACGATCGCGCATTCGCCCGGTGCCTCGCTGGCGAACGGCACCCAAGCCCCTGCCAGATCGACGGGTATTGCCATCTCGAAGGCCTCTTCGATCCGCTCGCCTTGCGGTTGGGTCGTGTCGAAGGTCAGCTCCAGCCCCCAGCGCGCCAGGATCGGCGAGAGCAGCGCGACATCCTGCGGCCGCCGCGGATCGCCGATCGCGAATTGCGAATGGCTCGTCAGCATCGGATCGGCGAACAGCAGCAGCCTGCCGCCGGCGCGCACCCACTCGTCGAGCGCGACGTTCTCGGCCGGCGACAGCGCCCGCGGCTGCGCGAGCAGCAGATGGTCGAGCGGCGCAAGCGCCTCGGAGCTCAGCACATCGAGGGGGACCAGGTCGAAGCGGGCCTCCAGAGCCTGCCGCACCCAGCCGGACTCGCCCTCCGCCTTAAGTAGGGTCGCGAAATCGGGACTTTCCTGCCAGTAGATCGGCAGCGTGCTCGACAGGCCAAGCGGGGTCCTTTGGGCCTCGACCGCACCGCCCCCCGTATCGGGAGAAGCGCCGCAGGCGCTGCAGGCCAGCAGCGCGCTCGCCAGCAGCAGCCGCATGCTATCGTCCGTTCGCCGGGGCCGAGGTCCCCTGTTCGGGCATGACCGGCGCGGTCGGCGCCGAACCCGTAGGTGTCGGAGTGGGCGTCGCGGGAAGATCGGGGACGACGCCGGCCTCAACCAGCGGGTCGGCGCTCTTGGTCCGCGGCTCGGGGATGTTGGTCGAGGCGGCCTCGGGGACCGCATTGCGCTCGACCTCGTCGGCCTGGTTCTGGATCACGCTCGCCAGACCCACCAGCATCAGGACGCCGAGCACGCCACCGATACCGACCTGGAGCCGGTTCATCGCCTGCTGGCGCGTTCCTCCGAGTGGGATGGGGGGCAGATCGTGCGAAGGCGCCCTCGCCTTGCTGTCGAAGAAGCGGGCCATGCCCCTAGGTAGGACGGGCAGGGCCAGCGGGTCAATCCTGTGCGGTTTCGGCGGACAGCCACGGAAAGACCGGCAGGCCCTTCGCCTTCAGCCATGCGGGGTCGTAGAGCGAGGAGAGATAGCGGAAACCGGTGTCGCACAGTATCGTGACCACGCGCGGCGCGGCGCGGCCTTGTGCGCGCAACTGCTTACCGAGCGCAACCGCTCCGGCGACGTTGATCCCGCTCGAGAGGCCGAGACACAGCCCTTCCTCGCGCAGCAGGCGTGCGACCCATTCGAGCCCTTCCTCGTCCGAAATGCGGAACTGGGTGTCGATCGGCGCGCCTTCGAGATTGCCGGTGATGCGCCCCTGCCCGATCCCCTCGGCGACCGAGGAGCCCTCGGCCTTGAGTTCGCCATCGGCATAATAGCTGTACAGAGCCGCGCCATGCGGATCGGTCAGAGCGATGATCACGTCCTCGTCGAATTCCTTGAGCCCCATGCCGACGCCCGCGATCGTCCCGCCGGTCCCGGCGGCGCAGGTGAAGCCGTCGATCCGGCCGTCCATCTGCTCCCAGATCTCACGCGCGGTGCCTTCGATATGCGCCTTGCGATTGGCGGTGTTGTCGAACTGGTTTGCCCAGATCGCGTTCTGGGTCTCTTCGGCAAGCCGGCGGCTGGTGTGGACGAAATGGTTGCAGTCGGAATATTTGGTCGGTGGGACGGTGACCAGTTCGGCCCCCAGCGCCCGAAGCGTGTCCATTTTCTCGCGCGACTGATTGTCGGGCATCACGATGATCGTGCGATAGCCCAACGCATTGCACACCAGCGCCATGCCGATGCCGGTGTTGCCTGCCGTACCCTCGACCACGCAGCCCCCGGGCTTGAGTTCGCCGCGCGCCTCGGCGTCGCGGACTATGAACAGCGCCGCGCGATCCTTGACGCTGGCACCGGGGTTGGCGAATTCGCATTTGCCGTAGATGTCGCAGCCGGCGGCCTCGCTTGGGCCAGAAAGCCGGACGAGCGGAGTATTGCCGATCAGGTCGAGCGGACTTTGGCGTACGGGGATGGCGGTCATGATCCGGGAGCTAGGCTCCCGCCGCATCGCCCGCAACCAAGATCAATCTTCAGGCGCGATAGTTACTTTCAACCCGTCGAGCGCAGGTGCGAAGGGTATCTGGCAGGCGAGCCGCGAGGTTGCGTTGCGATGCTCGGTGGATTCGAGCAGATCGTCCTCGTCCTCGCTCATCGCGGGCAATTGGTCCGCGAAAGCCGGATCGACATGGACATGGCAGGTCGCGCAGGAGCAGCAGCCGCCGCACAGCGCGAGCAATTCGTCGAAGCCGTTGTCGCGGATCGCTTCCATCACAGTCAGGCCGTCCTCGACCTCGATCTCGGAGGTTTCACCTTCGCGGGTGGTGACGATCAGCTTGGGCATGGGTGTCTTCGCTCCTGGCGCTGTGGCTTCGGTTCGGAGGCGCTGCTAGGGCTGGCGGCGCGGTTTGGCAAGGCGGACCGCGGGGAGGACGAATGGGTCTCACGGCGGAACAATTGCACCACGCGCTGGGCGAGCTGGCGCAGCGCGAACCAGCAGTGGCTGGCGCGCTCGAGCGCTGCGGCCATCCCGAACCGCGCATCCGCCCGACCGGCTACATGACCCTGCTGCGCACCATCGTCGGCCAGCAGGTCTCGGTCGCCTCCGCCGCCGCAGTGTGGCGCAAGCTCGAGGCCGAGCTAGGCGAGGATTTCACTCCCGAAAGCCTGCTGGAGCGCGATTTCGATGCGCTGCGCGCCTGCGGCCTTTCGCGTCAGAAGCAGGGCTATGCGCGCAGCCTGTGCGAACTGGTCGCCGCAGGGCAGCTCGATCTCGACCGCCTGCCTGCGGACGATGAGGAGGCGATCGCCGACCTCACCCGGATCAAGGGCATCGGACGCTGGTCGGCGGAGATCTACCTGCTGTTTGCCGAAGGGCGACCCGACATCTGGCCGGCGGGGGATCTGGCGGTGCAGGCGGGCGTCGGCGGACTGCTCGGACTGGAGGAGCGACCGAGCGAGAAGGCGGTCCGCACGATCGCCGAACCCTGGCGCCCGCATCGCGGCGCGATGGCGATCTTCACCTGGCATGTTTACGACAATCCGGCACTTTGATCGCGCAGGCACTGCCGCAAACCCATTCTCGAGGTGCGTTCGTCGAATTGAGATTATCTCGCGATCAGGCTGGTCTATGGTCGGATCATCATAATTCGACTCAGGGGAGATTATCATGATCAAACAGACAGCCGCGCTGCTTGCAGCGACTTCGCTCGCGCTACCCTCGGCAGCAGCGGCCGACACTCACCGTCAGCAGGCTGGCGCGCCGGCCGTCTCCGCACCACTGATCCCGCGCGACGATCTGTTCGGCAATCCGACCCGTACCGCCGGCCAGATCAGCCCCGACGGCAAATGGCTCAGCTGGCGCGCGCCCAAGGACGGGGTGATGAACGTCTGGATCGCTCCGGTCGGCGATCCGGACGCAGCGCGAGCGATCACCTCCTCGACGGATCGGCCGATCCCGCAGTATTTCTGGGCACCCGACAGTCGCAGCGTGCTCTATGTGCAGGACAAGGGCGGCGACGAAAACTACCTCCTCTACGGGGTCGACATCGCTACCGGAGCCGAGCGGACGCTCACTCCATTCGAAAATACCCGGGTCGAGCTCATCGGCACCTCCAACCGGATAAAGGACAAGGTGCTGGTCGGGGTCAACAATCGCGATCCGCGCTTTCACGATGTCCACTTGCTCAATCTCAACAGCGGAGAACTGACGCTGGTCCAGCAGAACGACGCCTACGCCGGCTTCCTCGCCGACGACAATCTCGCGCTGCGCATGGCGCTACGCCCCAATGCCGCAGGCGGGATGGACTTTTTTCCCATCGTCGACGGTGAAATCGCGCCCGAGCCTAGCGACAGCACCGGGCTCGAGGACTCGCTGACCACGCAACCTGCCGGTTTCACCACCGACGGTACGACGATGTACTGGATCGACAGCCGCGGCCGCAACACCGCCGCTCTGATCGCGCAGGATGTCGCGACCGGCGAAAAGACGGTGATCGCCCAGAACGACAAGGCCGATATCGGCGGTGCGATGACTGACCCCCGGACCGGCGAGGTCGAAGCCTACAGCTTTACCTATCTGACCACGCAATGGACCGCGACCGATCCCGAGACCAAGGCTTCGCTCGACTGGCTGGACGAGCGGCTGGAGGGCAATTACGGCGTCCAGTCGCGCACCGAGGACGACAGCAAGTGGATCGTCTGGAACGACCCGCTCACTGCCCCCACCAAAGCCTATATTTACGACCGAACCGCGAATACGCTGAGCGAATTCTACACCGCGCGGCCCGAGCTGGAAGGCGCACCGCTGCAGCGGATGCACCCGCTCGAACTCACCTCGCGCGACGGTTTGATCCTGCCTTCCTATCTCACGCTGCCGCCCGGCAGCGATACCGATGGCGACGGGACGCCCGAAGCGGCCGTGCCGATGGTGCTGATGGTCCACGGCGGCCCGTGGGCACGCGACGGCTACGGCTACAATTCCTATCACCAATGGCTCGCCAACCGCGGCTATGCGGTGCTCAGCGTCAATTTCCGCGGCTCGACCGGGTTCGGCAAGGAGTTCATCTCCGCAGGCGATCTCGAGTGGGGCCGCAAGATGCACGACGATCTGGTAGATGCGGTCGACTGGGCGGTGGCCGAGGGGATTACCGCGCCCGACAAGGTGGCGATCATGGGCGGTTCCTATGGCGGCTACGCCACGCTCGCGGGGCTCACCTTCACGCCGGAGAAATTCGCCTGCGGGATCGACATCGTCGGCCCGTCCAATCTCGAAACCCTGCTCGAGACGATCCCGCCCTATTGGGAGCCGCTGATCGCGCAGTTCCACGAGCGGATGGGCAACCCCAACACTCCCGAAGGCCTCGCCATGCTGAAGGAGCGCAGCCCGCTCCATTCCGCCGACAAGATCGTCAAACCGCTGCTGATCGGCCAGGGTGCCAACGATCCGCGCGTCAAGCAGGCGGAGAGCGATCAGATCGTCGCGGCGATGCAGCAAAAGGACATTCCGGTGACCTACGTGCTTTTCCCCGACGAGGGGCATGGCTTTGCCAAGCCGACCAACAACATCGCCTTCAACGCGGTGACCGAGAATTTCCTCGCCACCTGCCTCGGGGGTCGCGCCGAGCCGATCGGCGATACGGTCGCGGAATCGACCGCAAAGATCGTCGAGGGCGAGGAATTCGTCCAGGGGCTGGCCGAAGCCCTCGGCGGTTGACGCTTACGGAAATCGAGTGAACAACCGGGCCGCGCGGAGATGCTCTTCGCGCGGCTTGTTTGTTCCAGGAGAATGGGTTTGGGCGCGAGAAAGGCGATTTTCGTTACCGGAGGCGGCTCGGGTATCGGGCGCGCGATCGCGCAGCATTTCGGCAAGCAGGGCTGGTTCGTCGGGCTGGGAGATATCGACGAGCACGGGATGGAGGTCACCGCCGATGGCCTGCCGGGCGGGCATCACTACATCCACAGGCTCGACGTGCGCGACCGCGCGGAATGGGATGTGGCGCTCAACGCCTTCTCGATGGCCTCGGGCGGACGGATAGACGTGGTGGTCAACAACGCCGGCATCCCGATCGGCGGCTCGCTGATCGAGAACAGCCCCGAGGAAATCGAGCGCTGCCTCGATATCAACCTCAAGGGCGTGCTGTTCGGCGCGCAGGCCGCGCACCCCCATCTCAAGAAGACCGCACCGGGCTCCTGTCTGCTCAACACCGCGAGCGCTGCGGGGATCTTCGGTTCGCCCGGCGCCAGCGTCTACAGCGCGACCAAGTTCGGTGTCCGCGGACTGACCGAAAGCCTCGACGGCGAATGGCACGAAGACGGGATCAAGGTCCGCTCGCTGTGCCCCGGGTTCATCGAGACCCCGCTGCTCGACAAGACCCCCAATCACGGCGCCAACGAAGCGATCCGCGACCGCGTCAACGCCGCCGGGCTGGAGATTACTCCCGTAGAGGATGTCGCCTTGGCGGCCTGGGAGGCCGTCCATGGCGACAAGGTCCATACGCTCGTCGGCAAGACCGCGCGCAAGCTCGCCTTCGCGGTGCGCTGGATGCCGGGCCGCTTGCGCAAGATGTCGCGCAGCAGTTCGCGCGCGCTGGGCCGCTAGCGCCCGTTCTAGACCAGCGCGTCTTAGACTAGCGCGTCGATGTCCTTCGCCATATTGACGTCGCGCAGGCTCAGCCCGTCCGCGTCATGCGTGGTCAGGGTGATCTCCACCCGATTGTAGACGTTGAACCATTCGGGGTGGTGATCGCGCTTCTCGGCGATCATGGCGACGCGGGCCATGAAGGCGAAAGCCTCGCTGAAGTTCCCAAATTCGAAGCTGCGCTCGATGGCTTTGCCGTCTCGTGCCAGCGACCAGTGGTCGAGCGCGTCCAGCCAACTCGCGCGTTCGTCATCGTTCAACTGCTGAACCGGCATGTGCCATCTCCTTTGCTTGTCGGCTGCGCGCCTTTTGCCTATCGCCCATAACCATGCAAGCCCGTCTCGTCGCGAAGGATATCGCCTGCCGTCGCGGCGACCGGCTGCTGTTTCGCGGCGTGTCCTGCACGCTCGAACACGGCGAGGCGCTCCATGTCGCGGGCCCCAACGGGATCGGCAAATCGAGCCTGATCCGCATCCTCGCTGGCCTGCTTCGCCCCTTCGCGGGCGAAACGATCCGCAGCGGCGCGATCGGCCTGCTCGACGAGCGCGCGGCGCTCGACCCGCAGGCCAGCCTGCAGACCGCGCTCGGCTTCTGGGCCGCGCTCGACGGGACGAAGCCGATGGCAGTGACGGAGCACGCCCACACTCTGGGCCTCTACGACCTGTTCGACGTCCCGGTGCGCTATCTCTCCACCGGGCAGACCAAGCGCGCAGCGTTCGCCAGGCTGCTGGGGCAGCAAGCGCCGATCTGGCTGCTCGACGAACCGTTCAACGGGCTCGACACGCGCGGCTTGGCGCTTGCCGAACAATTGATGGTCCGGCACCTCGCATCCGGCGGGATCGCGGTGATCGCCTCGCACCAGCGCTTTGCCGCCCCGACCGCCACCCTCGATCTTGCGGAGTTCGCCGCGTGATCGTTGCGCTGCTGCGGCGCGATCTGGCGGTGCTGCTGCCCGGCGGGCGGCGCGGCGGTTCGCTGCTGCCGCTGCTGTTCTTCCTCGCGGTGGCGATGCTCTACCCCTTCGCTGTCGGGCCGGAACCCGAATTGCTCGCGCGCACCGGCGGCGGCGTGATCTGGGTCGCGGCGCTTCTGGCGGCGATCCTCCCGCTCGAGCGGCTGGTAAGCGCCGATCTGGAAACCGGCGTGTTCGACCAGTTGCACTTGCGCGGGGTCTCTGAAGAGCTGGCGATGGCCAGCCGCCTGCTCGCGCACTGGCTGGCCTTTGCGCCACTCCTGCTGCTCGCCGCGCTGCCCGCCGCCGGGCTCCTTAACCTGCCCGCAGAGACGCTGCGCATCCTTGTGCTGGGTCTGCTCGCCGGCACCCCGGGTCTGGCCGCGATCGGCCTCACGATCGCCGCGTTGACCGCCACGCTGCGCGGCGGCGCGGCGCTTTCCGGCTTGATGGTGATCCCGCTCGCCGTCCCCATCCTGATCTTCGGCGCAGGCTCGCTTGCGCGCCCCGGCGACGGCACCGGTCTGGCCCTGACCGCCGCAATCAGTCTGGGGCTGTGCGCGCTGACCCCGTTTGCCGCCGGAGCTGCGATCCGCGCCGCCCGCGACAGCTAGCTCGGGGGCCCCGAGCACTCTTTTTTCCTGACGCACAACATCGCCCCCGACCGTTCTATAATGACGCTATCGGGGTTCTGTTGGAGCAGGCAGTCTTGAATCCGCATACAGTCGGGCGGTCGGAGAACGCGGCGTGACGCTCAGACGCATTCAATGCGACCAGCTCCAGGTCGGCATGTACATCCACGCCTTCGACGGCTCGTGGTTCGATCACCCGTTCTGGAGCCGCAACTTTCTGCTTCGGCGTGAGAGCGATCTTGAAACCGTTCTGCGTAGCGATATCGCGACATTGCTGATCGACACATCCAAGGGCCGCGACCTGCCGCTTCCGGCGCAAGCATTCGCGCAGACGCCAGCCGAAGACACCCGCACACCCGACGAGAAAACCGCCGCTGCGACGCAGGTCGTCAACCGGGCTCGCGATGTCGTCCGCGGAGTGTTCGACGCCGCCCGGCTGGGGAAAGCCATCGAATCCTGCGCCGTTTCGGCCGTCGTCGAGGAGGTCGTCACCTCGATCGAGAGCAATCGCCACGCGCTGCTCAAGGTTCTGAGGCTCAAAAAAAAGGACGAATATACCTATCTGCATTCGGTCGCGGTCTGTGCGCTGATGGTCAATCTGGCCCGCCAGCTGGGCATCGACGAGCAAGCGGCGGCGGAGCTGGGCACGGCGGGCCTGCTCCACGACATAGGCAAGGTGATGGTCCCGGCAGAGGTGCTCAACAAGCCGGGCAAGCTGACGGATGAAGAATATGTGCTGGCGAAAACCCACGCGCTAGAAGGCTATCGCCTGCTCGGCGAAGTCGGCAATCTTCCTGCTACCGCACTGGATGTCTGCCAGCACCACCACGAGAAGATCGATGGGACCGGCTATCCGCACGGGCTTCGTGCCGAACAGATCAGCGAGGCGGCACGGATGGGAGCGATCTGCGACGTATACGATGCGGTGACCTCCAACCGCCCCTATAAGGATGCCTGGTCGCCGCTGGATGCGATCACGCGGATGCGCCAGTGGTCCGGCCACTTCGACCCGCAGATACTGTCCGCATTCATGGTGAGTATCGGCGTGTTTCCCTTGGGCACCGTGGTGCGATTGCGCGATGACCGCCTCGGCGTCGTCATCGAAGGCGGTCGCAACTCGACCCGGCCCAAGGTGCTGGCCTTCTATTCGACCCGTCAGCGGGAGTTTACCCGCAACGAACTGGTCGTGGCGGGCGACGAACGCTCGGGCAATGCCATTATCGCCGAGGTCGATCCTGCTGCCTGGGGCATCACGCGCGAGAAGATCGATCGTCTCGTGCGGCTCGGAGTGCCTTGGGTTTAAGGCCGCTGGAGCCTATGAGCCTCGAACGGAACCCCGCCCATGGCTACAACCGGAACGTCTTGACGACCCGGAAGCGGACGCTAGCTGCAGGCCAGTTCTCGGCGACGCAATACCCACCATGCGATCCCGGTCGGCACGCCGTAGAAAATGCCCATGTCAGATAGGCTGATCTGCAAGAGGTCGTAATAGCCAAAGAACATGAGGTGGTCGATGCCGTAGAACATGAGCTTGCCCGCGACGCCGCCCCATAGCGCTGCGAATGGGCCCACCCACCAGTCTTGCGCCCATCGGTGAATTACAGCGGAGACGGTCAGACCGAAAAGCACCAAGCCAAACGCTACGAATGGAACTGCGAGCATACCGTAGACGAGGACTAGCACTGGAGCCAACCACAGTTCGGACAGGTCGATAGGGCCGCCCCAAGAAGCGGCAATTATCTGCAGAATAACGCCGCCGTAGGCGCCGATGAAAACACTTGGCCAGTATGCGTTTGTGGTAGATCTTTGTGCCTCAGTCATCAGGCTAGGCGCTTTCCCTGACGCACCTTCGGGTCAACACCAAGGGCATATTTCCACCCCAGAAGGGGTCAATGCTCCGCAGCACCGTCAGCGATAAAACCTGCGATTCCGGCAAACTGCACAATCAAGTACCGACCCCTCAGCCGTAAGGCGGCTGGTGCAGGCCCTTCGCGCTCTGGGTGAATATCTCGTTGCCGGTCTCGGTGATGCCGAGCGAATGCTCGAATTGCGCCGAGAGACTCTTGTCGCGGGTCACCGCGGTCCAGCCGTCGTTGAGCAGCTTGGCGTGCGGGCGCCCCAAATTAATCATCGGCTCGATCGTGAAGAACATTCCCGGCTTGAGCTCGGGCCCGGTGCCCGCTTTGGCAGCGTGGATCACCTCGGGGGCGTCATGGAACAGCCGGCCAAGCCCATGACCGCAGAATTCCCGCACCACGCCGTAACGGTACTGGCGCGCATGCGCCTCGATCGCCGCGCCGACATCGCCCAGCCGCGCTCCGGGCTGCGCCGCCGCGATTCCCAGCATCAGGCATTCGTATGTCACCTCGACCAGCCGCCGCGCTTTGAGCGGCGGTTCGCCGACGAAGTACATGCGGCTGGTGTCGCCGTGCCAGCCGTCGAGCAGCGGGGTCACGTCGATATTGACGATGTCGCCTTCTTTCAAAAGCTTGTCGCTGGGAATGCCGTGGCAGATGACATGGTTGATCGAGATGCAGCAGCTGTGTGCATAGCCGCGATAGCCCATGGTCGCGGGCACCGCGCCGCCATCGAGCGTGAGTTCGCGCACCCTGTCGTCGATCGCCGCGGTGGAGACACCCGGCTGCACCATGGGCGCGATCTCGTCGAGAATGGACGCGGCGAGCTGGCCGGCGCGGCGCATCCCGGCGAAGCCTTCCTCGCCGTGGAGCTTGATCGTGCCGTCGCGGAGGACGGTCTCGGTGCCGTCGATGGTCTGATATTCGGTCATGGCAGCGATGTAGCGACAGGTGCGCCGGATTGCGAGGTTTTGATGTGTTTCGCTAGTTTCGCGGCCCGAGCGAAAACGCCTTGTCGTAGCCCGGCTTCACCGCATCGAGCAGCGCGGTGTCCACCGGCAGGTCGAATTCATACGACCCTTCGGCATAGGGGCCGGCGACATAGGGCATCACCAGAATGCCGATGCGATCGAAGGTTTCGCCATCGGACGATCCGAGCAGCACGGTGAGTTCCTCTACACCCGGACAGGCACTGAAATAATCGTCGGCATCGGGATCCACCGGCTCGCCGCGACGCTCGGCGCGCTCGGCATCGAGCATGGTGCAGAACCGCCGTGCGATCGCGTTCTGGAAATTCTGCGGGCTGCGGAACAGGTCGAGCGGCGCGCGCGCCACTCCGGCGCTCTTGTCCCACAGCAGGCTGTCGAAGCCGGTGTTGGGGTGTGCGCCGCCGGCATAGGTGGAGACGGTGCCCGACAGGCTGAGCCAACCGGGAACATCCGCCACCACTTTCCATTCGCCCGAGAAGCTGTGTGGACGGAAGGGATAGCCCGCCTCCGCCGCAGCCGCACGATCCTCGCGCGCCGCCTCGACCAGTTCGGTGCGCGCAGTGTCGGCGCGGCTCTGCAACACGGACGCCAGCGCAGGGATCGAATTGGCTTCGCCCGGCCAGGAATATTCGAACTCGAAATCGTCGTTGCTTTCGACGATCGCGCGCCCTTCCCCGGCGGCCGTCGGCGGCGGGACGGGCGTTCCGGCGGTGGAACCGGCTTCGGCAGAAGTGCCGAGAGTTTCTTCCATCTCGCTCGCCTCGGAGCAGGCGGCACTCGACAGCAGGGCTGCAATCAGGAACAGGCGCGGGTTCATTCGCATTCCTTTGCCATACGCAAAACCAGAACAGGACCGCCGAGCCATGGCCGAAACCAGTGATTTGATCCAGCCGGATCGCGGACAGGACGCGATTCCCATCCATCTTGTTAAGCGCGAGGGATTCGAAGCATGGGCGAAACAGCTATCCTCCGGCCAGCGAGCGGCGCTGGCGGCGCAGAAATTCGACGGCGGCGGCTATCAGACCGCGATCGTGCCCGACGGTGACGGCTGGTTCGCGGTCGGTGGGGTAGCCAACCCTGCCGAACTATCGAGCTGGTGCATGGCCAAGCTCGCCGAAGATCTGCCCGAGGGCACCTATCGCCGCGCCGACGGCGAACCCGGCCCGGCGCTGCACGGCTGGCAGACCGCGCAATACATTTTCGATCGCTACAAGAAGCCGGACAAGCCCATCGGTCCACGGGTGCTCCTGACCAAGGATGCGGGCAAGATCGACGCCGCCATCGCCGAGGCAGGCGCGGTCTGCCTGGTGCGCGATCTCGTCAACACGCCGGCCGAGGACATGGGCCCCGCCGCGCTCGAGGAGCAGGCCGAGCGCCTTGCCAGGCAACACGGGGGCGAATTGCAGGTCGTGCGCGGCGATGCGCTCGAGCAGGATTATCCGATGATTCACGCGGTGGGTCGCGCGGCAGCGCGCAAGCATGCCCCGCGGCTGCTGCATCTCACCTGGGGCAAGCAAGGCGACCCGGTGCTCGCCATCGTCGGCAAGGGGGTGTGCTTCGATTCGGGCGGGCTCGATGTCAAATCGGCCAGCGGCATGAAGCTGATGAAGAAGGACATGGGGGGCGCGGCACATGCCTTCGCCCTCGCCGGGCTGATCATGGGGGCCGGCCTCAAGGTGCGGCTGCACTGTCTCGTTCCGGCGGTCGAGAACGCCATTTCGAGCGATTCTTTTCGTCCTGGCGACGTGCTTTCCTCGCGCAAGGGGCTGACGGTCGAGATCGGCAACACCGACGCCGAGGGGCGGCTCATCCTCGGCGATGCGCTGACCCGCGCCAGCGAGGAAGACCCCGACCTGATCATCGATTTCGCCACGCTGACCGGCGCGGCGCGGGTGGCGCTGGGGCCCGACTATCCCGCGTTGATGGTCCGCCGCGACGCCACTGCCGATGCCCTGATCGCCGCCGGACGAGGGCATGACGACGAGCCCTGGCGGCTGCCGCTTCCCGAAGCCTATGCCGAGTGGCTCGGCTCCGACATCGCCGATACCAACAATGCCCATGCCAATTCCTTCGCCGGCGCTAGCGTCGCCGGATTGTTCCTCGACAAATTCGTCGGCGACGGTCTCGATTGGGCGCATTTCGACACCTTTGCCTGGCGCCCGACGGCCAAGCCCGGTCGCCCGAAAGGCGGCGAGGCCTACGGCCTGCGCGCCGCCTGGCACATGCTCCGGAACCGCTATGGCAGTGCCTAGCGGACTCGCAGACGGGGCCGTCGCCAGTGCGTAACGCGGGCGTCATACTTGCCGCAGGGCCTCTGCGCGGCTAAGCGCCCCGCCATGCCCTGGACCAGGATTCCGATCGCGCTGTGAGCCAGCCTGCGCCCTATGATCTGCCTGACGGAATCGTCGGCCTGACCGGTGCTGTCGAACGCCCCGAGCCGGGCACGCTGCCGGTGCGCGCCGATCTGGCGCATGTGGCGCTCGCCCAGCGTTTCCTTGCGGTGCATTACGTCGTCCCTCATATCCGCACGATCGGGGACGCGGATACGCCACTGATGCTGGCTCCGCGTACCGATAGCGAAGAACTGGCCACGCTATCCGCAGGCAGCGCAATCGAGGCGCTCGATTGCTCGGGCGGCTGGTGCTGGGTGTGCCGCGGACCCGAAGGCCCCACCGGCTATATTCCCACTGCGAGCCTGCAACCCGCCGACGATCATGCCGCATAGCGTCTTCGTCGATGGGGCGGCGGGCACGACCGGGCTCGAGATTCTCGACCGGCTGGCGGGGCGCGACGGCATCGCACTCATCGAACTCGACGAATCCCGCCGCAAGGACGAAGGCGCTCGCCGCGAAGCGCTCAACGAGGCGGATATCGCCATCCTCTGCCTCCCCGACGAGGCCGCGCGTCAGGCAATGGGCCTCCTCGACCTGGCGATGGGCACGCGTGTCATCGACGCTTCGTCCGCCCACCGGACTGCGGAGGGCTGGTGCTATGGTTTCCCCGAACTGGTTGGAAGCGACCGCGTCGCCGAGGCGCGCCGGGTCAGCAACCCGGGTTGCTATCCGACCGGCTTTCTCGCCTTGGTCGCGCCGCTGGTGCGTGAAGGACTGTTGCCTGCCGACTGGCCCTACACCATCAACGCCGTCAGCGGGTATTCGGGTGGCGGCAAGAGCCTGATCGAGCGTTTCCAAACCGATGGGGCACCCGCCTTCCGCGCCTATGGCTACGACATGGCGCACAAGCACAGGGACGAAATGAAGGCCCATGCCGGACTGGAGCATGGGGTGATCTTCGCCCCCTCGGTCGTCTCCGCCTATCGCGGTATGATCGTCGAGGTTCCGCTTCATCTCGGGGCGATGGCGGGCGATCCCACCGCTGATGCGCTGCGCAGCGCGCTGAGCGAGTTCTACGCGGATTCGCCGATCATATCGGTCCGCGACGGCGACCTAGCGAGCGAGTTGCTGCTGGAAGCGAACGCACCGCCATCCGACGCCATGGAGCTGTTCGTCTTCGGCAATGCCGGTGGTTGGCACGCGCGACTGGTCGCCCGGCTGGACAATCTCGGCAAGGGCGCCAGCGGGGCAGCGATCCAGTCGCTCAACCTGATGTGCGGCCTTCCCGAAACGACCGGGCTTCGACTTCCCGCTGCCTAAAATTCAAGCAGCCGCTGCACGCAGTTTGGGCAGCATCCTCGGCAGCGGCAATGCCGTTGCAATTTGCACCTCGATGCTTTTCGAAACTTGCCCGTAACCGGCCTTGCGCGCCCGCTTCGATGCTCTACGCTCGCCCGCGCGCCTGGCACGATTCTTGGAATATGTCTCTTCGACTATGTTCTTGGAACATGTGCCGCGCCGCAATCGTAGCTAGGCCACAGACGGGGACGACCATCACGTGAAGAAGATCGAGGCGATCATCAAGCCGTTCAAGCTGGACGAGGTGAAGGAGGCGCTGCACGAAGTCGGCGTTTCCGGGATCACCGTGACCGAGGCCAAGGGCTTCGGTCGCCAGAAGGGCCACACCGAGCTCTATCGCGGCGCCGAATATGTGGTCGATTTCCTTCCCAAGGTGAAGCTTGAGGTCGTTGTCGCCGATGCGATCGCCGAGCGCACCGTGGAAGCGATCGCCAATGCCGCGCAGACCGGGCGGATCGGCGACGGCAAGATCTTCGTCTCGCCGGTGGAATCTGCGCTGCGCATCCGCACCGGCGAACGGGACGACGACGCGATCTGATCCCGACGATCCGACCCAGACAATCGGGGCCCCGCCCCTCACGCAATTTCATCCAGACGGAGACACGACAATGGCAAGTGCAAGCGAGATCCTCAAGCGGATCGCAGACGAAGACATCGATTGGCTGGACCTTCGCTTCACCGATCCCAAGGGCAAGTGGCACCATCTCACGATGGTCGCGGGCGCATTGGACGAGGACATGCTTGAGGACGGGCTCATGTTCGACGGCTCCTCGATCGCCGGCTGGAAGGTGATCAACGAGAGCGACATGATCCTCAAGCCCGATCTCGAACGGGTCTATCTCGATCCCTTCACCGCCGAGCCGACGCTGATCGTATTCTGCGACATCGTCGAGCCCTCGACCGGTGACTGGTATGCGCGCGATCCGCGCACCACCGCCAAGCGCGCCGAAGCCTATCTCGGCAATTCGGGCATCGGCGACACGATCTATGTCGGCCCCGAAGCCGAGTTCTTCATGTTCGACGACGTCCGCTTCGAGGACGGCTACGCGGGTTCGGGCTTCGCGCTCGACGATATCGAACTGCCGACCAATTCGGGCAAGGAATACGAGAGCGGCAACATGGGCCACCGCCCGCGCGCCAAGGGCGGCTATTTCCCCGTCGCCCCGGTCGATTCCGCCACCGACATCCGCGGCGAGATGGTCGCCACCATGCTCGAGATGGGGCTGCCCTGCGACAAGCACCACCACGAAGTCGCCGCCGCGCAGCACGAGCTCGGGCTGACCTATTCGACGCTGGTCGAAACCGCCGACAACATGCAGATCTACAAATACGTCGTCCACCAGGTGGCGCATGCCTACGGCAAGACCGCGACCTTCATGCCCAAGCCGATCAAGGCGGATAACGGCTCGGGCATGCACACGCATATGTCGATCTGGTCCGAGGGCAAGCCGACCTTCGCGGGCAATGGCTATGCCGGCCTGTCGGAGAACTGCCTGTTCTTCATCGGCGGCGTCATCAAACACGCCAAGGCCCTGAACGCCTTCACCAATCCCACGACCAACAGCTACAAGCGCCTGGTCCCGGGCTTCGAGGCGCCGGTGCTGCTCGCCTATTCGGCGCGCAACCGCTCGGCGTCCTGCCGCATCCCCTATGGCGCGGGCGAGAAGGCCAAAAGGGTCGAGTTCCGCTTCCCCGATGCGATGGCGAACCCCTATCTCGCCTATGCCGCGCTGCTGATGGCGGGTCTCGACGGGATCCAGAACAAGCTCCACCCGGGCGAGGCGATGGACAAGAACCTCTACGATCTGCCGCCCGCCGAACTGGCCGACGTGCCCACCGTTTGCGGCTCCTTGCGCGAAGCGCTCGAGGCGCTCGAGGCGGACCACGAATTCCTGCTCAAGGGCGATGTCTTCACCAAGGACCAGATCGACGCCTATGCCGAGCTGAAGTGGGAAGAGGTCATCCGCCTCGAGACCACGCCCTGCGCGGTAGAGTTCGACATGTACTACAGCGCCTGATAAGCGCCCGAAATCACCGAGGGGGGCGTCCGGAGCGATCCGGGCGCCCCTTCGGTTTTTTGGGGGGCCGACGTCGCCAGAGCTCTTTGCGTTCCAACCCGGTCGCCCGGCACAAATCATTTTCCTACAGCCTGCGGTTCTGCCTACTTCTCCTGCCTCGATTCGGCTGGGAAAGAGGTGGCGGTATGCAACGCAAGACGGTCTTCGATGCGGTTCGACGGATGCTCGGGCGCGGGTTCCGGGCGGACGAGGCCGCGGCGCTCGACCGCGCTATCGACCTCGGGCTGACCGATGATGCGGGGAGTGAGGCGCCAATCCGACCGCGCGCCATCGGCCCCGAGGGTATCGCGTTGATCAAGCGCTTCGAGGGCTGCGCAAGGCGACGCGGCGACGGGATGATCGAAGCCTATCCCGATCCGGGCAGCGGCGGCGTACCCTGGACCATCGGCTGGGGCGCCACCGGACCGGGTATCAACCCCGGCACGGTCTGGTCGCAAGAGCAATGCGATGCGCGGCTGGCCCGCGATCTCGAACGCTATGCCGCCGAAGTGGCGCGCGCCATCGGCATTGCTCCGACCAGCCAGCAGCAATTCGATGCGCTGACGAGCTTCCACTACAACACCGGCGCCTTGCCGCGCTCGACCCTGCTGCGCCGCCATCGCACGGGCGATTTTGCCGGCGCCGCGGCCGAGTTCGCGCGCTGGAAGCACGCTGGCGGACGGGTGCTGGCGGGGCTGGTCCGCCGCCGGGCAGCGGAAGCCCGGCTTTACCGCAGCCCTTGAACCGCGGTTTTGGCGGGAGTTTGCAAGCTATATCCGCGGAACCCCCCGGCTTGCATCTCGTTGGAATTGCGAGCAGGAGTTAACCAATGTGTAGATTCAGTCTTGGGGTGGCCGCACTTGCGCTGGCCGCATCGGGGGCATTTGCCCAGGGTACCGGCCCGCCGGGAACGGACCGGGCTCCAACGAAGAACGCCGAACAGCGCGGCGAATCCTCGCTCCGAGCGGGCAATCCCGGAACCGGACAAGGCCAGCGTGGCGAAACGGCTGGCTCAAAAGCTTCTCCGCCTCCCGCCATCGACCTGCGTCCTGCCAACGGTCTCGAACGCACCGCCCGGCGAGCGGTCGGCGAACTGCTCACGGAGCCTGACCGCCGCGAAGCCGGCGATCCCCCACCGCCCCTCACCGATCGTCCCGAGCCGCCTGCGCTTGGCAAAGCCAAACCGGGCAACCTGCCAAGCCGCAAAACCCCGTCCGTAGCCGATGCACGTACTATCGAATCCAGTGTCTGGGGTCCGCTCGACCGCAGTGCGCGGCTGCTTGCGAATTGCCCGCCGGGCCTCGCCAAGACCGACGGCTGCGAACCTTCTGGCAAGGCTCGGTCCCGCCGGAGCGAGGGCGTGCTCGACAGCGCAGTTTCACCGCTACTGTTCGGGCTAAGCGGCTTCGCCGCCGGCCCTTATCTCTACAACGACGGCTATTTGGTGCGGCTTGCCGGGGACGCGACCACCGGCGACGCGATCGCGGGTTACATACCGCTGCTCGGCGGCGCGCTGGCAGCTGGGAACATCTGGCCCGATTCCTACGGTAGCAAAACCGTGCCGCCCTACCTCGTCGATTTCTTCAATCTCGGCCAACCGGGCAGCTATCGCTATGCCGACAACACGCTCTACCGCGTCCATCCGCGCAGCGGCACGATCCAGTCCATTGCCGCGCTGCTTACCGATGACGAGATCGAGGTCGGAGAACCGATGCCGCCGGGCTACGATGTCTACAACGTGCCCTCTCCACTCTGCGAGCGCTACCCCGATTCGGCCCGGGCCCTCTACCGTTACGCGGATGGCTATGTGTACCGCATCGATCCCGAGACCCGCCTGGTCGCCGCAGCCATCGATCTTTTGACGTGAAGCAGAAGCGTCAGACTCGCACTGTCGGACGCTGGCTGAGCGCGACACTGGTGCCGCTGGCGCTCGCGACCGCTGCCTGCGATTCGGGTGAAGACGCCGAACGCGCAGCGCCGTCCACCCAGGGCGAGACGCTCTACCAGGCGATCGCCCGACATCCGGATATGCGAACCACGTCCGAGGCGCTGTCGGTCGCCCAGCTCAGCGAGGTCTTCGACGGCGCGGGCAGTTACACCGTACTCGCTCCGACCGACACCGCCTTCGAATCGCTCGGTGACCGCGGGGCACAGCTGCTGACGGTGGAGGAACGCCCGGTGCTGGTCGGCCTGCTACGCGAACACGTGCTGCCAGGCCATGTCGCTCCTGCGGCCATCGTCGCAGCGATCGAGGCTGGCGGCGGCAGCGCCACGATGACGACGGTCGGAGGCGGTGCGGTCAGTTTCCAGCTCGATCGCGGCACCATCGTCGCGAAACACAGCAATGGCGCGGTTGCCCGCATCGCCGGCGAACCGGTCGAATCGGATAATGGCCTGGCGGTGCCTATCGACTCGGTGCTGATTGCGCCCGATTTTGCCCTAGCGCCCGCTTCCAAACGGCCCTGACATCAGTAGTCGCGGCTGATCTCGACCAGGACGCTTTCGCGCCCGATGGTGGAGATCGACGCCAGCAGCGAGAGCCAGCTGGTCACGCGGAATTCCACTTCGGTCGCCGAATAGCCCTGCCCGTCGGTGATGAGTTCGACATAGAACCTTCGCCCGAAGTTCTTACCCAGCGCCACTGCCGTCCCGCGGTTGAGCGCCGGATCGGCGCCGACAATGCGTAGCCGGTCGAGACCGATCGCGCTGCGCAATTGGTTGATCGGATCCAGTCCGCCCCCGCCCCGCAGGCTCGCCAGCGCCGCACCTAGCTGGAGCGCATCGGTCGCCGAGAGCGAGGTGATCGAGCCGCCGAACAGCAGCCGTGCGAGGATTTCCTCCTCGGGAAGCGCGGGGTTGGACGAGAAGGCGATCTCGGGCTGCTGCGCGTTCCCGGTCACCCGCACCTCGACCTCGAGGCCGTCGGCCTGAGTCTCGGCGAGGATGTCGAGCTGCGGATTGATCGGTTCGTTCACGTCGAACTCGATGATCCCGCGCTCGAGTTCGAACCGCGTGCCCGCAAAGCTGTAGCTGCCGCGCACAACCCGCGCTTCGCCGCCGATGCGGGGCTCGTCGGTGGTGCCGCGCAGGATGATGTCGGCGCCCCATTCGCTGTCGAGGCCCATCCCGTCGACATCGATCCGGCTGGGGCCGCGGGCGTTGATGAGATAGCGCCACGGGCGACCCGCGGCGACGCGCGGTCCGGTGTCCGAGGGCAGGTTAATCTCGCGGGTGCTGATCCGTGGCAGCGCCACATCCTCGGAGGCCGTGCCCAGGCTCCAGCTCGCCCGGTCGATGCGGACGCGGCCCGCGATGGTCCCTCCCAGCCCGTCGGAAACGATCCGCAACGGTCCGCTGACGGTGGCATCGATCCCGTTCGCATTGAGCAGCCGCGCATTGTGCGCCGAGGCGCGCAGATCCAGCATCGGACCGCGCACTTCGAGGAAGCGTCCTTCGACACGCTCGCCCAGACCTGCCAGATCGACGATGCCGCTGCCCTGGACCCGTCCGTCGTCGCCCGTCCGTCCGGCAAAGCTGATCAGCCGCAGCCGCGATCCGGTGAAGCGTCCGCGCACGCTGACGTCGCGCAGATCGGTCCCCGATAGCGAACTGCGGATCCGCAGATCGTCGCTCCTTACCGAACCCCGCACCTGCGGATCGGCCAGGCTCCCTCTCGCATCCGCGGCGATCGCGACCGGACCCGTCAGATCGAAAGCATCGATTGCGGCAAGTCGCCACAGGCTCTCGGCAGCACCCTCGTAACGCAATTGCGCGAAGAGTTGACCGGCGCGCATCCGTTCGAGCAGCAATCCGCTCTGCGGCATACCGGTGATCAGCGCCTGGACCCGGCCCCGGCGGATCTCTTCATTGCGCAGGACGGCGCGGGTCTGGAACTGGTCGGCGGTCAGCGCCGCAACGAGCGAGAGGTCGACCGGGCGGCTCGACAGCACCAGCCCCGAGCGGGTGAGGTCGTCCACCTTCACCCGCGCCCGCGCCCGCGGCAATCCGTCCGAACCCACCGAATAGTCGATCGTCCCCGAGATCGTCCCGCCCAAACCCAGATCGGACGCCACGATGTCGACCAGCGACAGCGGCATCCGCGCCAGCCTGAGATCGAAGCTGAGTTCCTCGCCGCCGAAGCGGCCCGAGGCGACCAGCGCCCCCTCGCCATAGTCGAGCCGGGTGCGCTGAAGTTCCCAACCGCCGCCCTCGAGCCGGGTCAGCACCGCGCGACCCGGCATGGCGATGGTCTTGCCGGCGAATTCGCCACGCGCCGCCAGCGTCACACGCTCGGGCGCGATCTGGGCCTGCAGATCGAGCCGCAGGCTGCCGCCGCGCCGCCCGGCGACCGAGGCGTCGATCCGGCCGGTGCCATCGGTGACCTCGCCCTGCGCGGCGAAGCGGCCCAGGAACAACGTGCCATAGCTCAGCCCCGCACCGCGCGCGCTGGCCGAGAAGGTCGAGCTGCCCTCGGCGATCAGTCCCTGCGCCTGGATATCGGCGCGCGCGATGCGGATCGGCGTGGCGCCGCCGAAGCTGGCGTTGCGCGCGCGGATGTCGATGTCGAAGCCTTGCCCGCCGCCGCGCGGAGCCAGCGCGATCGTACCGTCGAGCCCGCCGCCGCTCAGCGCGAGATCGCCGGCGATCCCGCCGTCGAGCAGCGCGAGATCGCCGCGCACCTGCGAATCGGACACCGTCAACCGCTCAATGGAGATCCGCGTCGGCCCGTCGGCAGGCGCAAACAGGTTGAGCACGCCCTCGAACGGCCCCAGCGTCGAGCCGCCTTCGGTCTCGATCCGGAAGCCGTCCTCAATCGGCGCGATCGCCACGCGGACGTCGGTCAGACCAGCGGCGGGAAGCGGGTTGGCGAACACCAGCACCGCTTCGGGACCGGCATCGGTCAATTGCGCCTCGACGGTGAAGGGCCCGTAATTGACGTGGCGCCCGGTGCCCGCGATCGTGGTGCCGTCCTCGGTCACGCGGCCATCGAGGCGGGCAGTCAGCTTGGCCGCGTCGATCCGCATATCCTGGAACACCAGAGGCGCGTCGCTGCCGATGCGGACCCCACCGCGCAGCCGGATCGGATCGCCAGCGAGATTGGCCAGTGTGGCATTGGCCACCGGGGCGACTCGCGCGTCGATATTCGCCGCAACGCTCCATGTCGCCGGCCCGATCGCAGCGGTAAAGCGCGCGCCGCCGTTGATCCCGCCGATATCGTCGAAGGCCAGCTGCCGCGCCCTGATATCGCCCATGAGATTGTAAGTGCCCGCCCCAAGATCGGCCTGCAGCGCGAAGCGCGCATCCGCGGTGGGGAAGGAGATTTCGAGATTGTCGGAGAGCAGACGGTCTCCCTGCAGCACCAGCGTTCCGTTCGCACGCCCGCGCACGAGGCGCGGATCGAGCAATTCATTGCCGATCGCGATCCGCGCTACCGCGGCATCGAGGGGAACGGTCCAGCGGGTCCCGTCATAGGTCGCCAGTCCGCTTTGCGTGAGGCCCTCGATGCGGGTGTCACCGGAGACCAGCCTCCCGATCTGAAGAGTGTGTTCGATGGCAAGATCGTTGAATTCGCCATCGACGGTCGCGATCACTCGCGTATCGTCGAGACGCAGGTTTTCGCCGAACAGGGTCGGCTCGAGCAGCCGCACATCGAGCGAGAAATCGGACACGCGGTTCTCGGCCAGATCGACCACACCGCGCGCGCTCCCCGCCAGCGCATCGGTTCGCAAGGCGTAGCTGCCCTGGATTCGGCGATCTTCGATGCGAGCGACCGCCTTCACCGACACGATGCCACCTGCCAGACGGGCGGGCAGGCCTTCGAGCAGGTTCTCGGGCCGCGCCTGGCCGACCAGCGTGAACCGGCCGCTGCGGTTGGTCAGCCGGAAGGCACCGAAGCTCTCCCCTTCGCGGCGCACCACCAGCGCGCCGGCCCAGCGATCCCAGCTGCCATCGCCCGCGATCCGGACGCGGTAACCGGCCTCGGTCCCCAGCAGCCGCGCCACCGTCCCGCCCTCTGGCGCGACATAGTCCAGCCCCAGATCGAACACATCGCGATCGGGCGCCGCATCGACGAGAGCGGCGAAACGGTCGGCTCCCAGAGCGCCCTTCGCCGACAGCTTGAGCCTGCGGTCACGCACCTGCACCTCGGCAAGCAGATCGAGCGTCTCGGCGCGGTCGCCGACGATCCCCTCCGCCAGCGTCAGGCGGTCGATCTCGAACCGGTCGATGGCGATGTCGAAGCCGGGAAGGATCGGACCTTCCTCCTCGCTCGGCAGGAACTCCGGAATGCGCATCAGCGTGGCACGGCGCGCAGCAAAGCTGTCGATGTCGAGCGTGTTGTCGAGCCAGCCGCGGGGGTTCCAATCGACCTCGGCCCGCGGGATCGTCATGAACGGTCCCTGCGGATCGGACAGCACCACATCGTGCAGCACCGCCGCGCCGTAAAGATTGCCCTCGATCCGGCCGATCCGGATGTTGAGCCCGTTGGGCAGCGTCTGCTGAGCGATCCGATCGGCCAGAAAGCGCTCGCCGATCGGGGTGTTGAGCAAGACGATCGCAGCGGCGATCAGGAGGACCAGTGCGGCCAGTACGCCGAGCACCCATTTGCTTGCGCGGTTCAGCGCTCGCAACGTGCGGCGCCCGCTCGCCTCCCGTCGGGTCTCCGGCTCGCCTGCCGGTTCGGGGTGCCCCTCCGTTTCGATAGTCTCGTCGGCCATCAGAACGCCTGCCCGAGCGAGACATAGACCGCGACCGGCGCATCGCCCTCTTCGGGGTTGAGCGGGACGCCCACATCGACGCGGATCGGGCCAAAGCCGGTGTAGTAACGCACTCCGACGCCTGCCCCGATCTTGATCTCGGAGAAATCGGGCGTGACCGAAGTGCTCACGGAACCGGCATCGATGAAGGGTACCACCGAAACCGCGCCATCCATGAAGCCCGTGCGAATGCGCGCCTCGAGCCCGAGTTCGACCACGCTGCGCCCGCCGCTGGGTTCGCCGAGATCATCGCGCGGACCGATCTCGCGGAAGCCGTAGCCGCGCACCGAACCGCCGCCGCCGGCGTAGAGCCGGCGCGAGGGTGCGATGTTGAAAAGATCCGTGCCGACGATCGATCCGTAGGCAACCCGCCCGGCGATCACCAGACCCTCGCGCATTTCGCGGTAATAGCTCGCATCGGCGCGACCGCGCACGTAGAAGCTCTGGACCCCCTGATTGCGCGACACCTCGGGGGAGAGCCGACCCGAGAGACGGAAGCCCTGCGTCGGATCGAGCAGATCGTCGGTTGTGTCGATCTGCGCATAGGCCGGAATGGCGGCGATGAGGTAGGTTTCGCGCGGCTGCGAGATGCCGCTTACTGCGGGCGGCCGTTCCTGCGTCGCGACCAGCTCGCCACCGATCGACCAGCTCAGCGGCTTCTGGAACAGCAGCGTGGAAATCCGCTCGTAGCTGGCGACCAGCGCCGCCGTCCGCGCCTCGAAGGCGGGGCTGTCGATCGTGCTGGCATAGGCATCGATATTGAGAATCCGGTCGCGGCCGCCGAAATTGTTCTTGCGGAGGGTGACGCCTGCCAGCTGCTCCTGCGTGCCCGCGATACCGCGAATTCGCAGCATGCCCTCGGGCGGGAAGAGATTGCGATGCTCCCAGCTCGCCTGGATGCGGAAACCTTCTTCCGAGCCGTAACCGATCGCACCCGCGATGGTGCGCAGCTCCGCCTCCTCGATCGCGACGTCGAGCGCAACCACGCCCGGCTCGCCTTCGCTGGGCGCCTCGACTTCGCGAGGCGTGATCGTCACCGAGGAAACCAACCCGGTGGCGGTAATCGCACGACGCAGGTCCATCTCCAGACTGCGCCGATAGACATCGCCGGGATCGAACCGGGCGATAGTGTCCAGATGGCGGCTGGAAAGAAAACCAGGATCGCTGCTGACGACATTGCCGAACACATATTTGCCGTTGGGTTCGACCGGCAGCGTGAGATCGCCCTCTTCGCGGGCGTGATCGATCAGCAATTGAGGCGCATCGATTTCGGCGAAGGGATAGCCGGTCTCGCCCAGCGCGATATCGAGATCGAGCTGTTCCTCGACGATCTTGTCGCTCTGGAGGAAATCTCCGCTCTGGATATCGAAAGCCGCGCGCAATTCTTCGGCATCGGGCGCCGTCGACAGCGCACCCAGGTCGATCGCGCCGAAGCGATAGCGTTCCCCCGGGACGATATCGAAGCGCACGATCGGGCGCTCGGTCGCATTGTCTTCGCCAGCATCGCGCGCACCGATCGAGCGGATGATGCGCCCGTCGTAATAGCCATAGACGCGCAGCAGATTGTCGAGCAGTTCCTCGTCTTCGCGCGCCCGCGCCGAGAGCTGCGCGATATTGTCGTCGTCGGTGTCGAGATCTCTGATCGTAGAGAGCGCCTCGAACCGGTCGATGAAATTGCCACGACCGCTGAATGGCGGCTCGCGCTGGGGGAAGCCAAGCACCAGATCGTCGGAAATCTCGATCACCTCGGCATCGCTGAAGGCGACCTGCGGTCCGGCGATCTCGAGATCGACGAACTCGACCTCCTCGCTCGGGGCCATATCTTCGATCGGAGGCAGTTCGATGTCCTCGGGCCAGGCGAGCTCCATTCCCGGCGGGTCGGCCATAGGCGTATCGGGTTCGACCAGCGCCTCGTCGATCAACTCCTCGCTCTCCGCGCCGCGATCGGCCCAGGCATCGGGATTCTCGACGGCGCTTTCGGGAATGAGTTCCTCGAGCGTCGGCGGCACGTTCTGCGCCTGTGCGGCAAGCGGCGCTGCCAGCGCCATCGCGCAAGCTGCCGCCAGCAAGCGCGCTCCCAAGGAGGAGCCCTCAGCCGACCAGGTCGTAAGCGGCAGGGAGCGCATCCTTCTGCGGTCGACCCTCGCTCCGCTGGCGGGCGGAACCGGCGCCGGATTCACCCGACCGGGGCGCGGTAGCCGCGGCAATGAGCCGTCCGTGCTCCTCATCGGAAATACGCTCCCATCCGGCACGGGTCAGCCGCTCGAGCGGCCGGAACCGGACCTTGTACTGCATGCGCTCGGCGCCTTCGACCCAATAGCCCAGATAGACATAGGGCAGGCCGCGGGCGGCTGCGCGCCGCATATGGTCGAGGATGATAAACGTGCCAAGCCCAGAACGGTCCTCGTGCTCCGGGTCGTAGAAACTGTAGATCATCGACAGACCGTCACCCTGCTCGTCGGTGAGGCATGCGCCGATCAGGCGACCCGGTTGCGACCCTACACCCGGCTCCCTGTACTCGATCACGTAGCTGGAAACGGGGGTGTGTTCCACCATATCCGCAAAATCGCTCTCCTCCATCTGCGTCATGCCGCCACCCGGGTGGCGAACCGCGAGGTATTTCTGGAGAAGTTCGTACTGCTCCGGGGTGGCCCAGGGGCGGCATTCGGTGGTGACGATATCGCGATTGCGTTTCATCAGTCGCTTTTGCGAACTGGACGGCATGAATTCCTCGGCGACGACGCGGACCGACACGCAGGCCTGGCAGTCGAGGCAGCTGGGTCGATAGGCCACGGTCTGGCTGCGCCGAAAGCCAATCCGTCCGAGCGCCTCGTTGAGCTCATCCGCGTTCTCGCTGCGCAACTCGGTGAAGACTTTGCGCTCGCTTCGCCCCGGCAGATAGGGGCAAGGCGCAGGGGAAGTCACGAAGAAGCGGGGGAAGCGGATCGGGGCGGTCACTGTCTGCTCTTTCCTCTTGCCGGACGGGCCTCTTGCGAGATCGGCCCTCTTGCGGGATCGGGCGAATTAGCCTGCTTGAGGGGATTTATGCATCGTTCGCGGCGCCGTTAAAAGCTTCTTAACCACGAAAGAGCGATTTCCGGTCCCAAATCCCCGCCGCAGGTCCAGTTTGGGACAGGCCGGGGCCGATGGTCGGCAGACGGTTGGATTGTCAGTCGAGTTCGACCGCGCCCACCGAATAGCCCTTGGCCCGCAGCGCCTCGACCAGCCCGTCCAGTTGGGCGGCATCGCGCGCCTCGCATTCGATTTCGGTGAACAATCCCTTCGCCGGCAACGAGGTGAATATCCGCTGGTGGTGAATTTCCAGGATGTTGACATTGTGCGCATCGAACACGCCCATCACCGCATAGAGCGCTCCGGGGCGATCCTGCAGCTGGATCTTGAGCCGCGCGATCCGTCCGGCCCGCGCCAGATCGCGCAGCAGAACATTGGCGAGCAGCCTGGTGTCGATGTTCCCGCCGCACAGCACCAGCCCGACCTTCTTGCCCCTGAATCGCTCGGGGTTTGCGAGTACGGCGGCGAGACCCGCGGCGCCCGCACCCTCCACCACCGTCTTCTCGATCTGCAGCAGCAGCGCCACCGCATGTTCGAGCGCCGGCTCGCTCACCAGCAGGATCTCGTCGACCAGCGCCGCGATGATCTGCGCAGTGAATTCTCCGGGCGCCTTGACCGCGATGCCCTCGGCCAGCGTGTCCCCGCCGCAGACCGCTTCCTCGCCGCGCAGTCTGGCATGCATCGATGGATAGAGCTGCGCCTGCACGCCGACCATCTCGATGGCCGGATTGATCGCCTTGGCAACCGTTGCCATCCCGCTCATCAAGCCGCCGCCGCCGATCGGCACCACCAGGCAATCGAGATCGGGCTGCGCCTCGAGCATCTCGAGCGCCACCGTGCCCTGCCCCGCCGCGACATCGGGATGATCGAAGGGATGGACGAAGGTCAGGCCGCGCTCCTGCTCGAGCTCGCGTGCATGGGCATAGGCTTCGTCGAAAGTCTCGCCGAACAGCTCGACCTGGCCACCCACGCTCTCGGTCTGCATCACCTTTACCGTCGGCGTCGTCTTGGGCATGACGATGGTGACGGGCACGCCGAGCCGCGTGCCGTGATAGGACAGGCCCTGGCTGTGATTGCCCGCCGAAGCCGCTATCACCCCGCGCGACCTCCGCTCCTCGTCGAGCAGCAGCAGCGCGTTCAGCGCCCCACGCTCCTTATAGGCGGCAGTAAACTGCAGATTCTCGAACTTTAGCCAGATGTCGGCGCCCGCGATCTGCGACAGCGTGCGCGAATGCAGCATCGGCGTTTCGACCACCTGACCGGCGATACGCGCCGCGGCAGCGCGGACGTCTGCCAGCGTCAGTTGCTGGGTGGCGGGGCTATCGTCGGACCGGCTCATGCCCGCCGCCCTAGTGCGGGTGTCCTCGCCGCGCAATCGTGGAAAGGTCTTGCGGCTTCTCGGCTTTGCCGTAACCCTGGGGACACGCATTTCCCCACCCAGCCAAGATTTCGGTACCTACGCATGATCCGCAGAACCTTACTCGCCTGTGCCGCCGCCCTTCTCGCCACCCCTGCCGCCGCCGATCAATTGATCGAGAACGTCGATGGCGTGCGGATCGACGAGGACGGCAGGATCGATCGCTTCACTGCGCTGCTGATCGACGACGGGGGTCGGGTCCAGGCCGTCTACGACCGCGACGACGAGCGGCCCCGCGACGTCGATTACCTCCTCGATGGCGAGGGCCAAGTGATGCTGCCCGGCATGATCGATGCGCATCTCCATGTCATGGGCCTGGGCCTGGCGCAGCTCACGCTCGATCTGTCCGACACCAATTCGCTCGACGAGGCGCTGGCCAAGATCCGCCAATTCGCCGCCGACAACCCTGCGCGCCCGTGGATCCTGGGTCGTGGCTGGAACCAGGAGAAATGGGGCCTGGGCCGCTTCCCCACCGCCGCCGAGCTCGACAGCGCAGTCTCCGATCGCCCGGTCTGGCTGCAGCGGGTCGATGGCCACGCTGCCTGGGGTAACACCCGCGCGCTCGAAGCGGCGCAGATCACCGAAGCGACGCGCGATCCCGCGGGCGGCCGGGTCGAGCGGCTGCCCGGCTCGCGCGTTCCGTCCGGCGTGTTCGTCGATGCGGCTGAAGAGCTCGTCCAGCGCGTGGTTCCCGCCCCGCGCCCGGCGGAGCGCGACCTCGCTTTCCAGCGCGCGCAGGAAGTGCTCCATTCGATGGGCGTCACCGCAGCTGCGGATATGGGCACCACGATCGAGGACTGGCAGACCTTCCGCCGCGCCGGAGACAGCGGTCGGCTGACCCTGCGGATCATGTCCTATGCGACCAGCGCGGACACGATGGAGCTGATCGCCGGAGCGCGCCCGACCCCATGGCTCTACGACGACAAATTGAAGCTCAACGGGGTGAAGCTCTATCTCGACGGGGCGCTGGGTTCGCGCGGCGCCTGGCTCAAGCAGCCCTATGCCGACGATCCGGGCAACACCGGCCTGCCGCTGATGAGCCAGGCACAATTGCGCAACATACTCGTGCGCGCATCCAACGGCGAGTTCCAGGTCGCCGTGCACGCCATCGGCACCGCCGCCAATGCCGATGCGCTGAGCGCGGTCCACGAGATCGCGGACAGCTTCCCCGGTGACCGGCGCTGGCGGATCGAGCACGCGCAGATCGTCGATCCGGCGGACATTCCGCTGTTCGGCGAACATGGCATCATCGCCTCGATGCAGCCGGTCCATCAGACGAGCGATCGCACCATGGCCGAAGCGCGACTGGGCCCGGATCGCCTCGACGGCGCCTATGCCTGGCGCAGCATCGCCGCTACCGGCGCGCCGCTCGCCTTCGGATCGGACGCACCGGTCGAATCGCCTGATCCCTTCGCCGGTCTGGCTGCCGCATTCACCCGCACCGATGCCGCCGGCCAGCCGTTCGGCGGCTGGCGTCCCGAGGAAACAGTGAACCGCGAGGAGGCGCTGGCAGCCTATACTAAAGACGCGGCCTACGCCGGCTTTGCCGACGGTCGCTTCGGGCGACTGGTCGTCGGCGAACGCGCGGATTTCTTGCTGGTGGATCGCGATCCGCTGCTGGCGACCCCCGAGGAACTGCGCAAAACGCGCGTCTTGCAAACCTGGATTGGCGGCAGGCCGGTCTACCGAGCGGAATGATTGCGCCTCGCGCTCTAGCCGCGATGGATTCGTGTCTATAAGAGGCGTGTTGCGGGCGTTTAATGTTCTGGCAACCACTGCTCGTCTAGGCGCGCCCGTTCGTGCGAAGATCATGGTGGGTGATACTTCGCGGAATATCTGTTCGGAAGGCGGCTTCGAGCTCCTTTCGTATACTCGTAATGACAAAGGTTCGTTGCATGGTTCGTAAACTAATGATCGCCGGAGCCGCCGCTTCCCTGATCGCCGGCCCGATCGCCGCGCGGGAAACCGCCGGCAACGCCCGCCAGACCGCGCCTGTTTCGGGCGAAAGCGAACTTGGCGGCAATTCGCCGCTCATCTACCTCATCGGCATCGCCGTCGTGGCCGCTTCGATCGTGTTTCTTTCCGAAGACGACGATCCGGTAAGCCCCTGATTCGCAAGCCCGGTTAGCCCCGGACAATCGTTTCACCCCGCCTGCAATTCTCGCCTCCCGGAGGATGATTGCCGGCCAGATTTATTGTTGCACTAGCGTAAGAGTTCACCTAAGGACCCCCTGAACGAGACAGGTATAGTTCTCGCAAGGAGATTGATAATGAAGTTCCGTTTTCTCGCAGCAGCAGCCGCTGCCGCAACCATGGCCGCTGCTCCGGCGATCGCCGCCGACCGCGTTTCCGCTCCGATCGAGGGTGAATCCGAAATGGCCGGTGGCGTTTCGCTCATCGTCGCTCTGCTCGCCGCTGCCGCGGTCATCGGCGGAATCCTGATCGCCGCCGACAATGGCGACGACGACGCCGTCAGCCCGTAAGCGACTGCGACATTCGGAATAACGAAACGGGGCCTTTCGGCCCCGTTTTTTTGTGCCTGGCGTTGATGCGAAGGGGCGTGTCGATTGCCGATCGAGGCAGGAACGGAGGGTGCAATGAACCTCGCTGCTGCACACGCCGATGAGCAGCCAGTAAGAGCAGGGCCCAAAGCTCTATTCGCTCGCCGCCTCTTCGGTCGCGGCAGTTCTCCGGTCGAAGATGCGCATGAGCAACAGCGAACCTTCGAACAACAGCAGGAGGGGAACCGCGAGCAGCAGCTGCGATCCAGGATCGGGGGGGGTGATTATCGCCGAGATCGCAAGCACGAGCACGATGATGTAGCGGCGAGCGCCGACCAATTGCGCGCGGGTAACGATTCCGGCGCGGTGGAGCAACAGCAGCAGCACCGGGAGCAGGAAGCTGATCCCGAAGGCGAGGATGAACTGCATGACGAGGCTGAGATAGTCGTTCGCACTTGGCAGCGCCTGGATCGTCAGTCCGCCGGCTTCGCCCTCGAACCCTAGAAACCACCGGAATGCGGTCGGCATGACGACGAAATAGGCCAACGATGCGCCCGCCGTGAACAGCAGCGGCGTGGCGAGCAGAAACGGCAGGAACGCGCGCTTCTCCTTGGCATAGAGCCCGGGCGCGATGAACGCCCATAACTGGTTGGCAATGATCGGAAAGCTGATGCAGAAGGCTGCGAAGAGCGAAACCTTCAGCTCTACGAAGAACACTTCGTAAAGCTTTGTGAAGATCAGCTGCCCCTGATCGCCCTGAAACGCACCCTTTAGCGGCTGGATCAGGAAGCCGAGAATCTGGTCCGCGAAATAGAGGCACACGCCGAACGCCACCGCCAGCGCGAGTACGCAGCGAACCAGCCGCCCCCGCAGTTCGACCAAATGGTCCAGCAGCGGAGCCTGACTCTCGTCGATATCCTTCATCACGGGGCTCAGCCGTCCTTCTTCGGGGCCGCCGGATCGAGCGGCAGTGAGGGCTGGTCATCATCGCCCGCTCCGGTTTCGCCGGCGTGGGTGGCTGAGGCTGCGGGCTTCGCACGGGCTATCGCCGCTTCGGCGCGGGCATCGTAGTCGTCGGCTGGCGCTGGCGGACCGTTGCTTTGGGACGTCTGGTGCTGCGGGAGCGGCTCCATCGCCGCGGGGGCATCGCTGCCGGAGGTGTCGGCCATGATGCGCGCGTTGCGTTCGCGCCATTCCTTCTCGGCATCCTCGAGTTCCGCCTCGCGAATCATCGTGTCGATCCCGCTGCGGAAATGCGCCGACATCCTGCGCATCTTGCCGATCCAGCGCCCTGCTGTCCGCAGGGCATGCGGCATGTCTTTCGGGCCGATCACCAGGATCGCGACGATCACGATCACCAGCAGTTCGCTGGCACCGATATCGAACATGGCGTCAGTCCTTCAGGCCGTTATTCAACGCCCGGATTCGGAACGGTCGGCAGCTTTGGTTTCGACCGCGGTTTCGCCTGCCGGCTTAGCTTCGTGCGCGGGACCCTCGATTCGCGGAGACGGACCGTCCGAGGCTTTTTCTTCCTCGTTCATTCCCTGTTTGAAGCTTTTGATTCCCTTACCGAAATCCCCCATCATCTCGGAAATTCGTCCGCGTCCGAACAGGACCAGGATGACAAGAGCGATGATGATGAGCTGCCAGGGGCCGAGCGACATGGGATTACCTTTTCGTAGCGTTGCGCCCCATATAGACATTGCGAGCGGTTCGCGCCAGTCAGGCTTCGCTGCCCTCGTTCTCCTGCGCCCCGGTCTGACCGGCCTCCGACGGGCCGTCCACCTCGCCCTCGCCGATCAGCGCGTCATAGGCATCCTCGACCGGATCGAGCAGGCCGGTGGCGCGCAGTTCGTCGATGCCGGGCAGATCGCGGCGGCTGGCGAGCCCGAAGTGGTCGAGGAACTCGGGCGTCGTGGCATAGATCGTCGGACGCCCGGGCACCTCGCGGCGACCGGCGATTTTCACCCAGCCCGCCTCCATCAGCACGTCGAGCGTTCCGCCCGAGGTCTGCACTCCGCGGATTGATTCGATCTCGGCGCGGCTGACCGGTTCGTGATAGGCGATGATCGCAAGCACCTCGGTGGCCGCGCGGCTGAGCGTGCGGCTCTGCTCGCGTTCGCGCCGCAGAAGATGCGCGAGATCGGGCGAGGTCTCGAAGTGCCAGCGTCTGCCGCGCTCCACCAGCCGCACCCCGCGTTCGGCATAGTGCTCCGCCAGGTCGCACAGGCTGGAGCGGATCTCTGCGAGGGGCGCATCGCCCAAAAATCCCGCCAGCGCCTCGGCGCTCATCGGCTCATCGGCAGCGAACAGCGCCGCCTCCACCCCGCGCATCAGATCGTCCATGGTCATGGCTTGATGCGGCGCAGCCGCAGCGGCCCAAAGATCTCGTCCTGCGCCAGTTCGGCCCGCCCCATCTTCGCCAGTTCGAGCGCGGCGACGAAGCTGGATGCCAGCGCCGAGCGGCGCAGCCGCGGTTCTGCGTGCGGCGGAAGGAATTCGCGCAACTCCAACCAGTCGAGCGTCACTCCGAGCATCGCCGAAACCCGGGCGAGCGCGCTGTCGAGCGACATCACCGGGCGATCGCGCACCATATGAACCGCGGGCGCGGTGCGCGCCTTGACCCGACCATAGGCCTCGATGAGCGCGTATTGGTCGCACCTCCAACGCGTCCGATGCTCGATCCGCAACCCTTCGGGGGCGCCGCGCAGGAACACGTCGCGCGCCAGCCGATCGCGCCCCATCAGCCGCGCCGCCGCCTCGCGCATCGCCCCCAGTCGCTGAAGCCTCAATTGCAGCTTGAGCGCCAGCTCCTCGGCGGACGGCTCCTCCTGCTCTTCCTTGGGCAACAGCAGCGAGGATTTGAGATAGGCCAGCCATGCGGCCATCACGAGGTAATCGGCCGCCAGTTCGAGTTTCAGCGCTTCGGCCTGTTCGATATAGTCGAGATATTGATCGACCAGCGCGAGGATCGAGATCTGCCGTAAATCGACCTTCTGTCGCCGCGCGAGATCGAGCAGGAGGTGGAGCGGCCCGGCCCAGACATCGAGGTCGAGGTAGAGCGCATCACCGTCCTCCTGCCGCCGATCCGCCGAACTCTCGGTCCAGGCGTCGGCCTCCGCCATCCCCTGATCGGAACTATCCGGCAGATCCAGGAGCAGCCCTTCCTGGCTCACCCGGCATCCTCGGCAATGGACAGTAATGCGTCGCGCTTGGCGATCAGCTCGTCGCGATCCAGGCTGTCGGGCGGTTCTCCGATGGCATCGTGGACGCGCTCGAGCCGTTGCAGGCCGGACGCGGACATCGCGCCGCAGCGCTCGGCGATGCCGGTCATGTCGCCCATCTTCGCCCAGCAATTGAGCACCACATCGCACCCTGCCGCGAGCGCTTTTTCCGCGCGCTCGGGGATCGAGCCCGCAAGCGCTTCCATATCGATATCGTCGGTCAGCAGCAGGCCGTCGAAGCCGATCCGCCCGCGGATAATGTCCTGAATTATGATCGGCGACAGGGTCGATGGCCGCTCGGCATCCCAGGCGGTGAAAAGCAGGTGGCCGGTCATCCCCAGCGGGGTGCGGTTGAGCCGGATGAAGGGCGCGAGGTCGTGCGCGAGCTCTTCATCGCTTGCCGTCACCGTCGGCATTTCCTTGTGAGTGTCGACCACCGAGCGGCCGTGGCCGGGCATGTGCTTGATGCAGCCGAGCACACCTGCCTTGGCAAACCCGTCGAGGATCGCCCGGCCCAGCGCCGCGACCTGCATCGGTTCGTGCCCCAGCGCGCGATCGCCGATCACATCATGGGCGCCGGGTTGCGGCAGGTCGAGCGGCGGGTGGAAATCGACCGTGATCCCCACTTCCGCCAGTTCGAGCGCAAGCGCATGGGCGTTGAGCCGCGCCGCCTCGATCGCACTGGCAGGCGCGATCCGGTAGAGCCGGTCGAACACCGCCCCGGGCGGAAAGGCACTCCATTCGGGGGGCTTCATCCGCGCGACCCGCCCGCCTTCCTGGTCGATGCCGATGAACAGCTTGTCTCGGCCATGCAGGGTTCGCAGGTCGTCGGTAAGCGCGCGCAATTGGCTGCGAGTCCCGCAATTGCGACCGAACAGGATGTATCCCACCGGATCGGCCTCGGTGAAGAAGGCGCGCTCTTCGTCGGTGAGGGCAAGGCCGGAAATGCCGAAGATCGCAGGTGTCATGGCAATGGAATCGCAGTTTCACGCTGCTTTCGCAAGCGAGCCCTCCAGCTGCATGTGGAAATCGCCAAGCGGAGTCGGCGGTGCTCCCCTGCGCCCTTGCTCTATTTGACCGTACAGGGCAGCCCGTCGTTCTTGAGCGCCTGACACATGCGCCGCGCGGAGGCCGCATCGCCGGCCGCAGCCTGGAGCCGGAACACGGTCCCGATATCGGCACGTCCCTCGACGATGCGGTAGTCGACGCCCGAGAGGACTTCGGTCTGGCGCGTGAGAGTGCGCCAGCCGGCTTCGGCATCCGCGCGGTTCGAATAGGCGCCGACCTGGACCGCAGTGCCCGTCGGCAGCGCTCCCGAACGCGGGGGAGCCGGTTCGTTCGCAGCTTCTGCGCTCGGGGCCGCTTCGCTCGGCTGCGGTTCGGGCTCGGGGGTGGCCGGCAGCGTGGCCAGACGACCCTCGCGGGTCTGGCCCTCGCCCACCGCAAAGCTGGTGTCGCCGGTTCCCGCGAAGGTCTTGCCGCCCTCGTCCTCGGGTCGGACCCGATAGGGTTCGGCCGGCGCTGCGATCAGCGAGCCATCCGGCTCCGGGCCGCCGACCGCGCGATTGGTGAACCACCAGATCCCGCCGACGATGAGGCCCAGCGCCACGATCATCAGCAAGCCGATGCCGATCAGCCTGGTGGTGTCGAAACCGTGTTCGTGCTCGTCCTCGTCGTCGACCGATTCCAACCAGGGCAGGCTTTCGCCTTCCCTGCCGAGATCGAACTCTTCGCCCGGATCGCTTTGCGTATGTCCGTTTTCGCCCGCAGTCACCCGACGCCCCCTACATTTCCTCGGCTACATTGCCTCGACGGCCTCGACGCCCAATATGGCGAGACCATTGCGGATCACCTGCCCGACTTGCGTCGCCAGGAACAGCCGCGCTCCGGTCAGTGTCTCATTGTCGGACTGGATCATCCGCAGCGAGGGATCGTCGTTACCCGCGTTCCAGAAGCTGTGGAAGGCACTGGCGAGATCGTTGAGGTAGAAGGCGATGCGGTGCGGCTCGCGCGCCTGGGCGGCGGCTTCGACCATGCGCGGGAACTGCGCCGCCTCGCGGATCAGCGCGAGATCCGCCTCGGTCAGCAGTTCCAGCCCAGCGGGGGACGGTGCCAGCCCCTGTTCCGCCGCCTTGCGCAGGGTCGAGTGAATGCGCGCGTGGGCATATTGCACGTAGAAGACCGGATTGTCCTTGGACGCCTCGACCACTTTGGCGAAGTCGAATTCCATCTGCGCATCGGGCTTGCGGGTCAGCATGGTGAAGCGGACCACATCCTTGCCGACTTCCTCGACCACATCGGCAATGGTGATGAAATTGCCGCTGCGCTTGGACATCTTCACCGGTTCGCCGGCACGCATCAGCTTTACCATCTGGACCAGCTTGACGTCGAAGGGCACATCGCGCCCCGCGCCCCTGGTCAGCGCGGCGACTGCGGCGGTGATCCGCTTGACCGTGCCGGAATGATCCGCCCCCCAGATGTCGATCAGCGCATCGGCGGTTTCCGCCTTCTGGAAATGATAGGCGAGATCGGCGCCGAAATAGGTCCATTTGCCGTCCGACTTGCGGATCGGCCGATCCTGGTCGTCGCCGAACTCGGTGGAGCGAAACAGCGGCAGCTCGACCGGTTCCCAGTCTTCCGGAGGCGCCTTGCCCTTGGGCGCCTCGAGTTCGCCGTCATAGACCAGATCCTGCGCGCGTAGCCAGGCCTCGGCCTCGGCGGGCTTGCCCGCCGCCTGCAACGCGGCCTCGGAAGAGAACACGTCGTGATGGATGCCCAGCTGCGCGAGATCGGCGCGGATCATCTCCATCATCGCGGCGACCGCAGCCGTGCGGAATTGCTCGAGCCACTCCGCTTCAGGGGCATCGCGGTAGCGGTCGCCATATTCCTCGGCCAGCCGGCTGCCGATCGGCTTGAGATAGTCGCCGGGATAGAGCCCCTCGGGGATGGTCCCGATATCCTCGCCCAGCGCCTCGCGATAGCGCAGATGCGCCGAGCGGGCGAGCACCTCGACCTGCCCGCCGGCATCGTTGACGTAATACTCGCGGATCACCTCGTGCCCGGCAAAGGCGAGCAGCCCGCACAGCGCATCGCCCACCACCGCACCGCGGCAATGGCCCATATGCATCGGCCCGGTCGGATTTGCGGAAACGAATTCGACGTTGACGCGGGTGCCGCTGCCCTTGGCCGAACGGCCGTAATCCTCGCCCAGCGCGGCGATAGTGGCGAGTTCGCGCAACCAGACGTCCTGCGTCAGGCGAATGTTGATGAAACCCGGCCCGGCGATGTCGAGCGCCGTGATCTCCGGGTCGCGCTCCAGATGCGCGACGATCTTGTCCGCGAGCGCGCGGGGGTTGCTCCGCGCCTGCTTGGCCAGCACCATCGCGGCATTGGTCGCCAGATCGCCATGCGCCGGATCGCGCGGCGGTTCGACCGCGACATTGCTGCGGTCGCTCTCGGGCGGCAGATCGCCTTCCATCTCGAGCGCGTTGAGCACCGCGTCGATCTTGGCGGCGTAATGGGCGTGGAGGGTCTGTGTGTCGGTCATGTCTCGGCCAGGCTGCGCGCCCGCGAGGAACGCGTGTGGATCGAACCCTTGGATGCCGGCGCACCGCCGCAGCGGCGCCGCCATGCGCTCTAGCGGGTCGCGTTGTAGGCGAGCTGCTCTTCGGTCAGCTGGAAGCCGACCAGCAGCTCGAAAGTGGCGCGCTCGATTGCGGCGCGAACGGTGGGATCGGCCAGCGGATCGAGCGCGGCATCGGGGTCGCCCGGTTCGCGCCGGCGGGTGATCTGCTCGCGGATATCCGCGGGCAGGGTCGCTTCGCCGCGATCGACATAGGCGCCGGCAGTGGCACGGGCGGTCGCCCGGGCTTCGCCGTCCGCGAAAGTCAGGGTCACCGTGCCGACCTGCTTGGTGACCACCGCGCTGCCGCCACGCAGAACGGTAGAGAAATAGGGCAGCGTGACCTGACGGGCCCCGCGCGTGTCGCTGCGACGCGCGACCACGTCGAAAGCGGCCTCGGAATAGATCCGCTCGCCGGTCTCGTTGCAGGTGGCGCGCAGATTGGTGATCGTCGCGGTCACGTCGATATCGCTCGCCAGGCGCGATTCCGGATCGCGGAACACGGTCATGTCGCCGGTGTAGTCGGGAATGCCGACCGCCGGGCAAACGCTTCGCACGGCGGTGATCCCGACGCCCTGATCGACCACGAGATTGCCTTCGCTTGCGCAGGCGGCAAGGCCGAGACCGAGGGCGATCGCGGAAAACTGGCGGAAACGGAAAGTCATGCGTGTCGTATCCCTCGAAATCCTATGGTCGCATCCCCTAGCGAGGGCGCGCGCAAAGCGCTAGGGGGAGGCTTATGAATGCCCCCTTGCAACCCGCCAGCCTCAAGCCGACGCTCACGCTGCTCATCGCCGCCCCGCGCGGCTTTTGCGCCGGGGTCGACCGCGCCATCGAGATCGTCGAGCGCGCGCTCGAGAAATACGGCGCGCCAGTCTATGTCCGCCACGAGATCGTCCACAACCGCTATGTGGTCGAGGGGCTGAAAGCCAAGGGCGCCATTTTCGTCGAGGAACTCGACGAGGTTCCCGACGACATGCCGGTGGTGTTCAGTGCGCATGGCGTCCCCAAGGCAGTCCCGGCCGAGGCGGAGCGGCGCAAGCTGCTCTATGTCGACGCGACCTGCCCGCTGGTGAGCAAGGTTCATCGCCAGGCCGAACGCCAGATCGAGAAAAACCGCCATATCCTGTTTATCGGCCATTCCGGCCATCCCGAGGTCATCGGGACGATGGGGCAGGTGCCCGAAGGCCGGATGACGCTGGTCGAAGCGGTCGAAGATGTCGCAGGACTTCCCTTCACCGCGCAGGACGAGCTCTCCTATCTAACGCAGACGACGCTGTCGGTGGATGATACCGCACAGATCATCGCCGCATTGGAGGCACGCTTTCCGCACATCCAGGGACCCAAAGCGGAGGATATCTGCTACGCCACCAGCAATCGCCAGGCTGCGGTCAAGCAGATCGCGCCCGCCAGCGATCTGGTGCTGGTGATCGGCTCGCCCGCGTCATCGAACTCGCTTCGTCTGGTCGAGGTTGCCGAGCGGCTCGGCACCAATGCGCGGCTGATCCAGCGCGCCGACGAGATCGAGCCCGAATGGCTCGATGGCGTGGGTACTCTCGGGCTGACCGCTGGTGCCTCGGCGCCCGAGATACTGGTGCGCGAGGTCGTGGATAGGCTTTCGCAATGGCGCGACGTTCACGAGCAGACCATCGCGGCGGCGGAGGAGAAGATGGTCTTCAAGCTCCCCCGACAACTGACCGAGTCGGACTGACCTGCCCAAGTGGCGGTCTACACCCATCTCGCATCCGGAGATCTCGACGCGCTGATTGCAGCCTATGATGTCGGTGATCTGATCTCGGCCAAGGGCATTGCCGAAGGAGTCTCCAACAGCAATTGGCTGGTGGAAACCAGCGGCGCCGACGGAGCGGGCGCGCGCTTCATCCTGACGATGTACGAGAAGCGGACCGACCCGCGCGAACTGCCATTCTTCCTCGGCCTGCTCGATCATCTCGCCGCCAGAGGCTGCGCGGTCCCCGCGACGATCCACGACCGCGAGGGATCCGCGTTTCGCCATCTCGACGGCAAGGCGTTGGCGCTGATCGAGTATCTCCCGGGTATCTCGCCAGATCGGCCGTCTCCGACGCAGGCCCATGCTGTCGGCGAAGCCCTGGCGCGCGTCCATCTGGCTGCGAGGGATTTCGAAGGCACGCGCGCCAACGATCTGGATGTCCATGCCTGCCTGGTCATCCTCGAGCGCTGCGGCGTCGCGAAGCTCGCCGAAATCGATCCGGAACTCGGCGAATGGCTTGGCGAGGCGCGCGAACTGGTCGGACGCTGGCCCGACGATCTTCCGCAATCGATCATCCATTCCGATCTCTTTCCCGACAACGTCCTCATGCTGGGCGAGCGGGTGACCGGGTTGATCGACTTCTATTTCGCCTGCGAGGATATGATGGCCTACGATCTGGCGGTCACCCATGCCGCCTGGTGCTTCGACCGCGGCGGCGCGGTATTCTCGGCCGATATCGGGCGGTCTCTGGTCGGCGGCTACGAATCGGTCCGCCCTCTCGAGCCCGCTGAACGGCGGGCGCTGCCGCTGCTCGCGCAGGGTGCCTGCCTGCGCTTCACCGCCAGCCGCGCGCAGGACTGGCTCGACACGCCCACCGACGCGCTGGTCACGCGCAAGGACCCGATGGATTTCATCCGCCGCTGGAAATATTACCGGGCGCATGGCGAACGGCTCTTCGCCTAGCTCGGCGACCACGCTAGGGATTTTTGCATGAGACGCGTCGAACTGTTCACCGATGGAGCCTGCAAGGGCAATCCCGGCCCCGGCGGCTGGGGCGCCCTGCTGCGCCTGGGGCCGCACGAGAAGGAACTGTCCGGCAGCGATCCCGCCACCACCAACAACCGCATGGAGATGACGGCGGCGATCAAAGGCCTGGGCGCGCTGATCGAGCCCTGCGAGGTCGCGATCTATTCCGACAGCAAATATCTGATCGACGGCATCACCAAGTGGGTCGAGGGCTGGCAGAAGCGCGGCTGGATCAACGCCAGCAAGAAGCCGGTGCGCAACGCCGATCTGTGGCACGAATTGATCGCGCTGACCGACCGCCACCAGGTGACCTGGCACTGGGTCAAGGGCCATTCCGGGCACCCGGAGAACGACCGCGTCGACCAACTCGCCAGCGACGAAGCGGATCGCATCGCCGCCGCACGATAGAATTATTCAGGCCGGCGTCCGGGCGCAGTGAACCGCTCCGGCGCGTAAAGCGCCGCTTCGAGCCCCGCCGTCATGGCGTCGCGCCCATTGCCGAGCAGCACTTGCGCGGTCAGCCGCGCAGCCGCGGGTGCAGTCTGTATCCCGTAGCCGCCCTGGCCCGCGAACCAGGCGAAGCCTTCCACCTGCGGATCGAAGCCATAGACCGGCAGGCGATCGGGCGCGAAGCTGCGCAGGCCCGCCCAGCGATGCTCGACGGCCTCGACCCGCCAGTCGACCACCTGCGACAGACGCTCGATCGCTTGCGCCACCGCCAGTTCTTCGGGCGCGGCATCGCAGGGGGCACTGGGCGTTTCGTCGCTGGGGCTGAGCCACAGCCGACCGGCCTCGGGCTTGAAATAGAAGCCTCCGCCGATATCCAGCACCAGCGGCCAGTCGGCTGGCGGCGCGGGATCGGTGCGCAATTGCACCACCGTCCGCCGCAACGGCTGGATGCCCATGGGTTGCGCGCCGGCGAGCCGGGCCAACTGATCCGCCCAGGCCCCCGCCGCGTCGACCAGCATCCGGGCGACGAAGGTCTCGCCGCGTTCGCTCCGCAACGCCCAGCCATCACCGCTCTTGGCGGCGGCAATCAGCCGCGCCCGGGTTTCCAGCCGGACGCCGCGCTCGCGCCCCAGCGCCAGATAATGCGCGTGCAGGCCTGCCACGTCGATATCCGAACATGCCGGCTCCCAAATTGCGCCTTTCCATTGCGACCGCAGGCCCGGAGCCCTTGCAACCAACGCCTGCCTATCGAGCCTCTCGATAGTCGCGCCCGTTCCCGAGAATTCCTCGACGAAATCGTCCAGCAGCGGCGCATCCTCGTCGCGTCCGATATACAGGGCGCCGCGCTGGTGGAGGAATCCATGCTCGCGCAGATAGGCCCCCGATGCCAGCGTCAGCGGGACGATCTCCGGACCGCCGTAGCATTCCTCCCAGAAGGCGGCGGAGCGACCCGTCGCGTGATATCCGGGCCGGTCCTCCGCTTCGACCAGCAGGACCGAAGCGTGATCGGCCAGCTCGGCGGCGAGGCTCGCCCCGGCCATCCCGGCGCCTACGATGGCGAAGTCATAGGCGGTCATGCGGGTTGCGGCGGCGCAGTGCGGTCGAGGAAATCGGCGATCGCCGTCAGTGCGCGGTCGCGCACCGGATCGATCTCGCGCAGGATCTCGTGCCGCGCCTCGCTACCGAAGGCGAGCAATTCTCCGCGCGGCAGGCGCGCCGCCGCGCGCACGACCGCGTCGTGGCTGACGAGCTTGTCGTTTGCGGTAGAAACGAGCAGCACCGGCGTCTCGACCGCCTCCATCGCTCCTGCGGCGTCGAGGACGCGTCGGGAGGCGAAGGCGCGTTCCACCCAGCCCCAGCTACCCGGCCCCATCGCGAGCTCAGGCCGCTGTTCGCGCCACCACAATTCGTCGGCGTAGCGAGCGTCGTCATGCGTCAGCAGCGCCTGGCGGGACGCCGGCATCTCGCCCGGCTTCTCGCTCCATTTCCACGCCGGTCGCGACGGAGCTCCGATCCCGGTCATCAGTCTGGCGACCCAATGTTGAACCCGCGGCGGCAGCGGCGGCCCCGCCGTCCCTATCATCGGAGCGCTCAGAACGACGGCAGCCGGATCGACCCGACCCTCCACCAGCGCCCGCAGCACCAGATGTCCGCCCATCGAATGGCCGGCGAGCACATGCGGCGCCGGCGTCTCCGCCTGCCACACCTTCCATAGCTGCGAAAGGTCGTTCACCCAGGTGCCGAAATCGTCGATATGCCCAGTGACCGCGTCCGCCCCGAGGCGGCCCGACCCCGCCTGCCCGCGCCAATCCGCCGCGGTCACCCGCCAGCCGGCGCGATGCCATTGCCCGAGCGTCTCCAGATATTTCTCATAGGCATCGCCGCGCCCCGGCAGGAACAGGATCGATCCGCGCGGAGCGGTCTCGTCGCCGGGCCAGTCGATCCGCCTCAGCCGATGACCGTCGGCAGCCGTCCAGTGCGATTCGCGCGCGGCAGGGGGGATTTCGCGCCTCTCGATTGGCTCGCCCGGCCCTCCCGGGCCACCGCTAGCCCCGTCCTGTTGATACGTCGCGATCGCTGCCTCCCCGATGGTTACCGTTTGGTAAGCACGTTCCTGTAGCACGTTCCTGGAGCACGCCCGCGAAGCGCGATCCCCAGGGGCCCAATGCACGGATTTTTCACCTACGTATTGCTCGGCGCATTGGCAATCGCACTGCTGGTGGCGATCGTCACCGATCTGCGCAGCCGAACGATCGGCAACCGTCTGAACGCCGCCATCGCGCTGGCTGCGCCCCTGTTCTGGTGGGCGAGCGGGCTAGCGCTGTGGCCCGGCGTCGCGATCCAGCTCGGCGTCGCTGGGCTCACCTTGGCGCTGTGCTGCCTGTTTTTCGCGATGCGACAGATGGGCGGCGGCGACGTCAAGCTGCTGACTGCGCTGGCGCTGTGGATCCCCCCGGCGGCCTTTCTCGATCTCCTCGTCGTGATGGTGATGGTCGGCTGGGTGCTGACGCTCGTCATGGGAGCCTGGCAAGTGGGCCACTCACGAGAGCCCACCCCCACTCCCCGGCGCGATCTCGGCGTGCTGATCGCCTGCACGCTGATTGCAGCCGCCTTCGCCAGTGCCGTTCTGGGCGGCCCCAGCCTTTCCTTGCCAGCCGCCCTGTCGCCAGCCGTCACAGGAGGCCTGGCCCTGATGCTCGGGGTGGCCATGCTGCCGGTCCTGCTTCTGACCGTCGTCACGCTGGCCTCGCTGCGTGTGCTGCGCCGGCAGGAAGAGCAGATTCGCGTGCCCTACGGCCTCGCCATCGCAGCGGGCGGCATCTGGACCATAGCCACCGGTGATTTCGTCGCCGCCCTGCCCGCGGCGGCATGGGGTTGAAAACGCGATCTTAACCAATCGGGCCTTATGCCCCGAAACCATAGCCGTCCGTCGCGTCTTGCAGGCGGACAAACAAGGGGCCTTGTAAAGCCATGGATAGGAAGAAGCTGGTTCTGTTGGTCGGCGCGCTGGTCATCGCGATCGGAACGGCCCTGATCGCACGAAGCATGTTCGCGGGCGCTGCGGCGCCTCAGGCGCAAGCGGCGCAGGCCGTTCCCAAAGGTCCCAAGGTTCTGGTGGCGCAGCGGGCGCTGCCGGTCGGCACCATCATCACCGCCGATGCCATCGGATTTCAGCTGTGGCCGGGCGAAATGGTCGCCGACGCCTATTTCGTCGAAGGCGAATCCGATATGACCAGATTGCTGGGCACGGTGGTGCGTCATCCGATCACCGCCGGCCAGCCCGTCACCCAGGGTTCCCTCGTGAGCCCCGGCGACAGCGGCTTCCTTGCCGCTGCGCTCGGGCCGGGCATGCGCGCCGTGACGGTGCCGGTTTCGGCCAAGACCGGTGTCGCCGGCTTCGTCTTCCCGGGCGACCGGGTCGACATCATGCTGACCCAGACGGTCAACGGGGTCGAGGGGCCGCCGCTGAACGCCTCGGAAACCATCTTGCGTAACCTTCGCGTGCTTGCGACCGACCAGTCGACCACGCAGGAAGTCGTCGAAGGCAAGACGGTCGTCCGGGAAACCCGCACCGTCACCCTCGAAGTGACCCCGAAGATCGCCGAAAAGATCGCGGTCGCCGAAACCGTCGGCACCCTCAGCCTGTCGCTGCGCTCGCTGGCCGACAGCCAGAGCGAACTCGAGCAGGTCCTCGCCCGCGGCGACATCGTCATTCCCGACGACGCAACGCCCGAAGAGGAAGAGAAGCTGCTGCGCCAGGCCATGGCAAAGCCGAGCGATGCGCGCGGCTCCTTCGCCACCGGCGGCGATGTCTCCCGCTTCCAGCGTTCCTCGGTTCCGCCCCAGACTGCGCCGCGCACCGCCGACCGCAGCACAGAGGCGCCGCGCGGGATTCCCGGCGTTCCGATGCCGGCAGCCGAGACCCGTACCATTCCGAGCGGGCCGATCGTGCGCGTCACCCGTGGCCAGGAAACATCCGTCGTACCGGTCGGAAAGACGCGATGACCGGCAAGCTGCACACTCCACGAGAGGGATCGGTGACGCAGGATATGACCGCAGCCGACCACTTCGAAGCCATCAGGGGGCTTAAACCAATGAAACGTCGTCTTACTGCAAAGATGCTGCTCGCCAGCTTGGCGCTTGCGCCGCTGGCCAGCATTCCGACGACCGTCGCCTCAGCGCAAAGCTCGGTCAGGCCCTCGCAGAGCATCGTCCTTTCGATCGGCAAGGGCGAATTGATCAACGTGCCCGGCAGCATGAGCGACATTTTCGTCGCCGACGACAAGATCGCCGATGTTCAGGTGAAATCGCAGCGTCAGCTCTATGTCTTCGGCCGCGCCGGAGGCGAGACCACGATCTATGCCAGCAACGCGGCGGGCGACATCATCTGGTCGGCCAACGTCCGCGTGGGATCCAACATCGGCAGCATCGATCAGATGCTCGCGTTGGCGATGCCCGAAGCCAAGGTTTCGGTCGCCACCATGGGCACCAACACCGTGTTGCTGACCGGCACCGTGGCGGCGCCCGAAGACGCCGCCGAAGCGCAGACGCTGGTCGAAGCTTTCGTGGGCGATGAAACCAATGTCATCAGCCGGTTGCGAATGGCGACTCCGCTGCAGGTCAATCTGCAGGTGCGCTTCGCCGAAGTCAGCCGCTCGCTCGTGCGCACGCTGGGTGCCAATCTCGCCACCATCGACAGCACCGGCGGCTTCCAGTTCGGCGTGGCCAACGGCAGCAAGCCCAACGTCTTGGCGCCGGGTGGCTCGCTGGGCGTCGGGGTGACGGTCACCGATCAGTTCATCAATCCGGTAACAGGACAGGTCCAGCAGCGACCCGGGACCAGCATTCCGGGTGCCGATATCGGATCGACTCTCGGCTTTGCGGGGCAATTGCTCGGTCTCGACATCGGGGCGGCGCTCGACCTCGCCGAAACGCAAGGTCTGGTGACGACCCTGTCGCAACCCAATCTGACCGCACTCTCGGGTGAAACCGCCGAATTCCTTGCCGGCGGCGAGTTCCCGATCCCGCTCGCCCAGGGGCTGGGCACCACGACGATCGAATACAAGAATTACGGCGTCAGCCTCGCCTATACTCCGACGGTTCTGGCGAACGGACGGATCTCGATCAGGGTCCGGCCCGAAGTCTCCGAATTGTCCACCCAGGGAGCAATCAATCTCAACGGTTTCCAGGTCCCTGCCCTCATCACCCGCCGCGCGGAAACCACGGTGGAACTGGGCTCCGGGCAGAGCTTCATGATCGCCGGGCTGCTGTCGACCAGCGCCCAGAACTCGATCGAGAAGGCCCCTGGCCTGGGCGATGTACCGATCCTGGGCAATCTGTTCCGCTCGACCAATTTCCGTCGCGGCGAAACCGAGCTCGTCATCGTGGTCACGCCCTATCTGGTCAAGCCGATCGACGGCAACCGGATCGCGCTGCCGACCGACGGCTATCAGTCGCCCAATACGGCCCAGAGCCTGCTCGGCTATTACGAGAACGACGGAGTATCGGGAGCGAGCCGTCCGGGACCCACGGTTTCCGACGCCATTCCGGTCGCGCCGCAGGTGCTGCGCGCTCCGGACGCGCAGGCCGCCACCCAGCCCGCGGCACCGCGCCGGCAGGAGCGTGACGGCAACGTCGCCGCCGCTCCCGGCTTCAGCTTCAAGTGAGGGGACCTAGACCCATGCGTATCAATTTCAATCGCAAGATCGCCGGAGCCGTCGCCCTTTCGCTGGGCGTCGCGCTCGCCGGATGCGGCGGGATGGCAGAAAACCGTTCGCTCTACAGCGTCAAGCAACCGGTGGTAGAGCGCGCCAACTACACGCTCGACATCGACGCCCCGCAAGGCGGTCTGCCGATCTCCGAGCAGCAGCGGCTGGCGGGTTGGTTCGAGGCGATGGATCTGCGCTATGGCGATCGCATCTCGATTGACGATCCGGGCAATTCGGTTGCGACCCGCGAAGCGGTATCCGCGCTCGCCGGCCGTTATGGGCTGATGGTGGCCGAAGGCTCGCCGATGACCGGAGGCTACGTTGCGCCGGGCCAGGCGCGCGTGGTGATCACCCGCTCGACCGCCGCGGTTCCGGGGTGCCCCGACTGGTCGGTGAAGACCGAAGCCAATTACAACAATGCGACCCATCCCGGTTTCGGTTGCGGCGTGAATTCGAACCTCGCTGCCATGGTCGCCAATCCGGAGGATCTGATCGCCGGCCAGACGGGCACTGGCGAGACCGTCGTGACCACCTCGACCAAGGCGATCAACGCCTACCGGGCTGCCGAACCGACCGGGGTCGGCGGGCTCGGCGAAGTCGACACCGGAGGGGAATAAGCCATGAATGCACCTTGGAAATCCGGCGCCAGCGGCAATGGTCGCGACCCCTTCGCCGCCTATATCTGCGACGAGAACGCGCTCGACGTCTTGCGGCCCGTGGTCATCGAACTCGGCTGGGCTCCCGAGAAATGCAACAAGGGCGGTCTTCGCAACGCCATCCAGTCGCTTTCGGTCAGCGCCAGCCCCAACATCCTGCTGGTCGACCTGTCGGAGAGCGGCGACCCGCTCAACGACATCAACTCGCTCGCCGAGGTCTGCGAACCCGGTACGGTGGTGATTGCGATCGGCCAGGTCAACGATGTGCGGCTCTATCGCGATCTGCTCGCGAGCGGGATTCACGATTACCTGCTCAAGCCCCTGTCGGCGACTGCGTTGCGCGATTCGCTCAACCAGGCGCAGACGGTGTTCAGCGCGCCGCGCACCGGCGAAGCCGAAGCGGTCAAGAGCCACGTATCCACCGCGATCGTCGGCACCCGCGGGGGCGTCGGCGCTTCCACGCTGGCGACCTCGCTCAGCTGGTACTTCGCCGCGAACAAGCATCTCTCCACCGCGCTGCTCGATCTCGACATCCATTTCGGCACCGGGGCGCTGGCGCTGGATCTGGAACCGGGTCGCGGGTTGACCGACGCGATCGACAATCCCAGCCGGATCGACGGGTTGTTCATCGAGCGCGCCATGATCCGCGCGCACGACAATCTCGCGATCCTGTCCGCAGAGGCGCCGATCAATTCGCCGCTGATGACCGATGGAGCGGCCTTCCTCCAGCTGGAGGAAGAGTTCCGCCAAGCCTTCGAGATGACCGTGGTCGATCTGCCGCGCAACATGCTGATCAATTTCCCGCATCTGCTCAACGACGTGAACATCGTGGTGCTGGCGACCGAGATGACGCTCGCCTCCGCCCGCGATTCGATCCGGCTGCTGTCCTGGCTCAAGACCAATGCCAGCCACGCTCTGCCGATCGTCGTCGCCAACAAGGTGCAAGCGGGAACTGCCGAGATCAGCAAAGCCGATTTCGAAGCCTCGATCGAGCGCAAGATCGATTTCACCGTCGCTTTCGATCAGAAGGGTGCCGCCACCGCCGCCAAGCTGGGTCAGCCCTTCATCGAAGCGAACGGCCAGAGCAAGGCCGCATCGGCGATCAAATCGCTCGGCGAGCGCATCATCGGCGGTATCGAGGAACAGGCGGAAGCCGCGGTCGATGCCGGCAAGAAATCGCTGCTTGGCAGCTTCGATCTGAAATCGCTGCTGGCAAAGAAGCCCAAACCCGCCTCGCCGGTCGCGGCAGCTGCGGACTGATGCCAGGAGCAGGAAACGGACCCCGTTCGCTTCCTGCTCGAAGACGCATGATGGAATGAAGATAGCCGGAGACGCAACATGAGCACGATCCAGTTCCTGCTGGTCATCGCCGGCACCCTCGGGTTGCTGGTGCTCGGCTATGCCATGCTGTCCGGCCCGTCCCCTGCCAAGGCGGGGCAACGCCGGCTGCAGCAGGTGCGTTTTCGTCATTCGGAGAGCACCGACACCAAGGTGGAATCGCAGTTCAAGAAGGCGATCGCAGCGCGCAAACCGAGATTGCAGAAGGTTGCAGGGTCGACCTCGCGGATCGAGGCGCTGGCCATCCGGCTGGACCGGACGGGCAAGGGCTGGAGCCTCTCGCAATACGCTTACGCGTCGCTCGGTCTGACGCTCGCGTTTACCGTATTGCTGTATCTGCGATCGGGGGCCCTGCCCCTCGCGCTGGGCGTCGGGGTACTCTTCGGGGCGGGCATACCGCACATGCTGGTCGGCTATTTCGTCAAGAAGCGCACCGCCCAGTTCAACGCGAAGTTTCCCGATGCCATCGAACTGCTCGTCCGCGGGCTGCGCTCCGGCCTCCCGGTAACCGAAACGCTGGCCGTGGTCGCACAGGAAATCTCCGGCCCCGTCGGCGAGGAATTCAAATCAATCGTCGAGCGGATCAAGATCGGCCGCACGATGGAAGAGGCGCTTCAGGTCACGGCGGATCGCCTCGGCATCCCGGAATTCAACTTCTTCTGCATCACGCTCGCCATACAGCGCGAAACGGGCGGCAATCTGGCGGAAACGCTGTCCAACCTTTCAGACGTGCTGCGCAAACGCGGGCAGATGAAGCTCAAGATCCGCGCGATGAGCTCGGAATCCAAGGCTTCGGCCTACATCGTCGGCGCGCTGCCCTTCATCGTCTTCGGCATGGTCTGGTGGATCAATCCGGAATACGTCGGCGGCTTCTTCACCGAGGATCGCCTGATCGTGGCCGGCCTGGGCGGGCTGGTCTGGATGAGCATCGGGGTCTTCATCATGGCCAAGATGGTCAGCTTCGAAATCTAAGGGACGGAAAGCACAATGAACACGCCCGCCGGCCCCACCCTCCTCGGCTTCGACGTCATCATGGTCGGATCGATTCTCGCCGGAATCGCCGCTTTCGCCGTGATCTTCGCGATCTACACCGCGGTGACGATCAGGGATCCGATGGCCCGGCGCGTCAAGGCGCTCAACGAGCGCCGCGACGAACTCAAGGCGGGGATCGTCACCAACAACGCCAAGAAGCGCCAGAAGCTGGTCCGCAATTCCGACACCACGGACAAGGTGAAGGATACGCTCGACAGCATGAAGGTGCTGCAGCAGAGCCAGATCGAGGACATCCAGCAAAAACTGGCCCACGCCGGCTTCCGCAACAAGGAACTGGCAGTCCTCATCATCGGTCTGCGGCTGGCGCTGCCGCTGATCCTGGGCGGGCTGGTGTTCCTCTACGTCTATCTCATGAACAGCTTCCCCGAGTGGGGCGCCATGAAGAAGCTGTTCGCGCTCACCGCTGCGGTGGGCCTGGGCTACAAGGGTCCCGAGATCTATCTCAAGAACCTGGCGAGCAAGCGGACCGACGCGCTGCGCAAGGGTCTGCCCGACGCGCTCGACCTGCTGGTGATCTGCGCCGAGGCCGGTCTGACGGTCGATGCCGCCTTCAACCGCGTGGCCAAGGAACTGGGTCGCGCCTACCCCGAACTGGGCGACGAGTTCGCGCTGACCGCGATCGAGCTATCCTTCCTCAACGAGCGTAGGAAAGCTTTCAACAACCTCGCCTACCGGGTCGATCTGGAGGACATCAAGGGCGTCGTCACGACCATGGTACAGACCGAGAAATACGGCACCCCGCTGGCTTCCGCGCTGCGCGTGCTGTCCGCCGAATTCCGCAATTCGCGGATGATGCGGGCCGAGGAGAAGGCCGCGCGCCTGCCCGCGATCATGACCGTGCCGCTGATCCTGTTCATCCTGCCGGTGCTCTTCATCGTCATTCTCGGACCGGCGGCCTGTTCGATATCCGACGCCTTCTCGGGCGGGATTTGAGCGACGATCCTGCGGTCGGCACCGAGCCGTTCTGCCGACTCTAGCCGACCAGGCTCTCGGCGTCGAAATCGCCCGCAGCTTCGCGCAATCGCACCAGCATAGTGCGCAACTGATCGCGCTCGCCCGCGTCGAGAACGGAAAACAGTTCGGCCTCGATCTTCTTGGCCAGCGGCATGATCCCGGCATGGACCCCGCGTCCCTCCGTAGTCAGCTGGAGCAGATGCGAGCGTCCGTCGGCCTCGTTGGGGGTCCGCTCGGCCAGCCCGCGCTGCTCCAGCTCCTTGCAGGCACGGCTGACCGGAACCTTGTCCATCAAGGTCAGCTGGGTGAGCTGGCGCTGGGTCAACGGTCCGCTGTCGCCCAGCACCGCCATGATCCGCCATTCGGTGGTCCGCAGTGCGAAGCGGCGGCGATATTGTTCGGCGATCCGGGTCGAGACCGCGTTGGACGCGATCGACAATTGATAGGGCAGGAAGTCCGCAAGGCGCTGGGAAGGTTGGCGGGTAGGCTGACGTTTCGACATGCCCGGAAGCTTAGCCGTCCCGCCCGCCTTGGCAAGACCGTATCAGGCGCAACTATTTATACGCGGGCTCGTCCCACCACGGGTAGAAGTCCGGCATGTCCGCTCCGACCGTGTCCGGATATTCGGGCGTGCGCTTCTCGAGGAAGCTGGCGATACCTTCCTTGGCGTCCGCGCTGCGGCTGAGGCGATAGATCGAGCGGCTGTCGATCCGGTGCGCCATCATCGGGTGCTCCGTCGCGGACAGCCGCCACAGCATGGCGCGGGTCATCGCTACCGAGACCGCAGAGGTGTTGTCGGCGATCTCGCGGGCGATCGCATTTGCCGCGTCCATCAGTTCCGCACGCGGGTGGAGCGAGCGCACCAGCCCGCGGTCCCGAGCCTCTTCGGCGGAAAAAATCCGCCCGGTCATGCACCATTCGAGCGCGGTCTGCATTCCCACGAGCCGCGGCAGGAACCAGCTCGAAGCCGCCTCGGGGGTGATCCCGCGCCGCGCGAAGACGAAGCCGAAGCGCGCATCTTCGGCGGCGAGGCGGATGTCCATCGGCAGTTGCATCGTCGCGCCCACCCCCACCGCGACCCCGTTGCAGGCCGAGATCAGCGGCTTTTGCGAATTGAACAGCCGCAGCACCAGCCGCCCGCCGCCGTCGCGTACGCGCTCGTCGGAGAGGTCCTCGACCGGGTTGGGATCGGAGAACACATGGCCGCCGCCCTGGGGCGTCAGATCCGCCCCGGCGCAAAAGGCGCGGTCGCCATGACCGGTAAAGATCACCGCGCGGACGCTGTCGTCGGCATCGGTCGTGTCGATCGCGCTGATGATCTCGTCCATCATCACGCGGGTGAAGGCGTTCATCTTCTCGGGACGATGCAGCGTCAGCGTGGCGATGCCATCGGCGATATCGAGCTTGATCTGAGTATAGTCGGCCATGTCTCTCTCCCAAGTCCTGGCGGCACATGTGAAAAGGGCGGCCCGAGAGCCGCCCTTCCGTTCGTACTGGTTGTTACCGCGGCGCCATCCGGATCGCGCCGTCGAGGCGGACATCCTCGCCGTTGAAATAGCCCGTCTCGATCATGCACATGGCGAGCTTGGCGTATTCCTCGGCATTGCCGAGCCGCTTGGGGAACGGCACGCTGGCGGCCAGCGCTTCCTTCACCTGCGGCGGTGCGGCGTTCATCAGCGGGGTGTTGAAGATGCCGGGCAGGATCGTGTTCACGCGGATGCCCTCGCGCATCAGATCGCGCGCGATCGGCAGGGTCATGCCCACGACGCCGCCCTTGGAAGCGGAATAGGCGGCCTGGCCCATCTGGCCGTCTTCCGCCGCGACCGAGGCGGTGTTGACGATGGCGCCGCGATCGCCGTCCTCGCTCAGCGGCTCGAGCGTCATCATCCCGGCGGCCGATTTGGCGATGCAGCGGAAGGTGCCGATCAGATTGACTTGGATCACGAAATCGAAGGCGGAGATCGGGAAGCTCTTGATCTCGCCCGACTGCTTGTCGCGGCTGGCGGTCTTGATGGCGTTGCCGATACCGGCGCAATTGACCAGGATGCGCTCCTGGCCATGCGCTTCGCGGGCCTTGGCGAAACCGGCGTCGACTTCCTCGTCGCTGGTCACGTTGACCTTGCAGAACACGCCGCCCAGCTCCTGGGCCAGGGCGGAGCCCTTCTCTTCGTTCATGTCGAAGATCGCGACCTTGGCGCCCTTGGCGGCGAGGGCGCGCGCGGTCGCGGCACCCAGGCCCGAGGCGCCACCGGTAACGACTGCGGGGGTATTGGCGGAAACTTCCATCTGTTCTCTCCTGATAGGCTGAATGGGTCCGGCGGAGGCCGGTACATTGCACTTGGATTCGGGGAACTGCGGGCTACGGGCGACCTAGACCGGGGTTGCGATTTGGCTAGACGATTTCGACGATCGTCACATTGGCGACGCCGCCGCCTTCGCACATCGTCTGCAGGCCGAATTTCTTGCCCTCGCGGCGCAGCGCATGGACCAGCGTCGCCATCAGCTTGGTACCGCTGGCGCCCAGCGGATGGCCGAGTGCGATGGCGCCGCCGTGGATGTTGAGCCGGTCGGGATCGGCACCGGTGTGCTTGAGCCAGGCCAGCGGAACCGGAGCAAAGGCCTCGTTGACCTCGTAGAGATCGATATCCTCGATCTTCATCCCGGCGCGCTCCAGCGCCCGGTCGGTGGCGAACAGCGGTTCCTCCAGCATGATGACCGGATCGCCCGCGGTTACGGTCAGATTTCGAATTCTCGCCAGCGGCGTGAGCCCGTGCTCCTTGAGCATCCGTTCGGACACCACCAGCACCGCGCTCGATCCATCGCAGATCTGGCTGCTGGAAGCGGCGGTGATCTTGCCGTCTTCGGACAGCTTCTTGACCGACTGGATGCCTTCGAGCGTCGCATCGAAGCGGATGCCCTCGTCGACCGTGTGCATGGCATCACCCTCGGGGGTCTCGATCGCGATCGGGACGATTTCCTTCTCGAACGCGCCGGCTTCGGTGGCTTTCGCAGCCTTGCGGTGGCTCTGGAGCGCGAATTCGTCGAGATCGTCCTTCGAGAAGCCATGCTTCTGGGCGATCATCTCCGCGCCCATGAATTGCGACCACTGGATGCCGCGATACTTCTCCTCGAGACCCGGAGATTTGTAGTTCCCCAGCCCTTCCTTCATGTGGAACATCGCGGTCGAACCCATCGGCACCCGGCTCATGCTCTCGACGCCGGCGGCGATGACGCAATCCTGCGTTCCGCTCATCACCGCCTGCGCCGCGAACTGGATCGCCTGCTGGCTCGAGCCGCACTGGCGGTCGATGGTGACCGCGGGCGTGCCCTCGCCCAGATGTTTGGTCGCCAGCACCGCGTTGCGCCCGACCTGCATCGCCTGCTCGCCGCCCTGGCTGACGCAGCCCATGATGACATCGTCGACGGCCTTGGGATCGATCCCGCTGCGCTCGATCACAGCATCGAGCGTTCTTGCGGCAAGATCGACCGGATGGACGCCGGAGAGCCGCCCTCCGCGTTTGCCCCCGGCGGTGCGGACGGCTTCGACGATATAGGCTTCTGGCATTGCGGCTCTCTCCGGTTTCGATCTGCTACCTGTTTTTCGATTGCCTAAGGGGCGGGGCAGAGGCGGTCAAGCCGCTGACCCGATCGGCCCCTGCGCCTGGGTTGCCAAGACAAGAGCCGCGAGGCAGAAGCGGTCGCGGATCATGGATAAAGCGCTCTTCGAAATAAATCCCGGGCTCGACCGCCCTGCCCTGGCCCGCCGCTTTGCCGAGCGCACCCGCGTACAGGTTCGCGATGTGCTGACCCCCCAGACCGCGCGCGAGATCCAGTCGATCCTGCAGACGACTCGCTGGAGCCTGGCGATGCGCGGCGGCGACTCCGCGGACACTCCGCCGCAATCCATTTCCAACGCCGAACTGGCGACGCAGGCCGGGGTCGAAAAGGCCAACCGCCTCGGTCGGCAGGCGCAGGAGGCCAGCGCGCGGGGCGATTACGGCTTCCGCTATGCGCACTATCCCATCGTCGAGGCGCTCAGTCAGGGCTGGGATCCCGGCGGACCTTACGAATTGCTGCTCGAATATCTCAACGCCCCCGACTTCCTCGATCTCGTGCGCGAAGTGACCGGCATCCCCGAGATCGTCCGCGCCGACGGCCAAGCCACCTTTTATGCCGCGCAGCACTATCTCGGGCGCCATATCGACAGCCACGTCGCCGAAGGCTGGCGCGTCGCCTATGTGCTCAATGTCGCGCGAGAGGACTGGCACCCCGACTGGGGGGGCTATCTCACCTTCCTCGACGAGGACGGCGACATCGTCGAGGGCTTCCGCCCGCGGTTCAACGCGCTCAACCTGTTCGCCGTACCGCAAAGCCACGCGGTCACCTATGTGCCGCCGTTTGCCCCGACGGGGCGTTATGCGATCACCGGATGGCTGCGCGACAGGTGAACCCGTCGACCCCGCGCGAATGGCACGAGCGTGCGATCGCCGCCGAACGCGCGGGTGATCCGGCGAGAGCCCGGGCGATCCTGGCCCAGGGGCTGGCCGAATGGCCGGACAACGCCGATCTCCATAACGATGCCGGCTCGCTGACGCTGCGCGGCGGCGATGCAGCCGAAGCGGAAGCTCTGTTCGCCCGCGCGCAGTCGCTGGCGCCCGGCAATCCGGAGTTCGCGATCAACCGCGCCATCGCGCTGGGGCGGCTCGAGCGCCACGCCGAAGCTTGCGACCTGCTGGCCGCGATCGAAGCTCGGGCGCAGGCTCTACCGCGCTATTGGTCCGCCCGCGGGAATGCCGCGCGTGCGGCGCAGCGGATGGCGGATGCCGCACGCGCCTACGACCGCTGTCTCGCGCTCGATCCGCAGCATGGCCGCGGACTGCATGGCCGCGCCCGCGTCGCGATCGAACGCGGCGAAGCCGATGCCGAAACCCGCTTCGATGCGGCCCTGGCGGTCAACCCCGGCGAGCCGGACCTGTGGCTGGGCAAGGCGCAGGCGCTCGATGTCGCCGGGCGCAGCGATGCAGCGCGGCAAATCATGGAACAGGTCACGGCGCAGGCTCCCGCCTGGCTCGACGGCCTTAAGTTCCTCGCCCAGCTCAAGCTCGCCGCGGGGGAAAGGGATTTCACCGACCATTACCGCGAAGCGGCGCGCCGCCAGCCCGCCGATACGAATATCCCCCATGCCCATGCCGAAGCGCTCGCCGGGCTGGATTTCGCCGCCGAGGCGGCCGAAGTCGCCGCCGAGGCCCGCGCGCGCTTTCCGGAGCAGGAGGCCTTCTCACTGCTCGAAGCGGTCAACGCCGGCTCCGCGGGCGACGACGCGCGGGCCGAGGCGATTTTCTCCGGGCTGAGCCTGGACGAGCCGCAGCGCTGGATTCACGAGGCGCGCCATCGCATTCGGACCGGCGAGTTCGAGCGGGCCGACAAATTGCTTGAGCGGGCGCTGGAGCGCGAGCCCTGGAGCATCGGGGCCTGGGCCTTGCGGGGAGTGGTCTGGCGGCTGACCGACGATCCGCGCTCCGAATGGCTGCATGGCCAGCAAGGGCTGGTCCAGCGCCTGGCGCTTTGCGGCAGCGAGGACCTGCTCGACCGGGTCGTGGCGCAGCTGCGCGAACTGCACGGCAACTCGCCGCTCCCGCTGGGGCAGAGCTTGCGCGGGGGAACGCAGACGCGCGGCATCCTGTTCGATCGGACCGAGCCCGTGCTGGCCGAACTGCGCGCGGCAATCCTTGCGACGATCGAGCGATACCGGTCAGGACTGCCCGCACCGGACGCGGCCCACCCGCTGCTGCGGCACGCCGAAGCGCCGCTGGGACTCGCAGGATCCTGGTCGGTGCGGCTGAGCGGCGGCGGCGACTATCACATCGCGCATATCCACCCGCAGGGCGTGCTCTCTTCCGCGCTGTACCTGATCGTTCCCGAGGATGCGTCGGGAGAAGAACGGCAGGGCTGGCTGGAAATCGGTCGGCCCGCCCGCGATCTTCGCAGCGATCTGGCACCGCTGGCGACCATCCGCCCCGAACCGGGCTATCTCGCCCTGTTCCCCAGCACGCTTTACCACGGCACCACATCGTTCGGGACGGGGGAACGGATGACGGTCGCTTTCGATGTCGTGCCTTTGGAAGGACGAAGACCATGACCGGCAACAGCCCGCCCGGCGGCGGTCCATGGACGGAATTTTGGGCCAACAACGCGGGCGGCGATCGCACTCCGTCCGGTGGCGGTTGCCTGCCCGAGGGCTGTAGCGGCATTGAGGACGCGCAAAAGGCTGTCTGGTACGATTTTATCGCCAAATTGCCCAGGTCGGCGCAACTGCTCGATCTGGCCACGGGCGACGGCCGGGTGCTCAGATGGATGCTGGCACGTCGGCGCGATCTCAAGCTCACCGGCGCCGATCTCGCTCCGCAGCTTCCGCCTGCCCCGCGCGGAACGAAGATACGCGCGGGGGTGGCGATGGAAGCGCTTCCCTTTCCCGACTCCCGTTTCCACGCGGTGACGAGCCAGTTCGGCTTCGAATATGGCGATATCGACGCGACGGCCGGCGAAATCGCGAGGGTCCTGCGCCCAGGCGGCAGTGTTGGTCTGCTGGTCCATCGTGGAGACGGTCCGATCCTCGAGCACAACCGGCCGCGGGCCGAGGCAATAGCTTGGGCTCTGGACGAGGCTTCTGTGGTCGCGCGCGCGAGTTCGGCGCTCACCATGGGCCCCGGCGGCCTGCAAGTCGCGCTTGACGCCGCAGCCGCAACGGCTGTTGCGGGCGAACAGCGCTTCGGACGTCATTCGCCCGGATGGGAAATACCCGAAGCCGCCCGCCGAACGCTGCAGATGGGCGGACGGGCCGGAGTCCCATGGATGCTCGAGACGCTCGCTTCCATCGAGCGCCAGGCGCGCAACGAAATCGGTCGGATCGACACGCTGGCTCGGGCCTGTGCCGTTGCAGACGATCGCGCGCGGCTGGTCGCGGCCTTCGCTGCAGCCGACCTCGGTTTGCAGACAACAAGTGGCGTTTGCGAGCCATCCGGTCGTCCTTTTGGCGACTTTATTGTGTTCAGGTAGCTTGAACTTCGCACCTGAACGCAAAAAACCATCCAGGTCGGCACCGTCAGCTTCCGGATGAATTCACCGAATTTCTAGTCTGTATCGGGTGTGGTAAACTAGACGATGCCCCGTGGCGAAAAGCCCTTGTGTCAGGTCTCTTCGCCACGGGGATCTTGCCGATGACGTTGCTTCAATTTGGCTGGTAGCGGACATAGCACCAGTTCTCGCACTGGCGCTCGATCTGGGCGTTCGGCTGCCAGTCCTGGCAGTCCTGCATGCACTGGAGAAATGCGGCGTCGCTGGACTGCGCGTGCAATGGCGCCGTCCCCCAGCCGAGGATCATCACTGCAACAGCTGCTCTCACACAAAGCTCTTTCATGTCGGCCTCCTCATCCTGCGCTGATTGCGCCTCGGCAAACTATCTGCACTATTTGCCCGCGACAAATTGCCGGGAGTATAATCGGGCAGGAAGACATCTCTGCAAGGCAGAGCGACCACTTCTTCATTCGCGAACCGAGCTCAATCGAATCCAGACCACTTATAACGCAGTGCGGATCCCGTCAGAGTAAGGCGGCTACCTTGAGAACATGAGCCAGTCAGGAATTGGTCCGCTTCCATGTCTCCGGGCTTCGACCGTCCCGAAAGAGGCTGGCGACAAGAACTGCATGCGGCAAAGAAAAAGGGCGGCGGACCGAAGTCCACCGCCCTTCTTTCTTTCGCCTTGCGGCGAGCGCGTTCTTAGAACTTGAACGTGCCCGACACGAAGTAACGGCGACCCAGCACGTCGTAGGTGCTCGGGTAGGTGTTGGCCTGCTCCTGGTTGTCGCCCAGCAGCAGCGAGTTGGGGCGACCAACCACGTCGCCGTTCGCGTCGAACACCGGGGTGTCCGGAAGCGTGTTGAACAGGTTGTTCACGCCGATGTTCATGCTGAAGTTCTCGTAGATGTCGAAACCGAACGAGAGATCGATCAGATCGTAAGCTTCGATCGTTTCGACGCCGTTGAAGGCCGCATAGTTGGTATCGGCATCGTCGTCACCGACAGCACTGACGTGACGCCATGCGATCGACGTGGTCACCGGACCATCGATGAACGAAGCACGGCTCGTCCACTTGAACTCCGGAGTGGGCTCGCCGCAGGTCAGGCCGAACTGTCCGGCACACTCGATCACTGCGTCGGGATTGGCGACGTCAGGAACGAAGAACGAGCTTTCGGTCCAGGTACCGAGGAACGTCAGGTTGACCCGCTGCTCACCCGTGTCGGTGAAAAGCGAGAACGGGAGCGAGGAGGTGTACGCCACCTCGAGATCGACACCCGACACGCCGAGCGACGCGATGTTTGCGCCACCAAGCACCGGAGCGTTCTGACGGTCGAAGGAACCGTTCGCCTCACGCGTCCCGACGAAGTTCGCGCAGTTCGGAGCGTTGATGCTCGCCGCCGGGGCACGCCCATTGCCGCCGAAACACAGATCGAGAGCGGTCTGCAGCCCGATCGTGGTGATCGCGTTGTCGACCTGGATATCGAAGTAGTCGGCGGTGATGGTCAGACCCGGAACGAAGGCCGGCTGCAACACCACACCTGCGGTGAAACTGTCGGACACTTCCTCGCTCAAGTTCGGATTGCCGCCGAACAGCGCCGCAATCTGCACATCGGGCTGGATCGCCAGCTGATTGCCCAGATTGGCAGCCGGGACACCATTGGCGAGACACAGGTCACGCAACTGACCGGACGTTGCCGCCGCAGTACCGCAGGGGTCGGTTGCCGCCGGGAACCCGATCGCCGTGCCCTGGAAGAGCTCTGCGACGTTGGGCGCACGGATGGCGCGCTGGTACTGTGCACGGAAGATCACATCCGGGATCGGCGAGAACTGGACGCCGCCCGCGTAGGTGAAGGCATCGCCGACGGTCTCGAGCGAATACTCGGAATACCGGGCAGCGCCGTTGAGTTCGAGACGCATGGAGCCGAATTCGAGCGGAACGTTCAATTCGCCGAACGCTTCCTTCACATCGTAGCTGCCTTCGGTTGCGTCACCGGCGTTGAAGCCGATCACGTCGCCCGAGGACAGCGCGGTGTCGGGGAGGAATTCCGAAGCGACCTTGCGGTACTCGGTACCCACCGCGAACCCGATGGGCTCGGCGCGACCGATAGCGAAGTCGCCCAGCGTACCGGAGATCGTGGCATTGACCACTTCCAGCGTGGAGACATCGCCGTTCTGGGCCTGGATCGAAATCGCATCGACCTGCTCCGGCGTCAGCGTGTTCAGGCCGAAGATGTTGATCGGCGTACCGGTGCCATCGAGACCGGCAACAAAGGCGGAAGCCGAAATGTTGCCCTGCTGGATGTTGGCGTTCCGCGTCCGTGCATAGAAGTAGTTCGCGTCATACTGCAGATAGTCGCCGATCGGGCCACGCACGCCGCCAAGAACGCGGAATGCATTGCGCTCGTCGAGCGAGTTACGCGGACCGGTCTCGATGGTACGGCGACGAACCTGGAGATCGACGATCCCATCGTTCGCGTCGGCACCGGTTTCGGTCGCATCCAGCTGCTGCAGCTGCGCGAAATCGGCAGCCGTAAGGAACTGCTGAACGGTCGCCAGATCGACACCCACGTTGAGCGCGATCGGGGTGGCAGCCAGCTCGGTCGCCACACGGTTGTTCACGAAAGCGACTTCCGTGTAGAACGTGTGCCCGCCGCCGATGTCGTAATCGGCATAGCCACCCAGCAGGTAACGCTCCTGCGGAACCTGGAGATAGTTGACGGGAGCGTAGTTGTACGCGTCGCCGGCGAACGGACGGAAGTTGCCGGGGCTGTCGAACACGACGAGGCCGTTGGCATCGAATTCGGTACCCGTCGTATCGCCGTCACCGAGATAGGTCAGACGACCCTGAGGAAGGATCGACGAACCGCCCTGCGTCAGCGGGGGGCCGAACACGGTGTCGCTCAGCGCGAAGCGCGAGAAGCCGCGATCGCCCTGGAACACCGAGGAGCGGTTGTAATATTCGGCAAAAACGGTGGCGCTACCGCGGCCATCGGCGAACGCCGTGCCGATCGCACCGTGGATTTCGTAGGTCTCGCCGTCGCCCTCTTCGGTCAGGCCGTACTGGCCGCCCATTTCGACGCCTTCGACATTGCGGAGGCGGAAGTTGACGACGCCTGCAAGCGCGTCAGAACCGTAAACGGCCGAAGCACCGCCGGTCACGACGTCGACCGAGTCGATCAGGAACGAGGGGATGGTGTTGAGATCGACGACCTGGGCGGTATCGAAGAACATCCAGCGGCGACCATTGACCAGCACGAGGTTACGGTTGGTGCCGAGACCGCGAAGGTTGAGCGTCGCGGTGCCGTTGCCGGGGTTGTTCGAGAAGGAGGTGGTGCCGGGAATGACCTGCGGCAGGGTATTGATGACGTTCTCGACGTTGACCGTACCCGAAAGCTGGAACTCTTCATCGCCAACGACGGCAACGGGAGCGGCGGTTTCGACATTGCGACGCGCAATGCGCGAGCCGGTCACGACGATCGGCGCACCGATGACATCGGGCTCAGCCTGGAGCGCGGGCTCCTGGTCCGTGGCATCGTCGGTGTTGCCGGTTGCGGTCTGCGCGTGCAGCGGCGCGGCGAACATGGCACCAGCCATGATCGTGCCCGTGAGCAGCGAAGCCTTCGTGAAGCGATAAGACATTGCTATCCCCTTTATAACGGGAAGCGACCACCGCCCCCCATTGTATAAGATCAGAGTCCGGACTCTCGTCCGAATGGCAGCGGTCTAAGGCATTCCGGGGCGGCGCAGCAATGGAAGTCGGACGCTTGGCTGCCGGAACTTCATCGGTGTGACATTGCGGTTACAGTTGACTCTAGTCCTCCGAAACGGCCCATAGCGGACAAATTGCCAGCGCAGAGGATTACTCGAATGTTTGCAGACGCATTTCCGATCCGCCCAGGGAAGCCGGTCTTCAGTCGGGCGGGAAGGCTGAAACGCGGCTTCGGCATGGGCCTGGCGCTGGCGCTCGGCGCTTCGGCAGCGGGAGCGCAGGATCCAGATGCAGTCGCGGCCCCTGCGACGGACTATGTCGCCGCGCTCAAGGCCTGCCGCAGCATCTCCGAGCCGACGGAGCGGCTCGCCTGCTTCGACAGCACCGCAGGAGCGATGGTCGCAGCAACCGAGAGTGGCGAGGTGAGCATCGTCGATCGCGAGGATGTCCGCAAAACGCGCCGCAGCCTGTTCGGCTTCACCATGCCCGAGGGCGGCATTTTCGGAAGCAGCGACACCGAGGACGACACCTCGATGCTGGAATCGACGATCACCGGTGTCCGCCGGCTTGGTGGGGATACCTATGTCATCGCCATCGCCGAAGGCAGCAAATGGCAGATGAGCAACGTTCCCATGCGCCTGAGGCCTCCGCGCGTCGGAGACGAAGTGGTCTTCAAGAAGGCGGCGCTGGGATCCTATTTCATCCGCATCGCCGGCCAGACTGGCGTCAAGGGGCGCCGCATCGAATAGGGGCTCGTCCCCGCTCCGGACATAGTCTGCGCATAGAAAAACCCCCGCAACCCTTTCGAGGCTGCGGGGGTTTCTTGTTGGTGCGGCAGGGAGCCCTTACAGCCCGCCGGGACCGCAATCGTTCGCCAGGAAGTCGAGCATCTTGGTGAAAAAGGCTTCCTGATGCTCGTACATCAGCGTGTTGTAGAAATGGTCCGCGCCTTCCAGGGTCAAGAACTGCGCATCGGTCTTGCCGGCCCGCTCCATGGCCTTCTTGTAGTCCTCGAAATTGAAGTACATCACGCGCGCATCGACGTCGCCGTGAACCATCAGCACCGGGACGTTGACCTTGGAGACCTCGTTGATCGGGTTGATCCCGATCATGCCGCGGCGCTTGGCCCATTCGTCGATGGCCTTGGGCGTATAGGCGTTGCTGCGCATCTTGTAGACCTTCTCGGGGTCCGCGACAGCCGCGCCGGCAATGACGCACTGGTACAGGTTCGGTTCGCGCGAGGCGGCCACGAGCGCGGCATAGCCACCGTAGGACCAGCCGAACATCGCCATCCGATCGGGATCGACGAGGCCCTGCTCGACGAGATATTTCGCGCCGTCGTCCTTGTCGTCCTGCATGGCGAGACCATGCTGGCCATAGGCGGAATCGAAATGATCCTGCCCCCAGCCCACCGACATGCGGTATTGCGGCTGCAGCACCATATAGCCGGCATTGGCGAGCAGCTGCCCCCATTCGTCATAGGTGATGACCTCGTTCACATGCGGCCCGCCGTGCGGCAGCACGATCAGCGGAAACGGCCCCTCGCCCTTGGGCTTGGTGACATAGGCGGGGATCATTTTTCCGTCGCGCGCAGGGTAGCGGATGAACTCGACATCGGCGAGCTGCTCGGGCTTGAGCAGCGGATTGCGGCTCCCGAGCTTGGCCATGCGACCCTCGCGGACCAGCCAGTAGGAACCGGGATCCTTGGGCCCGCGGTTGGTCACAATCATGGTGTTGCCGTCACGCGAGCGACTGGAAATGCTCACCTGGTGAGCGTTGGGAATCTGCTGCTCGAGCGCCTCGTAGAGCGCCTTTTCTTCCTCGTCGAACCACACCCGCTGCATCTTGTCCCAAGGATAGCGGGCCGCGACGAGCGTATCCTTGCCCGGGATGGAATGGGTCTGAATGCCCATGATATCCGCAGCGTTGGTGCCGGCGAGCTTCTCGCCGAACTGCCCGGTTGCGACATTGAATTCCCACAGCGCGGCCTTGTCCTCGCCGCGATTGTCGATGATGTAGGCGATGTTGGGATCGTCGGCCTTGAAGCCTACCGGCCCCATGAACCCGCCAAGAACGCGATACAGGTTCTTGTGCTCGTTCTGGCTGTAACGCTCGCCGAACTCCTTCCACGAGCTATCGCCGGGTGCGCGATAATAGGTAACGAGTTCGTTCGATCCCGGCTCTACCGAACTGGTGAAACGCGGATTGCCGTCATTGTCGAAAACCGCGGTCGGGAACTTCTCGTTGCCCTTCAAGACGAGCGAGCGCGCCCCGGTGTTGAGATTGAACCGATAATAGGAGCGCGGGCGAAACGCCGCGAAGGGGTCCACGCCGGTGGCATCGGCGACCGCGTTGCCCGACCCGATCAGAATCGTGTCGGGCTCCTTGGGGAGCAGGTTCACCAGGGCGAAATTGCCCGGCAGTTCCTTGAACTTGTTGGTTTCCAGATTGTAGGAGAATGCCTTGTAATCGTAAGTTCCCTCTTCGGGGCCCTTCACCGATTTGCGGTTCTGCTGCCACGCGGTTCCGAACAGGAAATTGTCGCTGACCCACTGGACGTTGATGATTTCCATCGGGTCGGCGTTGAGCCGCTTCAATGGTTTGGTCATGTCGTCTGTATTGTAGATCTCGAGGAGGTATTCGCCTTCCTTGCTCTCCACCTTGTGGACGAGGACATGCTTCCCGTCCGGCGAGACCTGGACGGCGTTGATGACGTCGCGCAGCGCCCAGACTTCGACCGGTACGCTGGGCTGGCCCTGCGCCTGAAGCACGGCGGGGCTCATCGTGGCGGCCAGGATGCCGGCCGTAGCGGCCATGAGCGTGGTTCTGAAATTTCTCACTTTGCGACTCCCAAATACGTTGAATGCTGCGCTTATACGCAAAGCGGCCCCACACGGGAAGTATGGGGCCGCTCGCTGTCTACAAACCGTTCGAGATGAACAGAGTTAGAATTCGAACTCTACCGAAGCAAAGAATTCGCGACCGTCGTAGTCGTAGCCGTTACCGATTGCGGTGTTGGCGATTGCAAGGACTTCATTGCTGTCGACCAGCGGCGGCGCGGTGTCGAAGATATTGCTGACGCCGAGCAGGATGCTGTAGCGATCCTCCCTGTAACGGATGGAAGCCGTGTGGAGGAACTGCTCCTTGGCGAACCCGACATCGCGGCAGAAGACGCCGTCACCCGGGATCCGCCCGTTGGCGGAACCGCCACCGAGGCAGGTATCGCTGACGAAGCCGGTGGGAAGGCCATCTGGGCCGTTGCCGAAGGCGTCGCTGAACTCGTCGATATCGTCCGGATCCTGCTCGACCGCTCCGGTGTAATTGAGCTGATAGGTCAGGCGGAACTTATCGATGTCGGCCGTGAAGGTTGCGCGACCGGTCCACTTGGGAAGGCCGAATTCACCCGCATCTTCGTCGAAGGTCTGGTTGCCGGTGTCATCGATGAACAGATTGCTGCGTTCGATCAGATGGTTCGCCCGAATGTTCAGGCCGAAATCGACGAACTTGCCGAACAGCGAAACCTCTTTGCCGAAGTTGGCGTTGAGATCGATACCGCGAACGCTTTCCTGGTTGAGGTTGATGAAGCCGGAGTTCACGTCGGATACCAGAAGGCGCGTGCTGGGATCGGTATCGTAGGAGATACGGTCACAGAACGGGCTCCGCGAAGCGTCCGCACGAGTGAAGCAATCGTTCAGGATGAACTGAGCCGACGGTTCGACGATCGACCCCTTCAGCTTGATATCGAAGTAGTTGAAACCGAGCGAAACGTCGTAGCCGTCGCCGAAGGTCTCCTCGAAGGCGAAACCGGCAGTGATCGAGCGCGAGGTTTCGGGATCGATATCCAGGCTGCCCCCCGACGTGATCTCCGTGCTGGCGGTCCGGATCACGTTCTGGATCTGCGAGTCGATGCCCACCCGGGTCGGATCGCGGCCTTCGCGCTGGCAGTTGGCGAGAATGCTCTGGTCACGATTGTCGAGCGTCGGATTGTAGGCGCCATTGACATAGGCGTCCACGGGAACCGCGCAGGGATCGGTCAGCGTGAGGAAGCCGCTCTGCCCCGCCAGGAAGTTCTCCCGCAGGTTGGGAGCGCGGAAGGATGTGCCGTAGCTCATCTTGATCAGCAAGGGATCGATAGGACGCCAGCCGCCCTTCACCGAATAGGTGAAGTTGGTGCCGTAGAACTCCTCATCCGTGACACGACCCGACAGATTGAGGTTGAGCTCGCGCACCCAGGGCTTGTTGGCCTCGAGCGGGATATCGAATTCGGCGAACGCTTCCTTGATGTCCTTGCTGCCCTGCGCACCCTGGTCGGCGAAGAAGCCAAAGAACAGGCCGTCCGATGCAACGACGTCCGGCTGCGAATCGATCTTGTCCTTGCGGTATTCGACGCCGAACACCGCACCTACCGGACCGGCAGGCAATTCGAACAGGTCGCCGGTCACGAATGCCGAGGCCACGATCTGCTCGTAAGTGGTGTCGAAGCTACGGACGCCGAAGAGGTAGTCGCGCTCGGCCTGCGTTGCGAAATCGCCGATGGGCGTTCCGAGCAGGGTCGGCGAGAACAGGTTCACCGGAACGCAGCCCTGCAGCAGGTCGGGCATGGCGAGACCGGGATTCCTCAGCCCAGCAGCGTTGCACGCCGCGAGCGTCGGTCCACCCAGAACGCCACCATAAGGCGCATCGATGTAGTCGTCGGCGATGCCGTTGCCATTGTTGTCCGCGATGCCGTCGCCGTCGAAATCGGCGGTCGGATCGATGCCCAAGGCGAACGCCAGCTTGTCCTCGCGGATACCGCGACGAACCGAGGAGCCTTCCGAGCGCGAATAGACGCCGGTAACTTCGAACGACCAGCTCGGAGCAATGAAGGGCAAGTCGCCCTTCAGCCCGAACACACCCCGGTACTGCTCCTGGACCACATCGGTGTTGTTACGATCGCCGCGAACCGAAACGACGGTACGGGTCGGCAGGCTGAGACCGCGGTTGACACCGGGGTTGCCGAACAGCGCAGCTTCGGCGGCCGGACAGTCGACGCCGCTGCCGCCGTCCTGAGGACGGAAGCAGGGATTGAACTGGTTGAAAGCGGGCACATAGGGGAACAGCTGGGCCGCGCCGGTGTTGTCGGCGAAGATTTCAGCGCGGCTGTAGTTCGCTTCGAAGAACGGCGTGATGTTCATCTCGCCCGGCAAGGTGTATTCGCCGTAAGCCATGACGTTGTAGAGCTTCTGCTCGCTCAGGAACACCTGGTCGAGGTTCGACCCGTTGCGATCGATCAACGCGTAATCGACGTCGCGGAAACCATCGCCGTCGGCATCGATATCGCGACCGTTGACCGTGGCGACATCGAAGTTCGGAATGCCGGTGTTGCCCTGACCCGGCGTGTAGAACACCGAACCATACCGCTGATACGGCAGAATTGCGCGGCCCACTTGGCTGGTGATCTTACAGGGCTGCTCGCGGACGGTGACGCCCGGGGTACGCGCCTCGACGATCGCCTTTGCTGCAATGCCGACGGTACGGATTTCACCGTCCTGCGTCACCTCGTAATCGGTGTCGCAACCCGAGAAGAAACCGCGATCGTTCAGACGGATCGTGTCGCGGTAGGAATACTCGGCACCGATCCCGACGAAGCCGCGATCGAGGTTCAGTCCGTATGCGCCGCTGACCGTGTAATCATCGCCCCCGCCTTCGGGGTTGATGTTGCCGCTGGCGAACAGTTCGAGCCCGTCGAAATCCTTGCGCAGGATAATGTTGCCGACGCCGGCCACCGCGTCCGAGCCGTAGACCGACGAGGCACCGTCGAGCAGCAGGTCGTAGCGATCGATGAGCGAGCCCGGGAGCAGGTTGATCGAAGGGTTGGTGGGAGCGCCTTCCACACCGGCGGGCGCGAGGCGACGACCATTGACCAGCAGCAGGGTGCGGTCGGCGCCGAGGCCGCGCAGGTTCAGCGTCTGCGAACCGGGGCCGTTATCGAGCACGAAACCCTGGAAAGTCGCATCGATCTGCTGGCCCGAAGCGGATTCAGAACGCTGCAGGATCTGCGAGGGATCGAACAACCCCGCTTCGTTCTCGGTATCGCTGGTGAGAACCTGAAGCGGCGAAATGCTGGAATAGGTGTCGCGCTTGATGCGCGAACCGGTGACGACGATCGCGCCCGGCGTCTGGCCGCCCAGAGCACCGGTATCGGTGACATCGACGACGTCCTGGGCAGTGGGATTGGTGTTCGAGACGCCATCCGGAGAATCCGACTGGATGACGCATTCGCCACGCACTTCTTCCTGACCGACGGGGCATTCGATTTCGTCGGCGGCCTGCGCCCATGCGGGCGCGGCGGAAACGAGAGCGAGGACCGAGGCGGATACCGCCAGGCCCCTGAGTGAATTCTGGTGCAGCTTTGTCATTGTGAACTCCAGTCGCGACAACTGGGTCTGGCGACCCCCACACCCCTCAACACTCCATCAGGGAGCCTGCCGTTTCCCCAACGGCGGGTTCCGAAATGTTGATGATGTGGAATTCCAGCCCCTTCGATGGGACGTTAACTGCGCCAGTCAGAACGCCTTGTCAAAGCGCCGAAGCGAGTTTCGCCGCGGCTGTGGCCGGAATCACACAATTGTAACAAATGCAACAAACAGCTTGTTCTTTGTTGCTGGACGGTTGGTTCCTTGCGTCAGGCGATCTCCATTTGCAGTTCGCCGTCGCCCTCGTCGATCCGCACCGTGGCGCCGTCGGGCACCTCGCCCTTGAGGATCCGGTCCGCCAGCGGGTCCTGGACGTAGCGCTGGACGGCGCGTTTCAGCGGCCTCGCGCCATAGACGGGATCGTAGCCGACCCGGCCGAGCCAGCGCAGCGCGGCGTCGGTCAGATCGAGCGTGATCTTGCGATCCGAAAGCAGTTTCTGCACCCGGCCGACCTGAATCTCGACGATCGGTGCCATGTGCTCCATCCCCAGCCGGTGGAACAGGATGATCTCATCCAGCCGGTTGAGGAATTCGGGGCGGAAATGCCCGCGCACCACATCCATCACCTGCGGCTCGACATCCTCGACCTTCTGGTCGTCGTCCATATTGGCGAGATACTGGCTGCCCAGGTTCGAGGTCAGGATGATCAGCGTATTCGAGAAATCCACTCGCCGGCCCTGCCCGTCGGTGAGCCGCCCGTCGTCGAGCACCTGCAGCAGCACGTTGAACACGTCCGAGTGCGCCTTCTCGACCTCGTCGAACAGGACGACCTGATAGGGCCGGCGCCGCACCGCTTCGGTCAGCACCCCGCCCTCCTCGTAACCGACATAGCCCGGAGGCGCGCCGATCAGCCGCGCGACCGCATGCTTCTCCATGAACTCGCTCATGTCGATGCGCACCATCGCGTCGTCGTCGTCGAACAGGAAGGTGGCGAGCGCCTTGGTCAGCTCGGTCTTGCCCACGCCCGTGGGGCCGAGGAACAGGAAGCTGCCAAGCGGCCGGTTGGGATCCTGCAGGCCCGCGCGCGCACGCCGCACGGCCTTGGACACCGCGTCGATCGCCTGGCGCTGGCCGATCACCCGCTTGCCGAGGATCTCTTCCATCTGCAGCAGCTTTTCGCGCTCGCCCTCGAGCATCCGGTCGACCGGCACCCCGGTCCATCGGCTGACCACTCCGGCGATGTCCTCCTCGGTCACTTCCTCGCGCAGCAGCGCGTTTTCGGTGTGGCCTGCAGCCTCCTCGAGCTGCTTTTCCAGCTCGGGGATTCGCCCGTATGACAGCTCTCCGGCCTTGGCGAGATCGCCTGCGCGCTGCGCCTGTTCGAGTTCGATCCGCGCCGCGTCGAGGTCTTCCTTGAGCCGGCTTTCGGCGTGGATCTTGTCGCGCTCGTTCTGCCAGCGGGTGGTCACCTCGCTCGACTGCTGCTCGAGTTCGGACAGCTCCTTGCGCAGCGCCTCGAGCCGGTCCATCGAAGCGCGGTCGGTTTCCTTTCCGAGCGCCTGTTCCTCGATCTTGAGCTGGATGATCCGGCGGTCGAGCGCCTCGATCTCTTCGGGCTTGCTCTCGACCTCCATCCGGATCCGGCTCGCGGCCTCATCCATCAGATCGATCGCCTTGTCGGGCAGGAAGCGGTTCTGGATGTAGCGGTTCGACAACTGCGCCGCGGCCACAATGGCGCCATCGGTGATCCGCACGCCGTGGTGGAGTTCGTATTTGTCCTTGATGCCGCGCAGGATCGAGATCGTGTCCTCGACCGTGGGTTCGTCGATATAGACCGACTGGAAACGGCGTTGCAGCGCCGGGTCCTTCTCGACGTATTTCTGATATTCGTCGAGCGTGGTCGCGCCGATGCAATGCAGTTCGCCGCGGCTGAGCGCGGGCTTGAGCAGGTTGGAGGCGTCCATCGAGCCCTCGCTCGCCCCCGCCCCGATCAGCGTGTGCATCTCGTCGATGAACAGGATGATCTGCCCGTCGGCGTTCTTGACCTCGTCGAGCACCGCCTTGAGCCGCTCCTCGAACTCGCCGCGGTATTTCGCGCCCGCGATCAGCGAGCCCATGTCGAGGCTCATCAGCGTGCGCCCCTTGAGGCTGTCGGGCACGTCGCCATTGGCGATCCGCAGCGCCAGCCCCTCGGCGATCGCGGTCTTGCCGGTGCCGGGCTCGCCGATCAGCGCGGGGTTGTTCTTGGTCCGGCGGGCGAGAATCTGGACGGTGCGGCGGATTTCCTCGTCGCGGCCGATGACCGGATCGAGCTTGCCGTCGCGCGCCGCCTGGGTGAGGTCGCGGGCGTATTTTTCCATCGCATCGTAGGATTCCTCGGCGCTCGCCGAAGTGGCCCGGCGCCCGCCGCGCAATTCGCTGATCGCCGCCTCCAGCTTGGCGGGATCGAGATTGGCCGCCTTGAGCGCCTGCCCCGCCGAAGTCGTGCTGGCGAGCGACAGCGCCACCAGCAGCCGTTCGACGGTGACATAGGCATCGCCCGACTTCTCGGCGACCTGTTCGGCCTGATCGAGCACCCGCACGGCATCATTGTCGAGCCCTGGGGTCGCTTGCGCGCCGCTGCCCGATACCGCGGGCACCTTGGCGAGCGCGGCATCGATCTCGTCCTCGACCATCCGCGGATTGCCGCCGGCGCGCGCGATCAGGCCCGAGGCCATGCCTTCGGGATCCTCGATCATCGCCTTGAGCAGGTGAGCGGGCGAAATCCGCTGGTGGTTCATGCGGATCGCAACGGTCTGCGCGGCCTGCAGGAAGCCCTTCGCGCGGTCGGTGAATTTCTCCAGATTCATAGAACAGCCCCTCTATGGATGACCCAGCGGATATGGTGTTGCTATTTCGCAACACAAGGTCGCGCTTCCCAAATATCTTCACCTGCTCGCGGTGCCTCACGCGAACATAGGGGTACTTGCCCGCGGAGACAGGGGCTCTGCGCAAATTTTCTTCGCGCGCGGGCTTGTCCCGGGACGCGAGGCGGCTACTCCCTTGCGCCAAGAGAGGAATTTCATGACCAAATGGCTTTCGCGCATGGGCTTCGCCCTGCTTCTTGTCGTGCTGCTCGCCTTTGTCGCACTGGCGACCTGGGAGCCGTTCTGGGCCGAGCGCGATGGCGTGTCGCCGCCTGCCGGCGAATATACCGCCGAGATCATCCGCGACGAATTCGGCGTACCGCATATCTATGGCGCAACCGATGCCGATGTCGCCTATGGCGTCGCCATCGCCCATGCCGAGGATGATTTCTTCACGCTGCAGGACGTCGCCGCGATGAGCGTGGGTCGCTATGGCGCGATCGCGGGACAGGACGGAGCGGCGGTCGATTACGTCTATCACCTGCTCGGTGCGCGCGACACCGCCGAGCGGCACTACCCGACGCTGCCTGCCGACACCCGGGCGCTGTTCGAAGCCTATGCCAGCGGGCTCAACCAATATGCCCGCGAGCACCCCGACGAGATCAAGCTCGCCAACCTCTTCCCCGTCGACGGAACGGATATCGCCGCCGGTTTCGCGCTGCGTCAGCCGTTCTTCTTCGGGCTCAACAACATCATCGAACCGCTCGTCGCAAATGAACCGATGCGGCCCGAATTCGGCCCGGCGATCGTTCCGGACCCCGCAGCGGCCGACGACGGCATCCCGCCGGCACGCGTCATCCGCGCCGGGGACGAGCCCGAGACCACCGCCCGCGCCTTCCCTATACCCATGGGTGAGGACGGCGCACTGTCCGGCTCCAACGCCTTCGCCATCGCGCCCGAGAAATCCGGCGGGCCGACCATGCTCATTTCCAACGCCCACCAGCCCTGGCGCGGCGGAGTGGCGTGGTACGAGCTGGTCGTCGAAAGCGGCGAAGGCTGGCATTACGCGGGTGCCAATTTCCCCGGCAGCCCCTTCCCCTTCCTCGGCCACAACGAGAATCTGGGCTGGACCAACACGGTCAACCGCCCCGACATGGTCGATGTCTACCAGCTCGTGCTCGACGACAGCGGCACGCGATACAAGCTGGGCGACCGCTGGCTCGAGCTCGAGGAAGAAACCGTCACCCTGCCGGTCCGTATCGGCCCGGTCACACTGCCGATCCGCCGCACGGTGCATCGCAGCGTCCACGGCCCGGTGATCGTCAACGACAGCGGCGCCTTCGCCATCCGCTACGGCGGGATCGACGATCTCGGTCAGCTCGACGCCTATTACCGGCTAAACAAGGCCGAAAATCTGGAACAGTTCCAGACCATCCTCGCGCGGATGGACATCCCCAGCACCAATTTCATCTATGGCGATCAGGAAGGGAACATCGCCTATATCTACAACGCCGCGCTGCCCGACCGGAAGCCCGGATTGAACTGGCGCGGCATCCTCCCTGGCGACGATCCCTCGCTGATCTGGGCGGGCCCGGTCGCCTATGAAAAGCTGCCGCGCTACGTGAACCCGGCGAGCGGCTGGCTCTACAACGCCAACAACACGCCCTTCACTGCGGCGGGCGCAGGCAGCGATCTGTCGCCCGACGATTTCGCGCCCGAACTCGGCGTCGAGATGAAGCAGACCAATCGCTCGCGCCGCGCCTGGGAGCTGATGAGCGCCAGCGACCGGATCGACCGAGCCCGGCTCGAGGCGATCAAATACGACACCGTCTACGCCCGCTCGGGCTATGTCGCGCGGCTGTGGGAGGCGCTCGAAGCCATCGACCTGTCGGACGATGCCGAACTCGACCGCGCCAGAGATCTGCTGCTCGGCTGGGATTTCGACGCCGACAATATCGGTCCGGCGGATTCGCTGGCCTTGCTGGTGATCCGCGACTTCATGTCGTCCGAATACCAGAACAAGCCCGAGCCGGATCTGCGCGAGGAACTGCGCGAAGCGGTCGATCATCTCGAGGAGCATTTCGGGCGGATCGATCCGCCGATGAGCGCACTGCTGAGACTGCGCCAAGGCACTGTCGATCTGCCGCTCGATGGCGGCTCCGACACCCTGCGCGCCTCCACCAGCTGGGACGTCGCCGACGACGGGCGGCTGTCGGTCCGCCACGGCGACAGCTTCATCCAATGGGTCGAATGGACGCAAGGCGAAAGGGTTTCTTCCCGCTCGATCCAGCCCTTCGGTGCGGCGACCACGCGACCCCGAAGCAAGCACTATGCCGATCAGGCTGCGCTGTTCGTCCAGCACCGCTTGAAACCGGTCCATTTCTGGCGCGAGGATGTGCTCGCCAACGCCGCCAGCCGGAAAACCGTGACCAACCGGCGATAAGCATTTACGCAGGCAGCAGCACTTCCAAAGGGATTCGCCATGATACGCCTTCTATCGACCAGCCTGATCGCTTTGAGCGTCGCCGCCTGTTCGACCACCGCCGCCGAACCGCTCGCCAGCGCCTCGGCCGCTGCGGTTGCGGATCGTCCTGCCGCTAACGCTGCGGTGCCGATCGAGCCCGCGCCGCTCTCGGAGCTGGTCGCGGAAGTTGAACTGCCGTTCGAGAAGTTCACGCTCGACAACGGGCTCACCGTCGTCGTCCACGAGGATCGCAAGGCGCCGCTGGTCGGCGTGTCGGTGTGGTACGACGTCGGCTCCAAGCACGAACCCGCGGGCAAGACCGGCTTCGCGCATCTGTTCGAACATCTGATGTTCAACGGCACCGAGAACGCCCCCGCCGACTGGTTCGAATACATCCAGCAGATGGGCGGAACCGACGTCAACGGCACCACCAGCCCCGATCGCACCAATTACTTCCAGACCGTGCCGACCGGCGCGCTCGATCGCATCCTGATGCTCGAGAGCGACCGCATGGGACATCTGCTCGATGCGGTGACGCAGGAAAAGCTCGATAATCAGCGCGGCGTCGTCCAGAACGAGAAGCGCCAGGGGGACAACAATCCCTTCGGCCTGCTGCGCTACGAGATCTTCGAAAACCTCTTCCCCAAGGGCCATCGCTACCATCACTCGACCATCGGCTCGATGGGTGATCTCGATGCGGCCTCGATGGAGGATGTGCAAAGCTGGTTCCGCGATCACTACGGCCCCAACAATGCGGTCCTCGTGCTGGCCGGCGACATCGACACCGCCACCGCGCGCGCCAAGGTCGAGAAATGGTTCGGCGCCATTCCCGCCGGGCCCGAAGTGGTCGATCCCGTGGTGACCGTGCCCACTCTCCCGGCCGAGAAGACCAAAGTCACCACCGACAATATCGCGACCACCCGCCTGTTCCGCATGTGGACCGTGCCGGGCTCGAACTCGCCCGAAGCGGTGCCGCTCAACCTCGCCTCGGCGGTGCTTGGTGGACTGTCGAGTTCGCGGCTCGACAACGCGCTGGTGCGCGAGGACCCGGTGGCGGTCTCGGTCTCGACCTTCAACTATACGCTCGAGGATGCCGGCGTCTTCGTCGTCCAGGCCGATGTGAAGCCGGGGGTCGATCCTGCCGAAGTCGCTGCCAAGCTCGATGCGCAGATCGCCGAGTTCATCGCCACCGGCCCGACCGCCGACGAACTCGAACGCGCCAAGGTCAGCTCCATGGCGGGCGTGATCCGGGGGCTGGAATCGGTCGGCGGCTTCGGCGGCAAGGCACCGCAGCTGGCGGCGGGCGAATTGTACATGGGCGATCCCGGCCATGTCGAGAAAGAGCTCGCGCAGATGGCTGCGGCCACGCCCGAGCAGGTCCGCGACCTGACCCGCACCTGGCTCTCGCGTCCGGTCTTCAACCTCGTATTCAACCCCGGCGAACGCACCGAGGGCGGCGAGAACCGCGGCGGCGCGGCGACCGGCGCCAATGCCGCCGGTCTCCCCAGCCTCGCGGAGCTGACGCAGGCCAATTACTGCAAGCCGGAGTTCTGCGAGCCGGTATCGCTGGCCACATTCATGCAGGCCGAGCGCGACACCCTGCCCGAGATCGGCACGCTGAGCGGGCTGGAATTCCCCGATATCGAGCGCGCGACGCTATCCAACGGGATGGAAGTCTATTTCGCCCAGCGCGAGGCGGTCCCGACCGTGTCGGTGCTGGTCGAATTTGACGCCGGCCGCGCGGCGGAAACCCGCGCCGATCTGGGCACACAGCGGCTGATGCTCGCGACCATGGACGAAGGCACCCGGCGCCTCAACTCGACCGAGTTCGCGATCGCGCAGGAACGGCTGGCGGCGAATATCTCCGCCGGTTTCAACGCCGACTGGACGACCTTCTCGCTCGACGGCCTGTCGCCCAATCTGGCGCCCTCGCTCGAACTGCTGGCCGAATTCATCCGCCAGCCGGGCTTCCGCACCGGCGATATCGAGCGCAGCCGCGCGAAATTGCTCAATGCGCTGACCGCCGAGCTCAAGGAGCCCAACCAGCTCGCCGACCGCGCGCTGCGGCGCACGCTCTACGGCGATCATCCCTACGGCCTGCCGTCCTCGGGCCTCGGCTCGGCGCAGCGGCTGCAGGCGCTCACCGCAAGCGATCTGCAGGCGTTCCACGACCGCTGGCTGCGCCCCGATACCGCGCGCATCTACGTCGTCGGCGACACCACGCTGGCCGAGGCCACGCGCTTGCTCGAGGCCAGCTTCGGCGACTGGCAGGCTCCGGCCAGCCCGGCACCCCAGCGCGGCTACGATGCCCCGATCCCCACCCCGCATCAGCGCATCGTCCTGCTCGACCGCCCCAATTCCCCGCAATCGGTGATCTATGGCGGACAGGTCCTCGACCTGCGCGGCGCAACCGACGATCTCACTCTGCTCGGCGCCTCCAATGAAGCGCTGAGCGGCGGCTTCCTCTCGCGGATCAACATGAACCTGCGCGAGACCAAGGGCTGGTCCTATGGCGCCGGCGGCGGGATCGGCACCGCGCTCGATCGGGTGTATTACGGCGTCCGCGCGCCGGTGCAGGCCGACCGGACTGCGGATGCGATCACCGAAGTCCAGCGCGAGATCGACGAATTCGTGACCACCCGCGGCGTCGAGCCCAACGAGCTGGAGCGCATCGTCAACAGCAATATGCGCGAGCTTCCCGGTCAGTTCGAGACCGCCGGTGACGTGCTGGGCGGAGTGGTGACGATCGTGCGCTACAATCGCGACGACGATTACTACGAGAAACTCGCCGACACCTACCGCACCCTGAGCGCCGCCGAGCTCGACGCCATCGCCCGCGCCACATTCGTCGAGGACGACATCGTCTATGTCGTGGTCGGCGATGCCGCCGTGGTCCGCCCCCAGCTCGAGGCGCTCGATCTCGAGGTCGAGGAGATCACGCTCGAAGAGTGAGCTTCGCCGTATTGACATCGATGTAAGCAACGTCGATGCCGCAGACAGTTCAATCGAAGGCCCGCCGTTTCGGGCCGCCTGACAGGAGAGCATATATGTCCGTAGCCGGTACGTACGACACCGTAGTCAAGAGCCCGATGGGCGACCAGAAGGGCACCTTTACCGTCGTCCCGGGCGATGACGGCAAGACCTTCACCGGCTCGATGGCCGGCGGCATGGGGTCGATGGACGTCAAGGACGGCACCATCGACGGCGACACGCTGAAGTGGAAGATGGACATGACCGTCCCGATGCCGATGACGCTCGATTGCACCGCAACCGTCAATGGCGACCAGCTGACCGGCAAGGTCAATGCCGGCGCCTTCGGGGACATGGGACTGACCGGCGAACGCCAGGGCTAAACGCCCGCAAGTTCGGAAAAAAGAAAGGGGCGCCGGAGGATCTCTCCGGCGCCCCTTTTTCATGCCCGCCGATCGAGCGCGCTTACTCGACGATATCCATCTCGGCGATCAGCGCATCGGCGCCGTCGACCTTGTCCATCACCCACAGCATGTAGCGCGTGTCGACATGAATGGTGCGCGTGGTGCGTGGGTCGAAATCCCAGTCCGAATTGACGCTCTCGAAGGTGCCGTCGAACAGCAGCCCGACCAGTTCCGCACGCGCATTGAGCGTCGCCGAGCCCGAATTGCCGCCGGTGGAATCAAGGTCGGAGAGGAAGTTCACCGGCACCGAGTCGATGCTCTCGAGCTCGTAGCGGCCGTAATCCTCGGCTCGGATTTCCTGCAGCAGTTTGGCCGGCGCGTTGAACGGTTCCTCGCCGGTGTCCTTGGCCAGCAGACCTTCGAGCGTGGTGAACGGCAAATAAGCCATCCCGTCGCGCGGCGATCCGCCCAGCACGGTGCCATAGGTCACGCGCAGCGTGCTGTTGGCATCGGGATAGGCGAGCTTGCCCTCTGAGCCCTGCCACCCGGTGATCGCCTGCATATAGGCCGGCCGCAGCGCCAGTTCGCGGCCCGTGCGGGCTTCGGACTCGGCCTCAAGCGAACGCTCGTAGTCGTAGAGCGCGACCGCCAGTTCGATGAACGGATCCTCGCTCGCCTCGAGCTGTTCCGGCGTGGCCTCCAGCAGGCTCTCGCGATACTCGGCCTCGTCGAGCCGGGTCTGCTCGTAATATCCCTCGATCCGGTTGCGGAGCGCAGCGCGATCGGGCGTGCCGCTAATGCCGAGCTGGCGATCGAGCACATTGACCCGCGCCGCTTCCGGTTGGGCGAGATATTTGTCGAGGAACAGCAGCCATTCAGCCTGATCCACCGAAGCATCGTAGCGCCGGTCGAGCGCCTGCAGCCCCTGGCGGAAGAAGGTCATGTCGCGCTCCTGATAACCGGGCTCGCGCTCGGCATCGGGCTTCTGGCGCTCCTGCGCCAACCGGTAGATGCGCTGCGCAGCCGACAGCAGCTGCGCATTGGTCGCGTAATTGTACCAGAAATCGGTCCGCGCCGCCGCCGCGCTCTCGTCGGCTAGTGCCGAGAGCTGCGTGATCGCGGTGCCATAGGGGGCACGCGCGCCGTCGGCTGCGATCCATTCGGCCAGAGCCGCCTCGCGCATCCGCCGCCGATCTACCAGCCCGACGCGGCGTGCGCCCTCGATCTGTCCGCGCAGGTTCTTTTCGTAATTGTTGAGCCCCGCAAGCCGCGATTCGTATTTGACCCGCGCATCCGAGCCTGCCGGAGCCGCCGCTTCGATCGTGTCGATCCATTCGTTGAGCAGAGTCACGAAGGTGGGATATTGCCAGTCGAAGGTGTTCTCGACCTCGGCCAGCATGGCATAGCGCTGGGTCGACCCGGGATAGCCCGCGGCCATCACGAAATCGCCTTCCTTCAAGCCGCCCGCGCTGACCTTGAGATGATGCTCGGGCCGGTAGGGGACGTTCTCCTCGGCATAGTCCGCCGCGGAACCGTCGGGGGCGACATAGGCGCGGTAGAAGGCGAAATCCCCGGTGTGGCGCGGCCACTGCCAGTTGTCGATGTCGCCGCCGTATTTGCCGATCGAATCCGCCGGCGCATAGACCAGCCGCACATCGCGCACTTCGAGCCGCTTGATCAGCTTGTACTGCGCACCACCGTAGAAGCTGGCGACCAGGCAGCGATAGCCCGCGTCCTGCTCGCATTCGGCGACGATGTCCTTGTTGCGTTGCTCGAGTAGATCGTAGCGCGCGGTGGGGTCGAGCGCCTCGGTGCCCTCGCGCATCCGCGCGGTCACGTCGTCCTCGGCCACGGTCACATAGATCCGCGATCCGGGCGCGGCGGGCAGCTCGTCGCTCTTGGCGGGCGCGAGGAAGCCGTCGACCAGATAATTGTTCTCGGCGGTGGAATTGTATTGCACCGATCCGCGCGCGCAGTGGTGGTTGGTGACCACCAGCCCCTCGGGCGAGACGAAGCTCGCGGAACACCCGCCCAGCGAGACGATCGCCCCCATCGGGAAGCCGGTCAGGTCGGACAGCGCCTCGGGTGCGATCTGGAGCCCGGTCGCGCGCAGATCCTCGGCGATCAGCGGCAGCTGGTCGGGGGTGAACATGCCCTCCTTGGCGGCGAGCGGCGCGGCGAGTGGCACGGCGGCCGTGCAGGCGAGAAGGGCGGCGATGAAGGCTGGTTTGCGCATGGGTCTCCCGATCCGTTGGTTCCGCGCGACGGCGCGTGATGCGCTGTCGCTACGGCGGATCGCGGCGCGCTTCAAGCGGGCACTGGATCTGCGAAACACGGCGCTTTCGGCGACACCATCGCACCGTCATCCTCAACCCGTTTCAGGGTCCATTTCTCCACCCATTCGACCTTCACCTGGAGATGAAATGGATGCTGAAACAAGTTCAGCATGACGAACATTGCTGAGTAGGCTGCTCGCCGCCCGGTGCTGCGCCCTATCCCAGTTTGGCTTTCAGCAGGTCGTTCACCACCGCCGGATTGGCCTTGCCCTGCATCGCCTTCATCGTCTGGCCGACGAAGAAGCCGAACAGCTTGTCCTTGCCGCCGCGGTACTGTTCGACCTTGTCGGGGTTGGCGGCCAGGATTTCGTCGATCGCCGCCTCGATAGCGCCGGTATCGCTGACCTGCTTCAGGCCTTCGCTCTCGGCGATCTCGCCGGGTTCGCGGCCGGTCTTGAGGACGATCTCGTAGATCTCCTTGGCCTGCCCGCCGCTGATTGCGCCCGCAGCCTGCAGCTCGAGAATCGCGGCCTGCGCCTGCGCGGTGGCGTGCGCGGGATCGGCCTCGTCGCCCAGCGACTTCAAAACGCCCGGCGCCACCGACAGTGCCCAGTTGGCGACCTGCGTGGCGACCTCGGATTCGGGTTTGCCCGTACGCCGCGCGGTTTCCGCGAGCAGCGTCTCGTAGCGCGCGAAGGTCTCGACCTCGGCAGTCAGCTCGCGCGCATTGTACGGCGTAAGCCCGAGTTCGTTCTCGTAGCGCGCGCGCTTGGCGTCGGGCAGTTCGGGCAGGCTCGCGCGGCATTCGGCGAGGAAATCCTCCTCCAGTTCCAGCGGCAGCAGATCGGGATCGGGGAAGTAGCGATAATCATGCGCGTCTTCCTTGCTGCGCATGGTCCGCGTGGTCCCGGTGCCCGGGTCGAACAGCCGGGTTTCCTGCACCACCTCGCCGCCGTCCTCGATCAGATCGACCTGGCGGCGCGCCTCGAATTCGATGACCTGCATCACGAAGCGCACCGAATTGACGTTCTTGGTCTCGGTCCGCGTGCCCAGCTCGGAATCGCCGACCTTGCGCACCGAGACGTTGACGTCGGCGCGCATCGAGCCTTCTTCCATATTGCCGTCGCACGAGCCGACATAGCGCAGGATGCTGCGCAGCTTGCGGACATAGGCCCCGGCCTCGGCGGGCGAGGTCATGTCGGGGCGGCTGACGATCTCCATCAGCGCCACGCCGGTGCGGTTCAGATCGACATAGGACATGGTGGGATGCTGGTCGTGCATCAGCTTGCCCGCATCCTGCTCGATATGGATCCGCTCGATCCCGATGATCTTGTCCTCGGGGATCCCCGCCTTCTCGTCGGCATCGATCGTCAGCTGCCCCTCGCCCACGATGGGGTGATAGAGCTGGCTGATCTGGTAGCCCTGCGGCAGATCGGCGTAGAAGTAGTTCTTGCGGTCGAACCGGCTCCATGTGTTGATCTGCGCCTCGATCGCCATGCCGGTGCGCACCGCCTGGCGGATGCATTCGGCATTGGGCACCGGCAGCATGCCGGGCATCGCCGCGTCGACGAGGCTGACCTGCGTGTTGGGCTCGGCCCCGAAAGCGGTGCTGGCGCCCGAGAACAGCTTGGCGTTGGAGGTGACCTGCGCATGGACTTCGAGGCCGATCACGACCTCCCATTCGCCCGTGGCGCCCTGGATGTGGTAGTTGGTCATAGTCTCAATCCCGTCATCCCAGCGAAAGCTGGGATCGCTCTCAATATCGTCGGCCCAGATGGCCCGAGATCCCAGCTTTCGCTGGGATGACGTTCTGGGCCGAATATTCTCAGCGATGCTATGGCACCAAGCACAAGAATACCGGCCGGTGCGCCACTCACCACCGCTTCTCCGGCTTGGCTGAAAAGCCGCTGCGCTGGATGCGGTAGTTACTCATCTTCGATTACCTTGCCATCCGCGTCGAAGCGCGCTTCGCCCGTCTTGCCGCGGCTCGCGACCCATACCGGGACGACGAACATCGTGATCGCCACCGCGATCGAGGCGATCCATTCGACGGGACCGAAACTCAGCACCACCACTTCTCCGGCTGCGCGGTGAAGCCCGCGCGCTGCTCGATCGCCAGCCCGGCATTGAGCACGCCCTGCTCGTCGAAGGGCCTGCCGACCAGCTGCAGACCGAGCGGCAGGCCGTCGGCGTTCAGCACCGCGGGCACGCTCATCGCGGGCAGGCCAGCGAGGCTGGCGGGGACCGCGAAGACGTCGTTGAGATACATCGCCAGCGGATCGTCGCTCTTGTCGCCCAGCGGGAAGCTGGCGGTGGGCGTGGTCGGCGCGAGGATCAGGTCGCATTGCGCGAAAGCCTGCTCGAAATCGCGCGCCACCAGCGTCCGGACCTTCTGCGCCTGCGTGTAATAGGCGTCGTAGAAGCCCGCGCTGAGCACATAGGTGCCGATCAGAATGCGGCGTTTGACCTCGTCGCCGAAGCCCGCCTCGCGGGTCTCGGCATACATGTCCTGCAGCCCCGCGCCCTCGGGCAGATCGCGCAGACCGTAGCGCACGCCGTCGTAGCGCGCGAGGTTGGACGATGCCTCGGCGGGGGCGATGATGTAATAGGCCGGCAGCGCGTATTTGGTGTGCGGCAGCGAGATGTCGACGATCTTCGCGCCCGCATCGCGCAGCCATTGCTTGCCGCGCTCCCAGCTCTCGAGGATCGCCGCATCGGTGCCCTCCATCCGGTATTCGCGCGGAATGCCCACGGTCTTGCCGGTGAGATCCGCATCGAGCCCGGCGGCCCAGTCGGGCACGTCCAGCTTGAGGCTGGTGGCGTCCTTGGGATCGAACCCCGCCATCGCGCCGAGCATGATCGCGCAATCCTCGACCGAGCGCGCCATCGGTCCGGCCTGGTCGAGGCTGCTGGCGAAGGCGACCACGCCCCAGCGCGAGCAGCGGCCGTAGGTCGGCTTGATCCCGCAGATGCCGGTGAAGGCGGAGGGCTGGCGGATCGAGCCGCCGGTGTCGGTCCCGGTAGCGGCGGGCGCGATCCGCGCCGCCACCGCCGAGGACGAACCGCCCGAGGAACCGCCCGGGCTCATCGCCGCATTGGTGCCTTCGCGCCGCCAGGGCGAGGCAACATTGCCGAAATGGCTGGTTTCGTTGGACGAACCCATCGCGAACTGGTCGAGGTTGAGCTTGCCCAGCATCCCTGCGCCCGCGTCCCACAGCTTCTGGCTGACGGTGCTTTCGTAGCGCGGCACGAAGCCTTCGAGGATGTGGCTGGCGGCGGTGGTCTGCACCCCGTGCGTGCAGAACAGATCCTTCATCCCGATCGGCACGCCGGCCATCGGCCCGAGCGGCTTGCCCGCCGCGCGGTCGGCATCGACCTTGTCTGCCGCTGCCAGCGCGTGATCGGGCGTGGTGACGATGAAGGCGTTGAGTTCGGCGGCATCCGCGACCGCGGCGTTGAACGCCTCCGCCGCTTCGCGCGCGGTAAAATCGCCCGCCGCCACGCCATCGCGCAAGGGCTTTACGCCGAGCTGGGTCAGGTCGGTCATATTATTCGATCACCTTGGGAACGCCGAAAAAGCCGTGTTCGGCAGCGGGCGCGTTGGCGAGGATATCGTCGCGCCGCCCGCCGCCGGTCAGCGGATCGGCATCGACCACATCGTCGCGCAGCCGCAGGCTGTTGGGGATGACCGCGGTCATCGGTTCGACGCCGGACACATCGACCTCGCCCAGCTGTTCGACCCAGTCGAGGATCTGGTTGAGCTCGGGCGCCATCCGGGTGAGTTCGTCGTCGCTCATGCGGATGCGCGCGAGCGAGGCGATCTTGGCGACGGTTTGTTTATCGACGGACATGGGGAGGCGCGTTAGCCCCGCGCGCGCGCCGCTTCAAGCGGCGATCGCCCGCGTTCTACTGGATCGGTGCGGGCGGCGGAACCATGCCGCCCTCGACTTCCGGCTGAGCTTCGGGAGCGCCCATCATGCCATCAGGCCCGCCCATCTGCAGCGCCTGCTGCAGCGCGGCCAGCCGGCGCTCGAAATCCTCCATGCTCATGAAATCCACCAGTTCGACCTGAAAGGTCAAATCCTCGTTCGGCGGAATCACCACATTGCCCTGCGGATCGGTCCGGCCTTCGACGCCATAGGCGTACCGCGCGGGAATGGTGATGCGATAGGTGCCGCCCTTCTGCATCTGCAGCGCGCCTTCGGCAAAGCCGGGGACCATGCGGTCGAGCGGCAGCGGATTGCCTTCGGGGAAGATGCCTTCGACGGGCAGCGGAATGTCCTGCGACTGGTCGAACACCGTCCCGTCTTCCAGCGTGCCGGTATAGCGCACGAACACCACGTCGGTAGCCGCCGGCACCGGGCCGCTGCCCTCGCTCAGCGTGTCCACCTCGACCCCCTCGGGCAGAGCGATCAGCGCCAGCACCAGGGCCAGCAGCACCGCCGCGGCGATGCCGATCCACAGCTTGGTCAGCGACCCCTTGGCGATCGGCTGGAGCGGTACGCGGGTGACTTCGGTCATGGTGATTCCTGGAAAAAAGCGCCCGCAAAAGCGAAAGGGCGCGGAGATCGGTCCGCGCCCTCATGGCTTAGCTTGGCAAATGCTTCAAGTCCGGCGCTTGGAGGGCCGGATCATTGTCAGCCGTCGCGTTCCATCCGCTTGCGATCCATCTTGCGCGCGCGGCGCACGGCGGCGGCCTTTTCGCGGGCACGCTTCTCGCTGGGCTTCTCGTAGTGGCGGCGCAGCTTCATTTCGCGATAGACGCCTTCGCGCTGCAGCTTCTTCTTGAGCGCGCGCAAAGCTTGATCGACATTGTTATCGCGAACCATGATCTGCATAAATTCAAACACCTTGCTGAGCGGGACAGAGCCCGCCGCGGCGGGGGTGCCTCCTGAAAAATCGGGCCGGAAAGACTGTCTCGAGGACCGTCTCGTCGAATCAACGACGACCGCGCCGAATCCGTTCCGGACCGGCTCGAACGGCCGCCACATAGCGCCGAGCCAGCCCGATTGCAAGCATCCCCGCACGAGGCCGATACATCGGCTGCTGCGCCTTTTCACTTGCCCTACGCGCGGCTAAGGCAGCCACCATGTCCTCCCTCTCTCCCTTCGCCGCCACCGTCAACGTGGCGATCGGTGGCGCCTTCGGTGCCGCGCTGCGCTATCAGACCGGGCGCGCGATGACCGGCTGGCTCGGCGCGCCGGCGATGTCGGTGTTCCCCTGGGCCACGCTGGCGGTGAACGCGCTGGGCAGCCTCTTGATCGGGTTGCTGTTCGGCTGGCTGGCGCGCGCGGGGCAAGGCGGCGACCAGCTGCGGCTGCTGCTCGGCGTCGGTCTGCTCGGCGGGTTCACCACTTTCAGCGCCTTCAGCCTCGAACTGGTGGTGCTGGTCGAACGCGGCCAGTTCACCATCGCCGCGCTCTACGCCTTCCTCTCGATCGCGCTGGGGGTCACCGGTCTGTTCTTCGGCCTGACGCTGACGAGGCTGCTGGGATGAGCGCCCCCGATGCCCCCCAGGATGACGCCCCTCAGCTCGAGGTTCGCCAGTTCACCGTCGGCCGCGACGACGACGGCATCCGCCTCGATCGCTGGTTCAAGCGCCACCTGCCGCAGATCGGCTTCGGCACGGTCAGCCGCTGGGCGCGCACCGGGCAGATCCGCGTCGACGGCAAGCGCGCCAAGCCCGACGACCGGCTCGCGACCGGGCAGCAATTGCGCGTCCCGCCCGGCGGCGAGAGCGACACCCGCAAGCCGCGCGAACAACGCGAGCTGAGCGCCGAGGATCGCGAGCAGGCGGAGGCGATGGTCATACTCGAGAACGAGGCTGCGATCGTGCTCAACAAGCCGCCCGGCCTCGCCACGCAAGGGGGGACCAAGACCACCCGCCATGTCGACGGGCTGCTCGATGCCTTCGTCCAAGGCGACGACCCGCGCCCGCGGCTGGTCCACCGGCTCGACAAGGACACCAGCGGCGTGCTGCTGATCGCGCGCACCCCGGGCAGCGCGGCGCATTTCTCGCGCCGTTTCTCCGGGCGCAGCGCGCGAAAAGTCTATTGGGCGCTGGTGGTCGGCGTCCCCGACGTCCGCGAAGGCACGATCGAGGCACCGCTGGCCAAGCAGCCGGGTACCGGCGGCGAAAAGATGCATGTCGACGAGGAAAACGGGCAGATCGCCAAAACCCGCTACCGCGTGGTCGAGACCGCCGGGCGCAAGGCCTCCTGGCTCGAACTCGAACCGCTGACCGGGCGCACCCACCAGCTGCGCGTCCACTGCGCGGCGATGGGCAATCCGATCGTCGGCGACGGCAAATATGGCGGGCAGGACGCCTTCCTCACCGGCAGCATCAGCCGCAAGATGCATCTCCACGCCCGGCGGCTGGTGATCGGCTCGCCCGGCGGCGGCAAGATCGACGCGGTGGCCGAGCTGCCCGAGCATTTCGCTGCCACGATGGAGCAGATGGGTTTCGATCTCACGCTCAGCGACGCCGAGCCGTTGCGCGACGAACCACCGCCCAAATCGCGCGAGGAAAAGAAGCAGGCCGCGCGCCAGCACGCCAAGTCGATCCGCAAGGACCGCCGCGGCGAACGGCGCGGTCGCCGCGATGCCTCCGATGCCAAGGGCCCGACGAGCAAGGGTTCGGCAAGCAAGGGGCCGGCGAAGGGCCCCGCCAAGGGCTCCTCTAAGGGTGCTGGGAAAGGCCCGGGCAAGGCGCGGAGCAAGCCGAAGGGCCGGCACTGATGCACCCCAACCCGCAGTTCCGTTGCGAGGACCGCCAGCTGCTCGAGACGCTGATCGAGCAGATCGGCTTCGGCATGGTCTTCCTGACCACGCCCGACGGACCGCGCGTGGCGCATACCCCGCTGCTGTCGACGGGCACGGGCCAGGTGCGGTTCCACCTGGCGCGCGGCAATGCGCTGACCGGACACCTCGAGGGAGCGACCGCGCTCGTCACGGTCAACGGGCCGGATGCCTATGTCTCGCCGCGCTGGTACGACAACCGCGATACGGTGCCGACCTGGGACTACGTCGCGATCGAGATGGAAGGGCGTGTCCGCCGCCTGACGGACGAGGAGCTGGAGGAATTCCTCCACGCCGCCATCGCCCGGCACGAGGCACGGATCGAAGGCGCTCAGTGGCAGGCTGGCGAATCGAGCGAGGCGACCTGGAGCAAGCTGTTCGGTGCGATCGTCGGCTTCGAGCTGGATGTGCAGAAGTGGCGCCCCACCCTCAAGCTCTCGCAGAAGAAGAGCGTGGCCGAACGCGCCCGAATCGCCGAGGGCCACACCGCAGCCGGAAGGCCCGCGATCGCCGCCCATATGCGGACCATCGGAGCATGAGCGTGCGGCTTGCGGTGTTCGATTGCGACGGGACGCTGGTCGATGGCCAGGCGTCGATCTGCGAAGCCATGGAATCGGCTTTCGCGGGGGCGGACCTGCCCTGCCCGCCGCGCGCGCAGGTGCGCCGGGTGGTCGGGCTGAGCCTGCCGCAGGCGCTGGTCCAGCTCGCGCCCCAGGCCAGCGAGAACCAGCGCGCGGCGATCGTCGACGGCTACAAACACGCCTTCTTCACCGCGCGCACCGAAGGGCGGCTGAGCGAGCCGCTGTTCGAGGGGATGCGCGAACTGCTCCATGGCTTGCACGAGGCGGGATGGCTACTCGGCGTCGCCACCGGCAAGAGCGATCGCGGGCTCACCGCCTGTCTCGCCGGACACGCAATTTCCGAGCTGTTCGTCACGCTCCAGACCGCCGACCGCCATCCGTCCAAGCCGCACCCCGCCATGCTCGAAGCCGCGCTGTCGGAAGCGGGCATAGCTCCGGGGTCGGCGGTGATGATCGGAGACACCAGCTTCGACATGGAGATGGCGCGCGCCGCCGGAGTACCCGCGCTCGGGGTGAGCTGGGGCTACCATGCGCCCGACGAACTGCTCGCCACCGGCGCGACCGATGTGGCGAACGACATGCCGGCGCTCGAGGCGCTGCTCGGCAAGATCGCGCATGGCTGAGCGCGATCCTGACCCCGGTTCAGGCGCCGGTTCGGGCGCCGGTTCAGGCCCCGGCTCGGGCCCCGACCCTGCAATGAAGCGCTACATGGCGCTCCAGCTCGTACGGCTGGGCTGCATCTTCCTCGTGATGCTCGGCCTGCTGATCCAGGAAGGTCGGATCGAAGGCTCCGCGCTGCTGGGGATCATCCTGCTGGTCGGCGGGGCGCTGGGGTTCTTCTTCCTGCCGCACACCTTGGCGAAGCGCTGGAAAAGTCTCGACGTCAGCAAGGACGAGGACCGGGAAGAGAGCCGCGACGAATGAAGCGGTTCTATTCCGAAGTTGCCATTGCCGAGGAGCCCGACGGCTGGACCGTCAGGCTCGATGGCCGTGCGATCAGGACGCAGGGCGGGCAGCCGCAGCGGGTGCCGAACTCCGCGCTCGCGGAATTGCTGGCCGCCGAATGGCGCGATCAGGGCGCGACGCTCGACCCCAGACGCTTCGTCCATCGCGATCTGGCGGATTATGCGATCGACGTGATCGCGCCCGACCCGGAGCCCGTGCGCGAGGGTCTGCTCGCCTATATCGAAACCGATACATTGTGTTACCGCGCCGATCCCGACGAGCATTTCTGGCGCCGCCAGCAGCAGATGTGGGAACCGCTGGTCGCCGATTTCGAAGCGCGCGAACAGGTGGTGCTCGAGCGGGTCAGCGGCGTGATGCACCGCCCGCAGCGGCCCGCGACACTGGCGACGCTGCGAGCCCGGCTGGGCGGATTGGGCCCCTTCGAACTGGCTGCGCTCAAGACGCTCACCTCGCTCGCCGCCTCGCTATGCGTTGGGCTTTCGGTGCTCCGGCAGGATGCCGATGCGCAGGCGCTGTGGAGTGCCGCCAACCTCGAAGAGGACTGGCAGGCCGAGCATTGGGGCATCGACGAGGAAGCGCAGGCGGCGCGCGATCTGCGCACCGGGCAATTCTTCGCGGCGCTGGATTTCGCCCGCGCCGCTACCGCCGACCGGCGCTAGCTCAGCCGATCCACTCGGCGACCTGCAGGGCGAGATCGTTGGCTGCCTGATTGAGCGCCGCGCCCACCGGGGCGGCCTCCGCGGGGACGCCGGGCACCACCGCCTGGAACCGCCGCGTCGTCACCGCAGTGCCCTCGCCCTTGCGGACCGCGTCGAAGGTCGCCACCACCGAGCCGGTCGCCGCATCATAGCCGAATTCGCGCAGCACGCCGGTGATCCGCGTATCCGCGAGCACGCCGGGATCGTCGCCATCGATCACCACGCGCCCGCTGCGCGTACGGATCGTCTCGGCCAGCAGGCGGCGGAACAGCCGCGCGGGCCGCTCCACCCAGACCGCTTCCTTGAGATAGGCGATCTCGCTGTCGGTGACCTGCACCGGCACGCGGTTGACGTCGAGCCGCGCGGGCGCCTCGAATTCGGTCAGCACGAGCGCCGTCTCGGCATTGCCGCTCGCACCCACGCCCGCGGGGGCCACGGCGTTCGAGGTCAGCGTCAGCAGGCTGGGCGGCGCATCGGGACCGAAGCTGACGCAGCCCGCCAGCGCGAGCGCCGGTGCGAGGCAGGCGAGGATTCTGGCGCGGTTGGGTATACGGGTCATGCTGTGTCTCATGGTTCGTAATCGGGCAGGGGCGGCCCGCCCACCAGGGCGCCGGCGCCCTCATCCTGGATCGTCTCGGTGATATCGCGCAGCGACTGGCTGGTGGCGCGCAGATCGCGCAGCGTCGCTTCGGCGGCGGGCAGCGTGCTTTCGGTGAGCTGGCGGGTGACCGGGCGCGCCTGCTCGAGCGTCTGTTCGAGCGCGGCGGCCGCGCCGCTCGCGGAACGCAGCGTCTCGCGCAATTCCTGCGAGATCGCCTGGCCTTCCTGGTTGATCAGGCGATCGGTGGTGGCGGTGACCTTCTCGAACTGGTCGAGCGCCTCGGAGGATTCGCGCAAGGTCACCTGCAGCTCGAGCATGGTGCGTTCGATCTGCGGGGTCGCCTGAGCGAGATCGGCGGTCATCTGGTTGGTGTTGGCGAGAATGCCCGCCAGTTCGCCCTGGTTCTCGTCCGAGAGCAGCGAGGTCAGCCGCTCGGTCAGCGTCGCCAGCCGTTCGAGCAGCAGCGGCGCATTGGCGAGGATCTCGCCGAACCCGCCCGCCTTGGGCGGGATCACGGGCACGCCTTCGACGCAGGCGGTCGTTTCGCAGGTGATCGGCGGCTGGCCGCTGCGCGCGCCATCGAGCATGATCGTCGAGACCCCGGTGAAGCTGGACTGGATCGTCGCGGTGGTCCCCACCAGGATCGGAACCTCTTCCTTCACCTTGATCCGGACGCGGACGAATTCGGGATCCTTCTCCCACAGCGCGATCTGGCTGACCTGCCCGACGGGCACCCCGGCGAAGGAGACCTGCGAGCCGGTGGCGAGGCCCGCGACCGAGGTCTTGAAGAAGATGTCGTATTCGTCCTGATCGCCCTGGCCGAGCCGCGCAATCCACACGATCGCCAGCGCCAGCGCGGCGAGCAGCAGCAGCGTAACCGCCCCCACCCAGACATGATTGGCCCGCGTTTCCATTGGTTTGACCTATGCCTTCCTATCCGGGGCGTTGTCCAACGCTTTGACGGCCTGCGCGGCGATGGGCATATCCATATGCTTGCGCAATTCCTCCAGCGCCTGCGCACTGAGCGCCGCCCGCCCGCGCGGACCGTTGAAATATTCCTGAATCCATTCGTGATCGAGCGCCATCAAATTGGGCACCGTATCCACCGCGATCACCCGCTTGTCGGCCAGCACCGCCACCCGGTCGCAGATCGCGTGGAGCGTGTCGAGATCGTGGGTGATCAGGAATACGGTCAGCCCCAGCGTCTCCTTGAGTTCCAGCGTCAGCCGGTCGAAGGCGGCGGCGCCGATCGGGTCGAGCCCGGCGGTCGGCTCGTCGAGGAACAACAGCTCGGGATCGAGCGCCAGCGCCCGCGCGAGGCCCGCGCGCTTGCGCATCCCCCCCGACAGTTCGGAGGGAAACTGGTTGACCGCTTCCTCGGGCAGACCCGAGAGCAGCACCTTGTACCGGGCGATCTGCTTGCGCAATTTGTCCGAAATCTCGGGGTAGAACTGCTTGAGCGGCACCTCGACATTCTCGCCCACCGTCAGAGTCGAGAACAGCGCCCCGCCCTGGAACAGGACACCCCAGCGGTCGCGGACCCCCAGGACCTCGTCGGGTGCGGCATCGGTCAGCGAGCGGCCGAAGACCTCGACCTCGCCGTCGCTCGGAGGCTGCAGCCCTATGATCGAGCGCATCAGCACCGATTTTCCCGACCCCGATCCCCCGACCACGCCGAGGATCTCGCCGCGCCGGACTTCGAGGTCGAGATTCTCGTGGACGACATGATCGCCGAAGCGGTTGACCAGCCCCTTGACCACCACGGGATGTTCGCCGCGATAGCGTTCGTGGCGCCCGAGCCGGTTGCCGCCCTCCTCCATCAGCCCCATCCCAGCTTGGTGAAGAACACCGCGAAGAAGGCGTCGAGCACGATCACCGCGAAGATCGCCGAGACCACCGCGAGCGTGGTGCGCAGGCCCACCTGCTCGGAATCGCCCTTGACCTGCATGCCGTGATAGCACCCCGCCAGCCCGACGATCAGCCCGAACACCGGTGCCTTGATCAGCCCGACCCACAGATCGTAGATCGGGACCACATCCTGGATCCGCTCGAGGAAGTTGAAGAAGGGGATGCCGAGCGCGAAATTGGAGATCGTCGCCCCGCCCACGATCGCCATGACAGAGGCGTAGAAACCCAGCAGCGGCATCATCAGAATCGCCGCAAGAATGCGCGGGATCACCAGCGCCTCCATCGGCGAGATCCCGATGGTGCGCATGGCATCGACTTCCTCGGTCAGCCGCATGGTGCCGATCTGCGCGGCGAAGGCCGAGCCCGATCGCCCCGCGACCATGATCGCGGTCATCAGCACGCCCAGTTCGCGTAAGGTGATCCGCCCGACCAGATTGACCGTCAGCGTCTCGGCCCCGAATTGCGACAGCTGCACCGCGCCCTGCTGCGCGATCACGATGCCGATCAGGAAGCTCATCAGCCCGACGATGGGCAGCGCGGCGACGCCGACCAGTTCCATCTGCCGCACCAGCGCCTTGCCGCGGAAATGCGAGGGATGGCGGATCAGCGTGCCCGCGGCGGAAAGGATCGCCCCGAGAAAGCCGACCACGCCGTAGATCCCGGCGCGCGCGCCATAGACCTTGGCTCCGGTGCCGGCGGCGATGCGGGTCCACACCACGTCGCGCGGGGGAGCGAGCGGCGCTCCCTCGCCCAGATCGCAGACCGCATCGATCAGCCTGGTGGCGCGCTCGCTGGCGCCGGTCACTTCGGCGTCAAGCCGTTCGGCGAGATCGCAGACGACCCAGGCGCCGACGGTGTCGATCTCGCTGACCTCGCTCAGATCGATCCGCGCCACCGGACCGCCGATGCGCCGCAATTCGGGCTCGATCGCGCCGATCGACGACACCAGCCACGGCCCGGACAGCGCCAGCGTGCCGGGTCCTTCTCCTTCGTCGGGGATCGTGAATCCGGCTTCGCTGTCCATCGGCAGGCCATATGCGGGTAAATCGTCCGGGCGACAAGGCGCACTCTGCGCGCGAGCAATTGTTGCACCGCCGCAGACCCGCTGGCAAAGGCCGGACCATGAGCACCGATCTGCCGACCACATTCGATCCCGCCGATATCGAGGCGCGCTGGTATTCCCACTGGGAGGAGAACGGCCTGTTCCGCCCGGATCGTCCGGAGGCGGAGCCCTACACCATCGTCAATCCGCCGCCCAACGTCACCGGCTCGCTGCATATCGGCCACGCGCTCGACAACACGCTGCAGGACATCATGATCCGCTACGAGCGGCTGCGCGGCAAGGATGCGCTGTGGGTGGTCGGCACCGATCACGCCGGGATCGCCACCCAGATGGTGGTCGAGCGCCGGCTCGAGGCCGCGCAGGATAAGCGCACCAATTATTCGCGCGAGGAATTCATCGCCAAGGTGTGGGAGTGGAAGGAAGAAAGCGGCGGCACCATCACCCGCCAGCTGCGCCGGCTGGGCTGCTCGATGGACTGGTCCAGAGAACAGTTCACGATGGACGAGCATTTCTCGAAAGCCGTGCTCAAGACTTTCGTGGATCTGCACCGCGACGGGCTGATCTATCGCGACAAGCGGCTGGTGAACTGGGACCCCAAGCTCAAGACCGCGATCTCCGATCTCGAGGTCGAGACGCAGGATGTGAAGGGCCAGTTCTGGCACTTCCGCTATCCGCTCGCCGACGGGGTCACGCTGGATAGCGGCGCGGACCATATCGTCGTCGCCACCACGAGGCCCGAGACCATGCTCGCCGATATGGCGGTGGCGGTGCATCCCAATGACGAGCGCTACGCCAGCGTGGTGGGCAGACATGTCGTCCTGCCGATCACCGGCCGCCGCGTTCCCATCGTCGCCGACGAACACGCCGACCCGGAACTGGGCAGCGGCGCGGTGAAGATCACGCCGGGTCACGATTTCAACGATTTCGAGGTCGGCAAGCGCGCCGGGATCGCAGCGGGCGACATGCTCAACATGCTCGATGCCGAGGCCGATGTCTGCCAGACCGCCGACGGGCTGGTGCCGGAGGAATTCCTCGGCCTGCACCGCTTCCGGCGCGACGGTGTCGATGGCGCGCGCGAGCGGGTGGTCGCGCGGATGAAAGCCGAAGGCTACCTCATTCCCCATATCGTCAAGACCAAGGATGGCGAGGAGCAGAGCCTCGATTCCGAACCGCGCACCATCGCCACTCCCTTCGGCGACCGCGGCGGCGTGGTGATCGAGCCCTGGCTGACCGACCAATGGTATGTCGACGCCGCCGAGCTCGCCAAGGCGCCGATCGCGGCGGTGAAGAGCGGCGAAGTCGAGATCGTCCCCAAAGGCTGGGAGAAGACCTTCTTCAACTGGATGGAGAACATCCAGCCGTGGTGCGTCAGCCGCCAGCTGTGGTGGGGACACCGGATTCCGGCGTGGTACGATGACAGCGGCAACGCCTACGTCGCCGAAACCGAAGAGGAAGCGCGCGAACAATTCCTCGCGCGTCATCCCGGACTTGATCCGGGATCTGCTGCGGGTGAAGAAACCAGCGGGACCCCGGATCAAGTCCGGGGCGACGCATTCGAACTGACCCGCGACGAGGATGTCCTCGACACCTGGTTCTCAAGCGCCCTGTGGCCCTTCGCGACGCTCGGCTGGCCCGAGCAAACCGATCTGGTCGAGAAGCACTACCCCAACGACCTGCTGATCTCGGGCTTCGACATCCTGTTCTTCTGGGATGCGCGGATGATGATGATGGGGCGCCATCTCACCGGTCAGAACCCCTGGCCGCGGCTCTATCTCCACGGGCTGGTGCGCGCCGCCGACGGGCAGAAGATGTCCAAATCCAAGGGCAATGTCGTCGATCCGCTGGGGCTGATCGAGCGCTATGGCGCGGATGCGCTGCGCTTCTTCATGGCGGCGATGGAGAGCCAGGGCCGCGACATCAAGATGGATGACAAGCGGGTCGAGGGCTACCGCAATTTCGCGACCAAGCTGTGGAACGCGACGCGCTTCTGCCAGGCCAACGGGATCGGCGCGAGCACGCAGATCGCCGCGCCGGAGGCCACGCTTGCGGTCAACAAATGGATCGTCGGCGAGGTGGTGGAGACCAAGGCCGCGCTCGACCGCGCGCTCGCCGAACTGCGCTTCGACGCGGCCGCCAACACGATCTACCACTTCGTCTGGGACCGGTTCTGCGACTGGTATCTGGAGCTGATCAAGCCCGTCCTTTCCCCCCTCCCGCCTGCGGGAGGGATCGGGGGTGGGCCCGATGGGGACGACCAGACCTCGCCCACCCCTGACCCCTCCCGCGAGCGGGAGGGAGACTTTGCTATCGAGACCAAGACCGTCGCCGGTTGGGCGCTCGACCAGATCCTCGTCATGCTCCACCCCTTCATGCCCTTCGTCACCGAGGAGCTGTGGAGCAAGCAGGGCGAGCGGCCCGAACACCCGCTGATCACCGCGCGCTGGCCCGAGCCCGAAGCCGAGATCGATGCCGAGGCGAAGGCCGAGATCGACTGGCTGATCGCGCTGACCGGCGCGGTGCGCGCGGCCAAGAACGAACTCGGCATCCCGCCGGGCGCCAAGCTGGCAGCCTATTGCCCCGCACCCGGCGCGCTGGCGAAGACGGTGGTCGAGGGCAATGCGGGCGCGATCGAGCGTCTCGCACGGCTGACCCCGATCCACTTCGCCGACGCGCCCGAGGGGCCGGCGATGCAGATCGCGGCGGGCGAGGACGCTTTCGTCATCCCGCTCGAAGGCGTGATCGACATCGCGGCGGAGCAGGCGCGGCTTGAAAAAGCGCTCGCCGCTTCGCGCAAGGAGGCCAAATCGCTCGAAGGCCGGCTGGGCAATGCCAGCTTCGTCGAACGCGCCAAGCCCGAGGCGGTCGAGAAGGCGCGCGCCGATCTGGCGCATCACAGCGCCGAGGTCGAGCGGCTGGAGGCGGCGCTGGCGCGGCTGGGATAATCGCTCCGCCCTCGCGGAGGATTTTCCTACAGCGGGCGTTTCTGCCATAGGATGGTGCGAGGCTGGTCGCCGGGCGGAGGTCCCGCCCGAAAAAACCCGCCAAGTGTCACCCTGGCGGGATAAACCCGTTCTGTAACAGTGGGTTAGTTCTAGAATCCGGGTGACACCGGTGTCACCCACTGTCACCCACCGTCACCCTCCGGGGACATTACTGGAAAGCCGTGTGAAACTGACGCTTGCGACCGACGACACCGGGGGGCCGGAGATTTTCTCCTCGGTGCAGGGCGAAGGTCCCTCCGCCGGGATGCCGGTCGCCTTCGTGCGCCTGTCGCGCTGCAATCTCGCCTGCGTCTGGTGCGACACCGCCTACACCTGGCACTTCACCGGCGCCGCCGAAAAGTTCGGGCGCCCGCACCGATCGGGCCGGACCTACGATCGCCGGGCCAACCAGCTGACGCTGCCCGTCGCCGAAGTGGCGCAGCGGATCGCGGAGCAGGGCCAGAAGCGGCTGGTGGTGACCGGCGGCGAACCGCTGCTGCAGGCCGCGGCGCTGGCCGAACTGCTCGAGCTGCTTCCCGACATCACGGTCGAGATCGAGACCAATGGCACCACCCGCGCGCCCCCGCGGCTCGATGTCCGGATCGATCAGTACAACGTCAGTCCCAAGCTGGCGCACAGCGGCAATCCGGCCGAGCTCGCGCTGCTCCCCGAGCGGCTCCACGCCTATGCCGGCGACCCGCGGGCCTGTTTCAAATTCGTGGTCGCGGCGCCCGAGGACGTCGCCGAGGCGGCGGCGCTGGTCCGCGCCCATGCGATCCCGCCCGCCCGCGTGTTCCTGATGCCCGAAGGCACCGACAGCGCCACGCTGCGGACTCGCGAGCGCTGGCTGGTGCCGTTATGCCTCGAGCACGGCTTCCGGATGAGCGACCGGCTGCATATCCACCTGTTCGGCGATACCCGGGGGACCTAGCGCCAAACTCAACCTTGCGAGCGCCAGCGCTGGACCACCCGCGCGACCGAATCTTCCTCGCCGCCGCTGCTGTTCCACAATTCGACGAAGCTGGGATCGTCCGAGGCGGGCCGCTTGCTTTCCTCGAGCGTGTCGAAACGCACCCGGATCGGGATCGCGACGCCCTCGCCGCAGATGATGCATTCGCGGTTGCGCAGCGCCGGGATCGCATCGAGAAACCCGCGCGCGCCCTCGGGCATCGCGGCCTTGACGAAAGCCTGGTCGCGGTCGTTGTTGAGCCGCATCGACAGGATCGTGCCGCATTGCGAGAGCACCCCCTCGGCAAGATCGGAGGGGCGCTGCGTGATCAGGCCCAGGCTGATGCCGTATTTGCGGCCCTCCTTGGCAATCCGGCTGAGCACGCGGCCCACGCTCGACCCGTCGGCGTTCTTCTCGTTAGGGACGTAGCGATGCGCTTCCTCGCAGACCAGCAGCACCGGGCGGGTCTTCTCCTCGCGGCCCCAGATCGCGAAATCGAACACCAGCCGGCTGAGCACCGCGACCACCGTGGCGGTGATGTCGGAGGGGACGCCCGAGACGTCGATGATCGAGATCGGCTTGCCGCCGCCGGGCATGCGAAAGATCTTGCAGATGAAATCCGCCATGGTGTCGGCCACCAGCATGCCGGAAAACATGAACTGGTAGCGCGGATCGGATTTCAGCTCGTCCAGCTTGTTCTTGATCCGCATATAGGGCGCGGAATTGGTCGCCTTGTCGAGCTTGCCCATCGCGTCCTGCAGCGCCATCGAAAGGTCCGACAGCAGATAGGGGATGGGCGAATCCACGGTGATTTTGCCCATCTGCTCGGCCAGCCTGCTCTTGCCGCGCGCCTGCAGCAGGCAGCGCGCGAGGATGTCGGCATCGACCTGCCGCTCGTTCCCGGCGCTGGTGAGCAGCACCTCGCAATGCTCCTCGAAATTCATCAGCCAATAGGGCATCTGCAGGTTCGAGACATCGAGGATCACCCCGGTGTTGCGGAACGCCGCCGCATACTCGCCATGCGGATCGATCATCACGATATGGCCTTCGGGCGCCGCTTCGCAGATGCGGTGGAGGATCAGCGCGGCGCTGGTCGATTTGCCGGTGCCGGTCGATCCCAGCAGCGCGAAATGCTTGCCCAGCATGGCGTCGATATAGAGCCCGGCGCGGATATCCTTGGTGGGATAGACCTTGCCGATCGTCACCGCGCTGCGTCCGTCGCTGGCATAGACCTGCCTGAGATCCTGGGTCGTGGCCGGATAGATCTTCGCCCCCGGCACCGGATAGCGGGTGACCCCGCGCTTGAAGCTGTGGAGCTTGCCGGTGAGCTTCTCCTCGGCGCCCTCGCCGAGGAAATCGATGTTCGCGACGACAGAGCCGACGACCTGCCGATCCTGCTTCTGGTTGCGGACGTTGGCCAGCAGCCAGCCGTCGCCGACGCGGATCTTGATCTGGCTCCCGACCTGCCCCGCCATCGCGATCGCCGGGTCTTCGTCCCGCATGCATTCGCCGAGACGGTGCAGATCGATCGCGATGCGCGATCCCGAACCCGCGATCTCGAGCACTTCGCCGATCGGGAGTACGGCATTGTCCACGGCCTCGCCGCCGCTACCGCTGTTGCTGCTGTTGCTGCTGTTGCTGCTGCTGCCGCCGCCACGGCGCTCAGCCTGGAGGGCATCCTGCTGCGCTGCGGACCGTGTCGCCGGGGGGGCGGGGCGCGGCTGAGGCCCCTCGCGATCCGCGGTGGTCTCGCTTCTGCGCTCGGATGCCGGGTGGACGGGTGCCCGACGCTGTTCGGGTTCAGGGAGGATCGCACGCTTCTGCGCGGCCGCCGGGGCCCGCGCGCTCGATTGGGCCAGCGCGCTCGACTGAGACGGTGCGGGGTGACGCAGCGCTGGCGGGCGCGACGAATCCTGCGGAGGCAAGGCGCGTTGCGGGGCCGGGGAACTGGCGGTTGCAGCAGTCCGCGCCTCGTGCACCGGGGCAGCCGCGCCGCCGCGCCGGATCCGGTCGCGCAGCGCGTTGCGCTGCGGCCACTCCGCCCCATCGTCTTCGGACGGGTCGGGAGGGCGGAAATTGTGATGAGACATATCGGTCATGAAGCTTCCGGTCGCGCGGCTGTTGTATAATTTGGCCTAAGCGCCGACGGTTAAAATGTCGTAACGACCGAGCTATGCGAGTGCGCGCAAGCTCCGGAAAATCCTGTCAGATCATCGCGTAGAAGCGGCTCGCGGCCCAGCCCATCCCGATCGAGAGCACCACCGCAGCGAAACCGTAGTAAAGGCCCCAATGATTGGCGGAATTCTCTATGAAGCGTTCGAACCCCACCTTTCGCACCGCGACCTCCGCCATCGCCGAAGCGATGACGCGGCCATCCGTCACGGCAAAGGTCTCGGCCGTGTAGATTCCGGTGCTGACATTCGAGGGCAGCGAGATCCGCGCCTGGTACAGCACGTCTTCGCGCAGTTCGACGCCGCCGACAATTTCCTGATAGAGGTTCTGCCGCGTCTTGAGATCGACCAGGCCCGCGGCAAAACGGGCCTGTTCCTCAGGATCGATGATTCCCGTGGGCGACAGCTGGATATATTCGGTACCGAATTCGTAGATCGCGGCGGTCTTCTGGTCGACGATCTCCTCGATCGGGCGCGAGGAAGCCACCGCGAAGAAGGAAGGGACCGAGCGGAAGTCCGTGCTCTCGGCATTGACCCAGACGCCTGCAAACCGCGCCTTCTCGCGCAGCCTGATCGGCTCGGGTGGACCCTTGAGCACGACGACGATGTCGTATTGTCCGCCGACCCCCCGTCCGGCCGGATCGATGATCGCGCCGAACAGCAGCAATTCGGTGCCGGTGAAGCCCTGCCGCACCTGCACCTCGTGCTGCGATACTTCGGGCACCAGGATGGGATCCCGCTGGCCCGAGAGCATGAGGGCGAACAGCAGGAGCAGCAGCACCCTCACAGCGGCGCGATCGTGTAGATTTCGTCGGGCCGGACGAACAGGCCGAAGAACATGCGCAAGGCGATCGCGAGAACGATCGAGGCGAGGATCAGGCGAAGGATTTCCGGCTTCACCTTGGCGGCGACCTGCGTACCCATCTGCGCGCCGGTGACCGATCCGATCAGCAGCAGTCCCACCAGCACGATATCGACCGCCCTCGTGGTGAGCGAATGCATCATGGTGGTGGCGATCGTGACGAACAGAATGTTGAACAGGCTGGTGCCGACCACGACATTCGCGCTCATCCCCAGGATATAGAGCATCGCGGGCACGAGAATGAAGCCGCCGCCCACCCCCATCAGCATGGTGAGGATGCCGACCAACACCCCCAGGATCAGCGGCGCCAGCGGGGATATATAAAGACCCGAGCGATAGAACCGCCAGCGCATCGGCAACGAGGTTACCAACGGATGGTGGCGGCGCCGTTTCGCGGCCGAAGCGGAGGATCTGCCGCGCAATGCCCGAACCGCTTCTCGCGCCATCATCGTTCCTATCGACCCGAGCAGGATCACGTAGAGCGCGCTGATCACGACGTCGATCTGGCCGATGGCCCGCAGGAAGCGGAACAGCAGCGAACCGATCACCGCTCCGACCATCCCGCCGGCGACCATCACGCCCCCCATACGGTAATCCACCCCGCTGCGCCTGGAATGCGCGAATACGCCGGAGACGCTGGCGCCGGTGACCTGGGTCGCGGCCGAGGCGGCGGCGACGGTCGGCGGGACGCCGTAGAAGATCAGCAAGGGCGTCGTCAGAAACCCACCGCCGACCCCGAACAGGCCGGAGAGCAGACCCGTCACGCCGCCGAGCGCAACGATCCAGAGCCCGTTCACGGACAGGTTCGCGATCGGCAGGTAGACGTCCATGTGCGGCCCCTATCCCAGCACGCCCGGCGATGTAAGTCGCGGCGGCTCAGAAAGAGGTCGATAGCGTCAGCGCCGCTCCCGACGAGGGTTCCGCCTCGCCCGCGATCCGCAGGCGGTAATCTGCGGCCAATTTTACCCTGCCCTGCCCGATGCGCAAATCTACGCTGGCGGTCGGGCCGGCATCGAGCCGCGCCACTCCTTCCTGAGCGCCGCCCCATACTCCGGCGCCGACGGCGAGTGCCCCGCGCGCGAAGCGCTTGGCGTCGCGCTCGACCACGAGGCTGCCATCGGCGAAGGGAGTGGCGAACTCGCCACCGACATAGCCCGCCTGCGCGTAACCGCGAACCCGGGCGCCCAGCGGCAACGCCTCGTCGATGCCCGTCGTAACGAAAGCCGACGGGCGCAGTTCGGTCCGTTCGCCGAGACGAGACAGCCGGACCTCTGTATGCGTGCGCAAGGGAAGCGCGGCCAGTGGTCGGATGCTGACGCCAGCCGCGAGATCGGCCTCGCGCGTATCGATCGCTCCGGTCGCGCGCAGATAGGCCTGCGGCAGAAGCCGGCGACCCGGCCCGAGTTCGTAGCGCAGCAATGCTCCGAACTGGCTCTCGCCGTAGGTCGGGGCGAGCGGCCCCGCACCCGGGTCGGCCACGCCGCCTTCGCGCAGGAACAGCCAGCCATCGATCGAGAAGCGCCGCGGATCGCCCACCGACGCAGGTTTGAGAGAGAGCGAGTAAGAGGCAGCGCCAAGGGGCGTCGGCTCTTGGTACCGTTCCAAGGAGCGCGTTCCGTGGGTGGAGGAAGGAGACCTTGCGAAAGGCAAGGTTTCGATTTGCACTCCGCTCAGCATCGGCATCGGAAAGGGAAATCGAGGCGGCACCCCGGCGCGAAGGACACTGCTGGATAATCGCTTTCCCGGAACGCCATCGGTTTCGTGGGCGGCATGGACCCGCCGGGAAGCCGGCGAGCCTGTTCGTCCGCTGGGGCCGCGACCCTCCGTTCGGAATGTCTGGTCTTCTGTGGCGAACGGCACCAGAGCATCGCTCCTCGGGTTCGGCGTTGACCAGAAGCTGGCGCGCAAGCCTATCCAACAAGCAAGTACCAACAGCATGATCGCCAGCGGCTGACCCCGGATTGAGCGCGATGTCGGCAGAGACCCGAGGGTCGGCCGGACGATCATATCGAGCCGTGCTCCCGCATGAGCGATGCGGGATGGTCGAGGTGCTCCGTCTTGTCCCATTGTGCTTCCGCGCCGCGCAACGTCGCAATGTAAGCCATTAATGCGCGGCGTCCTGCCATGATCGCGATACAATTCGAGACCGGTATGCGCACGACTGCCAGCAACCCTTCACGCCAGCCGAATTCGCGGCCGGTAAAAATTGCCCGGATCAGCGCGCGCCAGACGACCGCGATGCCACAGATGGCCAGCATCGTCGCAAGCAGGGGCGATGCCTTGAAAGGGACGAATAAGCCAAACCACCCGGCGATGCCGATCAGGCCGGACCCGAGGACAAGGAGATAGGCGAGCGCCAAAAGGAATGCGGCGAATGGCCCCTGCCGGTCGCGCAGCTTCATCCATGTCCGCAGGAATCCGCCGTTCCAGCCCAGTCGATCCCAGCCCTGCAGGGCGATTCCGTGAATCCAGCGTGTTTTCTGCCGGATGGCTGTGTCGATGCGCGATGGGAAATAGGCCCGCGTTGCGATCAGTCTCCCCTCTCGGGTTCGCAAACGCAGGAACCGGTCGCGCCCGCCAATGGAGCCCACATTGAGCCCGAATTCATAATCCTCGGTCAGCGAAGTGGTTGCAAAAGGGCCCAATCCTCCGGTAAGTTCGGCCAATCGCGCCAGTGTGCAGCGCTCCACCGCGCTCCCCACCCCGGCGCCCGGAATGCCCGCACCGAGCCCGCTGCGGACGACCATCACTTTGCCATGGGCTTCGGCAAATTCGTCGCAGTAATGACTTCCGATGAAGCGGGAGCGCGGTTGCGGCAGCGCAAGCACCGGAAGCTGGATGAATTCGGCATGATCGAGCGCCATGTCGAGTGCGGCAAGCGCCGCCGGATCGACCATGTCCTCGGCGTCGTGGAGAACGACCATGCGCGCGCGCCGCCCGGCGCGTTCCTCTTCGGCGACCAGCGCCGCATAAAGCGCGTTCAGGCAGTCGGCCTTGCTGGTCGGCCCATCGCGATCATGAACCACCAGATGGACCCGCGCATCGCTGCGCGCGACGATCGAGGCCTCGTCGAACGTAGCCGGATCGTTGCGATAGCATCCGATGAAGAAACGCACCTCGGCTTGCGGCCATGCCAGCAGCGAATGGGTCAGCATCGGGCGAATGACACGCGCCTCGTCCCACGCGGGCACGAAAATCGCGGCGATCCCCGCAAGCGGTCGAGCGCGCAATTCGGCTTCGTCGACGCGCCCGGTGGCGGCCTTCCCCCGCAGCCGGAGCCAGCCATAGGTCAGATCGACGGCGAATTCGTCCAGCGCACCGAGAATGAAAAAGAAGGTTGCGAACAGAAACAGCTCATGCTGGACCAGCGCAAGCCATTCGGCAGCATCGAGCTGAGACAGTAACCCCATCACTTATCCCCCTGGGAATTCGTGTATGGGGGAGTCCGTTTACTTGCAACGATTTTGAACGCAATAGATTGCTCAGGTAACCGCTACAAAGCGTAGTACTGGCAAAATAATCTCATCCGATTCGGAGGTAATCGCCGGATCGATCGGCGTTTTCCGCTAACGGGCGGAGGGAATGAAACGCTGCCGGTGGCCCAATACCAGACCGAAGGGGGCGGCGTTCTGGTCCGCCCCCGTTCGGATCCGGATCAGAAGCTCGCGCTGAGCGTCACCACGAAAGCGTCATCGACGAAATCATACGCACCGACCGGAATGTCGCCCTCGGCACCGACATAGGCAGCGCTGATCGACAGCGGACCGTAGAGTTCCGCTTCCGCGCCGATCGACCAGTCGAATGCCTTGCTGTCGTTGGTGAAGGTAAGAAACCCGTCGGTGTAGCCGAGATGACCGGTCACGCTGACCGGCGTCCCGGGAATGCCCACCCCGAGATCGGTATATATGTAGAAATTGTCCGTCCCGCCCAGCGAGTCCTGCTCGGGCGCATAGGCAACGCCGACGGTCGCTTCGGCGGGTCCGAACGCGAAGCCCACCGAGCCATAGACTTCGACATAGTCGAAATCGCCGGGACCGGCGTCCGGATAAAGGTAGCCGATCACGCCGACATCGGCAGAGAGCCCCTCGGCGAAATCGCCGCTCCAGCCGCCGTAGATGTCCACTTCGGTCGATCCGAAGCCGACGGTGGTTTCATCCAGCGACGACGCCCAGGTCCCGACGTAGAACCCGGATTCGGTCCCAAGATCGAAGCCGCCCTGGATGGCGATCTCGCCACCCGACAGATCGACGCCGCGGAAGCGGTACTCGCTCGTCAGCGCGACATTGGCCGAGATCGTGATCGGGCCTTCGGTTTGCTCCTCGACCTCATCGGCCGGAAGGACGGTCTGCGCGAAGGCAGGAGCGGATAGGGTAAAACTCGCCAAGACGAGCGATGCGGCGAGGCCGCGCGAGGACGTGAGCATGACAGACTCCTGATGGTTGTCGCTTCGTCCCACCTGCAAACGCGTCGGGCCCAGGTTTTCGTGCGGGTTCCTCGATCGTGTTCGCAACCATATTTCACAAACCATACACCGAAAGCAAGTTTCGACCGCGATTATTACGGATACGGGGCCGCTTGCGTGGTTTTTGTGCAACTGCGAAGACCGCGATCGGCATCCCACAGTTGCTCGCCAGCGCCGGTACGCCTATGCGGCTTGCAACGCTCCGTTCCGGGGCCATCTGAACGACCATGCTCAACTCCATCCGCCAGATATTCCGCAGGGCCAGCGCGCCGGCCAAGCTTGCGACGGTGCCGGAAGGCGAGCGTTACTACGTCGTCGGGGACGTTCATGGTCGCCTCGACCTGTTCGATGCGCTGCGCCGGGCGATCGAAACCCACGATGGTGCGTCGCCAGCCTCCCGCTCGACCGTAGTCCTGCTGGGGGATCTGGTCGATCGCGGCCCGCAGAGCGCCGGCGTCATTGCCGCCGCGCGCGAATGGCAGAGCCGCCGCCCGCTGCGCTGCCTCGCCGGCAATCACGAAGAAATGTTTCTCGACAGCTTCGAGGACAAGGACGTGCTGCGGCACTTTCTCAAGCATGGCGGCCGCGAGACCATCATGAGCTACGGCATCTCGCGCAAGGACCTCGACGCGCTCACGCTGGGCGAACTGCAGGACGAGCTCGTGCGGCTGATCCCGCAGGACGACCGCGCCTTCCTTCAGTCGTTGGATGAGATGGTGATCGCCGGAGACTATGTCTTCGTCCACGCGGGCGTCGATCCCTCGCGGCCGATCGAGGACCAGAGTCGCAACGATCTGTTGTGGATCCGCGAGCGCTTCCTGCGTCATGTCGATCCACTCAGCCACGTTGTCGTCCATGGTCACACCATCTTCGAGGATGTCGAGGATCGCGGGCATCGGATCGGGATCGATACCGGCGCCTTCCGGACCGGCGTTCTGACGGCGCTGGTGCTCGAGGGTGCGGAGCGACGCTATATCCAGGCCGTCGACGCCGACGGCACGATCACCATTCGTCACACCGGGGGTATTTCATGAAGATAGCGATGGTCGGCTCGGGTTATGTCGGGCTGGTTTCCGGCGCCTGCTTTGCCGATTTCGGCCATGAAGTGGTCTGCATCGACAAGGACGAGACGAAGATCGCGCGGCTGCACGAGGGGGTGATGCCGATCTACGAACCCGGCCTCGACAAGCTGGTCGAAAGCAACGTCAAGGCGGGACGACTGACGTTTACGACCGATCTGGCACAAGGCATCGCCGGCGCCGAAGCGATCTTCATCGCGGTGGGCACCCCCAGCCGCCGCGGCGACGGGCACGCCGACCTGTCGTTCGTCTATGCGGTCGCCGAGGAAATCGGCGCGAGCCTGTCCAATGATGCGGTGGTTGTGACCAAGTCGACCGTTCCCGTCGGCACCGGCGACGAAGTCGAGCGCATTCTCGCCGAAAGCGGCACCACTCATCGCTTCGCCGTGGTCTCCAACCCCGAATTCCTGCGCGAAGGCGCGGCGATCGGCGATTTCAAGCGTCCCGATCGGATCGTCATCGGCGCGCAGGACGAGTTCGGGCGCGAGGTCATGCGCGAGGTCTATCGGCCGCTGTTCCTCAACGAGTCGCCGATCCTGTTCACCGGGCGTCGCACCAGCGAGCTGATCAAATACGCCGCCAACGCCTTTCTCGCGACCAAGATCACCTTCATCAACGAGATCGCCGATCTGTGCGAAAGCGTCGGTGCCGATGTCCAGGACGTCAGTCGCGGGATCGGGATGGACAATCGCATCGGCTCCAAATTCCTCCATGCCGGTCCCGGCTACGGCGGCTCCTGCTTCCCCAAGGACACGCTGGCGCTGCTCAAGACAGCCGAGGATTACGACACCCCGGTGCGGGTCGTTGCCGCAGTTGTCGAGGCCAATGAAAGCCGCAAGCGGGCGATGGGTCGCAAGGTGCTCGATGCGTTGGGCGGCAAGGATGCCGCGCGCGGCAAGCGGGTCGCGCTGCTCGGGCTGACCTTCAAGCCGAACACGGACGACATGCGCGATTCTCCCGCGATCGCCGTGGCGCAGACGCTCACCGATGCTGGGGCCGCGGTGTTCGCCTACGATCCCGAAGGCATGGAAGCCGCCCGGGCGTTGATGCCAGAAGTGAGCATGTGCGACGATCCCTACACCGCCATAGAGGGCGCGGATGCGATCGCCATCGTGACCGAATGGGACGCGTTCCGGGCGCTAGACCTCGACCGCGTCAAGCAGATCGCCAAGGCCCCCGTGCTGGTCGATCTGCGCAACATCTATCGCCCCGCGGACGTCCGCGCGCGCGGCTTCGAATATGTGAGCGTCGGACGCAGCTAGCGGCGAGACCCGCGCCCGTTTTCGAACGAGCGCGGGGTCGCCGCACTCAGCCTCCGCCCGCCGCGATCCAGCGGTCGATCTTCGCTTCCAGCACCGGCAGCGGCAGCCCGCCGGTGCCGAGCACCTGCGCATGGAAGGCCTTGATGTCGAAATCCTCGCCCAGCCGCTGCTCGGCCCGCTGGCGCAGTTCCTGGATCTTGAGCGCGCCGACCTTGTAGGCCAGCGCCTGGCTCGGAATAGCGATATAGCGTTCGACCTCGGCCACCACCTCGGTGCGCGTCATGCCCGAATTCGCCAGCATGAAGTCGATCGCCTGCTCGCGGGTCCAGCCCTTGGAATGCAGCCCGGTGTCGACCACCAGCCGCATCGCGCGCAATTGCTCGTCCTGCAGCGTGCCGTAGCGGTTCCAGGGATCCTCGAAAAAGCCCATCTCCTCGCCCAGCGTCTCGGCATAGAGCGCCCAGCCTTCGACGAAGGCGGTGGTGCCGCCGAAGCGCATGAAGGCGGGCAGCGCCTCGTTTTCCTGTGCGAGGCTGATCTGGAAGTGATGCCCCGGCGCACCCTCGTGAAGATAGAGCGTGACATTGCCCGTCGTCAGCCGGCTGGGCAGGTCGTAGGCGTTGAAATAGAACACCCCGGGGCGCGACCCGTCGGGCGCACCCGATTCATAGGACCCGCCCGCCGAGAATTCTTCGCGGAAGGTTTCGTAGGGCCGGATCTCGAGCGGCGCCGCAGGGGTCAGCGAGAACAGCTCGTCGATCTTGGCATCGACCTGCTTGCCGATGTCGTAATAGCTCTGCGTCAGCGCCTCGCGGCTTTCGGGCTTGAATTGCGGATCGGTGCGGACGTAGTCGAAGAATTCGTCGAGCGTGCCCTCGAAGCCGACCTCGGCCTTGATCTCTTCCAGCCCGGTCTTGATCCGCGCGACTTCGCTCAGCCCCAGTTCGTGCAGGTAATCGGGTTCGAGCGGCAGCGTGGTCGTGCTCTCGATCAGCTGGCGATAGAGCGCCTCGCCGCCCTTCATCTGCGACAGCCCCACGCTCGTCCGCGCGCGCGGCAGATATTCGTCGCGCAGGAAATCGCGCATCCGCTCGTGCGCCGCATAGATGTCCTGCGTCGCGGCGCGATAGTCCTCGGTCAGCCGGGCTTTTTCGGCAGCCGTAAAGCTGTCGGGGAAGTTCTTCACCGGCATCCAGAAGGGCGAATCCTCCAGCGGCATCGCGATCTGCGTGTCGAGCTGTTCGATCACATTGCCGATCGTGAGCCTGGTTTCCAGCACGCCGGTCTCGAGCCCGTCGCGAAACAGCGCGATCGCGCGGTCGTTGAGTTCGATGTAGTTCTTATGCCGACTGAGATTGTTCTCGTAATCCTCGACCGTCTTGAACGGGGCGGCGCTCTGGCCGCTGGCAAAGGTCGGGTAGAAGGTATGGAAGCCCGAGAAATGGTTCACCGGGCGCACCTCTGTGACCGCAATGATTTCGTCGGTCAGTCCCTTGAGCGCCTGCTGCTGGTTGTAGGCGAACACATCATAGGCCAGCCGGTCGGTCTCATCGAGCGCGCTGCGGTCGATGGCGCGCAACTGCTCCAGATTGCTCTGCGCATCGACGCGGCTCGCGTCATTGTATTCGTCGGTAAGGAAGTCGCCGATCCGGTCGGCGTAGCGCATGTCGCCGCGGAACAGCGCGCTGATGGGGTTGAGCTTGAGTTCGCGCTCGTCAGCATCCGCGAACAGCGCGAACAGCCGGTCGTGTTCCGACTGCGTTGCCGAAGCAGCTTCCATGGCGGGCGGACCGGCCTCGCGCGCAGTGGTGGTGCAAGCGGCGAGCGAAAGCGCGGCACTCGCGAGCAGCGCGATGCGGATTGTCTGCATAGTAGATTCCCCTCTCAATTCGTCCTCAAATCGTCATCGCGAGGAGCCCACTTGGGCGACGCGGCGATCCATGGATTGCCGCGCCTTGCTGGCGCAAAATTCGCAATGACGAAACCGCTAACGCGATTTCAATCGACCAGCGTCGGTGCAAATTCTGCGAAGGCTACTCGGCGATCCGCCCGCGCACCATCACCCACTCGACGTCCTCGAGCACGGTGACATCCTCGAGCGGATTGCCCGCGATCGCGATCATGTCGGCGGAATAGCCGGGCGCGAGCCGTCCGATCTCGTCTTCCATCTGCAGCACCTGCGCCGCGACGGTGGTGGCGCTGGCGAAGGCTTCGCGGTGCGGCATGCCCTGCGCCACCATCAGCGCGAATTCCTCGGCGTTGCGGCCGTGGTCGAACACCCCGGCATCGGTCCCGAAGGCGATCGGGACGCCCCAGCGATAGGCCCGGCCCATGAACACCTTGGCGGTTTCGGCGACCGCGCGGATCTTGTCCTCGACCACCGGGGTATAGATCCCCTGCCCCAGCCGCTCGGTCACACCCTGGAACGCCATCAGCGTCGGCACCAGCACGGTGCCGTTCGCCTTCATCGCCTGCGCCGCAGCCTCGTCGAGATAGGTCGCATGCTCGATGCTGTCGATTCCGGCCCGCGCCGCCGCCTCGATCCCGCGCGCGCCATGCGCATGCGCCATCACCTGCAGCCCGAGCGAATGAGCGGTGTCGGCGATGCTCTTCATCTCGGCGTCCGAGAAATGTGCCTCCAGCCCGCGGCCCTGCTGGCTCAGCACCCCGCCGGTAGCGGTGATCTTGATCACGTCCGCACCGTTCTGGCTCGCGCGGCGGACCTTCTCGGCGCATTCCACCGCGCCGGTGCAGGTGTAGCCCGAGGTGAGCACCGCGTTGACCTCGGGGCGGAAGCCCGAGACGTCGCCGTGCCCGCCGACGATGGCGAGCGCCGGTCCGGCGGCGACGATCCGCGGCCCCTCGATCATGCCTTCCTCGGTCCCGCGCCGCAACGAGAAGCCGCTGTGCTGCGCGCTTCCCGCCTCGCGCACGGTGGTGAAGCCCGCGCGCAGCGTCTTCGCGGCGTTCTTCGCGCCCACGACCACGCCCCACTCCTCGGGCTCGACCGCGTCCTTCCAGAAATCGCCGCCGGGGTCGCCGGTCAGATGGACGTGCAGGTCGATCAGGCCCGGCACCACGGTCATGCCCTCGAGCCGGACCGTCTCGGCACCCGCGGGTGCAGGGTTCCAGCCCGACTCGATGCTGACGATCCGCCCATCGGTGACCGTGATCGTCGCCGGGCCAGTCGGCTGGCTGTCGGCATCGGCGATGACATTGCCGGCATGGACCACTGTCGTGTCGGCCAGAGCGGGGGCGGCGGCCAAGGCAATGGGCAGTGCGGCGGCCAGCGCCAGCGGATAGGTACAACGCATGATCATTCTCCCGTTTGGGCGGATTGATGCCTCGCGAGCGTCTCTCGCACAAGCGCCAGTTTGCCATGCGCGCCTGCCTCGCTATGAGGTCTCCATCCCAATTTTCATGATCGAGAGAGGATCGCCCAGCCATGACCTGCCGGACAATCGCCAACCTGCTGCTCGCCTCCAGCGCCCTCGTCGCAACCGCCGCTTCAGCGCGCCCGATGACGCCCGAAGACGTCGCCCGGCTGGAGAGCGTCGGCACCATCGCAGTCGGTCCCGACGGTAGCCGGATCGCCTACACCACCGTCAGCCTGCCAGACGTGACTGCGGGCGAGGAAAACGCCGGACCGGAACAGCAGTTGAGGCTCGCTTACGGACCGGGCAACGCGCGCGATTTCCTCCCCGCCGACATGGATGTGAGCAACATCGCCTTCTCGCCGGACGGGCGCTGGATCAGCTTCCTCTGGAGCCGCGAGGACGAGGACCGCGCCGTCTGGGGAATTCCGATCGATGGCGGCGCGCAGCGCAAGCTCGCCGAGATCGCCGGTGCCGGCGTTCGGAGCTACGCCTGGAGCCCGGACGGCAGCCATATGCACCTGCTCGCCAGCGCCGCGGAAGACAAAGCGCGCACAGCGCAAAGCGAGGCTGGCTTCGATGCCATCGTCTATGAGGAAGAGGCGCGGCTCAACCGCCTGTTCCGCGTCGCGATCGGCGATACCATCGATGCCCAACCGCAGACGATCGCCATTCCCGGCTATGTCAGCGGTTTCGACATCGCGCCCGATGCGCGCCATGCCATCATCGAGAGCGCACCCACCCCACAGGTCGACGACAGTTACACCTCGAAGCGCGTGCACATCCTCGATCTCGCCACCGGAACCGTGCTCCGGGTGGTCGAAACGCCGGGCAAGATCGGCGATGTGGAGATTTCACCCGACGGCACCCGTCTGTCGATGATCGCCGGGGTCGATATCAATGATCCCGCCGCGACCACGTTGTATTTCGTCGATGTCTCCACCGGCCAATATCGCGCGCTCAATCAGGGCGCGCCCGAGGCAGCAGTTGATGCCGAGTGGCTCGCCGACGGGCAGTTGGCGGCAGTGATCCACAAGGGCGCGCAATCGGCGCTGCGGATCTACGACGCCAACGGCAGCGTCGCGGCGGAGCACGACGGCGGCAATCTGATCCTGTCCGCGGTGGAATCCGACGGCGGCCGGATCGCGGTCCGGGCATCCTCGCCCAGTCACCCGAGCGAGTTGTTCGTCTGGAACGATGGTGGCTTTCAGCGCTGGACATCGCACAATCCCTGGCTGTCGCAGATCGACATGGGGCAGCAGCGCACCGTCACCTACACCGCCCGCGACGGGCAGACGGTCGAAGGCGTGCTGATCGAGCCGGTCGGCGGTGCGCCCGCCGGTGGGGCGCCGCTGATCCTCGATGTTCACGGCGGCCCGGAAGCGCATGATTCCAATGGCTGGGTCACCAATTACAGCGGCCCGGGACAGGTCGCGGCCGGTCAGGGCTATGCGGTGTTCCTGCCCAATTATCGCGGCTCGACCGGCTATGGCACCGCCTTTTCCAAACAGCATCAGGGCCGCTACACTGATCCCGAGTTCACCGACCTGGTCGATGCCAAGCGCGCGCTGGTCGAGATGGGGATCGCCGATCCCGAGCGCGTCGGGATCACCGGAGGTTCCTATGGCGGCTACGCCACCGGCTGGGCCTCGACCTATTTCAGCGACGAGTTCGCTGCAGGTGTGATGTTCGTCGGAATATCCAACCAGATCAGCAAGTTCGGCACCACCGACATCCCCTACGAGATGTACAACGTCCACAGCCTGGCATGGCCGTGGGACGACTGGCAGAAGATGCTCGAGGTCAGCCCGATCTACCACACCGACAAGGCCGAGACCCCGCTGCTAATCATGCACGGAGCCGAAGATACGCGGGTTTCGCCGTCGCAGAGCTACGAGCTCTATCGCTCGATCAAGGTCCGCAAGCCCGAGACCCCGGTGCGGCTGGTGCTCTACCCCGGCGAGGGGCATGGCAACAATCGGGCGGCGGCGCGCTACGATTACAATCTGCGGATGATGCGCTGGTTCGAAACCTATCTCAAGACCGGCGACCGCGATGCGGAGCTGCCGGCTCCGCGGCCGATCCTGGCGCCGGGAACGGTCGGCACGGAATCCGCCACCAGCGACTGACACGGAAAAGGGCGGCTCGATGAGCCGCCCTTTCTTCGTTCAACCGCGGCCGGACAAGGTCAGAAGGTGTAGCCGATCCCGACTGCCCCGAGGAACTGGTCGGCCTCGCCGCGAATGCTGGTGAAGGGCGAATCCTTGGCATCGCCGAGCATCCGCGAATAGCCGCCCAGCCCGATCAGCGCGAGCCCGCCATCGGTGACGTCCCCGTTGAGATCGAAGGCCAACAGCACATTGACGCCCGCGCTTTCGAACCCGCCATCCGCCTCGAACCCCGGCAGGACATCGGCGGCGGGTAGCGCGGCGTTGGTGACGGGGACCGAATAATAATAATCGGCATAATCGTCGTCGATATATTTGGTGCTCAGCGACAGCGAGACCGCGATCGCGCGGCTCAGCGGGGTGAAATAGGTGATCGAGGGGCTCACCGACATCCCGTCATGCGCGCCCGCCACATCCCATGCGGCATCGACCGAGAAGCTGAGGCTGTCGAACGGACTGAGCAGTTGCGGAAAACTGACCCCGGCGCTGGGGCCGACCTCGATCGCGGTATCCAGCTCGCCATAGGCCTCGACCACCGGATCCTTGATGCCGTCGAGATCGGCCCGGTCGCGGTTGAGCTTGATCACCGGCCCGAGAGAGAAGGCCACGCCCTCGTCGGGATCGGGAATGAAATCGAGCGCGACCCCCGCCGGGCGCGGACTGATATCGATCCCCGCCAGCGACCCCTGGACGATCGGCAGGACGAAGCTACGGTAATCGTCCGAACCCGAATAGCTGGCGCTATATCCGACGCCGACGCCAACCGTGAGGTAGTCGCCGTCGAACACGGTGTCCTCCGGCAATTCGACCGCGTCGGCGCGAACGCCGGGCGTACTGGCGCTCTGAGCGGCGAGCGGGGCGGCAGTGAGCACTGTTCCGGCGACCATCAGGCCAGCAGCGAATGTTTTCATGATTTCCCTCAAAATGAATTTCAAATCACAACGGGCTGCTGGCCTGCATGTTCCCGCGCGTTCAATGGCCCTTGCATTCCTTCGCATTGCCCAACTCCGCGTTGCTACCTAGAGCAAAGCGGCAATGAGCGGGCACCCTCTCGATATCGCCGTGGTCGGGGGCGGACTGGCCGGGGGGCTGATCGCCCTCGCCATTCATCGCGCCCGGCCCGACAAGCGGATCGCGCTGATCGAAACAGGAGGCAGTTTCGGCGGCAATCACCGCTGGAGCTGGTTCGCGGGCGATCTCGATTCCGAGGGCGACGCGCTGCTGGCGTCTTTTCCGCAGACGGTCTGGCCCGAGGGCAACCGGGTCCGCTTTCCTGCCTACGGACGTCGGTTGGCGGGCGAATACCGCTCGCTCGCCAGCAGAGATTTCGACGCCACGCTGCGCCGCCTGTTGCCGCAGGAGTCGATCATGGCGGGAACGCGGGTCGAGCGGCTGTCCGAAACCGGCGTCGAACTCGCCGGCGGCGGCCAGCTGCGCGCGGCAAGCGTGATCGACTGCCGCAACGCCGTACCCTCCCCGCATCTAACCGGCGGCTGGCAGCTGTTCATGGGCCGCCACCTGCGCTGCGACAGTCCGCACGGAGTGATATGGCCGGTGATCATGGACGCGAGTGTCGAACAGCCGGGCGCCTACCGCTTCGTCTATGTCCTGCCCCTGGGGCCGCAGGATATCTTCGTCGAGGACACCTACTATGCCGACGAACCCCGGCTCGACCGGGCGCTGCTTTCTGAGCGGATCGCCGCCTATTGCGCGGCGCACGGCTGGAGCGGCGAGACCGTATCCGAGGAAACCGGCGTCCTCCCCGTCGTGACCGGGGGCGATTTCGTCGCCTATCGCCGCAGCCTGGCGGTGCCCGGGGTGGCGCTGGCCGGCGCGCGCGGCGGCTTCACTCACCCGCTGACCAGCTATACGCTGCCGATCGCGGTCGCCAGCACGCTCGCCATCGCCCGCAATTCGGATCGCACGGGCGAGGACCTGGCGCGCTTCGTCGATCGCCGGGCGCAGGAGCACTGGCGTGCCACCCGCTTCTACCGTCTGCTGGGCAAGATGCTGTTCGAGGCCGCCGAACCCGAGCTGCGCTACAAGGTCTTCGAGCGCTTCTATCGCCTCCCCGAACCATTGATCGAACGCTTCTACGCCGCGCGCTCGACCCGGCTCGACGGTTTGCGCATCCTGACGGGCAAGCCGCCCGTCTCCATCCCCCGGGCCATCGCCGCGCTGCTTGGCAAAGGCAGGCCGCTCGTCCAAGGACGTCAGCAATGAACGCGACACCCCACGATATCGCCCCCGATCCGGTGCAGAGCGCACCGACCGGCAGGACCGCCTGCGTGATCGGCGCGGGCTTCGGGGGGCTGGCGCTGGCCATCCGCCTCCAGTCCGCGGGGGTCGCCACCACGGTGATCGAATCGCGCGACAAGCCCGGCGGCCGCGCCTATGTCTTCGAGCGCGAGGGCTTCACCTTCGACGCCGGGCCGACCGTCATCACCGATCCCGACTGCCTGCGCGAATTGTGGGCGCTGTCGGGGCACGACATGGCTGCGGACGTCGATCTGATGAAGGTCATGCCCTTCTACCGGCTGACCTGGCCCGATGGGACGCAGTTCGACTATTCCAACGACGAAGAGCAATTGTTCGACGAGATCGCGCGGATCAACCCCACCGATGTCGCGGGCTACCAGCGCTTCCTCAAATATTCCGCCGAGGTCTACGAGGAGGGCTACGTCAAGCTGGGCCACGTGCCCTTCCTCGATTTCAAATCGATGCTCAAGGCCGCGCCCGCGCTGGCGCGCAAGCAGGCGTGGCGCAGCGTCTATTCGATGGTCAGCCACTTCATCGAAGACGAGAAGCTGCGCGAAGCGTTCAGCTTCCACACGCTGCTGGTCGGCGGCAGCCCGATGAAGACCAGCGCGATCTACGCGCTGATCCACAAGCTCGAGAAAGACGGCGGCGTGTGGTGGGCGCGCGGCGGCACCAACCAGTTGATCGCCGGGATGGCGCGTCATTTCGAGCGGCTGGGCGGAACCGTACGGCTGGGCGATCCGGTGGTTCAGGTCCACACGCTGGGCACGGTGGCGACCGAAGTCGAAACCAAATCGGGCTTCCGCCAGCGGTTCGATGCGGTCGCCAGCAATGCCGACATCATGCACAGCTACAAGGACCTGCTGAGCGGGAACGGGCGCGGCGCGAGCTACGCCAAGAAGCTGGCGCGCAAGAAGTTCTCGCCCAGCCTGTTCGTGGTCCATTTCGGGCTCGAGGGGAGCTTCCCCCACATCCCGCACCACATGATCCTGTTCGGCCCGCGCTACAAAGGGCTGGTCGACGACATCTACAAGCACGGCGTGCTGCCCGCCGATTTCTCGGTCTATCTGCACCACCCCAGCGTGACCGATCCCAGCGTCGCGCCCGAGGGCAAGAGCACCTTCTACGCGCTGGTCCCGGTTGCGCATGCCGGCAAGCTGGCGGTCGACTGGGAAGAAACCGGTCCGCTGCTCGAGAAGCGCGTGCTCGACGAGGTCGGTAGGCGGCTGGATATTCCCGATATCCACGAGCGGATCGTGACCAAGTTCCATTATAGCCCGCGCGATTTCTCGCAGGATCTCAACGCGCATCTGGGCAGCGCTTTCAGCCTCGAGCCGCTGCTCACCCAGAGCGCCTGGTTCCGCGGTCACAACCGCGACGACGTGATCGGCAATTTCTTCCTCGTCGGCGCCGGAACCCATCCGGGTGCGGGCATTCCCGGGGTGGTCGGCAGCGCCAAGGCGACCGCCGGGCTGATGATCGAAGATCTGGTCGGAGCGACGCACGCGTGAAGAGACTTGCCGTTTACTGCGGATCGGCGACGCCGAAGGACCCGTGCTACATGGAACTCGCCCGCGCGGTCGGCGAAGGGCTCGCGTTGCGCGGGATCGGAGTCGTCTATGGCGGCGGTCGGCTCGGGCTGATGGGCGCGGTCGCCAAGGGCGCGCTCGACGCCGGGGGCGAGGTGATCGGGATCATCCCCGAGGCACTCGCCAGTTCCGAGGTCGCCAATCACGATTGTACGCAGTTGCACACCGTCTCGGGAATGCACGAGCGCAAGCAGCGCTTCACCGATCTCTCCGACGGTTTCATCACCATTCCGGGCGGGGTGGGGACAATGGACGAATTGTGGGAAGCGATCAGCTGGGCGCAGCTGGGCTATCACGACAACCCGGTCGGTCTGCTCAACGCCTTCGGCTTCTTCGACCATCTGCTCGCCTTCAACCGCCACATGGCCGAGGTCGGCTTCATCCGCCCCGCGCATCAGGGGATCATGATCGCCGACGAGACGTTGGACGGATTGCTCGACAGGATGGAACGCTATCAACCGCACACGCCGATCTTCCAGATGACCGCCGCCAATCTTTAGCCAGAGCCAGGTTTTGAGCAAACAACGCCCTCTCGCTCCATCGAGCTACATGCGCAGCACCCCCGCAGTGGCCGGCGGCGGGCGCAATCGCGCGTCGCTGGTGCGGCAAGCGCGCGCTGCGATCGAGGAAGGCTCCCACAGCTTCGCCGCCGCTTCCAAGCTGTTCGACCGCCGCACCCGCGAGCGCGCATGGCTGCTCTACGCCTGGTGCCGCCGCTGCGACGACATCGCCGACAATCAGGAGATGGGTGGCCCGCTAGGCGATCAGGGCAATCCCAAGAGCGCCGAGGACCGGGTCCAGGCCATTCGCGTGCTCACCCGCCGCGCCCTCGAGGAACAGCCGACCGCCGACCCGGCCTTCGACGGCTTCGGGCTGGTGGCGGACGAATGCAATCTCTCCCCCGAAATGGCGGGCGACGTGATCTCCGGCTTTGCGCTCGACGCGGGCGGCTTCACCCCCAAGAACGAGCGCGACATGCTGCGCTATTGCTATCATGTCGCCGGCGCGGTCGGGATCATGATGGCGCGACTGATGGGCGTGCCAGAGGACGATGGCGAGACGCTCGACCGCGCCTGCGATCTCGGGCTCGCCTTCCAGATCGCCAATATCGCACGCGATATCGTCGAGGACGACGCGGCCGGGCGCTGCTATCTGCCCGCCGAATGGCTGGCGGAGAAGGATTTCGCTCCCGGCGAACACGCCAAGCCGCACAACCGCTTCGTGCTCGCCAGCCTGATGCCGCGGCTGATCGGGATGATGGAAACATACGAGGCGGCGGCGCGGCTGGGCGCGAAGAAGCTGGGCTTCCGCAAGCGCTGGGCGGTGCTCTCGGCGGCCAATATCTACGGCGCGATCGGGCGCAAGGTGCTGGATCGGGGGCAATTGGCATGGGACCGGCGGGTGGTGGTGCCGGGCTACGAGAAACTGTGGCACGTGATCCGCGGCTTCGGACAGGCGCTGGTCAATCGCCCAGCCGGGCCAAGCGTGCCGATCACCTGGACGCGGCACGACTTTCGCCCCGTCGCGGGCTGGTAGCTTGATGCGCGGTCATGGGGCGGCTAGCGCGCTGGCATGATCACCAAGCTCCTCATCGCCAATCGCGGCGAAATCGCCTGCCGCATCATCCGCACCGCGCGCGAGATGGGGATCGCCACCGTCGCGGTCCATTCCGACGCCGATGCGAACGCGCTGCACGTCCGCCAGGCCGACGAGGCGGTGAATATCGGCCCCTCCCCCGCCGCCGAGAGCTATCTGCGCGGCGAGACGATCATCGCCGCGGCCAAGGCCAGCGGTGCCGAGGCGATCCACCCGGGCTACGGCTTCCTGTCGGAGAACGCCGCATTTGCGCAGGCGGTGATCGACGCCGGGCTGATCTGGGTCGGCCCCAGGCCCGCCAGCATCAGCGCGATGGGCCTCAAGGACGCCGCCAAGAAACTGATGCGCGCCGCCGGGGTCCCGGTGACCCCGGGCTATGAGGGCGAGGACCAGTCGGTCGAGCGGCTCGCGCGAGAGGCCGAGGCAATCGGCTACCCGGTGCTGATCAAGGCGGTCGCGGGCGGCGGCGGCAAGGGGATGCGCAAGGTCGACGACCCCGCCGCCTTTGCCGAACTGCTCGACAGCTGCCGCCGCGAGGCGAAGGCCAGCTTCTCCAACGACGAGGTCCTGCTCGAGAAGTGGATCACCAGCCCGCGCCATATCGAGGTGCAGGTGTTCGGCGATAGCCACGGCAACGTCGTCCACCTGTTCGAGCGCGACTGCTCGCTCCAGCGGCGCCACCAGAAGGTGATCGAGGAAGCCCCCGCCCCCGGTATGGACGAAGCGACCCGCGATGCGATCTGCGCCGCCGCGGTCCGCGCCGCGAAGGCGGTGGACTACGAGGGCGCGGGCACGATCGAATTCATCGCCGATGCGAGCGAAGGCCTGCGCGCCGATTGCATCTTCTTCATGGAAATGAACACAAGGCTGCAGGTCGAGCATCCGGTGACCGAGGAGATCACCGGGGTCGATCTGGTCGAATGGCAGCTTCGGGTGGCGAGCGGCGAACCGATCCCGCTGGCGCAGGACGAGCTTTCCATCGAGGGCCATGCGATCGAGGCGCGACTCTATGCCGAGGACCCGGCCCGGGGCTTCCTGCCGAGCACCGGACGGCTCGACCATCTCGATCTGGGCCGCGCGGGCCGGATCGAAACCGGGGTCGAACAGGGCGACACGATCTCCCCCTTCTACGACCCGATGGTCGCCAAGCTGGTCGCCTGGGGCGAGACCCGCGACGATGCCATCGACACGCTGCTGGCGATGGCCGACGGGGTCGAGATCTGGCCGGTCCGCACCAACGCCGCTTTTCTCGCCAATGCGCTGGGCGACGACGATTTCGCCTCCGCGCGGCTCGACACCGGGTTCATCGAGCGCAAGGGCGAGGCGCTGATCGCCGATGGCGAGCCCGACCCCTCGGTCCGCGCCGCCGCCGCCGAACTCGTGTTGCTCTCGGCGGGCGCCTATCGCGATCCGCTCGCCGGCTTCCGCCTCAACCGCGCTCCGCGGCTCTCGGTCGCGCTGAGCCGCGATGGCGAAAGCCAGGTGGTCGATCCCGCCGGGCAGGCGCCGTTCGAACCGCTCACCGGCTTTGCCGATGCCGACCGGGTGGTGGTGTTCCACGAAGGTCAGGCGCATGAATTCGGGCTGGCGACGCGCGGCTCCGGCGCGGCCGCCGCAGGTGACGGCGCCATCGTCGCGCCGATGCCGGGCAAGGTGATCGCGGTCGATGTCGCCGAAGGCGATGCGGTCAAGAAGGGCGACCGGCTGCTGGTGCTCGAGGCAATGAAGATGGAGCATGCGCTGACCGCGCCCTTCGACGGGAGGGTGACCGAGCTCTCCGCCAGCGAAGGCGCGCAGGTGCAGGTCGAAACCGTGCTGGCGGTGGTCGAGCCTGCGGAATAGCCCCATCGCGCCCGGATGGCGAATGCGCATGGACCGCTTGCCGGTTCATGCTATGTTCCTCATGTCGCGACTCGCCGGGAGGATGGCATGGCCGAACTGATTTTCTACACCAATCCGATGTCGCGCGGGCAGATCGCGCGCTGGATGCTCGAGGAGACCGGCGCGCCCTACGAACAGCGCCTGGTCGAGTATGGCGACGCAATGAAGGGCCCCGAATATCGCGCGGTCAATCCGATGGGCAAGGTGCCTGCCATCGTCCACGAAGGCCGGACCGTGACCGAATGCGCCGCGATCTGCGCCTATTTGGCTGAAGCCTTTCCCGAGGCGGAACTTGCCCCCGCCGCAGACGAACGCGCCGACTATTATCGCTGGCTGTTCTTCGCCGCCGGACCGCTCGAACAGGCGATCACCAACCGCTCGATGGGCTGGGAAGCCCCCGCGGACAAGCAGCGGATGGTCGGCTACGGCCAATTCGAGCTGGCGGTCGGCGTTCTCGCTGACTGGCTGGCGGACCGCGATTATGTCTGCGGCACCCGCTTCACCGCGGCGGATGTCTATGTCGGCGCGCAGGTCGACTGGGGGCTGTCCTTCGGCTCGCTGCCTGCGAACCCCGCCTTCGAAGCCTATGCGGGCCGGCTGCGCGAGCGCGCGGCCTACAGCCGCGCCAAAGCCATCGACAACGAGTTGATCGCCGCAGCGCAGGCGGCAAACGCGGACGCCTGAGCACCGCCCGGCAAGCGGTGATCGGACCCCTGCCCCGCTCGTCGGGCTGGGTGTCCCTTTCCGGCCGATCGGACCGATCCGGCCCTTCCACGGTTGCCCCCAACCGGTCGTCAAAAACAGTTGAAGCCAAAGCGGCCCCTTTGCTGTATAGGCCCGCCCCCAGAACAAGGCGATGGACCGCGCGGCAATGGCTGCGCTGGCCGAAGCCTCTGCGCTTCGCCGCAAAACCCCTCAATCCTGCCGGCCCGCCTCCCGCGACCTGGCCCATCCCCGTGAGCATGATGACCTTTTCCAATCTTCCGCCCGTCCTGGCCACCGCGCTGGCCGAACGCGGCTATGAAAAACCCACCGAAGTCCAGGCCGCGGTGCTCGCGCCCGAAGCCGCAGGCCGCGATCTCGTCGTCTCCGCGCAGACCGGTTCGGGCAAGACTGTGGCCTTCGGGCTGGCGCTGGCGGAGCAATTGCTCGACCGCTTCAACACCGCGACCGAACTGCCGCTGGTGCTGGTGATCGCCCCGACCCGCGAACTCGCGCTGCAGGTCAGCCGCGAACTCGGCTGGCTCTATGCCGGCACCGGCGCGCGGATCGCCACCTGCGTCGGCGGGATGGACGCGTCCAAGGAACGCCGCGCGTTGCGCGATGGCGCGCATATCGTCGTCGGCACCCCGGGGCGGCTGCGCGACCATCTCGAGCGCGGCCCGCTCGATCTGTCGCAGCTCCACACCGCCGTGCTCGACGAGGCCGACGAGATGCTCGACATGGGCTTTCGCGAAGATCTCGAGGAGATTCTCGATGCGACCCCCGCCGGTCGCCGCACGCTGCTGTTCTCGGCGACCATGCCCAAGCCCATCGTCACGCTGGCCAAGCGTTACCAGCAGGATGCGGTGCGGATCGCCACTGCCGGAGACCAGCGTGGCCATGGCGACATCGCCTTCCAGGCGGTGACCGTGTCGCCCGCCGAGATCGAGGCGGCGACGATCAATCTGCTGCGCTTCCACGAAGCTGAAACCGCGATCCTGTTCTGCGCCACGCGCGACAACGTCCGCCGTCTCCACGCCACGCTGCAGGAACGCGGCTTCGGCGTGGTCGCGCTTTCGGGCGAACATTCCCAATCCGAACGCAACCAGGCGCTGCAGGCGCTGCGCGATCGTCGTGCGCGGGTCTGCGTCGCCACCGATGTCGCCTCGCGCGGGATCGATCTTCCCAGCGTCAGCCTGGTGATTCACGTCGAGATCCCGCGCGATGCCGAAACGCTCCAGCACCGTTCGGGCCGCACCGGGCGCGCAGGCAAGAAGGGCACCGCGGTGCTCATCGTCCCCTACCCGCGCCGCAAGCGGGTGGAATCGATGCTGCGCGGCGCCAAGATCGATGCCCAGTGGATCGATGCTCCCACCCCCGAGAGCATCCGCGCGCAGGATCGCGAGCGGCTGCTCGGCGCGCTGCTCGAGCCGGTCGAATTCGAGGACGAGGACCGCAAGCTGGCAGAGCGGCTGATGAGCGAGCGTTCCCCCGAGGATATCGCCGCGGCGCTGGTCCGCGCGCACCGCGCCGCGATGCCGCAGCCCGAGGAGATGATCCCCAACACGCCCGAGGCGCGTCAGGCCGCGCAGAAGGAACGCCACCGCCCCGGCTTCGAGGATACGGTCTGGTTCAAGATGGACATCGGGCGCAGCCAGAACGCCGATCCGCGCTGGATCCTGCCCCTGCTGTGCCGCCGCGGTCATATCACCCGCAACGAAGTGGGCGCGATCCGGATCGGCGGCAACGAAACCTATTTCCAGGTCCCGCGCGCCATTTCCGAACGCTTCGCCGATTCGCTGGTCCGCACCGCCAAGGACGAGAGCGAGGAAGACAGCGTCCGCATCGAAGCCTCCGAGGCGCCGCGCGAATCCGCGCGCGTCCATCGCACCGCCGGCGGCAAGCCCGCCAAGCCGCACCATCGCGGCAAGAAGCCCAATTCCTTCGGCCCCAAGGGCGGCGGTGGCGGTGGTGGCGGCGGCTACAAGGGTGGACCCAAGGGCGGCGGCTACAAGGGCAACAAGGGCCCCCGCCCCAATGATTCCCGGACCGGTCCGGTGAAGACCAGCGGCGGCGCTACGGTGAAACCCAAGGGTAACAAAGACCGCAATCCGTGAGTCTGCGCGTGCTGGTCGATGCCGACGCCTGCCCGGTCAAGGACGAGATCTACAAGGTGGCCAAGCGCCACCGCGCCGGGGTGACGGTGGTCAGCAATGCCTGGCTGCGGATACCCGAGGATCCGTCGATCGAGCGGGTGATGGTCAGCGACGGCTTCGATGCCGCGGACGACTGGATCGCCGAGCATGCGGGTGCCGACAGCGTGGTCGTGACCTCGGACATCTTGCTCGCCGGGCGCTGTCTGGAAGCGGGCGCCGCGGTGCTCGCGCCCAATGGCAAGCCCTTCACCCAGGATTCGATCGGCGGGGCGATCGCGACGCGGGCGCTGATGGCCGACCTGCGCGCCGGGGGCGAACAGCTCGGCGGCCCGCCGCCGTTCGGCAAGACCGACCGCTCGAACTTCCTGCAGGCGCTGGATCAGGTACTGGTCCGGCTGACCCGGCGCTGACCAAGCGGCGCTGATCAGTCGTCGGTTTTCTTCGGCGTCACCCAGATATCGATCGGGGCCGCAAACTTGCCCGGCGCCGGCTTGCCGACATCGATCCGCTCGGCGGTCACCAGCTCCCCGCTTGCCAGGTTGAAGCTCGCCCAGGGCTTGGGCATCCGCCCGAAGCTCATGGTCTGGATGGGACGCCCGGTGGCGCTGTTCATGATGGTTGCGACGATAGCCATGCGCAGCCCTGTGCGAGCGTACGCGCGGCCTGTCCATCGCCCGTTCGACATATTCAACAGTGTCGCGCGAGAAACGCTTCGACTGTTTACGCCTGTGGAGTGTCGATCGAATCAGCCCTCCTCGGGCAGTTCCCCGGCACGGCCGTAACCCTCCGACCCCACCGCAGCATGGAACGCCACGAAGGAGCTCGACAGCGCCGCCTCGCTGTCGATCAGCGACTGGCGACTGGCGATCAGCTGGCGCTGCGCATCCAGCACGTCGAACAGCGAGGCCAGCCCTTCGCGGTAGAGTGCGTTGGATTGCGACAGCGCGGTCTCGCTCTGCTCGATCGCCTCGGTCAGCGCGGCGATTCGCAGGCGGTAGGCCTCGATCGCGACCAGCGCATTCTCCACCTCGGCCAGCGCGACGAGGAAGGTGTTGCGGTATTCCGCCAGCCGCGCATCCGCCAGTGCCTGCGCCGCGTCGACCTCCGCGCGGCGGCGACCGCCATCGAACAGCGGCAGGTCGATCGCGGCGCCCAGCGTCAGCAGGAAATCGGAGAACAGCCCGCTCAGCGAGCCATTGCCCAGCACCAGGCTGCCCGGAATCGTCAGCGACGGGCGCAGATCGGCGCGCTCGATCCCGATCGCGGCGGCGGCGCCCACCAGCCGCGCCTCGGCGGCGAGGATATCGGTCCGGCGGCGGAGCAGGTCGGCAGGAACCCCGCTTGGCGGCCCCGCGCCGTAATCGGGGATCGGCGTCTCGTCGCGCGACGGCGGCGGCGCGAAGCTCCCCGGCGGCTCGGCGATCAGCACCGCCAGCGCATTGGCGGCATCGGCGCGCGCGATCGCGATCAGCCCGCGCCGCGCGCGAGTCTGCGCCAGATCGGCCGCGGCGCGGCGGACATCGAGATTGGCGGATAGTCCCGCCTCGAACCGCAGCGTGACGATCCGTAGCGTCTGCTCCTGCAGATCGGTGGATTCGTCGACCAGCTCGAGCTGTGCACCGCTGCGGCGATATTCGAGATACTGGCTGGCGATCGCCGCGGCGACCAGCCGGCGCCGGTCCGCGACCAGATAATCGGCCTCGGCGTAGTCGGCTGCCGCCGCGCGGATTTCAGCCGCCAGCCGACCGTTGAGATCGAGATCGAGCAGGCCGAACAGCCCGGCCGATGTCAGCACATCATTGTCCGACCCCAGCACCAGCCCGGCATCGCCCGCCCCGTCGAGCGACGGCAAGCGGTCCGACCGTTCGGCGCGCAGCAGCGCTTCGGCGGCGCGCAACCGGTCTGCGGCGGCTTCGACATCCAGATTGGCGGCGAGCCCGCGTTCGATCAGTGCATCGAGCACCGGATCGTCGAAGCCGCGCCACCACTCTTGGTCGAGCCCCGCCTGGGGCAGATCGGTCGCATAGCTGGCGGGAGCCATCACCACGGGCGCGACGGGCTCGGGCGTGATCGTGGCGCAGCCGCCGAGCAACGCGGGAGCGGCGAGGAACGCAAGCCGACGCATCAGGCGGGAGCCATCGTCATGTCTTCGTCGACCTCGTCGATCTCCTCGCGGAGCCGCGCCAGATCGACGCTGCGCGGCTTGCCGAACCGCGCGACCGCCAGATAGATCACCGGGGTCAGGAACAGCGTGAACACGCCCGCCAGCCCCAGTCCGCCGAAGATCACCCAGCCGATCGACTGGCGCGCCTCGGCGCCCGCCCCGCCTGCTAGGATCAGCGGCACCGCGCCCAGCACGGTCGAAATCAGCGTCATCGCGATCGGGCGCAGGCGGATCGCCGCCGCTTCCTCCGCCGCCTCGCGGACGTTGCGCCCCTGATGGCGCAGCTGATCGGCGAACTCGACCATCAGAATGCCGTTCTTGGCCATCAGTCCGATCAGCATCACCAGCCCGATCTGCGAGTAGATATTGAGCGAAACGCCGGACAGGAACAGCGCGAACACCGCCGCCGCCAGCGCGAAGGGCACGGTCAACAGCACCACCAGCGCGCTGGTAAGGCTTTCGAACTGCGCCACCAGCACCAGGAACACGATCACCAGCGCGAACAGATAGGTCAGCAGCAGATCGTTCGAGGTCTCCTCGAGACTCTCGGCATCGCCCTGCAAAAGCATGTCTATGCCCGGGGCGACCGTTTCCGCTGCGAGCCGTTCGATCTCGACCACCGCATCGCGCAATGGGGTTCCCGCATCGATGTTGGCGCTGACCTCGATCGCGCGGCGCTGCTCGGTGCGGTCGAGTTCGGCTGCGATCCCCTGCTCTTCGATCACGGTAACGCTCGACAGCGGGATCAGCGCATCGCCCGCGCCGCGAACGTAGAGATTGCGCAGGTCGTTGGGACTGGTGATCGCCACCGCCTGCGCGGTGAGGAAGATCGGGACCGCCTGATCGCCGACGTTGAGATCGACCAGATCGTCGCCCCCGACCATCGCGCGCAGCGTCAACGCGAGATCGCCGAGATCGACTCCGAGGTCCGAGGCGCGCTGGCGATCGACCCGCACCGAGAGCTGCGGCTGGGTCGGCTGGTAGGAAATCTCGGCATTGGAGAGAATCGTCGATTGCGTGTCGATCGCGGATGCGAGCGCCTGTGCCGATTCGAAGATTTCAGCGTATTCCGCCCCGGTCAGCGCGACCTCGATCCCCTCGCCGCCACCGCCGAAGCTGAGCGTTCCGCGCCCGCGTGCGTTGGTACGCGAGCCGGGGATCTCCTGCAGCGGCGGGTTGAGCTCCTCGACGATCGCCGTCTGGCTGCGATCACGCTCGTCCCAATCCGCCAGCTGCGCGGTGACGCGGACACGGTTGGGATCGTAGCGCCCGACGATCGAGAAGGTGCTCTCGATCTCCCCGCTGTCGAGATAGGGCTGCAGCACCCGCTCGACCTCGTCGAGTTCGCCATCCATGAAGGCGATCCCGACCCCGTCCGGCCCGGTCGCATCGACGGTGATCACGCCGCGATCCTCGTCGGGGACCAGCTCGTTGTCGAGCTGGAAATAGAGCGTCCCCGCCAGCGCTGCGAGCACCACCGAGACGATCCCGACCAGCCGCGGGCGATCGAGGCAGCGGCGCAATTGCGCGGAATACCAGCCGCTCGCCTTGCCGCCCCATCGCGCGAGACGACCCGCATCCTGCTTCTCGCTGGTGAGGTCGAAGCGCGCGGCGAGCGCGGGCACCAGCGACAGCGCCACGAAGGAGGAGATGATCACCGCGATCGCCAGCACCAGCCCGAATTCGCGGAACAGCCGCCCGACTTCCGAGGGCAGGAAGCCGATGGGCACGAACACCGAGACCAGCACCGCAGTGGTCGCGACGACCGCGAAGAACACCTGCCTGGTGCCGACCACCGCGGCGGCGCGGCGGCCCAGCCCCTTGTTCTGCAAGCGTTGCGCATTCTCCAGCACCACAATCGCATCGTCGACGATCAGTCCGGTGGCGAGCACCAGCGCCAGCAGCGTGAGCAGATTGACCGAAAAGCCCATCGCCCAGATCGCCGCGACCACACCGACCAGCGCCACCGGGATGGTCGCGCTCGGCACGATCGTCGGGCGCAGCGCGCGGAAGAACACCAGCATGGTCCCGATCACCACCGCGATGGTGAAGCCCAGCGTGATCAACACCTCGCGCACCGAAATGCGGATGAATTGCGCATCGTCGGAGACGACTTCGATGCTGAGCCCGTCGAAGCGCTCATTGATGCGCTCGACCCCGTCGCGGATCGCGCTCGATATCTCGATCGTGTTCGAACTCGCCTGCCGGACCACGCCCAGACCGATGATCGGCTGCCCGTCGAGGCGGACGAAATTGGTGGCGTTGGCGGGCGCGAAACCGGCGCGGGCGACATCGCCGATGCGGGTGGAGCCCGAGACGATGACGTTCTCGATCAGCTCGGGGCTGATCGCGCTCGCTTCGGCGCGGACCACCAGTTCCTGCGCATCGGAGCGGAACGACCCCACCGGTACGTCGTAGGGGGCGCTCTCGAGCGCCTCCGCCACATCGGCGATGGTCAGCCCGAAGCGATTGAGCCGCGCGGGATCCACCGACACGCGCATCTGCCGGGCCCTCGTGCCGAATTCCTCGATGCTCGCGACGCCCTCGGCGGTCAGCAGTTCGGGGATGATGTCGTTCTCGACGATGCGGGTCAGTTCGGCCTGGTCGTAGCGGGTCGAGAGCACCGCCAGCGTCATGATCGGCTGCGCATCCTGATCGGCCTTGACCACGGTGACCTGCTCGACCCGATCGGGCAGTTCGCGCGTGACCCGGCTGACCGCCTCGCGCACGTCCGATGCAGCGGTGTCGAGATCGACGCCGGGGTTGAACTCGACCCGGATGCGCGAATTGTTCTCCTCGCTCGAGGCGCTGATCTGGCGCACACCCGATACCCGAGCGACTGCATCCTCGAGCAGGCTGGTCACCTCGGAATCCATCGTTTCGGGCGCGGCGCCGGGCAGGCTCGCGGTCACCGAGACGATCGGGCGATCGACATTGGGCAGCTCGCGCACCTCCACCCCCATGAGCGCGGCGATACCCGCGATCACGATCAGCAGGTTGAGCACGCCGATCAGCAGCGGCCGCTTGACCGCCAGCATCGGAAGATCGGTTCTATTCTCCATCCGCTGCCGCTTGCGAGGGAGCGATGCGGACATCCTGCGCCGGTGCGCCGCGAGGCTGGACCAGTCTGATCTCCTGCCCCTCGCGGACCTTCTGGACGCCTTCGACGATCACCCGGTCGCTGGCATTCACGCGCCCATCGACGAACACCAGCCCCTCGCGGCGGGCAGTGATCGTCACGGGGACCCGGCTGGCCTTGCCATCGCGAACGACGAACAGATGCGAGCCCTCCCCGCCCCAGACGATCGCCTGCTCGGGCACCGCGGCGCGCGTTTCGCCATTGCGGCTGAAAACCACGCGGAAGCTCATCCCCGGCCTAAGCTGGTCGTCGGGATTGGGGATCGCGGTGCGGACGATGAAATCGCGGCTGTCCTGCGAGACGCGGCTGTCGGTCGTTACTACCCGGGCGTCGATGGTACGAGCCGGATCGGAAAACGGCGTGACCTGCACCACCTGCCCCGGTCGCAGCGCGTTGAAGACCGACTCGGGAGCGGGGAAATCGACATAAAGCGTGCCGCGCTGGTCTATCTGGGTGATCGGGGTCGAATCATTGACCCGGTCGCCGCGGTCGATATCGGTCAGCCCGACATGGCCGGAAAACGGCGCGCGGACGACCCGGTCGGCCAGCGCGGTCTCGGCCTGTTGCAAGGCCACACGCGCGGAGGCCAGCGCCGTTTCGCCCGCCTCGATCTGGCTTTCGGAAATTGCGCCGGTGTCCTCGATCCGGCGATAGCGCCCCAGCAATTGGTCGGCTTCGCGGACCTGCACCCGCGCTGCATCGACCGCGAGCTGTTCCTGCCTTGCATCGAGCCGCAACAGCGGCGCGCCTTCGCGGACGAAATCCCCGGCGGCGAACAGCACCGCGGTCACACGCCCGGCGGTCTCGGGGAAGATTTCGGCCGAGGTCGAAGCGCGGGCGGAGCCGATCGCCTCGATCTCGAGCGTTTCGGGAAGCATCCGGATCGGCTGCGCCACCACCGGGACAGGATCGCGTTCCGGTTCGGGCTCGGGATTCGAGCACGCGACCATCATGAGGCAGGAAAATACGGCCGCGACGCGCGCGAGGAGTATCGGCATTCGGGCCACCTATCGGACAAGGATCGGACGAGGAAGCAGTATTAGGCTAGTCGCTGCGGAGGGACGGAGCAGTAGCGCGGGACCAGTCCGGCGCGGGGAACAGCGCGACCCGGAAAGCCTTTTCCGTACAGATACTTATCTGAGGCGGCGTGAAATCTTCCAGGCATTGCTTCCGCTATGGAGGAAAAAGTTCGTCACTGTAATCGAGTCAAGCAGTTCGGACTGGCCTCTCCGCGTTGCTCCCTAAGCGCAGCGAAGCCCCGGTCCGGCAGGCGCGGCCCCCGCCGGACCGGGCCCGATCAGCCCACCGACGGAAGATCGAAGAAGTCCACCTCGCCGGTATCGAGCTTGTAATAGGCGCCGACCACCCAGAGCCGGCCCTCGCGCTGTGGATCGAGCATGATCGGATCGGTCTGCTCGCGCAATTGCCGCACCACGCGGCGCACATTGGCGCGGACCGAATTGTCGACCAGATCGCCTTTTTCGTCCTGCGCCATGAGCACAGCCGGGATGATCGGTTCGACCATCCGCCCGATCGATCCCGGGAAGGTCGCATTGTCGGTGACCACCTTGGCGGCGGCCGCCACCGCGCCGCAGCTTTCATGGCCCATCACGACCACCAAGGGGGTTTCCAGCACGGCGACGGCGTATTCGATCGACCCCAACGCCACCGTATCGACGGTGTTGCCGGCGTTGCGGATGATGAACAGCTCACCGAGACCGCGACCGAACAGCAATTCGGGCGGCACCCGGCTGTCCGAACAGGTGACATAGGCTGCGAAGGGCGCCTGACCGCGCGCCAGTTCGAGCCGCCGCTGCGCATTGCTGATCCCGCTGGGCTGTTCGCCGCGCAGGAAGGACGCATTGCCTTCGCGGAGCAGCTGAAGCGCCTGCGCCGGGGTGAGTTCGCTCGCCGGCGGGGCGGGTGGCAGAGGGGTTCCGGGAGCGGCGGCGAGGCTCGAGCCGCCGCCGACCAGCGCCGCCGCGCCCAGCGCGCCGGTGCCGCCGAGGATTTGTCGTCTGGTAGTCATGTCTTTCTCCTTGGGCTGCTTGAAAGTCGAAGGGGCAAAAACCGCCGGTTAGCTCGTGGTCACCAGCAGGGTCATGAACCCCGCATACCCCAGCAGCAGTCCGATGCCGGCCAGGCGGGTGACGCCGGCCGAGAACCACGCCAGCGCCATCACCGCGACTGCGGACGCCGCCATGATGCCGATATCGAACGGCAGGAGGTCGGCCGGAATGGCATCGGGTGCGACCATCATGGTCACCCCGCCGATTCCGAGCACATTGTAGATGTTGGAGCCCACGACATTGCCGAAGGCGACTTCGGCCTCGCCCTTGCGCGCCGCAATCACCGAAGTGACCAGCTCGGGAAGCGAGGTTCCGATCGCGACGATGGTCAGCCCGATCAGCGTTTCGCTCAGTCCCGCCATCTGCGCGAGGTCGATCGCTCCGCTCACCAGCAACCGGCCTCCGGCAATCAGCACGGCCAGGCCGGCCAGAGTCAGCAGGATCGGACGCACCCAGCCCGGGCTGGCTGGCTGGTGCAGCGTGGGATCGGTCATTTCGAGCGCCAGCGAGCGGTCGTAGGGCGCGTTGTGGACCACCGCTGGCGCTTGCGTCCGCTCCTCGCGATAGCAATAGGCGACATAGACGATCAGCGATGCGAGCAGCGCAAGACCCAGCCCCAGCCCGGAGAAACCCGCCCAGGCAATGCCTGCCAGCGCCAGCGTGGCGACCAGTGCCACTCCGGTATCGCGCAAGGCCGCGCCTTGCCGGATCGCGATCGGCGCGAGCACTGCGGCGGCTCCCAGGATGAGCAGCGTGTTGGCGATGTTCGAGCCGACGATATTGCCCCAGGCGATAGCCGGAGAGCCCGCCATCGCCGCTTCGACGCTGGTCACCAGCTCGGGCATGGAAGTGCCGAAGCCGACGATCACCAGCCCGATCACCAGCGGCGTCACGCCCAGCCGTTCGGCAAGCGCCACCGCGCCGCGCACCAGCAGTTCGCCGCCGGCGACGAGCAGGACCAGCCCGCCGATCACCATCAGAACGGTCGCGATCATGCGCGCATCTCACGCGGCGCGTGCGGCATGGGAAAGCTCTGCATATTCCTCGTCATCGCAAGTCTCCTGAAGAGAGGCTTCGGTGATCGAACGGCGATGCAGCGGTAAATCGGGGAATGAGAGCCCGGGTCTTTGCGTGCATCGGTTGTCCGATGCGGTCCGACATCACGTGCGCTGTCGAAGTGCACGCCAGAGGGGCCCGGTCCGCGTCGCGATAGCTAGACGCATTGGACGCCAATTTCAAGGGCGCTCTGCCCGGCGCCCGGGTCAGCGTCGTGACGTCAGGCGGCCCTGGACCCCTCGATCGCCTCGGATGCCTCGATCCAGCGCGCCTCGGCCGCCTCGATTCCGGCGACGGCATCGGCGCGCAGTTTCATGAGTTCGGTCATGCTGCGATCGGCGTCCTGCTTCGCGGCCGAACCGGGGTCGAACATCGCGCGGTCGAGCTCGGTCTTGCGCGCTTCGAGCTTCGCGATCTCGGCCTCGGCTGCCTGGACGGTCTTGCGCCAGCCCTGCGTGCGTTCGCGTGCCTCGGCGGCGGCGCGGCGCGCTTCCTTGCGCCCGACTTGCGGCGCATCGACCGGCTTGCGGTTCTTCTTGGCTTCGCGCCCCAGAATGAGATCGGTGTAATCCTCGAGGCTGCCGTCGAATTCGGTCGCGGTGCCGCCATCGACCAGCATCAACCGGTCGGCGGTCAGCTCGAGCATGTGGCGATCGTGGCTGACCACCACCACCGCACCGTCATAGGCGCCCAGCGCCTGCACCAGCGCCTCGCGCGCATCGACATCGAGATGGTTGGTCGGCTCGTCGAGGATCAGCATATGCGGCGCATCGCGGGTGACCAGCGCCAGCGCCAACCGCGCCCGCTCGCCGCCCGACATCTTGCCGACCTCGCGCATCGCCCGCTCGCCCGAGAAGCCGAAGCGGCCGAGCTGCGCACGCACGATCTTGGGCGGCGCATCGGGCATCAGCCGCGCCATGTGCTGCAGCGGGGTATCGCTGCCGTCGAGTTCCTCGACCTGATACTGGGTGAAATAGCCCACCCGCAGCTTGCCCCCCGCGACGATCTCGCCCGCCATCGGCGCGAGCTGGCCCGCGAGCAGCCGCGCCAGCGTGGTCTTGCCATTGCCGTTGCGCCCCAGCAGCGCGATCCGGTCGTCGGGATCGATCCGCATGTCGAGCCCGCGCAGGATCGGCTGCCCCTCGACGTAGCCGACCGCCGCGCCCTCGATCACCATCAGCGGCGGGCGCATCTCGTTGGGGCTGGGAAAATCGAACGACAGGCTGGGATCTTCCAGCGCCGCAGCAACCGGCTCCATCCGCGCCAGCGCCTTCATCCGGCTCTGCGCCTGGCGCGCGGTATGCGCCTTGGCGCCCCAGCGATCGACGAAGCTCTGCAGCTTGGCGCGCTGCGCCAGCTGCTTCTCGCGCGTCGCTTCGGCTTGGGCCATGCGCTCGCTGCGCTGACGCTCGAAGGCATCGTAGCCGCCCTGGTAGAGCGTGGTCTGCCCGTGATCGAGATGGAGCACGTGATCGACCACATTGTTGAGCAGGTCGCGCTCGTGGCTGACCACCAGCATGGTGCCGCGATAGGCCTTGAGGAAGCTCTCGAGCCACAGCGTCGCTTCGAGGTCGAGGTGGTTCGAGGGCTCGTCGAGCAGCAGCAGGTCGGGGTCGGAGAACAGCAGCGCGGCCAGCGCGACGCGCATCCGCCAGCCGCCCGAGAAACTGTCGAGCGGGCGCGCCTGCATCTCTTCGTCGAACCCCAGCCCGACCAGGATCTTCGCGGCGCGCGCAGGCGCGGCATGGGCATCGATCGCGTTCAGTCGCTCGTGAATATCCGCCAGCCGCTCGGCATCGGTCAAACCCTCGGCCTCGGCGAGCAGCCGGGTGCGCTCCAGATCGGCGTCGAGCACCGTCTCGAAGGGGGTTTGCGACCCGCCCGGCGCTTCCTGCGCCAGATAGCCCAACCGCGCCCTCTTGGGCATCTCGATCTCGCCATCGTCCGGTTCGATCTGCCCGGTGAGCACCCGCATCAGCGTCGACTTGCCCGCGCCATTGCGCCCGACGAGGCCGACACGCGCGCCGGTAGGCAGCGCCGCGCTGGCACCATCGAGGACGGCGTTGCCGCCGAGGCGGACCGTGATTCCATTCAAATTGAGCATCGCGGCCCGATAGCAACGCCCGCGCGGCTTGTCATGCGAGCGCTTGCCGTCCTTTACGCCGCGCCATCAGGTTTCGATACTGACGGATCGGCGGCCAGCCGCTATGGCGCGCCGGATGGCAATTTCAGCTCCCGCCCCCTCCCCCACCTGCGTCGCCGCGCTCTACCGCTTCGCCCGGTTCGAAGACTGCGAAGAGCTGCGCCATTCGCTCCAGCGGCTCTGCGACGAAAACGGCGTCCGCGGCACGCTGCTGCTGGCGACCGAGGGCATCAACGGCACCATCGCCGGAGCGCCGGACGGCATCGCCCTCGTGCTCGACCATATCCGCACCCTCCCCGATTGCGCCGAACTCGACATCAAGCTGTCGAGCGCCGACACGTTGCCCTTCGAGCGGATGAAGGTTCGGATCAAAGCCGAGATCGTCACCATGGGCGAGCCTGCGCTCGATCCGCGGGCGAATGCCGGGACCTATGTGGAACCACAGGACTGGAACACGCTGATCGCCGACCCCGACACCATCGTGATCGACACGCGCAACGACTACGAAGTGGCGATCGGCAGTTTCGACGGCGCGATCGATCCCGCGACGCGCAGCTTTCGCGAGTTTCCGGCGTGGTTTCGCGGCAAACGCGAGGAATTGCTGGGTGCGGGTCGCCAGTCTAAGGTCGCCATGTTCTGCACCGGCGGGATTCGCTGCGAGAAATCCACCGCCTTCCTCAGGCAGGAGGGCGTCGAGGAGGTCTATCATCTGAAGGGCGGCATCCTCGCCTATCTCGAGCAGGTGCCCGCAGCGGACAGCCTGTGGCAGGGCGAGTGCTACGTCTTCGATCGGCGGGTGGCGATCGGTCATGGTCTGACGGCGGGCAGCCACGAAGCCTGCGCCGCCTGCGGTCGCCCGATCAGCGCGCAGGATCGTGCCGCACCGCTCTACGAGGAAAGCGTGAGCTGCACCGCATGCCACGGCGAACGCAGCGAGGAACAGCGCAGCGCCTTGCGCGAGCGCCGCCGGCAGGCGCAGCTCGCCGCTGCGGCTGCCGGGAAAGCCAGGTCGCGCGGCACCGGCGGGCAGGCCCGGTGAGCAAGATGGCCGATCCCGTGCTCTACAGCTTCCGCCGCTGTCCCTATGCGATGCGCGCGCGGCTGGCGCTGGCGGTGAGCGGAGCGCGCTGCGAATTGCGCGAGGTGCGGCTGCGCGACAAGCCCGCCAGCCTGGTCGAAGCCTCGCCCAAGGGCACCGTCCCGGTTCTGGTGGCGATCGACGGGACCGTGATCGACGAGAGCCTCGACATCATGCGCTGGGCGCTGGAGCGGCACGACCCCGAAGACTGGCTGGCGCGCACGGACGATGATCTGATCGCCACCTGCGACGGACCCTTCAAGCGCTCGCTCGACCGCTACAAATATGCCGAACGCGATGGCACCGACGCTCTGGCCTATCGCGCCGAAGGATTGGAGTTTCTCGAGCGGCTCGACCGGCGGCTGGCGGCGCAGAGCCAGCTTGGCGGCTCGGCGCGCGGCTTCGGCGATGCCGCGATCCTGCCGTTCGTGCGGCAATTCGTGGCGGTCGATCGCGGCTGGTTCGACGCGCAGCCGCTCGATCACCTGCGCAAATGGCTCGACGATCACCTCGCATCCCGCCTGTTCAACGCAATCATGCTGCGAGCCGAGCCATGGAAGCCGGGCGACCCGCCGGTGTGGTTCGAGCCCGCGCACTAGGCGCCGGGCGCTGGGTCCGTCACCGGCACTGTTCACAGCTATGGCGATTCCCGGCGAAATGTCCTAGGGGCGGTGCCGACGAGCCCGACAGGCATCTTTTTCGCGCGACTTGCGCGGGGGTGAGCAGGCCGATCCAACCATCTGCATTCAGGAGCGAATTTTAATGAAGGGTTTCAAGGATCCGGGGTTTCAGGACCGGGCAGCCGCCTCGGCCCGCGCCAAGAAGAGCGCGCTGGAAAAGCTGAAAGCCGCGCCCAAGCCCGACGAAGCCGAAGTCGCCGCCCGCATCGAACGCCAGCAGGCGCGCGATGCCAAGGCCGCTGCCAAGCGCGAAGCGGTCAAGCAGCAGCGAGAGGAAGCGCAGCGGATCGAACAGGAAAAGCGCGCCGCCGCCAAGGCCGAGCGCGAGAAACCCGAGCCGACCGAAGCCGAGCGCAAGGCCGCCCGCGACGCCCGCTACGCCGCACGCAAGAAGCGCAAGGGCTGACAAGGAGCCCCGGGCCGCCGCAAGTCTGCAGTGCCGCTCACGATTGCACGGCGCTAGATGTCGTCGAAGCCTCCTGACCGCCCGCGCCCAGAGGTGAAGCGGGCGGCGCCGACGCGCCCCTCTTCGAGATTGCCGACGCCCAGCTCGAACTCTGTCGCGATCGCATCGTCGAGCGCGAGAGCTTCGCCCAGGTAAAGCGACTGCCGATCGGATCGCATGGTCGCCTGGGGAAAGCGGGCGATATCCCGCGCAAGCGAGATCGCTTCCTCCCGCGCCCGCCCGGTCGGGACCACACGGTTGGCGAGGCCCATTTCCTTGGCTTCATCGGCGCCGACCGGTCGTCCTGTCAGGATCATGTCGAGCGCTCGGCTGCGACCAACGATCCGGGGCAGGCGCACCGTGCCGCCGTCGATCAGCGGCACGCCCCAGCGGCGACAGAACACCCCCAAGACGGCGTCCTGCTCGACCACCCGAAGATCGCACCAGCAGGCCAACTCGAGCCCGCCGGCTACCGCGTGACCCGCCACGGCTGCGATCACCGGCTTTGTCAGCGCAAGCCGCGTGGGCCCCATCGGCCCGTCGCCCTGTGCACTCACCCGGTTGCCTTCGCCTTGCGCGAAGCTTTGCAGATCGGCGCCCGCGCAGAAGGTGCCCCCAGCTCCAGTTAGCACGGCCACCGCCGCTTCGGGGTCCGCGTCGAAGGCGCGGAATGCATCGGCAAGCGCTGCGGCGGTTTCACGGTCCACTGCATTGCGCCGCTCGGGTCGGTCGATCGTCACCACCCACACCTGGCCCGATCGCTCGATCAGTACGCTATTCGTCATCGGTGTTGCTCCTCAACCGGTCGCGCAGTTCGCGCCGCAAAACCTTGCCGACCGCGCTCTTGGGCAGTGACTCGACCCATTCGATCCGCCTCGGAGCCTTGTGAGGCGCGAGGCGCTGCCGGACCCATTCGCTGACTTCCCGATCCGCCGGGCGTCGTCCCGGAACAGCTACGATGAATGCGCATACGGTCTCGACCCATTTTGGATCGGGAGCGCCGACCACCGCACATTCCGCTACGGCGGGATGATCGAGAAGCGCATCCTCCACTTCGCGGGGATAGACGTTGTAGCCTCCGCTGACGATCATATCGCTGGTGCGATCGACCAGATGCAGAAAGCCGCGTTCGTCGAACCGACCCATGTCTCGGGTCCGCAGGAAGCCGTCCGCAAGCCTTGTCTCGCGTTCGAGCTGCGGGGCATCGAGATAACCTTTGTGCACCATCGGTCCTGCAACCGCGATTTCACCGACTTCGCCGGCGCCCACGACTTCGCCGGTCTCGTTCACAAGCTTGAGCGACACATCGACCGAGACCTGACCACAGGCCGACAGCGGGGCATCGGGCCCGACGTGATCTTGCGGCGACAGAACCGCGAGGGCGAGCGGCGCTTCGGTCTGGCCGTAATATTGCGTGAAAATCGGGCCCCAACGCTCCAGCGCATCCATCATCACCGGCCGCGGCATGGGCGAGGCGCCGTAGATCACGTTGCGCAAGGACCCCGGATCTTGGCTGCGACTGTGCGCGAGCAGCATCTGGAGCATCGTCGGCACCACATTGGCGTGGGTGGCACCATATTCCGCAGCATCGCCGAGATAGCTCTCCGGGTCGAACTTCTCGAGCACGATTGACCGGCCCCCGCGCAGCCAGAACGGGAGCACGAAGGTGCCGCTTGCATGGATCAGCGAGGCGGCGTGAATCATGGCATCGCCGCGGTTCGGAGACACCAGATTGGCGAGAATGTTCGTGCAGATCCCCGCATAGCTCGCCTGGCTATGTTGCGCCGCCTTGAGCGTTCCGGTGGTCCCGGATGTGAACAGCGCAAGGACGATATCGTCGGGCGGCGTCGCGAGCAGCGGATCGCCGTCCGCAGCCGTCGTGATCCAACCGGGCTCTGCGGCAGCTTCTTCCCCCAGGCAGAGCACCTCCATTCCCTGCAGATGCTCTGCCAAAGCTTCCGCTCGGTCGCGAAGATTGGCGCTCGCGATCAGGAAGCGCGGCCGCGTCTGTTCCAGCATCGCGCGGTGCTCGGCCTGCGAGAGGCGAGAATTGAGCGGCACCCGTATCGCCCGGGCCTTGAGGCAGCCGAAGTCGAGGGAAACGGAAAACGGGCCGTTGTCCACGAGGAGCCCGACGGCCTCCTGCGGCGCCAGCCCCCGCCCGATCAGCGCATTGGCGAAACGGTTGGCGAGACGATCGACCCGTCCGAAACTGAGTTTCGCAGCTCCGCATTCCATGGCGGTCCTATTGCCCCATCGGATCGCACCCTGTCTTACAAGATCGACCGTCAGCACCATACTCTCCCTCCGTCCGCTAACTCCTGTGAGTTGGCAGCTGGAACCGGTCGGCTGCGCCAGTCAAGAGCAGCGAGGATCGAGTGCAGGCCAAGAGCACAGGTTCGAAGCCGTATGACCGCTTCAACGCAGCGGCTGGAGCCGTCAGCTGCCGGTCTGCTTTTGCGGCTGCGGCAGGGCAGGGTGTTCATGCCTGCCGCTGGGCTCCCGGAACTGCCGCGAGCGCCCCTTCCCTGCGAACCAGAAGCTCCATGTCGCCAGGCAGCCGAGCAGGACGAGAACCAGCCCGCCGGCCGTTAGCAGAAGACGCCAGAAGAACCCGCCGACCTTGCCGGCGTGAACGGGATAGTACTTCTCGGTGATGGCCGACGCCGTATCGCCCTCGGCTGGATCGACCGTGGCAAAGATATCTCCGCTCGCCGGGTCGAGATAGACATAGGTTCGTCCATTGGGTGTCCACTCGAAAGGCTGTTTCAGCCGCAGAGCGATCGGAGCACCGGGATCGCCGGGCAACATCAGGCGGCGGGGCGCGGCCTCGGGAAAAGCGGCCTGCGCTCTCACCATCAGAAGAGACCAATCGGTATCGCGATCGGGGCTGTTCACAGTGATTGGGATATCAGGCGCTTGCTCGCTCTTTGCGACCGGGGCGAGTATCCAGCTGGAGATTTGCGGGAAGACCATCATGGTGCCGGTGAAGGCGAGAAGCAGCAGCAGCGGAGAAGCGACAGTGCCGATATCGCGGTGCTGGCGAACGATAGCGCTTTTGGTCATCCGCGCCGGCCACAGACGAAATTTGAACGTCCGGCGCGTCCGCCACCAGAGGATCAGGCCGGTCACGGTGAATGCCAGCAACAGCACACCGAGAATGCCGGTGACGGTCTTTCCGCCTTCGCCCAGGAACAGATAGTGGTGCAGGTCGAACAGCCACAGCTCCGGTCGGCCCCACATGGTCTCCCACCTGTCGACCACCTCTCCTGCCTGGTTCAGATAGGCCCCGCCGCCATCGAGGTCGATCGCCTGATGCAAGGCCATCTCCTCGCTGGCGAAAGTGATCCGGCTGAGCGAGACGCCTTGCGCTAGCGCCGCTTCGATCGCCTGCCCGAGGGCAGCGGGATCGCGATCGAGAGCATCGCTCGCACCAGGCAGGGCGATCCAGCTTTCCTCCCACACCAGTGCCACGCCCGAGAGGCCGATCACCGCTAGGAGGAGGCCCGCAACGGCACCCGCCCAACGATGCATCAGCGAAACCACCCGCATCAGAAGGTGCCGCGCCAGCCCAGGGTGAACGTGCGACCACGGCCTGCATAGAAGCGACTGTCATCGGTGACACGAACCGTGTCGCTGTCGTAGGTCACGTAATACTCATCGGTAAGGTTCTGGGCAGCCAACGAGAATTCGCCGATGTCGGTTTCATAGGCGACGAAGGCGTCCAGCAGCGTGTAGCCCTCGAAATCGGTCGCCGTCGCGACATCGTTGAACTCCCGGGAAAGATACATGCGCGCCTGCAAGCGGGCGCTGAGCGGCCCGCGAGCATAATCGGCGGCGAGGTTGACCCGGTCGGGCGAAATGTTCGCGCCGTCGAGGTCCTCGTCGACTAAGCCGTCGCCATCGCCGTCGGTGCGGCCTTCCAGCGCGGCATAGCCCCCGCTCAACGAAAGCCCGGAAATCGGCGTCCGCCAGGCAAGGCTTGTTTCGAAGCCTTCGATCTCGATCGGTTGCCGCTCGACCTCGAACACGTCGTTGCGCAGCACCAGCAACGAACCGAAATCGCTCGTCGACCAGAAATAGCTGGCCGATGCCGTGAGCGTTCCGCGATCGTATTCCAGGCCGAGCTCGCGATTGTTCGAGACGACCGGTTCGAGCGAGAGGAAATCGTCGATGTCGACGTTGGGCTGGCTTATCCCTCGCAGGATGCGGCCGACGTCGGCGATCGTGAAGCCTTCGGCGTAGCTGCCATAGGCACGCAGACCGTCGATAGGCTCGACGATCAGTCCCGCATTCCACAGCAGATCCTCGAACGATGGGTTGCCGCCCGCCACCTGTACCGGTCCGTAGCTGAAGAGCGTTTCATAGTCGCCGACGGAAAGTTCGACGTTCTCGTAGCGCAGCCCGCCCGCCAGGCGCACCAGATCGCCCGCAAGTGAAAGGTTGCCCTGCACGAACGGGGCGATGCTGCGAAAATCGGTCTCGGGGACCCAGACCCGGTCGGTCTGCGCCAAGATCTGCTGGGTCCGGTCGAACAGAGCATCGGCACCGACGGTGACGACCAGATCCTCGAAGCCCGGCACCCCGCGCTCGTAGCTGACCTTGCCGCCCAGTTTGCGCGACTGGTTGGCCGACTGATCGAACAATGTCCTCGACGGATCGATCCGCGGGTCTTGGAACGTACCGAACACCCCGCCACCGAACACGTCGTCCGTCCGGCTGTAGAAAGCCTGCAGAATGAACGTACCACCCGCCAGATTGCTGTCGGTCAGCGACGCGGAAAGCAGTTCTGCGGTGTTGGAGGGCGGATCGCCAGGCGTCGCGCCGCGCTCGCTGGTGGCTGGAATGCCTGCCGCTCGATCCCCCGGGACGAGGACGTAATTCGCATTGCCTTCCAATTCGAAGCGGTTGGCTACCAGTTCGAGACGTGTGCTTGGCGATAAATCGTAGCCGAACCGGGCGAAGACCGACCAGCTGTCGCTGTCCTGCAACTCGCCCTGAGTCCCATCGACCCCGATGCGGTTGCCGGCGCCGTCGAAGAATGTGCCGCGGCGTTCGACCGTGGCACCAATACTGGCATCGAAACCGCCTGCCCGGTAGCCGATCAGCGAGCCGAGTTTGGCTCCGATCCCTTCGCCGGCGAAGCTATCTGACGCGGTGACCTGCGCCAGTGCTCGCGAGGTGATTCCGTCGCTTGCCGGGGCGCCGACCGTCACCTGATTGACCACGCCGCCGGTCGCGCCGATGCCCTGCAGCGCATTGGAGCCGTAGATCACCTCGACTCGATCGATGAAGAAGGGATCGATAGTGTAGCCATCGCGCGAGCCGTCTCGCACCGGCGTCGATTGCGGGATGCCGTTGATAGCGTAGAGCGGCGAGCGCCCGCGCAGGCTTTCGCCCGAACCCGTCAGCTTTTCCCGAGTGGGCGAGAACGAGGGCAGCAGGGCCGATACGGCATCGACGGTGGAGCCGGAGATCTGCACCTGTCGCGCCAGCTGTTCCCGGTCGATCACATCGATCGTGAGCGGCAATGCACTCGCAGGCAGCTGGGTTCGGGCCGCTGAAACGACGATCGTCTCGTCTTCGTTCTGCGGGTCGTCCGCAGCCTGGCTGGTCTGTGCCGATGCATGAGAAGAAATGGCCAAGGCGCTGGCGGCGCCGAGAAGCAGAACTGCACGTTTCATTTTGGCTCCCGAATCAAGTCGGAGCGCCTCTAGAGCTAATGCAAATCATTCGCAACCGTTTTGGGCCGGGGTTCTGCGGTGGGAAAGGAGAGCGATAGCGCGTTCCCGTAGCCAGCCCTGGCGTTGATATGCTAGGCAGCACCTGAAGTCGCAGTTTCGCGCGATCGCTCGGCCCATAGGGCGAGAAAAGAGCGAGCATCAGCTGGAAACGCGTCGAGCGGATCATTTCCGATCCATTCCGAACCACCGTCAAACCCTTCAACCTGGAGCCTCAGCGCCTGTTTTTCGCTATGAGAGATCAACCGAACCGAATGCGATCCCTATGAATTTCTGTCAGGCATGTACGGTGCGCAATCGGGCGATCTGCGCCGATCTCGACGAAGACGAGATCGGGCTTCTGAACAACATCGGCCGCCCCATGCACCTGGAACAGGGCGAGCGGCTGCTGTGGGAAGGCGAGGATGCCGTTCTCGTCGCGAATGTGGTCGAGGGCGTGATGAAACTGTCCGCTCAGACTGCCGATGGGAAGGAGCAGATTCTCGGTCTGGTGTATTCCTCGGACTTCCTCGGTCGGCCTTTCGGGCAGACCACGCCCTATGGCGCGGAAGCCCTGACGAAGACGCAAGTCTGCGTATTTCCGCGTGGCGAGTTCGACCGCTTTGCTCGCGAACACCCGCGGCTGGAGCACAAATTGCTCGAACGGACCCTGACCGAACTCGATCGCACCCGCCGCTGGATGCTGTTGCTCGGGCGGATGAACGCCGAACAGAAGCTGGCGAGCTTTCTGCTCGAAACCGCCGATCGCCTGGCTCCCGATGCCTGCGGGCCCTTTGGCGAAGGCGCTCCCCGCATGCTGACCCTGCCGCTGTCCCGCCAGCAGATCGCCGACGTGCTGGGACTGACGATCGAGACCGTCAGCCGCCAGTTTACCAGGATGAAGAACGAAGGCTTGGTCGAAGTGCTCGGCCGCAGGGAGATCGCGATCCTCCGGCGAGACGCTCTGGAGGCTCGCACCCGCTAGCTATCGCGATGCCGTTGCGGTTGCTTAGAACCGGTAGGCCAGCCCCGCGCTGACGACCCAGGGGTCGAGTTGGTGTTCGGTCTGGATCGCTACCGTGTCGCCGACGAACCAGCGTGCCGTTGTGTCGATGAAATAGCGCTTGGCATCGAGGCTGATGCCGAGACCGCGATCGTTCAGGGGAACGTCGACGCCAGCCTGAAGCGCCAGCCCGAACTCGTCAGAGAGGTCGAAATCGGTCACGCCGAGCGGCAGCGTGGCGGCGCCGGGATCCTCGCCCAGGAAGATGAAATAGGCAGCTCCCGCACCGATGTAGGGTTTGGCGGCGCCCAGATCGAAATGGTACTTCGCGGTGATCGTCGCCGGGATCAGTTTCGCATCGGCAACCAGTTCGGCGCCTGGCAAGCCGCTGATCGCATCGACATCGTGCTGCGTCAGGCAACAGATCGTTTCGAGCGAGAGGTTCTCGCTCAGGAAATATTCGATGGCAACGGTCGGCACGACATTGTCGTTTGCTTCGGTCTGGGTTGCCGCGGGCAGCCCGACGATATCGGTTTCAACTTCGCTGATTTTGCCGTCGGGCAATACAGCGGTGGCGAACGCCTTGACCTGCACGGAACCGCTGCGCTCCTGGGCGGCGGCCGTTGCAGGAAGAAGCGAAGCGCCAAGCATCAAAGCGCCGACCAAGGCTGAAGTTCTCATATTCCTGTCCTGGCGATGCAGTGGCCGCCCCGTGCGGCCCATTCGCTTGCATCGACGCGCGCTCAATCGCGCCGATCCGCAGAGAGTTCATTGACCGGGATCAATGACCGGCAGGTTTTCGGCCCGCATATGTCGCCCATGCAGCGCCATCGGACTTCGTCGACAACGACCTTTCCCGAATTGTTCGAGTTATTCGCACAAGCGATACTTGCGCAGGATATGACGGATGCAGCCTATCTGCAGCTCCAGGCAATGGGCCGCTATGCCAGAGCAACAGCGGGAGAGGCCGTGCTTGCGGATGGCGACCAAAACCAGATCGTATTCGTGGCGCGAGGCGCGACCAAGCTCGTGGCCCATGCCTCAGGGGGTCGCGAGCAGGTCGTCGCGTTTCATTTCGAAGGCGATCTGGTTTCCGTTCCGGCGCGAGGCGCACATTCCTATACCCTGTGCGCATTGCAGGATTGCGAGCTGATCGCCTTTGCGGCCGCCGAATTCCTGGGACTGGCGCGGAGCGAACCCGGCCTGTTGAACGAAGTCCTCGAGCGTGTGCTCGCCTCGCTGGCTCGCAGCCGCGAGAAATCTATCGCGCTCGGACGCAAGACCGCTCAGGAAAGAGTGGCGAGCTTCCTCGTCAGCATGGCCGGGCGGATCGGAATGCCGCAGGAAGGCGGCTGTCTGCTGCACCTGCCGATGTCGCGCCGCGACATGGCGGACAGCCTCGGGCTGACGATCGAGACGATCAGCCGTCAATTGACGGAATTGCGCGAAGCGGGTCTGATCGAAACTTCGGGGCGCTCGGTGGTCCACCTCTGCGACAACGCGAGTTTGCAGGCGCGCGCCGGCCACCTTTCGTCAGCCGCCTAAATATTTCCCCAATTTGAGATGGATCAATGCAGCCTGCTGCACCGCGCCATAGACGCCATTCCATTGGACGGAGAAACTCATGCAAGTGGAAGCTGCGCTTGGCCGCGTAGGCCTGTGGTTCGCGGTGTTGGTGCTGGCGATCGTCGCTGCAGCCACTGCAGTGGACAGCGGATTTGCGGCGCACGCCTGGATCGTCGCCACCGTCGCTTTCGTGCTCATGTGGATGAGCGCGTCGCGCTTCGATCCGGTGGGCAAGGCGCAAGGCTTCTTCCGCATGCCGGAAGGGCCTTCGCGCTACGATGACGACGTCGTTCGCTGGGGCGTCCTGGCGACGACCTTCTGGGGGCTGGCAGGATTGCTCGCCGGCCTGCTGATCGCGCTCCAGCTTGCCTTCCCCGAGCTCAATTTCCAGCCCTATTTCAACTTCGGCCGCTTGCGCCCGCTGCACACTTCGGCGGTGATCTTCGCTTTCGGCGGCAATGCGCTGATTGCGACGAGCTTCTACGTCGTCCAGCGCACCTGCCGCGCGCAGCTTGCGTTTCCCAGCCTCGCCCGCTTCGTGTTCTGGGGCTACCAGATGTTCATCGTGCTGGCAGCCAGCGGCTATCTGCTCGGGATCACCCAGAGCCGCGAATATGCCGAGCCGGAATGGTATGTCGATATCTGGCTGACGATCGTCTGGGTGGCCTATGCGGCCGTCTTCATCGGCACGATCCTGAAGCGCAAAGAACCGCATATCTACGTCGCCAATTGGTTCTATCTCGCTTTCATCATCACGATCGCAATGCTGCATATCGTCAACAATCTGGCGATGCCGGTGAGCCTGGTCGGATCGCGCAGCTACAGCGCCTTTGCCGGGGTCCAGGATGCCCTCACCCAATGGTGGTACGGCCACAACGCGGTCGGCTTCTTCCTGACCGCCGGCTTTCTCGCGATGATGTATTACTTCGTGCCCAAGCAGGCCGAGCGACCGATCTATTCCTACCGCCTGTCGATCATCCATTTCTGGTCGCTGATCTTCCTCTACATCTGGGCCGGCCCGCATCACCTCCACTACACCGCGCTGCCCGACTGGGCGCAGACGCTGGGCATGGTGTTCTCGGTGATGCTGTGGATGCCCAGCTGGGGCGGCATGATCAACGGATTGATGACGCTCAACGGCGCGTGGGACAAGGTGAGGACCGACCCGATCATCCGCATGATGGTGATGGCGCTGGCGTTCTATGGCATGGCGACCTTCGAAGGCCCGATGCTAAGCATCAAGGCGGTCAACTCACTGTCCCACTACACCGACTGGACGATCGGCCACGTCCACGCCGGAGCGCTGGGCTGGAACGGGATGATCACCTTTGCCGCGCTCTACTACCTCGTCCCGCGGTTGTGGAAGCGCGAGCGGATGTATTCGCTGCGGATGATCAACTGGCACTTCTGGCTCGCAACGGTGGGGATCGTCTTCTACGCCGCAAGCATGTGGGTGGCCGGGATCACCCAGGGGCTGATGTGGCGCGAGTACGGGCCGGACGGCTATCTGGTGAACAGCTTCGCGGACACGGTCGCAGCGCTGTTCGAGATGTATGTTCTGCGCGCTTTCGGCGGGCTGCTCTATCTCACCGGCGCCCTCGTCATGACCTACAACATCTGGATGACACTCGCCGGGAAACTGCGTGAGGAGCAGCCGATGAGCGACGCTGCCTACGACGCGGAACAAGACCGCCCGTTCGTCGCCACCGCGAATTGAAGGCCGAACCAATGAGCACCCAATCCAACCTGCCGGACGACAAGGACCTGGCGAACGAGCCGCCGGACGTCTCGGCGACAGTCAAGGCGCACAAGAAGCTCGAGCGCAACATCACCCTGCTTGCGGTCGGGACCTTCATCGCTGTCGCCATCGGCGGTATCGTCGAGATCGCGCCGCTGTTCTGGGTCGACAACACCATCGAGGAAGTCGAGGGAATGCGGCCCTATACTCCACTCGAGCAGGCGGGGCGCGACATCTACATCCGCGAGGGCTGCTACTCCTGCCACAGCCAGATGGTCCGCCCGTTCCGCGACGAGGTCGAACGCTATGGCCATTACAGCCTGGCAGCCGAGAGCATGTACGATCATCCGTTCCAATGGGGCTCCAAGCGTACCGGGCCCGATCTGGCGCGGGTCGGCGGACGCTATTCGGACGAGTGGCACGTCCAGCACCTCGAGAACCCGCAGAGCGTGGTGCCAGAGAGCGTCATGCCGCAATACGGCTTCCTGCTCGACACCGAACTCGCGATCGACGACCCGGCGGCGACCCTGGTGGCGCTGCGCCGCGTCGGGGTGCCCTATTCCGACCGGGACATCGAACTCGCGCTCAACGACATCGTCGCGCAGGCCAACCCCGATGTCGATCCTGGGGATCTCGCCGAGCGCTATCCCAAGACGAATATCCGCGATTTCGACGGCAACCCCGATCGGCTGACCGAGATGGATGCGCTGGTCGCCTATCTCCAGATGCTCGGCACGCTGGTCGATTTCAGCAGCGCCGCAGCGCAGGAAGAGCTGGCCGAGGAGACGGGACGATGAGCTTCTACGAGCAATTGCGCCACTTCGCCGACAGCCACTTCCTGATCATCATGTTCGCGGTGTTCATTGCCCTGTGCGCCTGGCCGTTCCGGCCCGGTTCGCGGCGTCATGTAGATGCGGCGCGCCATTCCATCTTCGAGGACGATCACGATGGTGAATAAGCGGATCGACGAAGCGACCGGCACCGAAACCGTCGGGCACGAGTGGGACGGGATCGAGGAGCTCGACACTCCGATGCCGCGCTGGTGGCTGTGGATCTTCTATGCCACGATCGCCTGGAGCCTGGTCTACGTCGTCCTCTACCCGGCCTGGCCGATGCTGGAGAAGGCAACCGACGGAGTGCTCGGTTGGAGCAGCCGCGGCCAACTCGCCGAGGAGCTGAGCGCCGCCGAACTGGCGCAGGCCGGGGTCCGCGAACGGCTCTCGCGCATTCCGATCGAGCGTCTGCCCGACGACAGTGCCCTGATGGCGCAGGCGGTCGCGGGCGGCGCGGCGGCTTTCAAGGTCAATTGCGTCCAGTGCCATGGCGCGGGCGCCGCGGGCAGCCAGGAACTCGGCTATCCCAATCTCAACGACGATGCCTGGCTGTGGGGCGGCGACCTGCGCGCCATCGAATACACCTTGGTCCACGGCATCCGCGAAGCGCATGACGAGGAGACCCGTACTAGCGTGATGCCGCCTTTCGAGGGGGCGTTCGAACCCGCGCAGCTGGATGCGGTCGTCGACCATGTGCTGTCGCTGAGCGGCAAGGCCCAGGGCAACCGGGTGGGGGCCCAGCTCTTTGCCGACAATTGCGCGGCATGCCACGGAATGCAGGGCGAAGGCGTGCGCGCGGTGGGAGCACCGGCGCTGAACGATGCCATATGGCTGCGCGGCAGCAGTCGCGAGGCTATCGCCAGACAGATCCTGCAGCCGCGCATGGGCATGATGCCCGCCTGGGGCGGCAGGCTGGATCCGGTCACCATCAAGATGCTGGCGGCCTATGTTCATTCGCTGGGGGGAGGCGAGGACTTCGTGGAGGTCGCCGAGAACCCGGTGGTGCAAGTCGATGAAACCCCGTGACGACAAGGACATCGTAGTCGAGGACGGGATCGCCAAAACAGACGATCCCGTCTCCAGCGCGGTCGCCGGCCCCGACGCAACGGGCAAGCGCCACGAGCCGCACGAGCCGGCGCGCGAGCACCTGCCGACCAAGCTGTTCGAAAAGAGCAAGCAGGTCCACAACAAACGGATCGATGGACCCTTCCGCCGTTTCAAATGGGCCATGATGATCGTCACTCTGGCGATCTACTACATCACTCCGTGGATACGCTGGGACCGCGGCCCCTACGCCCCCGATCAGGCCGTCCTGATCGATCTCGCCAACCGCCGCTTCTACATGTTCGGCATCGAAATCTGGCCGCACGAATTCTATTTCGTCGCGGGGCTGCTGATCATGGCCGGGCTCGGCCTCTTCCTGGTGACGAGCGCAGTCGGGCGCGCTTGGTGCGGCTACGCCTGCCCGCAAACCGTCTGGACCGATCTTTTCCAGCATATCGACCGTTTCGTCGATGGCGATCGCAACGCCCGCATCCGGCTCGACGCCGCGCCGTGGAGCCTCGGCAAGATCGCCCGGCGCGGGTTCAAATGGTCGATCTATCTGCTGATCAGCTTGCTGACCGGGGGTGCGTGGATTCTCTATTTCGCCGATGCGCCCACCCTGTTCGGCAATTTCTTCAGCGGGGAGGCCGCGCCGGTCGCCTATATCACCGTGGCGATCCTCACCTTCACCACCTTCGCTCTGGGCGGCTTCATGCGCGAGCAGGTGTGCATCTACATGTGCCCATGGCCGCGCATCCAGACCGCGATGCTCGACGAGAAATCGCTGATGGTGACCTACAAGGACTGGCGCGGGGAACCGCGCGGCAGCGTCAAGAAGGCGAACAAGGATCCCGAGCATTTCGGCGACTGCATCGATTGCCTGCAATGCGTGGCGGTCTGCCCCACCGGGATCGACATCCGCGAAGGGCCGCAGGTGGGTTGCATCACCTGCGCGCTGTGCATCGACGCCTGCGACAAGGTGATGGCCGAAGTGGGCCGCCCGCGCGGGCTGATCGACTACGCCACGCTGGAGGACAGCGAACGCGAGGCCAGAGGCGAGGAGCCGCGACCGGTCTGGAAGGCGCTGCTGCGGCCGCGCACGATCGCCTATTTCCTCATCTGGGGCTCGATCGGACTGGCGCTGCTGTTTGCGCTCGGGGTGCGCAGCCATACCGAGCTGACCGTTTCGCCCGATCGCAATCCGCCCTTCATGTTGATGAGCGACGGCTCGATCCGCAATTCCTACACGCTCCGGCTGCGCAATATGGAAAGCCGCCCGCGAGACATGGAAATAGGAATCGAGGGGCTGTCCGGCGCGGTGATGTGGTCGGATACCATCCGACGCGACGATGCCGCCGCAAGGCAGACCGTCACCGTTCCCGCCGATCAGATCCGGACCGTGCGCGCCTATGTCATGGTGCCCGAAGGAACGGTAGGGCAGGAGTTCGCCTTCCGTGTCACTTCGCTCGACGAGCAGCGCGAGAGCGACACTGCCGAGACGCACTTCTCGGCCCCGGGAGACGAGTCATGAAACGAGAGTTCACCGGTCGGCACTTCACCGCGATCCTGCTGGGGTGGTTCGGCGTGGTGGTCACGGTCAACCTGTTCATGGCCAGCCTGGCCACACAGGGTTTCGGCGGCGTCGTCGTGAAGAATTCCTATGTTGCGAGCCAGAAGTTCAACGGTTGGCTGGATGCGGCGCGCGAGCAGGAAGCTCTCGGATGGTCGGCCGCAGTCGATCGAGGCGACGATGGTCATGTGCTCGTCACTACGCAGGGCGTTCCCAGCGAAGCGAGGGTTTCGGCACTACTTCGCCGGCCATTGGGTGATCCGCAGCAGACCGGACTGGCCTTCGGAGCATCGGCACCGGGAGTTTTCGTATCGACAGATCCGGTGGCCGAAGGGCGCTGGATCGTCCGGCTCATCATCGAAGACGCGGACCGGCGTTGGGTCGGCGAGAGCCGGATCCAATGAATGCACATGCGAGCCTCGCCTCGTTCGACCGGGCGGTGCTTGTCGACACGCGCTTCACCGTCCCGGGCATGCGCTGCGCCGGATGTATCGCCAAGATAGAGCGAGGACTGGGTGACATAGCGGGTATCGAGGCCGCGCGCGTGAATTTCTCGGCCAAGCGGGTTGCAGTCCGCCATTCCCCCTCGCTCGACGAGAAATCACTGATCGGCGCCCTGCGCCAGCTCGGCTTCGAAGCGCAAGCGGCGGTGGACAATCCGCTGGCGCAGGACGACCGCGAGACCAAGATGCTGCTCCGCGCTCTGGCGGTGGCGGGCTTCGGCATGATGAATATCATGCTGCTGTCGGTCAGCATCTGGTCCGGGCTGAGCGGCGTGACGCGCGAGTTGTTCCACTGGCTGTCCGCGCTGATCGCCCTGCCCGTCGTAGCCTATTCCGGCCGGCCCTTCTTCGCCTCGGCGGCGATGGCGCTGCGCTACCGGCGAACCAACATGGACGTGCCGATTTCGATCGGGGTGCTGCTGGCCACCGCGCTGAGTATCTACGAGACGATCCAAGGGGGACCGCACGCATATTTCGACAGCGCCGTGATGCTGCTGTTCTTCCTGCTCGCCGGTCGGGCGCTCGATGCGACCATGCGCAATCGGACCCGGGCGGGCATCGGCGCGCTGCTCGGCCGAATGGGACGCAGCGCCGGGGTGATCCAGCCGGATGGAACGATCGTCCGGATAGCAGCGGACCGGCTCGAGCCCGGAATGGTCATGCTGGTGGCTGCGGGCGAAGCTCTGGCCGCCGACGGTATCATCGAACACGGGAGCGCCACGATCGACAATTCGATGCTCACCGGGGAAAGCGTTCCCGAACAGGCTTGCGAAGGCGATCCGATCCTTGCCGGGGCAATCAATCTGCTCGAGCCGATCCGGGTGCGGGTGACCGCCGTGGCCGACGATACCGCCCTCGCCGGTATCGCCCGACTGATGGATGAAGCGGGACAGTCGCGCAGCCGCTACGTCCGCATCGCCGACCGTGCCTCGCGTCTCTATGCCCCGGCGGTGCATTCGCTCGCCGCAATTGCGTTCGTAGGCTGGATGATCGCAGGGGCCGGATGGCACCAGTCGCTGGTGATCGCGATCGCGGTGCTGATCATCACCTGCCCGTGCGCGATGGGGCTGGCGGTGCCAGCTGCTCAGGTGGTGGCTTCGGGCGCTTTGATCCGCAAGGGTTTGCTGGTGAAGGACGGCAGCGCTCTGGAACGGCTAGCAGAAGTCGATACTGCGCTGTTCGACAAGACGGGAACGCTGACCCTGGGAGAACTGCGCGCGGATGTCGCCGGCCTCGACCAAGAGGCGAAGAGCATCGCTCTGGCGCTGGCGCAGCAGAGCCGCCATCCGCTCAGCCTCGGTCTCGCCAGATCGCTCACGGCGATGCGGGTCGCGCCGGCGGAGCTGTCCGATGTGCGCGAGGTCGGCGGCGAAGGCGTAACCGGGCGCTGGCGCGAGATCGATGTCGCGCTCGAACGGCCCGCCGTCCCGACTTCGAGGACGAGTGTGGCTCTGCGCATCGGCGAAGCCATCCGGATCGTCGGCTTCGAGGATCAATCGCGCTCCGATGCCAAGACCACCCTCTCGGCTCTCGAGTCGCTCGGCCTGCGCTCGGCGATCATATCCGGAGACGACCCGGCTGCAGTCGCCGGGGTCGCCGCCGAATTGGGTATCGAGGGTTCGGGAGCGATGAAACCGGCGGAAAAGCTCGCGGTGCTCGATGACCTCAAGCGTGCCGGTCACCGCCCGCTGATGGTCGGCGACGGGCTCAACGACGGACCCGCGCTGGCCGCCGCCCATGCCTCGATCGCCCCCGGCACCGCGAGCGACGCCAGCCGACAGGCCGCTGATGCGGTCTTCATCGGCGAAAACCTCATGCCGATAGCGCTGGCGATCAGGGTTGCCCGCCGGACGATGGCGGTCGTGCGACAGAATTTCGGCTTTGCGATCGGCTACAATATTCTGGCCGTGCCGCTGGCGATTTCCGGCCTGGTCACGCCGCTGATCGCCGCCGTCGCCATGTCGCTCAGTTCGCTGGTCGTGGTCGGCAATTCGCTGCGGCTGGCCGGTGCGGCAAAGGTGCCGCAGGCATGAGCATTCTCGCCTTCCTGATCCCGATCGCGCTGGGCATGGGGGCCGCCGGGCTGGCGTTCTTCTTCTGGGCGATGCGCGACGGCCAGTTCGAGGATCTCGATGGCGCCGCCAATCGGGTGCTGATCGACGAGGAAGACGAGCCGGATTGAGTCCGATTGATCCAGCGCAATGACGCGGCTGCGTGCTTGCGCTTCAAAGGCGGCATGTGGCCCTACCATCCAGACCTGCTCGCAACCCCCGTCCCCCGCTATACCAGCTTTCCGACCGCGGCCGAATTCGCGGCGATCGAATCCGACGCCTATCGAACGGCGTTAGAGAGCGTAGAGGGAAACGTGTCGCTCTACGTCCACATTCCGTTCTGCGAGGCAATCTGTTTCTACTGCGGGTGCAACACCGGCGCGGTAGGGCGAAGGAGCCGTGTCGAATCCTACCTATCCGCCTTGCAAACCGAGATCGAGACGGTCTCGGCGCTTTTGCCTGAGGGCACCCGGATCGCCCGTGTGGCCTTTGGCGGGGGGAGCCCCAATGCGATCGCGCCGGCGGATTTCGCGCGGCTGGTCGACACCCTCGCGCTGCGCTTCGGGCTTGCCGATCCGGTCATGTCCATCGAACTCGATCCGCGCAGCATGACTCGCCGATGGGCCGATACGATCCAAGAGGTTGGTATCGAGCGTGCCAGCCTCGGAGTGCAGACCTTCGCACCGCATTGCCAGGCCACCATCGGACGGATTCAGTCCGAAGAGCTGATCCGGCAAGGCACCGAATGGTTGAGAGCCGCGGGCGTCACCTCGCTGAACTTCGATCTGATGTACGGGCTACCCCGCCAGACGCGCGAGGATCTGCTCGACAGCCTGCGGCGCACGCAGGCGCTGGGTGCCGACCGGATTGCCCTGTTCGGTTATGCGCATGTGCCTCATCTCGTGCCGCGTCAGCGGGTTATCGATATCAGCGATATGCCCGACCAGGCGGAGCGGTTCGAAATGGCGCAGCTAGGCTTCACCCATCTGTGCACGCATGGCTACGAACCCGTGGGTTTCGACCATTTCGCGCGGGCCGGCGATCCGCTGGCCGCTGCCGCTCTTGCTGGAACGCTCCATCGCAACTTCCAGGGATTCACCGACGACGACGCACCCAATGTGATCGGACTGGGCGCCTCGGCGATCAGCGCATTCCCGCAATTGCTGGCACAAAACGAAAAAAACAGCGGCCGTTACCGGATGATGGCGACGCAGGGACAGCTCGCCGCCGCCCGGGGGATCGCCCGGTCCGGCGAGGACCAGAGGCGCGGAAGGATCATCGAGAGCCTGCTCTGCTCGGGCGGCGCGGATGTTTCGCGCGCTCTGCTGTCGGAAGTCTGCGACAGTCTGGCGCCGTTCCTCGAACGCAAACTCGCTTCGCTCAATGGCGTACGCCTCGCGATCGCTCCCGAGGGCCTGCCCTATGCGAGAACCATCGCAGCGCTTTTCGATCCCTATCGGCGCGAGTCGAACCGGCGCTTCAGCTCTGCCGTCTGAATTGCGGATCTCCCGTTGCAACAAACAGCGCACACGTCCGGAGCGCTGTAGGTTCGACCTCTCTTGCCAGCAGGTGCGTTCGCTCGGCACCGCGCCGCCGCAGAGAAACCGCGGCTCGCTAGAGCCGCGCACGTCCGTATCTACGCTCGCTAGCCGTGTGCAAACTCTCCTCTAGATCTCCGTCCAGTCACCCGAAGCCTTGGTGCGGACGATATCCATGCGTCGCACAGCAGGAGCGTTCGGTTGTTCTATAATGGCTTGGTCAGGTCCGCTGCGGAAGCTGGCTGTATCACCTCTCCAAAGGCCGAGCACTTCCGTGAAGAACAAGATCAGGTGTTGTGCCCTGCTGCTCGCTGCAGCGCTGCTTCCCGCCTCCCCAGCCGCCTCGCGTGAAGCACCCGCCGTGCCCGGGCTGGATCTCAGCGCCCTCTACACTGCCGACTTGGTGGGTATCGTCGATGGGGGACTTGAGGAAGGCGTCCGCGCAACGGACAATCTGGAGGTGGCCGTCGACGCCGATCTGAGTGAACTCGCTGGATGGAAGGGAGCACGCGCTCGCATTCACCTGCTAAGCAATCGAAGCGGCCGCCCAAACGAGCTCGCCGGGACGATCCAGGGTATCAACAACATCGAAGTCGATGAGGATCGCTCCAAGCTCTACCAATTATGGATTGAGCAGAGCTTCGCGGAGGAAAGGGTCCGACTGCTTCTTGGCCTCGCCGACTTGAATGCGGAATTTTATCAGAACGAAGCTGCATCGCTCCTGATTGGGCCTGCGTTCGGCATCGGTTCGGAGCTGGCCGCGACCGGCCCTAATGGACCATCGATCTTTCCTTCGACGGCTTTGACTGCTCGCCTGCGTGTCGCAGTCGGCAAGGACGGCTATGTTCAGGCCGCGACGGTCAATGCCAAGGCGGGCGTTCTCGGCGATCCCGACGGCATCGACGTCCGGATGAAGGACGGCCTGCTCCTGATCGGCGAAGCAGGATGGACGAGGACGGGCAAGCTGGCTGCCGGGTTCTGGCGGTACACGAAGCGGCAGCCTCGCTTCCTTCTGTCAGAAGGCGAGCACGACCGGCACGGTGAGATCGCCCAGGGTGGATACATTCTTGTCGAGCAGCCGATCTCGATAGGGCGCGCAGAACCGTTGCACCTGTTTGCCCGCGTCGGATTTTCCGATGGAGAGACCACCCCTTTCCGCGGAGGCTGGCAGATCGGAGGTCTATGGCCGGCTCCTATTGCTGGCAGGCCGGACGGGCAGTTTGCATTCGGCATCAACCGCGGTCTTCTGACCAGCGATTATCATCTGCTCGTCTCCGAGGGCAGCGCAACCGGTGGAGAGGACGAAGTGGGCTTCGAGTTGACGTATTCCGACCTCGTCGCCCCCTTCATGACCCTTCAGCCCGACATTCAGTACATCCGCCGACCGGGAGGCGATCCGAGGACCAAGGACGCGCTGGCTCTCTCCTTGAGGGTCCGATTGACGCTTCCCTGAAGATGGCGTCGCGAGGTCGCTTCGCGCAAGGCCCCATGGTCTGCTGAGACACTGCAGCAGGGGCCGATGTCTCGATCTGCAGAGGCGAAAGCCTGAACAGGTTTCGGTTGCAGCGACTGGTGAAGCGGGTCGGGAAACTATCGGGCCTCTTCTCGGATATTCCTTATCCCGCCCAAGCCGGATCGATCGCGGCAGACCGGCGCCGAAGCTCAAGACCGACGACGAGAGCGGATCATCATCGTCCTCGCCAAAGAATTGCAGCAGCTGTTGGCCATTCTTCCGAAGCACCTCATAAAGCCATCCAACCATTGGCTTAGCTTAGTCATCGATGAAGAATGGAGAACAGGGTCTTGGCGGAGCGGGTGGGATTCGAACCCACGATAGGCTTTTGACCTATACACACTTTCCAGGCGTGCGCCTTCGACCACTCGGCCACCGCTCCGCATACCCGGCTGGGAAGGCGCGCCTCTAGACGGCTTGGCTGGCTTGCGCAAGGCGTGCGCGCGGCGGTTGGAGGCGTGGACGAAGAACGGTCCCGTCGGTCTCCCCGTCCCGGCATTGGCGATTGTGCGCAGGTGCGTTCCATGCCAGCTTCGCGCCATGATCCGAACCGCCGTATCCGCGCTCGCCGCCCTCACGCTTACCTCGCCGCTCGCCGCACAGGAGGCGCCGCCCCAAGCTGCGGCCTCGCCGGGCGAGATAGTCGCGGCCGCCGCGCCACAGGACTGGATGCGGATCGCGCCCGACGATCTGCTGGTGATGACGCTGGCGCCGGACGCCGATGGCAGCGCGCGCGAAGTCGTGTTCCAGCTGATGCCGCCACCCTTCTCGCAGGGCTGGGTCGAGAACATCCGCACCCTCGCCCGCGCCGGCTGGTACGACGGGATCAGCGTCAACCGAGTGCAGGACAATTACGTCGTCCAGTGGGGCGATCCGAATCACGACAATCCCGAGGCCGATGGTCCGGCGAAGCCGTTGCCTGAGGGGCTGCGGGAGATGGATGAAACCGAATACACCGTTGTGCGCGAAAGTCCCGGTGGAGCCAGTCTGAGCAGAGCGATGCGCGGGTTCAGCGAGCGGTATTCCAAGGCAATTGCCGCCCATTCCGGCTCCACAAGATACGACCCGGTGCACAATCAATATGCAATCGTCGGTCGCTACCAATCGGACAGCTATGCGCAAAGAACCGGCTTCTCGGATGGCTGGCCCTTCGCGACAAACCCGGACGCATTCTGGCCCGCCCATTGCTACGGCATGGTCGGCGTCGGGCGGGGCATGTCGCCCGATACTGGTTCGGGCGCGGAACTCTACACGGTGATCGGCCATGCGCCGCGCCATCTCGACCGCAACATCGCGCTGGTCGGGCGGGTCATCGAAGGGATCGAGCATCTCTCCAGCCTGCCGCGCGGCACGGGTGCACTGGGGTTCTACGAGGACCCTGCTCAGCGCATCCCGATCCAGTCGATCCGCGTCGCGAGCGACCTGCCCGCCGCCGAGCAGCCGCGCTTCGAATACCTCTCCACCGAGAGCGAGAGCTTCGCGCGCTATACCGAGGCGCGCGCCAACCGGCGCGATCCCTTCTTCATCGTGCCCGCGGGCGGCGCGGATATCTGCAACATCCCCGTTCCGGTACGGCGGGTGGGGGCGGACGGAGAATAGGGTCCAGTCTCGCCTACAGCCGTTGCATCAACTCGATCCGGTTGCCGACGGGGCCGCCGATAGACAGCCGCGCGTATCGGGTCTCGCGGATCGTAACGGCCGGATCGATGCCGACATGCAGGTGCATGAACCCGCTCTGAAACCAGCAGCCCTCCGGTGCGAGACGGGCGTGCTTGGCCACCTCGCGCATCCCCACACCGCTACGCCGAGCCACCAGTGCCGGCGGGCAGCGTCGCGGCGCAACCCTGAAAACCGATCGTCTTGGGCTACGAACGGAATGCACGGACGGCGATGCGTAGGTTGAAAAAGGCAAGGATCGCAAAAAAGATTGCTGCGGGAATACCCCAAAGGGGGGTCACCGCTGCAAAGGCAATCGCCCATCCCAATGCGACAAGCGAAAGTATGCCAGCCACAGCGCCATGGGGCGTCCCAGCGCTCTGCCCATCGCATCGTCAGCAGCCCTAGAAGATCGCGGCGGAACAGCCGGCTCTCTGCTGCGGATCAGGCGATTGGTAGCAGTGCTTTTCCAGATCGGATAGCAAACCAGGGCGGTTGCCAGTCCGAGACTGAGGGCCGTGTTTGCCCACTCGTCCAGCCCGAGCCAATAAATCATCGCCATGCCCACAAGCAGCGCTACGGACAGAAATCCGACGAGGCTCAAAATTCCTTTCCAACCGGCGACGCGCTGCCAATCGTAGATCAGTGCCTTGTACTCGTCCGGTCTCACCAGATATCCGTGGCTCCATCGGGAGGGGTAGTAGAGGTACCCCTCCTCGACGGGAGTGAAGCTTCGTTCAAGCACCCCGGCGGTACTGAACATCGTTTCAAACGTGCTCGAGCGCCTGTTCGAAATCGGCGATCAGATCGTCGGCGTCCTCGATCCCCACCGAGATCCGCACCAGATTGTCCGAAATCCCGAGTTCGGCCCTACGTCCCTCGGCCACCGAGAGATGCGTCATGGAGGCCGGGTGGCTGGCCAGGGTCTCGGTTCCGCCCAAGCTCACCGCGAGCTTGGCGATGGTGAGATTGTCGAGGAAGCGGAAGCACTCTGCCTCGCCGCCCTTGATGAACACCGAGAAGGTCGAGCCCGCGCCCAGGCAGTGGCGATCGTAAATGTCCTGCTGGCGGGCATCCTCGATCATCCCGAGATAGCCGAGACCATCGACCTTGGGGTGCTTGGCGAGAAATTCGCAGACCTTGGCGGCGTTCTCGCCCGCGCGCTGCATCCGCAGTTCCACCGTCTCGAGCGAGCGCAACAGCATCCAGGCGGTGTTGGGATCGCAGATGCCGCCCATGGTGTTGCGCAGCGATCGCACCGGATCCATCCATTTGCGCGCGCCGGCGATCGAGCCCGCGACGAGGTCCGAATGGCCGCCGACATATTTGGTCAGCGAATAGACCACGATATCCGCGCCATGATCGAGCGGGCGCTGCCACAGCGGGCCGAGGAAGGTGTTGTCGATCGCGATCGGGCAGTCGGGGCCCAGCGCGGCATCGCGGGCATCGCGCACCGCCTCGATATCGACCAGCGCATTGGTCGGATTGCCCGGGCTTTCGAGATAGACCATGCACACCTTGCCGCCGCTCTCGGCGGCCATCCCCTTGGCCTTGTCGAGCACTGCGTCGATCTGCTCGCGGGTCGCGCCCGCGGGGAAATCGACGTATTTCACCCCGAACTTGGCCAGCACCTTGGCGACGAAGCCTTCGCTCGCTGCGTAGAGCGGGCCCGAATGGACGATGACGTCGTTCTGGCTGGCATAGGCGAGCATCAGCACGGTAATCGCGGTCATGCCGCTGGAGAAACTCAAGGCATCCTCTGCGCCGTCCCAGATGCCCAGCCGGTCCTCGAGGATTTCCTGGTTGGGGCCGTTGAAGCGCGAATAGACCAGCCCGTCGGCGCCGCCGGGACGCTTTCCGGTGATGCCCTCGAAATGGCGCTTGCCCGCCGCCGCACTTTCGAAGGCGAAGGTGCTGGTGAGGAAGATCGGCGGCTTCAGGCTACCCTCGGACAGAACCGGGTCGTAGCCATGGCCCATCATCAGGGTGGAGGGCTTCAAGGGTCGGCCCTGGATCTTGGTGACCTCGGGTTTGGGTGCCTTGCGCGGCGTGGTGGGATCGATGATGCTGTCGCTCATTGCGGCAGTCCTTCCTGTCGAGTTGCTCCCAGGGAGGCGGGAGCCAGGAGGCGGCCGGGGGCACCCGTTCCTAACCTCCGCAGGAACGCCTCTCCGCCGACGCCGAATCTGGCGCGGGAACTATGCCTTTGCGGGGCAGAATTCAACCGGGGAGGCGTGCAGTGCCGATGCGCTATTCGACTTCGCTGCTCGCCGCTTCTGAGGGTGTTTCGCCGGTGGGCAGCAGGATGATCTGGAAATTGCGGCCCTCCTTGCGGAGTTCTTCCATCTTCTGCTCGCGTTCCTGCAGCAGGCGGCGGATCGAGCTCGACAGCGCGAGGCCGGTCGGATTGCCGGTCTGCTCGACGTAATCGTAGCTGGGCTCGCGCTCGCCCTTGGCAAGATCGGCGACATCCGAATTGTACTGGTTGAGTTCGATCGTGTCGTATTTAGCAAGCAATTCCGCCACTTCATCGTCGGCATAAACCGCGAGATGCGCATGCAGATCGCGATTCCAGTTCGGGAAGTAGAAGGGAGCGAGCTCTTCGTAGAGCGCCGATACGCGCAGCGAACCGCCGTAGGCTTCCACACCGCGCAGAGAATTTACGAATTCATCGGCGGAATCGTTGAGTTCCTGCGCGACATTCTGTCCGGTGAAAGCCTCGCGGCGAATCGACGGGCCGCCGATATCGCCGCGGAAGAAGCCGTAGAACACCCTGGGGTCCGACCAGTTGGGATAGACGATCCTGGTGCGGATATCGCGCAGGCTCATCGGTACGCCGCGGATGGTTATGAAGGGCGTGGTATCGAGCGGTGTCCTGGCATCGCCGATCACGATTTCGCCGGGCGAGGAAACCGGGTAATTGGCGGCGATCTGCTCGACCATGGCGACATTGTGCAGGTTGAGCCAGAAAGCGAGCTGCTCGTTGCGCGGCAGTTGCGCGATATCTATCTCAGTCGCGATCCGCTCGAGATCCGCCCGGTATTCGGTAAGCGGGGTGAAGGCCTCGTCATCGACGAGATCGAAGAGAACCCGGTTGCCTTCCAGCCGGTAGCGCGAATCATGGCCGTAGACCCGCCGGGTTCCGATCGTGGGATCGGGACGGCTGGCGCCCTCGCGCGTCGAGCGCCCCATCCGCAAGACAAAGAAGGACAGCGCATCGTCCCAGAAGCCGTAGTCGAGCTTGGTCGTGCTTGTCGTCTCGCGCGGGACGAACTGGTCGAACCGCTGATCGACGGGTGCCGCGCGGACGGGGGCGGTGTCCTGCGAATATGCGAGGGTCGGAGCAGCAGCAGCCAGAATCGCTGCGAAGCCGGTGGCCTTGATCGTGATACGCATCGTGCACCCTTTCATTGGACCGCGCATCGCCCCTCGGGCTGTGATCTTGCGGGTCGCGGCGCTCCCCGCGCCCTTGCTTGCAATGCTACGTCTGTCCTTTAGGCACTGCAATGTTGCCCGCCGATGAAACAGCGGGGTTGGTCGAGGATCGGCGGTCGTTGGTCCCCGTCGGCCGGAGCGCGTCGCGTCCGGCCGGAAGGGTTAGCGCGGCGAGAGCACCATCAGCATCTGACGGCCTTCGAGGCGAGGGAAGGCTTCGACCTTGCCGATTTCCTCGACATCGTCGCGCACCCGGTTGAGCAGATCCATGCCCAATTGCTGATGCGCCATCTCGCGACCGCGGAATCGCAGGGTGATCTTCACCTTGTCGCCGTTCTCGATGAACTTGGTGACGTTGCGCATCTTCACCTCGTAATCATGGGTGTCGATGTTGGGACGCATCTTCACTTCCTTGATGTCCTGGGTCTTCTGCGTCTTGCGTGCGAGGTTGGCCTTCTTCTGCGCCTCGTAGCGATGCTTGCCGACATCGAGAAACTTGCACACCGGCGGGTCCGCATTGGGACTCACTTCGACGAGATTGAGGCCGATTTCATTGGCCTGCTCCATCGCTTCGCGGGTGTACATCACGCCAAGGTTTTCGCCTTCGTGATCGATCACGCGAACCTTGGGGACTTGAATGAAATTGTCGTATCGCGGGCCGCTCTTGACCGGCGGCTGCATGGAACGACGTGGTGGACGGGCTATGGGGCTGTCTCCTTGATGGTGAATGTAGTCAAGCCGCGCAAATACGCATTGTTCGCCCGCGATGGAAGGGGATTCCGTTCGTGTCGGTCAGATTCGTCGGGCTCTGTGGCGGTTACGCAGCCCTGCGCCATAGCGGGAAGCTCGCTGCGCGGTCCCTGGCGTGGACCACCGCGTCGATCCGCTCGGCGGGCTGCAGCGCCTCGAGAATGGCGGGGTCGCCGGCATTCATCCCCCCGGTATAGGCGCCGAAGGCGGGCAGGATCATCCGCCCCGATGGCGTTCCGTCGGACGCGTCGTTGCTGCTTACCACCGCGCAGGGCCGGCGGATGTGGCGGCGGTGGACGGTGAGATGCAGCCGCGGGTGGTAATGACCCGAGAGTTCGGGACGGGTCTCGCCCGGCTGCGCGCGGTGGCGCAGAACGATCCCGCCGATCTCGAGCTCCTCGGCCAGCGTCCCGCCGCAGCGCGCGTCCATGTCGGGATCGTGATTGCCGGTGATCCACACCCAATCGACTGCGCTGGTCAGCGCATCGAGCATTCCGCAGGCGTAGGGTTCGAGCCGGGTCGAGCCGTCCGAATCGTGGAAATTGTCGCCCAGCGTGATCACCCGCCGCGCGCCGGTTTCGCGGATCGCCAATGCCACCCGCTCGAGCGTCTCGCGGCTGTCGTAAGGCGGGACCATCTGGCCGTGGCGCGCGAAGAAGCTGCCCTTCTCCAGATGCAGATCGGCGACCAGCAGCGCGCGTTCGCGCGGCCAGTAGAGCGCGCGGCCCTTGGTCAGGAGCCATTCCTGGCCGGCGAACGAAAGGGGAACCATGGCAGGCTATTGCCGCACCGCCGGGAGGATGGCAAGACCCTGCGCATGACCGACATCAGCGACCAGACCGAGCAGGCCCGCCAGTGGTTCGAGCAATTGCGCGATTCGATCTGCGCGGAGTTCGAGGCGATCGAGCGCGAGGCGGGTTCGGACGCCGCTTTCGATTACGCGCCGTGGCTGCGCGAGGAAGAGGGCAATGACGATCCCGGCGGCGGCACCCGCGGGCTGATGAAGGGCAAGGTGTTCGAGAAGGTCGGGGTCAACGTCTCGACGGTGCGCGGCAATTTCGCACCGGAATTCGCCGCCACGATCAACGGCGCGACCGCCGAGGACCCCGGCTTCTGCGCCACCGGGATCAGCCTGGTCGCGCATATGGCCAACCCGCACGTCCCTGCGGTGCATATGAACACCCGCTTCCTGGTCACCGGCAAGGCCTGGTTCGGGGGCGGGGCCGATCTAAACCCGCCGATTCCTTATGCGCAGGATACCGATGATTTCCACGCGCGGCTGCGCGCGACCTGCGCCGCGCACAATCCGACCTATTACGAGCGGTTTTCGAAGTGGGCGGAGGATTATTTCTACATCCCGCACCGCGGCGTCCATCGCGGGGTGGGCGGGATCTTCTACGATCATCTCGAGTGCCCGGACGAGGCGGCCTTCGCTCGCAATTTCGCCTTCACCAAGGACGTCGGCGAGGCCTTTCTCGACGTCTTCCCCAGGCTGGTCCGCCGACGGATGGGAAGCGAATACACAGATGCCGACAAGCGCACCCAGCTCGAATGGCGAGGCCGCTATGCCGAATTCAACCTGGTGTACGACCGCGGGACGTTGTTCGGGCTCAAGACCGGCGGCAATATCGATGCCATCCTGATGAGCCTGCCACCCGAGGCGGTGTGGACCTGATCCTGCTGTTGACCCCGCATATTTGATTGCAAATCGCCCCGTTCGCCCACAGGTTGAATGGGCATGCTGCGCCAGTACGAACTTGTAGAACGGGTCAAGGAATACGACCCCGACGCCGACGAGGCGATGCTCAACCGCGCCTATGTCTACACCGTGCAGAAGCACGGAACCCAGATACGCGCCTCGGGCGATCCCTATTTCAGCCATCCCGTCGAGGTCGCGGGGCTGATGACCGATCTCAAGCTCGATCAGGAGACGATCGCCACCGCGCTGCTCCACGACACGGTCGAGGACACGCTCGCCACGATCCAGGATATCGAGGACAATTTCGGGCCCGAGGTCGCGCGGCTGGTCGACGGTGTGACCAAGCTTTCCAAGATCGAGCAGATGCCCGAGAACGAGCGCGCGGCGGAGAATTTGCGCAAGTTCCTGCTGGCGATGAGCGAGGATATCCGCGTGCTGCTGGTCAAGCTGGGCGACCGGCTGCACAACATGCGCACGCTGCATTTCATCAAGAAGCTCGACAAGCGTCAGCGGATCGCGCGCGAGACCATGGATATCTATGCGCCGCTGGCCGAGCGGGTCGGCATGTACGAATACATGCGCGAGATGCAGCTGCTCGCCTTCGAGCAGCTCGAGCCGGAAGCCTACCACACCATCGCCAAGCGCCTGACGCAATTGCGCCAGCAGGACGGCGGCCAGGTCGATGCGATCGCACTGGCGATGAAGCAGGCGCTGGCCGAAGCCGGTCTGCAGGTCGAGGTAAGCGGGCGCGAGAAACATCCCTATTCGATCTGGCGCAAGATGGCCGAACGCCATGTCAGCTTCGAACAGGTGACCGACATCATGGCGTTCCGCGTCCTCACCGATGACGAGACCGACTGCTATCGCGCGCTGGGGGTGCTGCACCGCACCTGGCAATTCCTGCCGGGCAAGTTCAAGGATTATATCTCCACCCCCAAGACCAATGGCTACCGTTCGCTGCACACCTCGCTGATGTACGAGAATTCGATGCGGGTGGAGGTGCAGATCCGCACCCGCGAAATGCACCGGCTCAACGAATTCGGCTTTGCCGCGCACTGGGCATACAAGCAGGGCAACCGCCCCGACGGCCAGGTCGGCTGGCTGCGCGATCTGATCGAGATCGTCGATGCCAGCCACGATGCCGAGGAACTGCTCGAGCACACCAGGATGGCGATCTATCAGGATCGCATCTTCGCTTTCACCCCCAAGGGCGGGCTGTTCCAGCTGCCCAAGGGCGCGACCCCGGTCGATTTCGCTTTCGCGGTCCACACCGATCTGGGCGCGCAGACGGTTGGTGCAAAGATCAACGGACGGCACATGCCGCTGCGCACGCCGCTGGCGAACGGCGATGTGGTGGAGATCGTCAAGGGCACCAGCGCCGAACCGCAATTGTCGTGGCTCGGCTACGTCGTCACCGGCAAGGCGCGCGCCGCGATCCGCCGCGCGGTACGGCTCAAGGAGCGCGCCGAGGTGGCCGAGATCGGCCAGATGCTGTTCGACGAGATCGCCGGCCGGGTGCCGGCGCGAGTCGGCAAGAAGGCGCTCAAAAAGGCGCTCGAGCGGCTGAAGATGGAGGAGGAGGACGATCTCTATTACGCCATCGGGGCCGCAGAGATCGAGGATCGCGACGTCATGGAGGCGTTGGTCCCGGGCTGCACCGAAGAGCTTCCCGAGACCCCCGAATGGGGCAAAAGGCACATCTCGATCCGCGGGCTGACCCCCGGGGTCGCCTACACTTTCGCGGAATGCTGCCATCCGATTCCCGGCGACCGGATCGTGGGCACAAGGCGGAGCGGCGAGAAGGTCGAGGTCCACACCATCGAATGCCACGAACTGGCCAGCGGGATCGATAGCGACTGGCTCGACCTTTCATGGGGCAAGCGCGCGTCGGGGGCGGTGGGGCGCCTGCGGGTGACGCTTTACGATCGACCGGGCACGCTGGCCGAGGCGGCGGGCATCTTCGCGCAGAACCACGCCAATGTCCGCGCGCTCGATCAGGTACAGAACGATCCTCCCTTCACCGGTTACGATATCGACCTCGAGGTCCAGGATCTGGCCCATCTCAACCGCATCGTCAGCGCGCTGCGCGCCAGCGACGCGGTGGCGCAGGCGGAGCGGGTCTAATGGCCCGCGTCGCCTTTCTCGGCTGCGGCGCGACACTGCCCGCTGCTTGTGGCGGAGCGGCGGAGCGCCGCGGCGACGCTTTCGAACACGATCTCGAGGTCGCGGCATTGCGTCCGGCCTTCGCCGCTGCCGGGCTGCAACTGGTGGAGATCGACTGGCGGGCGCCTCTGGATCGCTTCGACGGGTTCGAGCTGATCCTGCTGGGTACCGCGTGGGATTATCAGGACCATCCGGAAGAATTCATTGCGAGGCTCGACGCGCTAGCGGCCAAGGGCATCGCGGTCTGCAATCCGCCCGCAGCGGTGCGCTGGAACGCCGACAAGCGCTATCTGCAAGAGCTGGAAGCGCGCGGCGCTGCGATCATCCCGACGCTGTGGCGCGACGACGCCGGCACCGCCGATCTGGCGGCTGCCATGGATCACTTCGCCAGCGATAGGGTAGTGATCAAACGCCGGATCGGTGCGGGCGGATTGGGGCAGCACAGCTTCAGCCGCGATACCCTGCCCGGCCCCGACTGGCGCATGGGGCGGCCCTGCATGATCCAGCCCTACCTACCGGCGATCCGCGACGAGGGCGAATTCACCTTCGTCTTCATCGACGGTGCGTTCAGCCATGGCGTCCGGAAGACCCCCTCGATGGACGACTATCGCATCCAGTCGCTGTTCGGAGGGAGCGAGGCGGCGTTTGCGCCGTCCCCCCTTGATCTCGCCACCGCACGGGCTGTGGTGGAGGCCTTGCCCGTCACCGATCTGCTCTACGCACGGATCGACATGGTGCGGCTGCCCGAGGGGCGGCTGGCGGTGATGGAGGCCGAGTTGATCGAACCCTATCTCTATCCTGAGCAGGGACGCGAGTTGGGGAAGCGGATGGCGGCGGCGATCGCCCGGCGTCTCAGGGTTTCAGCGGCCTAGCCGCGCCACTCGCGTCTTTCCTCGGCAGCCTTGAGCACTTCATAGGCGACCTGCAGTTTCTGGAACTCGGCCGCGGCCTCGGCGTCGCCCGGCTTGACGTCCGGATGGACCTGTTTGGCCTTGTCGCGCCAGCCCTTCTTCACGGTGGCGAAATCGGCGTCGGGTTCCAGTTCGAGCACTTCGAGCGCGCGCAATTCGTCGGGGCTGCGCGATCCGTCGCCGCTGGTCGCCCAGCCGTAGTGCTGCGCCTCGGCATAGCCCGCGTTCTCGTTCTGCTCGGCCTTGGTCCGGGCGGCCTTCTCGGCCTTGTCGAGCCCTTCGAAATAGTCCCATTTGCGGTTGTATTCGGCCGCGTGGGTCTGACAGAAATACCACCGCTCGGGGCTGTTGGGGGCCTTGGGCGCGGGGCAATCGCCCGCCTCCTCGCAGCCGTGGCGATCGCACAGCCGAATCGTGGCGGCCTCGCGCCCGGCCTCGTAGCCGCGCCAGCGCGGGAACCCCCAATCGTTGGACCGGCGGGCTTTAGCCATGACGAGGGGGTGCTTGATAAGTCATTGGTCGGGCAATCATTGGCGTCAGTCTAGGCGCGGTGGCGGTTGATGCATAGGGCTGCAACGACCGGCGAAGCGAAATGTTGCACTGCAACGAAGCGTTCATCCACGCCCCGCTATACGGCTCGCGAAGAGGACCCGATGAGCAAGCAACTGACCTTCTCCGCCACGCTGTGCGCCCTGACGATGGCGTTGTTCGCAATCGTCGGCGACAAGGCGCCGCCGCGTGGGATCGATCAGCGCGGCTCGGCGCCGCTGGTTTCGCTGGTCGGGATCGCTCGCTAGGTTCGGGCAGCAAGCGACAGGCGCCCCCTCCGGCAAGAGAGAGCGCCCTGCTTTTACTTCACAGCGGCCGTGATCAGTTGATCACGACGCTCGCGGCGCGGCGGTTCTGCGCCCAGGCCGTGGGGTTCGAGCCAAGCGCGACCGGGCGTTCCTTGCCGTAGCTGACGGTGCGGATGCGGCTGGCGGGAATGCCCAGCGATACCAGATAGTTCTTCGCCGCATTGGCGCGCCGTTCGCCCAGCGCGAGGTTGTAATCGCGCGTTCCGCGTTCGTCGGTATGGCCTTCGATCGTGAAGGTCAGGTTGGGATATTGGCTGAAATAGCGCGCCTGGTTCTGCAACCGCGTCGAATCCTCGGGGTCGAGATTGTAGCGATCGGTGTCGAAATAGACGACCGTGTTCTCCGCGCCCACCGCATCGGCGAAATGCGCCTGCGTGCCCAGCGCCCCGGCGGCGGGGCCCTGCGCGGGTGCGGGCGTCGGCGCCGTGGTCTGCTGCTGCGGCGGCGGCGGCAGTTCTTCGGGGGGTTTTTTCTGGCAGGCAGCCACGGCGAGCGTGCTGACCGCGAGGATGGAGGCAGCGAGACGAGTATTCATAATAGCCGATCCTTTCAGCTGTTGTGCAATTTCGTTTTCCGGACCCGATAAACCAATGATCTCACGGCAGGATCGGTCCCCACGCGGGGTCCGAGGCATCCACCGGGGTCGGCAGGCGGCGCTCGTTCTCGCCGGTGAGATCGACCTGCCACAGGCTCGTGCTGCCCGTGTTGCGCTCGGTCCGGAAGAATTGGACGATGCGGCCATTGGGGGCCCAGGTCGGCGCTTCGTCCTGCCAGCTGTTGGTCAGGTAGCGCATGTTGCGGCCATTGGTGTTCATTACCGCAACCCTGAAATCGCCGGTGATGTGGGTGAAGGCGATCTGGTCGCCGCGCGGGCTCCATTCGGGTGTCGCGGCGCGTCCGCCGAAGAACGACAGCCGCTGCTGGTTCGAGCCGTCGGCATCCATCACGTAGATCTGCTGACTACCCGAGCGATCGCTCTCGAACACGATCTTGCTGCCGTCGGGCGAATAGGAGCCGCCGATATCGATCCCCGGCGCGTCGGTCAGCCGCTCGCTGCGACCGCCCTGCGCACCGACGCGATAGATGTCCGTGTTGCCATTGACCGCCATGGAATAGAGGATCGAGCGGCCGTCGGGGCTCCAGCGCGGCGCGAAAGTCGGGTTCTCGCTCTGCGTCACCAGCGTCTGCTGCCCGGTACCGATGTCGTAGACATAGATCCGCGGATTGCCGTCGACATAGCTGAGATAGACCAGCTGGCGGTAATCGGGCGAGTAGCGCGGGGTCAGCGCGGTCGAGCGCCCGGTGGTGATGAAGCGGTGGTTGGCGCCGTCGGAGTCCATGATCGCCAGCCGCTTGGTGCGATTGTCCTTGGGGCCGGTCTCGGCGATATAGGCGATCCGGCTGTCGAAGAACGGGCTCTCGCCGGTTAGCCGCGAATAGATCAGGTCGGCGCATTTGTGCGCGGCGCGGCGCCAGTCGGCAGGCTGCACCACCCAGCCCTCGCGCACCAGCTCGTCGCGCAGCGCCATGTCGTAGAGATAGCAGCCCACCGTCAGCCGCCCGTCGCTGCGTCCGCGGACATAGCCTTGGACCAGCATCTCCGCACCGCGATTGGCCCAGACGTTCCATTCGGGCGAGGTGATGTTGGCGAATTGCGGACGCGGCAGAGCATCGGGTCCGGTCGGTTCGAACAGCCCATTGTTGCGCAGATCGGCGGTGACCACGCGCGCCAGCTCGAGCCCGAGCGCGGCGGTGCCCGACTGGTTGGCAGGCGTGGGCACATTGCGATCGGTGGCGAAGGCCGGGATCGCGATGCCGAGGTTCTCCCACGCGCTCTCGTCGGTGACGGTGAAGCTGAGCCCGCCGTCGCTCTGCTCGATGATCTCGACCTCGCCGCCCTCGGGCAGCGGTTCGCCGAGATCGGTCTGTTGCGCCGCAGCCGGAGCCGCGACGAGGAAAGCGAGAGCGATACCAAGATGTTTCATCGTGCCAGATTCCTGTCGAAACGCGCGCCGTCAATGGTTTGCCACGCGTTGTAATATTCAGCCGGAAGGTCGAACGGGGCGGCGAGCTGGACCGCTCGGATCGCGCGTTCGGCATGAAGATCCTGCTGCGGTCGGTTCGAATCGGTCACCCCGCTCTGCGAAACCACGCGGGGACGACCATTGAGACTGCCGTCGGGGTTGAGCCGGAACGACAGCTGCGTCACCAGCAATTCGGCATCCACACCCTGCGGCGCGCTCCAGTGCGGGCGGATCTGCCTGATGATCGCCTGGATGATCGAGGCTTTGGCGCTCGCGCCGATCTGCGAGGCGGGAACGCGGGTCTCGCTGGTGCTGGTGGAGCTACCCGCGCCTTCGAGGAAATTCTCGCCGAGCCGCGAGCCGCCCGAAGCCTTCGCGGGTCTGGCCGGTGCCGGGCGGGCGGTCTCGCGCGCCGGAGGCCGCTCGGGAGCAGCCGAGGGCTGCGCGCGCGGACGCTCGCGCGGTTGGCTGCGAGCGGGAGCAGGAGCCGGCGCAGGGCGCGGCCGAGCGACCGGACGCGCGGCTGGCGCAGGCGCAGGAGTCTGAATGCGCTCCACCGGTCGCGCAACGGGTTCGGACGGCAGCGGCGGCGTATCGAGCTCGGCGGGGGCCGGCGTGTCGGACAGGGTCGGCGCCGTCGCGGCCCGGCTTTCGGCGACCGGTTCGGGCGCGGTCGCTTCCATACCGATCTCGGTCGCCAGATTGACCGTCATCCGCTCGGCCGGTTCGAACTGTGGCGTCGTGTTGGGCTGCACCAGCAACACGATCACCAGCAGCACATGCAGCGCGAAGGCCACCAGCAGGCCGATCCGCTCCTCGCGCCGGAAGGTACTCGCTTGCATCATCGCTGCGCTATGGCTCGACCGATGAACTGTTGGTGACCAGCGAGATGCGATTGAGGCCGGCACGGTTGAGTTCGCCCATCACCGCCATCACCCTTCCGTAATCGAGCCCCCGATCGGCGCGCAGAGTGATGTCCGGCCCGCCATCGCTGCGCGGCAGGCTTTCCAGCGCCCGGGCGAAGCCGCCGATCGCGACCGGTGCATCGTCGATGAAGACGTTGCCCGTCTCGTCGATGCTGATCGTCACCCCCTGCGGTTCGCTGTCGAGCGCATTGGCGCGGCTGTCGGGCAGATCGACCGGGACGCCTGCGGTCAGCAGCGGCGCGGTGACCATGAAGATGATCAGCAGCACCAGCATCACGTCGACGAAGGGCGTGACGTTGATCTCCGCCATCGGCGTCCGGCGCGAACCGCGCCTGCGACCGCCTTGCCCCGAGCCCAGCGACATCGCCATGCTAGCGGCTTTCCAGCTGGCGGCTGAAGCTGGCGTGCAGCCGGTCGGCGAAACGCTGCAGCCTGGTCTCGTAGCGGTTCACCGCATGGCTGTAGCGGTTGTAGGCGATCACCGCAGGGATGGCGGCAAACAGGCCGATCGCGGTGGCGAACAGCGCCTCGGAAATGCCCGGTGCGACCACCGCCAACGAGGAAGAACCCGCCGCACCGATCTGGAAGAAGCTGTTCATGATCCCCCAGACGGTGCCGAACAGTCCGACGAAGGGCGCCACCGAGCCGACGGTGGCGAGAAAGTTGAGCCGCTCAGCCAGCAGATCGGCCTCGCCCGCGACCTGGCTGTCCATCGCGCCCGCCAGCCGCTGGCGCAGCCCGTCGCGATCCTTGACCCCGTCCTTGGTCGAGCGGCGCCATTCGCCCACGCCCGCATTCGCCACCCGCGCAGGCGGCAAATCCTTGCGCCCGCGCTCGGACATGAAGCGGTCGAAGCTGTCGGCCTGCCAGAATTCCTCGTCATAGACGCGGGTCTGGCGGTTCAGTTTTCCCATCCGCATCGCGAAGGAGACGATGATCATCCAGGTCCAGACGCTGGCGAGCAGCAGCCCGGCCATCACCGCCTTGACGACGATATCGGCCTGGAGAAACAGTTCGACCGGATCGAGCCCTGTCGGCGCGGCGGTAAGGATCGATAGCGAGCTCATGCGGTTTCCTGTGATTCCATGAAACGGGTAAAGGCTTCGCGCCAGGCGAGAGGCTGGCGGGTCGGACGTCCGTCGGGGGCGACGAAGCCGATGCGCAGTTCGGCCTCGGCGAGCAGCTCGTCGCCGCGCCAGGCGCGCTGCTGCATCCGGCAACTCGCCGCTCGCATCTGCGTGCAGCGGGTTTCGATCAGCACATCGTCGTCGAGCTTGGCGGGACGCAGATATTTCAGGCCGACCTCGGAGACGGCATAGGCGCCCTCGCCCTCCTCGATCGCCGCGCGCTGATCGATCTCGAGCCGACGCAGCAGATCGGAACGCGCACGCTCGAACCAGCGCAGATAATTGGCGTGGTAGGTGATCCCCGACAGGTCGGTGTCCTCGTAATAGACGCGCACGGCATAGAGGTGCCGGTCGCCATCGAGCGTGCCATCCGGCGGATTGGGAGAAAGTCTGGGCGGGTTCATAGTCCCGCGCGCTCTAGCGCAGGGGGGATTCGCCTAGCAATCGCAAACGACGAAGCGGGCAGCGCAGACGATGAAAGCCATCGGCGTCCCGGTCGCGACCCAACGTGCGATCAACGCGCGATCAACGTGCGATCATGGGGCCCAAGGGCTGGCCGCCGAAGATATGGACGTGGAAATGCGCGACTTCCTGCCCGCCATGCGCGCCGACATTGGCCAGCAGCCGGTATCCCGGCTCGACCAGCCCCTTGTCGCGCGCCACCTTGCCCACCGCGCGGACGAAGCCGGCGATTTCATCGGGCGCGGCATGCTCGGAAAAGTCGTCCCAGCTGACATATTTGCCCTTGGGGATTACCAGCGTGTGGATCTCGGCCTGCGGGTTGATGTCTTCGAAGGCATAGGCCCACTCGTCCTCGTAGACTTTCGTCGAGGGGATATCGCCCGCCAGGATTTTTGCGAAGATGTTGGCGTCGTCGTAAGGTTGGGTGGCGTCGATCGGCATCACTCGCTCCTGCTCGCTTTTTCGTCCAGTCCCGACAAGCCTTCCCGGCGGTCGAGCTCGGCCAGGACCTGCGCCAGAGCGATATCCTTTTCGCCCAGCAGCACCAGCAGGTGGAACAGAAGATCCGCCGCTTCGCCGACCAGTTCCTCGTCGTCGCCGGACAGGGCGGCGACCACCGTCTCGACCGCTTCCTCGCCCAGCTTGCGCGCGATCACCGGCATTCCGCGGGCCTGCAATTGCGCCACATAGCTGGAGGAAGGATCGGCACCGCGGCGCTGCGCGATGGTGGTTTCGAGGCGGGTCAGCGTGTCCATGGCGCGGGTCATGGAAGGCTGCGCGTCCCGGGTCAATGCGCCGGGCAAATGGGGCGGGTCAATCCTGCGCGGGTTGGCCCAGGGTGAGCAGCCGGCCCAGCGCGATCCCGCCGAGCGAGATCCCGATCAACAGCAGAGCGCTCGGTTCGCTCAGCGCGGCAGCCGTTTCGCGCACCCCGGGAAGGGTCGACAGTTGGGATACGATCGCGATGGCCTGGCTCGACATGGCGCAGCCATAGTCGCGGGGCGCGGCACCGGGGGATCAATCTTGCAAAGCGTCCCGCTTTGATACCGGCTTGTGGCTATTCAGCCGCGTTGCATCATCCCCGGGCCGGCAATCCGGCAGCGCGCAAGGCGTCGTGCGCTTCTGCGATCGTATGCTCGCCGAAATGGAAGATCGAGGCTGCCAGCACCGCGCTGGCATGGCCCTCGCGCACGCCCTCGACCAGATGGTCGAGCGATCCGACCCCGCCGCTGGCGATCACCGGAACGCCGACCGCATCGGCGATGGTTCGGGTCAGCTCGAGATCGTAGCCGCGCTTGGTGCCGTCGCCGTCCATCGACGTGACCAGCAATTCGCCCGCCCCCAGCTCGGCCAGCCGCACGGCGTGTTCGACTGCATCGATCCCGGTTGGCTTGCGCCCGCCATGGGTGAAGATTTCCCAGCGGCCCGGCTCGGTCCGCCGCGCATCGACCGAGCCGACGACGCATTGGCTGCCAAAGCGCGCCGCGATCTCGCCCACCAGCTCGGGCCGTGCGACCGCGGCGGAATTGACCGCCACCTTGTCCGCCCCCGCCAGCAGCAACGCGCGCGCATCCTCGACGCTGCGCACTCCGCCGCCCACGGTCAGCGGCATGAAGCACACCGCCGCAGTGCGACGGACGATGTCAATCAGTGTCCCGCGCCCTTCGTGGGTGGCGGAAATGTCGAGAAAACACAGCTCGTCGGCCCCCGCCGCGTCGTAGGCCTGCGCCTGCTCGACCGGATCGCCCGCATCCCTAAGATCGACGAAATTGACGCCCTTGACCACACGGCCCTCGGCGACGTCGAGACAGGGGATGACGCGGATGCGGACGGTCATCGTGGAGAACTTAGCGCAAGGCTCGTCATTGCGAGCGCAGCGAAGCAATCCAGTACGTCGAGCGATCCGCCTTTGGATTGCCGCGTCGCCTGCGGCTCCTCGCAATGACGAAACCGGAGACGCATCACCCGCGCTCCGCCATCTGGATAGCCGCCGCTAGGTCGAGCCGCCCCTCGTAAAGCGCCCGCCCGGTGATCACCCCCTCGATCCCGTCGCCGGCGTGCAGCGCGAGCATGCGGATGTCGTCGAGCCCCTTGACCCCGCCGCTGGCGATCACCGGAATATCGACGCTCCGCGCCAGTTCGACCGTCGCAGACACGTTGCAGCCCTTGAGCATCCCGTCGCGGCCGATGTCGGTGAACAGCAGGCTGGCGACGCCCGCATCCTCGAACCGCCGGGCGAGATCGCGCACCGGCACGTCGGAAACCTCGGCCCAGCCCTCGGTCGCGACCATGCCGTCCTTGGCATCGACCGCGACGACGATGCCGTTCTCCCACTCCTTCGCCATCGCCTTGACGAATTCGGGGTCCTTGAGTGCGGCCGAGCCCATCACCACCCGCGCCACGCCGAGCCCGAACCAGCCCTCGACCGCCGCCGCGTCGCGGATGCCGCCGCCAAGCTGCACATAGCCCGGAAACGCCGCGACGATGGCTTCCACCGCTTCGCGGTTTTCGGCGCGCCCCGCAAAGCTGCCGTCGAGATCGACCACGTGCAGATATTCCGCCCCGGCGTTGGCGAACAGCAGCGCCTGCGCGGCGGGATCGTCGCCATAGACCGTTGCACGGGCCATATCGCCCTCGGCCAGCCGCACGACTTCGCCGCCCTTGAGATCGATTGCAGGAAAGACGATCACGTCACGGTCTCCAGTCGAGAAAGCGTTCGAGCAGCGCCAGGCCATAGCCCTGGCTCTTTTCGGGGTGGAACTGGACGCCGAGAATATTGCCGCGCCCAACCGCGGCGACCAGTCCGCCGCCATGATCGGTCATCGCGACCACATCGGCGCCGCTGTCGGCATGAAAATGGTAGGAATGGAGGAAATAGGCCTCGCCCGGCGCGACCAAATCCTGGTTGCGGGCATGCGGGGTCATGGCAACATCGTTCCAGCCCATATGCGGTATTTTGACGGTCTCGTCGCTCGCTTCGATCGGGCGCACTTCGCCTGAAATCCAATTCAATCCGTCGGTTGCGCCGTGTTCCAGCCCACGGGTGGCAAGCAGTTGCATGCCGACGCAGATCCCCAGAAACGGTGCTGCGCCGATTTGCACCCGCTCGGTCATCGCCTCCACCGCACCCTCGATCGCCCGCAGTCCTTCGGCGCAGGATTTGAACGATCCCACACCCGGCAGGACGATCCGGTCCGCGGCGCGGAGCACGTCGGGATCGGCGGTAACCTGAACCTGCGCGCCCACCGCTTTGAGCGCGTTCTCGACCGAATGGAGGTTGCCCGCGCCGTAATCGACCAGCGCCACGATCTCAGCCACCCAGCTGCCCCTTGGTGCTCGGCACCGCCCCGCCCTTGCGCGGATCGATCTCGACCGCCTGGCGCATGGCGCGCGCGAAACCCTTGTACAGCGCCTCGCAGATATGATGGTTGTTCTGCCCGTAGAGCAGTTCGCAATGTAGCGTGATTCCAGCAGCTTGCGCCACAGAATGGAACCAGTGCTCGATCAGCTCGGTGTCCCATTCGCCGAGTTTTTCCTGGGTGAAACCCGCCTTCCACACCAGATAGGGCCGCCCGGAAATATCCAGCGCCACCCGCGCCAGCGTCTCGTCCATCGGCGAATAGGCGGTGCCGTAGCGCGCGATCCCGCCCTTGTCGCCCAGCGCCTGCGCCAGCGCCTGACCCAGCGCGATCGCGCTGTCCTCGGTGGTGTGGTGCTGATCGACATGCAGATCGCCCGCGACCTTCATCGTCACGTCGATCAGCGAATGGCGCGAAAACTGTTCGACCATGTGATCGAGAAAGCCGATGCCGGTTTCAACCGCATAAGCTCCGGTGCCGTCGAGATCGACCGTCACATGAATGGCGGTTTCCGTCGTCTTGCGTTCGATGGTGGCTGTGCGCATGGCCGCGAGCGCTAGAAGCCTTGGCGGTGCGGCGCAAGCGGGGAGCGCGGCCCGACGCTTCGGCGACGTCGATCAGTCGCGCAAGGCGCTTGACCCGCGGGCGGAGCCGTTCCACCTAGCACCCCATGAGCGACGATACACCCGACAGCCTGATCCCCTATGACGCCATCGTCCAGGAGGCGCTGCGCGCCGTGGTCGGCCGCGTGCTGGGCGAAATCGTCGACGCGGGCAGCGAACTGCCCGGCGCGCATCACTTCTACATCACCTTCAAAACCCACGCCCCCGGCGTCTCCGTCCCGGCCTCGCTGCGCGAACGGTTTCCGGACGAGATGACCATAGTCCTGCAGAACAAGTTCTGGGATCTGCGGGTCGAGGAAGAGCTGTTCAGCGTCGGCCTGTCCTTCAACCAGATTCCCGCCGAACTCGTGGTCCCCTACGCCGCGATCACGCAATTCGTCGATCCGGCGGTGGACTTCGGGCTGCAGTTCCAGGCGACCGTCGCCGACATGGCGCCCACCCCGACGGACGACCCCGGCAATGACGAGCTGGAACGCGACGCCGAGGGAATCGTTAAGGAAAGCGACGACGGTTCGAACGTCGTCACGGTCGATTTCGGCCGCAAGAAATAATCGCGCAGCCGCGTCTGCGCCGCATTGGGGCAGACTCTCATGGCAAAGCCGACTCACCTAACCGATATGGCCTCCGACCGGATCGACGACGCTGTCGAATCGGTTTCGGGTGAGCGCGATACCGTTCCTGGGCCGAGCACCAATCCTTCCACCAATCTCATCATCAACGACATCCTGCTCCGCAGCGTCGGCCGCTTGTCGCGGATTACGGTGGAGAAGGCGGTTCTGGGCCGCAAATACGGCAGCCAGTTCGCAAAGGATGCGGTGGAAAACCGATCGCTGCTGCACACGATGGCCGCCTATGGCGTGACCAAGGTGGCGACACGTTCGCTTCCCGGCGCTGCGATCGTGAGCACCGGCTTGGTACTCAAGGTCCTGTTCGATCGCAGCCAGTCGCGCCGCAAATCGCGGCGAACGGGCGAAAGGATGCTCCGGAAGCAGGCCGATTACGACTAGGACTGCCTGGCCGCACTGGTCGACCTCCCATCACAGGGCTTGATTTGCCACGGCGCGATGGGGCAACAGCCCCCATGGCTCACCCCCCCCTAGCAAGCGGCTCGCACCCGCACATCGATACGGACCCAGAGTCCGACGCCCTGCATCGGCGCGGCTTGATGTATATCTTGTCCTCTCCTTCAGGTGCGGGAAAAACGACCATTTCGCGGATGCTGCTGGGCGCCGACGAAGAGATTAAACTGTCGGTTTCCGTCACCACGCGGCCTCCGCGCCCCGGGGAGATCGAAGGCGTCCACTACCACTTCGTCTCGGATGGCGAATTCGACGTCATGATCGAGGAAGACGATTTCTACGAATGGGCACCCGTCTTCGGATACCGCTATGGCACGCCCAAGGGCCATATCCGGTCGGCGCTCAAGGACGGGCAGGACTTCCTCTTCGACATCGACTGGCAGGGCACCCAGCAGCTCTATCAGAAGGACCAGCAGGATGTGGTCCGGGTCTTCATTCTCCCCCCCAGCCTGGAAGAATTGCAGCGCCGGCTGACGGGCCGCGGAACCGACTCGGCCGAGGTGATCGCCAGCCGGATGGAGCGCGCCCGCGCCGAGATCAGCCATTGGGACGGCTATGACTATGTGGTCATCAACGACGATGTCGAAGCCTGCTTCGCCAAGGTGCGCCAAATTCTCGCCGCCGAGCGGATGAAGCGCCAGCGGCAGACCGGTCTGATCCCCTTCGTGCGAGAACTGATGCTGTGACCGTCGCCGCCTGAGGCACGCAATGACTGATAATTGTTAAATAATTCAAAGTATTAATCCCAGGTTAGATAATTCCGCTATAATGCCGGTACGTTAGGAGTGCTGCGCGTGAAAAGTGGATGCCAAGGGTGCAGGTCGCAACTGCACGAATTCGCCATTTCGATGGCCTTCCAGCCCATTGTCGATGTCGAGACCGGCAAGCCCTTCGTCTATGAAGCGCTCGTTCGGGGCATCAACGGCGAACCGGCCGCCGAGGTACTGGCGAGCATTTCGGAGGAAAGCCGCTACGCCTTCGATCAGAAATGCCGGGTCGCGGCGATCGAAGGCGCGGTGGCTGCGGGTATCCGCGACACCGGTGCACGCCTGTCGATCAACTTCCTCCCCAATGCGGTCTATTCGCCGCTCGCCTGCATCCAGCTGACGCTCAAGACTGCGCTGGCCACCGGCTTCCCGACCGAAAGGCTGATCTTCGAATTCACCGAGAACGAGGAGATGATCGACACCGAGCATGTCCGCGGCATTATCGAGACGTACCAGCAACTCGGCTTCGGCACGGCGATCGACGATTTCGGCGCGGGCCATGCCGGGCTCGGCCTACTGGTCAAATTCCAGACCGACTACATCAAGCTCGACATGGCGCTCATCAGAGGGCTCGATGGATGCCTTCCGCAACGCAAGGTGGTCGACGGGGTGGTACGGATGGCGCGTTCGCTCGGCATCGGCGTGATCGCCGAAGGCATCGAGACCGCAGAGGAGTTCGAGACGTTGCGCACGCTGGGTGTGCGCTACATTCAGGGCTATCTGCTCGCCCGGCCCCGGTTCGAGGGCCTACCCCCGATCCTCATGCCGGACGAACGGATGGTAAGCGCAGCCGCCTAGTTCAGCGCCCGCCGGCTGGATCGGCGAAATGGGTCGGCAGGTGGGCGTTGACGATCCCGCCATCCACCGCGAGCGTTTCGCCCACTGTGTAATCGCCCGCGCGACTGGCAAGATAAACGGCGCTGCCGCCCATATCCAGAGCATCGCCGACGCGCTTGTTGGGGATACCCTTGGCGCTTTCGTCGCCCATATCGCGCGCGACCTTGTTCATGTCCGAGGGGAAAGCTCCCGGGGCGATCGCCGTCACATAGACATGATCCTGGACCAGCCGCGCGGCCATGCGCCGGGTGAGATGAATCAGCGCCGCCTTGCTTGCTTGGTAGGAATAGGTTTCCCACGGATTGATCCGCAACCCGTCGACGCTGGCGATGTTGATCACCTTGGCGGGCCGTTGATGGCTGGCCGCGGCGGTCAGCAGGGTGTGGAGCTTCTGGGTCAGGAAAAAGGGCGTCTTGACGTTGAGGTTCATCACCTTGTCCCAGCCCTGCTCGGGGAAATCGAGGTAGTCGTTCCCCCAGGCGGCGCCGGCATTGTTGACCAGGATGTCGAGCTTCTTTTCGCGACCGGAAATCTCCGCCACCAGCTCGTCGATCCCTTCCATGGTCGAGATGTCGCCCTGGATCGGGACGACCTTGTCGCCCAGTTCTTCGGCGGTTTCGTTCAGCTCTCCGCCCTTGCGCGCGGTGATGTAGACCCGGTCGATCCCGGCGGCGAGGAAGCCTTCGACGATCATCCGACCGATGCCGCGGCTGCCGCCGGTGACGAGCGCGGTACGCCCTTCGAGACTGAAAAGGTCGTTGAGGTTCATCTGTGTTCTCCTTCTAAACCCCCTCTCCTTCAGGGGAGGGGCAGTGAGACTTGGCGTCGCGCAGCGGCGCCTAGTCGCAACGGGGTGGGGCAGCAGCAGCACAGCCCCCACCCCAACCCCTCCCCTGAAGGGGAGGTGCTTAGGATCAGTAGCCGCTCATCTCGGCGACGCGGCCCGCGTGGTAGTACTGGTCGCCCAGAAACTCCTGCAGCGCCCGGTCGCGCTTCATGTAGAGGCCGATGTCGTATTCGTCGGTCATCCCGATGCCGCCGTGCATCTGCACGCCTTCGCGCACAGCGAGACCCGCGACCTTGGCGACCTTGGCCTTGGCGACCGAAGCCATCAAATCGGCCTTCTCGCTGCCGCCGTCGAGCAGCTGCGCCGCCTTGATCACCACCGCGCGGGCGATTTCGACCTCGGAATAGAGATGGCTGGCGCGGTGCTGGAGCGCCTGGAATTCGCCGATCAGCCTGCCGAACTGCTTGCGCTGCTTGAGATAGTCGACGGTCATGTCCATCGCGCCCCGAGCTACGCCCACGCCTTCCGCGGCGGCACCGACACGTCCGGCTACGAGCATCGCGTCGAGCACAGCGCGTCCACCATCGACCTCGCCGATCACCGCGTCGCCGTCGAGTTCGACCCCGTCGAATTTCGTGTGGGTCGCGACCGAACTGTCGACCAGCCGGACCGCGTCGTGGCTCATCCCGCTCGCGTCCTTCGGGACCGCGAACAGCGTGATTCCATCCTCGTCGCTGTCGCCGCCCGAGGTGCGCGCGGCGACGATCATCATGTCGGCGCTGGCGCCGTGGATCACGAAGTCCTTCTGACCGGAAATCTTAAAGCCGTTGCCCGATTTCTCGGCCTTGGTGCGGATCGTTTCCGGGCGATGCTTGGCGCCCTCGTCGATGGCGATGGCATAGACCTTCTCGCCTTCGACCATGCCGGGAAGCCAGCGGCCCTTGGCATCGTCGCTCGCATGCGCCAGCGCGGTCGCCGCCAGCACCGAGCTGGTGAGGAAGGGCGACGGGGTCAGGTTGCGACCGATTTCCTCGAGCACGATGCCCGCTTCGACATGGCCCATCCCGAGCCCGCCGTGGTCTTCGCCGACCAGGATGCCGGTAAAGCCCATCTCGGCGAACTGCTTCCACAGCTCATGGCCGAAACCGTCTTTGCAATCGCGGTCGCGCCAGTGGCGCAGCTGCTTCTGGGTGTTGCCCTGTTCGGACATGAACTGGCTGGCGCTCTCCGCCAGCATGGTCTGATCGTCGTCGTGATAAAGTGGCATTCGCCTCTTCCTCTCTCGTCATCCCGCGCAAAGCCGGGATCTGGTTCGGCAGGGTTCGGATCGTATCGACCGCGACCCCAGCTTTCGCTGGGGTGACGGCAGTTAAGCTCCCGGAAGGTCGAGAATCCGTTTGGAAATGACGTTCAGCATCACTTCGCTGGTCCCGCCCTCGATGGAATTGGCCTTGGTCCGCAGCCAGCTGCGCGCTGGCTTGCCACCGGCGGTCTCCTCGCTCTCCCACTCCAGTGCGGTGCTGCCGCCCGCAGCCATGATCAGCTCGTGGCGGCGCTTGTTCAGCTCCGTCCCGGCGTATTTGAGCATGTTGGGCTGGGCGGGATGCCCCTTGCCCACCTTCAACTCGTCCATGAACTTCTCGCTCATCGCGGTGAAGGACAGCGCATCGACGTCGAACATCGCCATTTCGGCGCGCAGCACCGGGTCCAACTCGCCCTGACGGCTGCTCACCGCGCCCAGGGACGACGCGCGGTCGCCGCCGCCGGTGGCGGAGATCATTTCGCGTTCGTGACCCAGCAGATATTTCGCCACGTCCCAGCCGCGGTTGATCTCGCCGACATAGCCGGGGATGCCCTCGCCATAGCTCTTGGGCACCTTCACATCGTCCATGAAGGTTTCGCAGAACGGGCTGTTGCCGCTGATCAGCTTGATCGGCTTGGTGCTCACCCCTTCGCCCGCCATGTCGAAAAGCATGAAGGTGATGCCCTGGTATTTGTTCTCCTTGTCGGTGCGGACGAGGCAGAAGATCCAGTCGGCTTCGTCGGCGTAGGAGGTCCAGATCTTCTGGCCGTTGACCACCCAGTGATCGCCCTTGTCTTCGCCGAAGGTCTGCATCGAGACCAGATCGGAGCCCGACCCCGGTTCCGAATAGCCCTGGCACCAGCGGATCTCGCCATTCGCGATTTCGCGGAGGAAGCGCTGCTTCTGGCCCTCGGTGCCGAAGTGGAGCAGCGCCGGCCCGAGCATCCAGATGCCGAAGCTCGAGAGCGGCGGGCGCGCGTCGATCCGCGCCATTTCCTGACGCAGGATCTTGCCCTCCGCCGGCGAAAGACCGGCGCCGCCGTATTCCTTGGGCCATTCGGGGACGGTGTAGCCCTTGTCGCGGCAGGCCTCGAACCACTGCTTCTGCGCATCGCTCTTGAAGCTGGCGTTGCGGCCGCCCCAATAGACGTCGCCTTCGTCGCGGACCGGTTGGCGCATTTCGGCCGGGCAGTTCGCTTCCAGCCAGTCGCGGACCTTGCTGCGGAATCCTTCCAGATCGGACATCAGTCTCTCCTCTCGGTGCCTCGTCTCTTGACGTTAACGTTAGGTCGATTCGCACCCGCGCCGCAAGGGCAATGACGATGAAGCGCCATGCCGTAGCGTCAGCCGGTTTGCGTTGACCCGCGCGCCCTCAGCCCTAAGCTGCGCGGCCAGAGAGAGTGGGAGAAAAGAGTGCGATTCTCGGGAAAAACCGTGGTCGTGACGGGCGCCGCAGCGGGCATCGGGGCTGAGAGCGCCCGGTTGTTTGCCCGCGAGGGTGCCGTGGTCATTGCCGCCGATATCGACACCGAAGGCGGCGAAAGACTGGCGCGCGAAAGCGAGGGCGATATCCGCTTCCGCCAATGCGACGTCTGCGATGTCGAGGCGATCCGTTCGCTGATGGATTTCGCCGCGAGCGAGACCGGCGGGATCGACACGCTGCTCAACAACGCCGGGGCCGGCGGAGCGCGCGCGCCGATCGACGAGATCGAGCCCGCCGACTGGGATGCGACCATGGATCTGCTGCTGCGCTCGGTCGCGATGGGGATCCGTTACGCCGTGCCGCACATGATCGGACGGCCCTCGACGCGGACCGGCGGCTCCAGCATCGTCAACGTCTCCAGCGTCGCCGCGGTCGGGCCCGGCTATTCGCCGACCGCCTATGCCGTCGCCAAGGCGGGGGTGCTGCATGTCACCAAGCTGGCCGCCGCCGATCTTGCGCGCCATTCGATCCGGGTGAACGCGGTGCAGCCGGGCTTCATCAACACCGATATCTTCACCTCTTCGCTCGAAATCTCGGGCGAGGCCAAGGCGATTGCCAAGGGCGTTCTGGCGCAGATGTCGAGCAATGCCCAGCCGGTGAAGCGCGGCGGTCAGCCCGCCGACATCGCCGAGGCGGTCGCTTTTCTGGCGAGCGAGGCGGCTGGCTTCGTCAACGGCACCTCGCTGCTGGTCGATGGCGGGATCACGATCGGCCCGCGCGAGAGCTGGGACGAGGATGCGCCCAAGATGTTCGACGCGCTGCTCGCGATGGCGGAGGCGGCGGAGAAGCAGGTGAGCGAATCCAAGGCATGAGCTTCGTCACCGGCCCGCTCCCGCAGCGGCTCAAGATCATCCACGGCTTCGGCGCGGTCGCCTTCGGGGTGAAGGACAGCGGCTTCAGCTTCTTCCTGCTGATCTTCTACAATCAGGTGCTCGGCATGGATGCCGGGACGGTCAGCCTGGCGCTGGCCGCAGCGCTGGTCGTGGATGCCTTCGTCGATCCGATCCTGGGCAATCTGTCGGACCGGACCTACACCCGCTGGGGGCGCCGTCTGCCGTGGCTCTACGCCGCCGCGCTGCCGCTGGCGCTGGCCTGGGCGGTGCTGTGGAACCCCACCATCGACGGCACACCCGGTTTCTGGGAACTGCTCGGGATCGCGGTGACCGTGCGCGTGCTGCTGTCGGCCTGCGAGGTGCCTTCGGTCAGCCTGCTGCCCGAAATCACGCAGGATTACGACGAGCGCACGACGCTGTTCCGCTATCGCTACCTATTCGGCTGGATGGGCGGGCTGGTGATGATGCTGCTGGCATACACCGTCTTCATGCCCGGCTCCGAGGGGCTGTTGCAGGCGGGCGGTTACAGCTACTTCGGCATCTTCGGTGCGCTGCTGATCTTCGTGTCGGTGGTCGGCTCGGCGATCGGGCAGCACAAGCTCGTGGCGCATCTGCCCGCGCACAAGCCGCCGCCCTTCACCATCCGCACTGCCTTTTCGGAAATCGTCGACGCCTTTCGCGAAAAAGCCTTCCTGATCTTCGCGCTGGGCGGTCTGGCGGCCTATGTCAGCCAGGGAATGACCTTCTCGATCACCAATTATCTCAACATTTTCGTCTGGCAGATGTCGAGCGTCGAACTGGTCGGATATCCGGTGGTGCTGTTCCTGTCGGTGGTGATGATGTTCTTCGTTGTCGGGCCGATGCACCGCCGCTGGGGCAAGGCCAGGACCGCGGCGATCGGAGCGATCGTCAGCGTGATCTTGATCGCGACCCCGTTTCTGCTGTTCCTTGCCGGCCTCTGGCCCGAAGTCGGCGCGCCACCGGAACCGGGCGCGACCGGCGCACTCGCAGCGGTGCAGACCTCCACGCTGCTCTATTTCGGCTTCCTGCTGTTCGCCAATATGTTCGGCATCGTCATGATGATCTCGGCCTCCTCAATGATTGCCGAGATCGTGGAGGCGTTCCAGGAGCGCAGCGGCAGGCGGGCCGAGGGTTCATTTTATGCGGGCAATTGGTTCATTCAGAAATGCGCGACCGGCGCCGGCATCTTCGTGACCGGCCAGATCATCGGCCTGTCGCAATTGCCGACCAACTCCGCGCCGGGCACGGTCGAACAGCCTGTTCTTGCCAGCATGATCCTGCTTTATCTGGGGATGTCGGTTGCGCTGGCGCTGTTCGCCGCGTTCTGGCTGGCGCGCTTCCCGATCGGCCGCGAAGATCACGAGGCGAGGCTTGCGGCACTCGACAGCGCCGCGCGCGCCGATATCGATGCCGGGGCCACTCCGCCCTAGCGCCGGACCCGGTTTTCGCTTGGCGCGGCGGGCCCGCTCTGCCAGTTTCATCGAGCAACGAATTTCACGAGAGAGGATAGCGGATATGGATTTCGAACCCACCGAACGGCAGGTCTATTGGCGCGACAGGGTCAGGGATTTCATCGCCAACCATGTCCGCCCGGCGGTGCCGACCTATCGCGAACAGGATGCCGAGGGCGATCGCTGGAAGGTGATCCCCGTGGTTCAGGAGCTGAAAGCCAAGGCGAAGGACCAGGGCATCTGGAACCTGTTCATGCCGCCGCGCAACGACAGCCACCATCATGTCGACGACAGCTACGAGTTCGAAGGCCCCGGCCTGACCAATCTCGAATATGCGCTGTGCGCCGAGGAAATGGGCCGGATCGGCTTTGCCTCCGAGGTCTTCAACTGCTCCGCCCCCGATACCGGCAATATGGAGGTGTTCCACCGCTACGGCACGCGCGAGCAGAAGGAAGATTGGCTCACTCCGCTGATGAACGGCGAGATCCGCTCCGCCTTCCTGATGACCGAGCCCTTCACCGCGTCCTCCGACGCCACCAACATCGAAACCCGGATCGAGCGCGATGGCGACGAATACGTCATCAACGGGCGCAAATGGTGGTCTTCCGGCCTCGGCGATCCGCGCTGCAAGGTGTCGATCGTGATGGGCAAGACCGATCCCAATGCCGGGCGCCATGCGCAGCAGTCGATGATCCTGATGCCCAACGACGCCAAGGGCGTGAACATCCTGCGCCATTTGCCGGTGTTCGGCTATGACGATGCGCCGCACGGCCATATGGAGGTCGAGCTCAAGGACGTCCGCGTCCCCGTCTCGGCCATGCTGCTGGGCGAAGGCCGCGGCTTCGAGATCGCGCAGGGCCGCCTCGGGCCGGGCCGCATCCATCACTGCATGCGCACCATCGGCGTGGCCGAGGAAGCGCTCGAGAAGATGTGCCGGCGGCTGCAGGAACGCGAAGCCTTCGGCAAGCCGATCTACAAGCATTCGGTCTGGGAGGAACGCGTCGCACGCGCCCGGATCGACATCGACATGACCCGCCTGCTGTGCCTCAAGGCCGCCGACATGATGGACAAGGTCGGCAACAAGAGCGCCAAGCAGGAAATCGCCATGATCAAGGTCCAGGCGCCCAACATGGCGCTCAAGATCATCGACGATGCCATCCAGGCGCATGGCGGCGGCGGCGTGTCGAACGACTACGGGCTCGCCAACGCCTACGCCCATCAGCGCACGCTGCGGCTGGCGGACGGGCCCGACGAGGTCCACGCCCGCTCGATCGCGCGGATGGAATTCGCCAAGCACGCGCCGCAGGAAGGTCCCAGCGCTAATGCCCTGCGCGACGGTAAGGGACCGGCTCGGAACGACGACCGGATGAGCTCTGGCGACATGGGAGCAACTCGCTGATGGCCAAGGCTGCAATTCTCGAGTCTGTCGGCAAGCTCACGATCGGCGAGGTCGAACTCGCCGATCCGCTGCCGCATGAGGTGCTGATCGACACGAAGGCCTGCGGGCTGTGCCATTCGGACCTGCACTTCATCGACGGCGCCTATCCGCACCCCATGCCCGCGATCCCGGGCCACGAGGCGGCGGGCGTGGTCCGCGCGGTCGGTTCCGAGGTCAAGACGGTCAAGCCGGGCGACCATGTGGTCACCTGCCTCTCGGCCTTCTGCGGCCATTGCGAGTTCTGCGTCACCGGCCGGATGGCGCTGTGCATGGGTGCCGACACCCGCCGCGACCAGACCCAGGGACCGCGCATCACCCGTGCCGGCGGCGACGAGACGGTCGCGCAGATGCTGAATCTGTCGGCCTTCGCCGAACAGATGCTGATCCATGAACATGCCTGCGTCGCCATCGACAAGGACATGCCGCTCGACCGGGCGGCGGTGATCGGCTGCGCGGTGACGACCGGCGCGGGCGCGGTCTTCAACGCCTGCTCGGTGGTGCCCGGCGAATCGGTCGCTGTGATCGGCTGCGGCGGGGTCGGTCTCGCCGCGATCAACGCGGCGCGGATCGCCGGGGCGGGCCAGGTCATCGCGATCGATCCGATCCCCGAGAAGCGCGAGCTGGCCAAGGTGCTGGGCGCGACCCACACCATCGACGCGATGGCGGACGATGCGGTCGAGCAGGTCATGAAGATCTCGCGCGGCGGCGTCCATCACGCGATCGAAGCGGTCGGCCGCCAGGCGAGCGCCGATCTGTCGGTGAAAATCCTGCGCCGCGGCGGCATGGCCACGATCCTCGGGATGATGCCGCTCGACTGCAAGGTCGGGCTGGGGGCGATGGATCTGCTCAGCGGCAAGAAGCTCCAGGGGGCGATCATGGGAATGAACCACTTCCCGGTCGATCTGCCGCGGCTGGTCGATTTCTACATGCGCGGTCTGCTCGATCTCGACACGATCATCTCGGAACGCATTGCGCTCGAGGATATCAACAAGGGGTTCGACACCATGCGCAACGGCCATTCGGCGCGCAGCGTGATCGTGTTCGACTGATGGCGATCGATTTCGACAAGGAGATGGTCGGCACCGTCGCGGTGACCGACAACGACCGGCTCGATCTGGACCGGCTTGGCCAATGGTTTGCCGCGAATGTCGAGGGGTTTAAAGGCCCCATCGAATATTCGAAGTTCAAGGGCGGCCAGTCCAATCCGACCTACCGGATCGACACGCCGGGCATTTCCTACGTGCTGCGCCGCCAGCCGTTCGGCAAGCTGCTACCCAGCGCCCATGCGGTCGATCGCGAGTACAAGGCGATGGCGGCACTGGGGCCCACCGGCTTCCCGGTGCCGAGGACCTACGGGCTGTGCGAGGATCCCGAGGTCATCGGCTCGATGTTCTTCGTGATGGGGCTGGCCGATGGGCGAAATCTTTGGAACGGCGCCCTGCCCGACAGCACACCCGAAGAACGCCGGGCGATCTACCACGCGATGATCGATACCATGGCGGACCTTCACATGAAGGATCCCGACGCCATCGGCCTGGGCGACTTCGGGAAGTCGGAGGATTATTGCGCGCGCCAGATCGGCCGCTGGTCGAAGCAGTACAGACTGTCGGAAACCGAGACGATCCCCGAGATGGACCGGCTGATCGAATGGCTGCCGCAGACGATCCCGCCGCAGCATCAGTCATCCGTGGTCCATGGCGACTACCGGCTCGACAACATGATCTTCGAGAAGGACGCCTCGCGGGTGCTCGCGGTGCTCGACTGGGAATTGTCGACGCTGGGCGATCCGATCGCCGATTTCAGCTATCTCATGCTCAACTGGCACAATCCGGGCGATGGCCGCGCCGGGCTGCTCGGGCTCGACCTCGCCGAACTCGGCATTCCGTCGCAGGATGAAGCGGTCGAGCGATATGTCGCGCGCACCGGATTCCCGGTTCCGCCGATGGACTGGTATTTCGCCTACAATCTGTTCCGGCTCGCGGGCATCATCCAGGGCATCAAGAAGCGCGTGATCGACGGAACGGCGTCATCCGCTCATGCCAAGGAGATGAGCGAACGCGTGGTTCCGCTGGTCCAGCGCGCGCATGAGTTCGCTCTGCGCGCCGGGATGCCCGCCTAGAACCCCTTGCGCCAGGTGACCGCCACGCCCGCATCGTCGGGGGCGGCGGCGTAATGGCCGGGATCGGTGCGATAATAGACGCTGGCGCTGGCCCGGCCATGGGCGAAGGGGCCGCGCCAGCCGACCTCGCCGACGGTCTCGCGCCCGGTGGGGCTGAGCGACAGGCGGCGGGTGCCGAAACCGGCGGTCTGGGCAGCGTAATCGTAGCTCACCGGTAGCGTCACATCGATCCCGCCACCGGTCACCCGCAGCGGCTGCGCGAGACGCAGGCCGAAGCTGTCGCCGCTGGCGAACAGATCGCCGCGCGACAGGTCGAGCGACCAGGCGTTGCTCTGGAATCCCGAGCTCGCTGCGATCAGCCCGCTCTCGCGCGGGCGGGTGAAGCCGTGACGATAGCTCGCTCCCAACTGCCAGCCCGATGGAAGATCGATCGCGGTGGAGGTGTCGAGAAAGAGCGTGTCCGCGCCGTTCGCGCCGAAGCTGTCGGCGAGCAAGCTGCCCAGCATGGTCGCATCCTCCTGCAGCCAGGTGAGGCCGAACACGGTGTCGAGCGGACCGAAGCTGCGATCGGCGGACAGGCCGAAGCTGCGGGTGGCATGCCGTTCGCGCGGGGTGCCAAGCATATCGCGTCCGTCGCGGTAATTGCCGAGCCAGGCCTCGCCGGTCTCTGCGCTGCCGGTGAGGCCCCAGCTCCCGAACTGCTGCCGCAGCGCAAAGCCGGCGTCGCTGCTGCGCGCGAACCCGGTATCGCCGGTCGCGTCGTGCGCGATCAGGAAGGCGGGTTGCGACGAGCCCTGCAATTGCGCGGTCAGACCCTGCGCCCCTTCGCGCAGCGCGAAGCCGACCTCCACATCCGGCGCGATCCGCGCCAGCACGCGGGCCGCCAGCACCCGCGCGCCTTCGGCCTCGCTGGCGGTGAGATTGAGCTGCCGCGCCATGCTGGTCTGCGCATCGAACGGCCGCTCGTCGACGGTGAAGGCAAGCGATAGGCGCTCGGTCCCCAGCGCCAGATGCTGGTGCCCTTGCTGGAGCGCGCCGTGCAGCTTGAAGTCGGGCACCGCGCCGCGCAGGCCCGTGCCATAGTTGAACCCATAGGCGCGGCGATATTGGTCGAGCAGCACGGCTTGCAGATTCTGCGGCGCCGCGAAGGCGTCGCCCATCGCAGCGGAGCCGACGGCGGCGGTCTCCCCGATCCGCACGATAGTGGTGCCACCCGCGAGCGTGGTCGTGCCGCTGGGCGCGAAAGCGGCGGCGATATCGAGACTGCCGCGGCCATAGGTCGCATCGACCCCGGTCGTTCCCAGATCCTGCGCCGATTGGAGAAGGATTTCCACTATTTGGCGGCCCGTCAGATTGGGGAAGGCCTGTCTGAGCAGCGCCACCGCCCCCGCCACCTGCGGGGTGGCGAAACTGGTGCCCGAAAACAGCAGGCGAAAGCTGCCGTCCGCATCCTGGCCGACGAAGACCTCTCCGTTCTCATAGACGCAGCAGATGCGCTCGCCGCGGGCGGTCAGATACCAGTCCGCTTCGCTGCCAGCGCGCTGGCTGAAGCTCGATAGCTGGAAACCCTCGCCTATCGAACCGACGATGATGACGTTGTCGCCGCCAGCATCGCGGATACCGCGCGCGAAGTCGGTCGGCTGGCCGGGGTCGACTCCGCTGGTGCTCCCGTCCCCGGAATTGCCCGCCGCGACCACCACCACCACGCCCGCTGCGGATGCGCGCGCGACGGCGGCGAGAACCCGCGAGCCGGGATTGCCGCCACCGAGGCTGAGATTGACCACCGAAGCGCCCGACTTCACCGCTTGGTCGATCCCGGTGGCGATGTCGTCGTCGAGGAAATTGCAGCCCAATGCGGTGTCGTCGGGCGTGTCGGTCGCACAGCTCCCAACCCGATCCGCGCGCAGCACGAGCAGGTCCGCATCGAAGGCAATACCGAGAACGCCGCTGTCGTTGCGCGCCGCCGCCGCGACCAGCGCGACGTTGGTGCCGTGATCGTCCTCCGCCTCGAACCCGCGATCGGCGGCTACGTCACGCGAGTCGGGATGGATGCGGCCGAGGAACTCCGGGCTGTCGCGGTCGATCCCGGTGTCGATGATCGCAATGAGCGAGCCCTTCCCGGTGGTTCCCTGCGTCCAGGCGGTGACCGCACCGTGCTGGTCCGGGCCGTCCGACAGCCGGAACTCCTCGGTGTTGTAGTTCGTGGTGGGCGTTGGAGTGGGTGTGGGTGTCGGTGTTGGTGTCGGCGTAGGGGTCGGTGTCGGTTGCGGCACAGGGGTGCTGGATATGCCTCCCGATCCGCCGCCGCCGCATGCGACCAGCAAGGCGAGCGGTGCGAGTGCTGCCCCGGTGCGAAGAACAACGCAAGATTTGTGACCGCTCGACATCTGCATACCCTTTCACATCGTACCTAGGCGCGAAGGCATGGCCGGTGGGTTAACGACGGCATAAGGCCTTGCCCCGGCGCGCAAGGCAAGGATGGCGGAGCGCGGCTTGCCCCTTGCTCCGCTGCCCCCTAACAGCACGCCCGACATTCCATCCATCAAGGACAGGCCCACCATGACCCAGCAACTCGCCGCCGCCATCGAACAGGCCTGGGAAGACCGCGCCGCGATCACTCCGCAGAGCAGCGCCGTGCGCGAACAGGTCGATGCTGCGCTGGCGCTGATCGACAGCGGCGAAGCGCGCGTGGCCCAGCCCGACGGACAGGGCGGCTGGCAGGTCAATCAATGGCTCAAGAAGGCCGTGCTGCTGTCCTTCCGCCTCAACGAGAACCGGGTTATGGCAGGCGGCTCGGCAGGCCATCCGGCCTATGACAAGGTGCCGAGCAAATTCGCCGGTTGGGACGATGCGCGCTTTGCCGCCGCCGGCTTCCGCGTGGTTCCCGGCGCGATCGCCCGGCAGGGCGCCTATATCGCGCCGGGATGCGTGCTGATGCCCAGTTTCGTCAATATCGGCGCCTATGTCGGCAAGGGGACCATGGTCGATACCTGGGCCTCGATCGGCTCCTGCGCGCAGATCGGCGAGAACTGCCATATCTCGGCCGGAGCGGGGATCGGCGGCGTGCTCGAGCCGATGCAGGCCAACCCCACGATCATCGGGGACAATTGCTTCATCGGAGCGCGTTCGGAGATCGTCGAGGGCGTGATCGTCGGCGAGGGTTCGGTGATCGCCATGGGGGTGTTCATCACCCAGTCGACCAAGATCGTCGATCGTGCGAGCGGCGCGATCACCCGCGGTGCGGTGCCGCCGTACTCGGTCGTGGTGCCCGGCACCCTCCCCGCTGCCCCCAAAGAGCATGAGGGCGGCCCTTCGCTGGCCTGCGCGGTGATCGTCAAGACGGTCGACGCCCAGACGCGCGAGAAGACCGCGATCAACGATCTGCTGCGCGATTGACGCCAGCGGCCAAAGGTAACATGAGTGATCCAGCCCGCGTTGGACGAAACCGACGCGCGCAAACGACGAAAGCAGGAGCGTATCCCGATGCACAATGATGGAAACGAAGTTCATGTCTCCGAGACCGAAGCCAGCGGCGGGTCGAAGGAAGGCGTGGTTCGTTGGGTGCTGGTGGTCAGCACTCTCGCGGCGGTCGTGCTGCTGTCGGCCATCTGGATCTTCGGCGCCGCGACGCAAGGCGATGTCGAGGAAGAAGCCACAGTCAGTGGGACGATCGAAGCCGCCACGGATGAAGACGAGGGCAACCAGACCGATTCCATCATCGGCGAAGACGTGACCGAGATGGAATCGCCCGGCGAAGAGCCCGAGACGCCGCTCGATACGATCGAAAACTGATCGCACCGCCCGCGTAACCCCCCGCCCGCGTAACCCGATGCCCGCTTGCCCCGAACAACGGGCTCGGGACTTTTCGGAACCTTGGACGCGCCGAAGCGATTGATCTTCTGCACCAAGCGGAGATCCGAGATGAGCAATTCCAACAGCTTTCAGACCGGGCAGCATGTCCGGTGGAACTGGGGCAGCGGAACCGCGACCGGGCAGATCGCGGAACGTTTCGAGCGCGACGTTACCCGTACCCTCAAGGGTAGCGAGATCACCAGGAATGGCGACAGCGACAACCCGGCGTATCTGATCAAACAGGACGATGGGGACGAGGTCCTCAAGCTTGGCAGCGAACTTCAAGCGGAGAACAGCTAATGCCAGCCAAATCCAAAGCACAGCAACGCGCCGCCGGCGCCGCCCTCTCCGCCAAGCGCGGCGACACCAAGGTCTCGGACCTGCAAGGGCATCCAAGCAGATGTATGATTCCATGTCGGAGGACGAGCTGGAGGATTATGCCTCGACCGATCTCGACGGACTCCCGGAACATGCCGACGACGACGATTGAATTGCGCAAGTGTCGGTAGCGCGCTCTTCGGCCCGATTTCCTCGCCCGACCTCGCAAGCATCGCTCTGGTGATTTTGCCAGCAGGCGAAGGCTGCCTACTCCATAGCCGAGGATGAACGCTCGACGGGCGCTTCGCGTGTTTCTGGCGGTCGGCTACGCAGCGGCCGGCATCTTGCACCTTGCCGCGCCGCAGCCGTTCCTGACGATCATGCCGGCCTGGGTGTGGCTGCCCGATGCGGTCGTGTTCTGGACCGGAATTGCTGAGCTATTCGGCGCAGCGGCTTTGGTGCAGCCTTGGTCGGCGAAGCTGCGTCGATTGGGCGCGATGGGCCTTGCGCTCTACGCCGTCATGGTCTTCCCCGCCAACATCAATCATTTCGCGCTCGACATGACGCGCGGCGACGGCGGGCTCGGCCTTGCCTATCACATCCCGCGGATGTTCGCGCAGCCGCTATTGGTGTGGCTGGCGCTGTGGACCGGCGGCGTCCTGGACTGGCCCTTCCGCCGCCGGTAGTGCGTTCAGCTCATGTGCTTCGAGACGGCGCCCGTCATCTTGAACATGGAAATCTGCTCCTTGCCGATCACGGCGCCGAGCTTGTCGTCGGGGTTGATCATGCGGCGATCCTTGGAATCCTGCAGATCGTTCGCCTTGATGTGCTCCCACACCTTCGAGGTCACCTGAGCGCGGGTCATCGGACCCTTGCCGACCACGTTCTCCAGCTCCGGCGACAGCGTCACGGGTTTCTGCAGGGCGTTGTTCTTACCAGCCATTGTAGTTCCTTTCTCGGTCAGTCTTGCTTGTATTCCCGGGCCGGCTCGCCGGTCTCCGGGTATTCTTCTCGAAGATCGCCTGCTCAAAGATCGTCAGCGACATCCCATTCCTCGATCTCATGCCCCTCGAACCGCCCGGTCAGCAGCGCGCAGGCCGTGACATGGCCGTCGATCTGCTTGATCATTTGATCGAGCGTCGCGCCGGGCATGGTGGTCAGCGGCAGATCGAGCGCGAACAGCTGAAAGACATAGCGGTGCTCGTCGCCGATCGGCGGATTGGGCAACAGCCATTCGGAATTGCCCAGCGCGTTCTTTCCGACGCGCGGCGGCGCCTCGCCCTCGAGCAGCTTGCCGCGTTGTGGTGCCAGCCCCCAGACCAGCCAGTGTAGATTGGGCTTGCCCTCGGGCCCGTCGACATCCTCGACGATCAGGACGAGTTCCTGCGAACCCGGGGGAGGCGCAGTCCATTCGAGCGGGGGGGCGACCGAGGCCTCCTCGCAGGCGGTGAAGCTGGGATCCAGTTCGCCGCCATGCTCGAATGCCGGGCTCTTGAGCGCAAACCCGGAGCGACCGAGCGTCTTCTCGGAGCCCACCCGGGCCATCACCAGATCGCCGGCGGGCTTGGGACCACCGACTGCGCTATCCAGCCACGCAGCGCCACTCATGCGAAATTCCTTCGATTCATCCGTTCCGTGTGGGCGTCCTCTTGCCACGAAACCATGCCCTGTGGGGGAATATGCACGGTTTTTACCCCGGAATCCTGCAATTCGGCCGTTGGGGCAGCGCGAACTTGCCTGATCCTCCGCTGTTTGGCACTAACGCTCGCTCTCGGGGAGTTGTTTCGGCAGCCTCGGGATGCCTTGGCCTCGTTACGGCATCTTGCCGCCCTATTCCCGGAGTCGCATCCATGACGATTGCTCGCACGCTTCTGTCCGCCACGCTTGCCGTCGCGCTCGCCGCCTGCGGTGGCGACGGCAGTTCGCCGACCGCACCGACGGCGGGCGGAGGCACGGGAAGCTCCGGCGGCGGCGGGACGGCCAGCGATCCGTGTTCGCTCGCCAATCGCCAGCAATTCGTCCGCGACGTGCTCGACGAATGGTATCTCTTTCCCGATCTGCTGGCCTCCAACGTCAATCCGGCCGCTTATACGGACCTGCAAAGCTATATCGATGCTCTGGTCGCGCCGGCTCGCGCGCAGAACAAGGATCGCTTCTTCACCTACATCACCTCGATCGAGGAGGAGAACGAGCTGATCAACAGCGGGTCGAACGCCGGCTTCGGCGTGCGACTGGGCTACGATACCGGCGCCAATCGCGTCTTCGTCCTGGAATCCTTCGAGAACGCGCCAGCCCTGCCCGTCGGGATCGATCGCGGCACCGAATTGCTCTCGATCGATGGAGCGACGGTGGCCAGCCTGATGGCCGCAGGTGGACCCGGCGCGGTCATCGATGCCCTCGGTCCTTCGAATCCCGGGGTGAGCCGGACGCTCGGCTTCCGCGACGTCGGCGGCGTGCAGCGCAGCGCGACCATCGCCAAGACCGAGTTCTCGCTCGATCCGATCTCCGACCGTTACGGTGTGCGAATCCTCGCCGATGGGACCGGACAGGTCGGCTATATCAATCTGCGCACCTTTATCGTCGAAGACGCCGGTCCGCAGCTACGCACCGCCTTTGCGCAATTCCGCAGCGCCGGGATCGACAAGGTCATCCTCGATCTGCGCTACAATGGCGGCGGGCTGGTTTCGGTCGCCGAACTGCTCGGCGATCTGATGGCCCGCGGGCGCGAGGGGCAGGTCTTCAGCAAGACCATCCTGCGCCCGTCCAAAGCGGCGGAGAACGAAACCGAACTGTTCCAGGCGCAGCCGGAGGCAATCGCGGCGACCAGGGTCGCGGTGATCGGCCGCGGTGGCACCGCCTCGGCAAGCGAGCTGGTGACCAATTCCTTCATCCCCTATCTCGGAACCGATCTGGCGCTGGTGGGGACCAACACATACGGCAAGCCGGTCGGGCAGTTCGCGTTCGATCGCTCGGCGTGCGACGACCGTCTGCGGGCGGTGGCCTTCAAGACCACCAATGCCGCCGATCAGGGCGAGTATTTCAGCGGCCTGGCTCCGGTGATGCCCAACACCTGCGCTGCCAACGACGGCATCTTCAACCAACTCGGCGATCCGGCCGAAGCCTCGATCAGCGTTGCGCTCGACTACCTCGCAGGTCGCAGTTGCACGGCGATTGCCGGCGGGCAGGACCGCGGCCTCCAGCGTGTCGGCGACCGCCGGGTGCTGCTCCAGCCCGAGCGTCCCAACGCGGCGCAGCGCGAGGTTCCGGGCCTGTTCTGACCGGATGCCCTAATGAGCGGCGAGCGGCGCACCGTGGTCGCCGCCGCTGCGCATCTCGACCAGTGCCGCGCCGATGACCTTGTCGGAGGGCGCGGGTTTGGGCACGAGCACGGCGCGCAATTCGCCGAGGCCTTCCTCGCTGCGATCGAGATCGCCCGAGTGGACGATGTAGGGGATGCCGCGTTGCTCGAGCCGGCGCGCGATCGGCAGGCAGTCGGTGCCGTGCAGCAAGGTGAAATCCAGGATCGCCAGATCGATCGCGGGGTTGCCCCCCTCGATCAGCGCCAGCGCCCGCTCCACCGAAGGCGCGCTGACATATTCGAAGCCGCGGTCCTCGGCCGCCATCTCGAGATCCATCAGGATCAGCGGTTCGTCGTCGACGAGCAAGATCGTAAGTGTGTCGCTCAAATCCCGGTCCTATCCCCCTAGCGGTATGGTAACAATCGCCTCGAAGCCGAGGGAGTTCCAGCGGCGCTCGATATTGCCCGATGCGGCGCGCAGGATCCGGTCGACGATGGCGCTGCCGGTGCCCAACTCGATGGAACCGGGATCGATCGGCGGCCCGCCGCTTTCGGACCACTCGATAATCAGCGTCTCGTCGGGACCGGGCGAATTCCAGTCCACGCGGACCGAGCCGGCATCGGTCACCCAGGCCCCGTATTTGGTCGCATTGGCGGCAAGTTCGTGCAGCACGAGGCCGACGATGGAAACCACCGAAAAGGGCACGCGGGCGCCATTGCCCGTCAGTTCGAGCGGGGCACCCTTGCGACCGTAGGGGTCGAGGATCGCATGGATCGCGTTGCCGATCTCGATCGTGCCGCTCGCCGCATCGTCCAGCGTGGTTTCATAGGCGCGGCCGAGCGCCTGGATCCGATCGTTGATTTCCGCCGCTTCGCGCTGGACGCCGCGCATCCGCCCCGTCACGTTTACGATGCCCGATATGACCGCGAACATGTTCTTCATCCGGTGCGACAACTCGCGCGCCATCATCCGGGCGTGCTGCTCCTCCGCCCGCGCCACCCGCAGATCGGTGACATCCCACTGGCTGCCGAAGAAATAGGCGAGCTTGCCGGTCTCGTCGTAGATCGGGCCCAGGTGGAGCGCGTTCCAGAAGGTGGAGCCATCCTTGCGGTAGTTGAGCAGTTCGACGATCACCACGTCCTCGTTGGCGATCGCCTCGCGCATGGCGGCGATCGGCGCCGGATCGGTCTTGGGCCCTTGCAGGAAGCGGCAGTTGCGACCGACCAGCTCGTCGTCCTCATATCCGGTCAGCTCCCGAAAGGCGCGATTGGCGAACACGATCGGATTGTCCTCGAGATGCGGATCGGTGAGGCAGATCGACATCCGGGTCTGCGCCATGGCCTGCTTGAACAGCATGCCGGGCGAACCCGGAAAGGCATCCGCGGCGTGCTCGACCCCGATGCGATCGCCGGGCTCGTCGAAGGCGGTGTAGGACTGCGCCGGGCGCGATGCCCTGGGGTCGGTGTGGTCTTTCACGGGATGAATCCTGTCCGGCGCTCGATAATCGGTTGGAAGCTTGCAGATAACATTTGTTTATCACGGTCGGGAAACCGAATTGTTCCCTCGGTTGATGGGTCCCGCGTTCGACGATTGACCGGCGCCGAGGTTCCCCTCATTGTCCGGCGATGGCCCGCCTCTATACTAGCTTCGCCGAATTCTGGCCCTATTACCTGCGCGAACATTCCCGGCCGCGGACGCGAATGCTGCACTACATCGGGACGACGCTCGTGGTGGCGCTCGCCATCGCGGCGCTGCTGAGCGGGCGGTGGCTGCTGCTCTTGGCGCTTCCGCTGGCGGGCTATTTCTTCGCCTGGATCGCGCATTTCACGGTCGAGAAGAACCGCCCCGCCACCTTCACCTATCCGCTGTGGAGCCTGGCGGCGGATTTCAAGATGTGGTGGTTGTGGCTGACCGGGCGGTTGCGGCCCGAACTCGATCGTGCGGGGGTGGCACGCCAAGACTAGGCCAGCGCGGCACCGATCGTCAGCGCGCCCAGCCCGACCGACAGCGGCAGCCGCAGGCCCATCCACCAGCGCGGCGCGAGCGCCCCGAGCCGCGCATCGACCGCCGGACTGATCAGCAGGCCCCCGCCCAGCGCGACCAGCGATGGTTCGATCGGCAGCGAACCCAGCAGCGGCGGGACCAGCCCGGCGAACACGATCAGGCTGGGCAGGACGGCTGCGATCCACACCCAGCCATGCGTGCGGCGACGCTGTGCGGCGGGTGCGCAGGCGGCGATGCCCCACCAGGTCCCACCCAGAAAGGCGAAGATCAGCCCCGCGTAGAGATAGGCGAGCAGCACGGCAGCTTCGTACCATTCCGGAGGTCCGACATAGAGCGCGGCGACCAGAGCGATCTGCGGCAGCAGGCCGGCAAGTCCCAGCCAGCGAGGGAGATCGGGCACCGCTCTCATCCCGCGCGCACTCAGGGCGCTTCGCTACCGGCGAAGGGCTGGCGATCGGTCCAGGCGCAGCCGAAGCGCGTCTCTTCGCCGATCTTCAGCGTCGCGACGAAGGGATAGGTCCGGTCGCTCATCCCGTCCGAGCATTCGCCCGGGGTCACGGTCATGTCGAACTCCGCCCCCTCGAGTTCGCCCGCCAGCGCCAGTCCGTTGTTGCCGGCGAAACGCTCGACCGAAATGGTGCGGCCGTCGATGTTCTCGGGGGTGCTGTAGGTCAGCGTCCCGCCCGCGCTTTCGCCGCCCCAGAAAGGTTCGGTACCGGTGAAGTGGATGGTCTCGTCGGCCGCGATCCCGTCGTAGCTCTGCACCTGCCCCTCGGCATCCGCGCCGCTCTGGCAGGCCCCGAGCAGCAGCGGCAGCGTCGCGAGAAGGAGCCCGCGCCGGAGTTTCGGGGCGAAAGAACGGCTATCTGTCGGCATGACGGTTCCTTGCATCTGGCTTTAATACCCCTCGCGAATGTCCCGGTGGCGCCTGAAACGCAAGAGGCGGGCCCTGTCTTGGCAGGACCCGCCCCCTAGCGGTTTATCACTTTGTCAGGCGGCCATTACGCCGGCATCAGAACCGTGTCGATCGCATGGACGACGCCGTTCGACGCGTCGACATCGGTCGCGGTCACGGTGGCGGTGTTGCCCGCTGCATCGGTCAGGATGACATTGCCGCCATCCATCGTCGCAGTGAGAGTGGCACCGTTGACGGTGGTGAGTTCGTAACCATCCGCACCGGCGGCTTCGATCGCCGCGGTGAGCGCGGCGGCGGAGGTCTCGCCTTCGACGACATGATAGGTGAGGATATTGGTCAGGTCTTCCCGACCGGCTTCGCTCATCAGTTCGTCGCGGGTCGCCTGCGGGATCTTCTCGAAGGCGGCGTTGGTCGGCGCGAACACGGTGTAGGGACCTTCGCCCGAAAGCGTGTCGCCGAGGTTGGCGGTGGTCACGGCCGAAACCAGGGTCGAGAAATCGGGATTGCTCTGCGCGACTTCGACGATGTTGCGGGTCTCGCCCATCATCGCATCGTCATTGACCGTCTGGTCGGCCAATGCGGCTTCGTCCATCGCGGTCGTGTCGGCGGGCTCTTCCGCGCAGGCGACGATGGCCAGCGAGGCGGCGGAAGCAAGGGCTATGGTGAACTTGTTCATGGAAATTTTTCCTTCTTTCGGAGGGTAGCGCGGCCTGCCGGATATGCGGCGTATAGCCCGCGCCCTCGGCCCATCTACGGCTCAAGACAGGGCCGGTTCCGAAAAAGGCGAAAATATGGCGACGAGCCAATTCCAACCTATATCAAGCTACGGAAAAGCGCCCACATTTCCTATGCACAGCCTTCGACCCAGGTCAGTTCGGGCAGCGCGCCGACGTGGATCAGGCTCACCTTCCGGTCGGTGTCGATCTCGAAATGGAGCCGCGGGTCGCTGCCCGGCTGGGTGAGATATTTGCCCGGCGCGGCGAGATATTTGTGCGGGCTCTCCACGAAGCCGGGAAAGGCGGCGCGCAACTCGGCCTCGCTCGATCCCGCGCCGATCCCTTCGGCCAGCTTCACCGGCGACTCCTCCGACACCGTGATCCGGCGCACCTCGCCGTCCACGGTCATGGCGTGAACCCCGGGATAGTCGGGGGACGAAACCGTGCGACAATCGGTGCCGGGGATCTGCGCGCCGCGCTCGGCGAAGCTGCTGCCTGCGGGAACCTGCCGGCCGATGCGGAGATCGCCAAGCCCGGCAGGGGTGAGCGTCCCTGCACCGGCTTCGACGGTCGCTGCCGGGCCCGCAGAGCCGGCGGCATCGCCCTCCACGGTTTCGACCACCGTCGTCTCCTGCGCATCGGGCGAGCAGGCTGCGGTAGCGAGAACGAGGGCGAGCGGGAGCGCGACGAGCTTCATCGAAGCTCAGCGATCCAAGCCGCAGCCGGTTCCCGCAGGCGATTGGGCGTGATGCACGTGACGCTTTCCTGTGGCGATTTTCTGCGACCGGGCGCTCAAAGCGGCGTAGAGCCCGCTTGGGCATCCCGCCCGATTGGAACGAGCCATGGCCAAGGGCCAACAGAAGAAGACCCGCGAGACGCGCAAGCCCAAGGCCGACAAGGGGCCCAAGCAGAACGCCTCCAATCCCAGCACCAAGCCGGGCGGGATCAAGGGGCTGGAGAACATGAGGAACGGCTGAGCCGCGCGGGCTGCCATCCGACGCTGCTTCCGCCCCGCCCGTTCAGCCCGGCTGCTTCTTCGCCTGCTTCGCCTTGTGAGCGGCGATATCCTCGTCGATCTGCGCGATGCGCCGGCGCTCCATCGAGTCGCGCGGCAGGCCCTTGAGCCGGCACGTCGCCCACAATGCCTTGCGCTCGGATTCCAGCGCCTTGAGATAGAGATCGGCCATGCCCGCTCCCTAGGCGGTCGCGCCGCCGCGCGATAGGGGCTGTTTCGCGCAGGTCGGCGGGTTCGGGCGACGGGAGGGGTCGGCGGGAGCGGGCGGCGCGGTCGGCGGGAGCAGATCATCCGGCAGCATGAGCCACAGAATCACGCCTGTAGGAAAATCGTTTCTGCCGCCACGGTTGCGCGCGCCCGTTCTATCCACCCGCCCCCGGTGCCATCGCATAGGTGATCCTGATCCGCACCCAGGCGCCGACCTGATACTCGCCGCCGACGCGCGGGGGGCGGACGAGGAACTGCCACGCGGCGGCCTTGGCGGCGGTGGCGATGTTCGACTGCGCGGGGCTTTCGCCCAGGATCGCGCAATCCTCCACCCGCCAGTCGGGCGCGGTGCGGCAGGCGATCAGCCCCCATCCCGGACCACGCGCGCCCGACAGATAACCCGCCAGTTCCTGCTGGCTGGGCTCGCGATACCAGCGCGCGGCGTAGAGCGGCGAGCCATCGGGGGCGGCGCCGACCACCTCGCTGTCCGCACCGCCGCCGCGGGGCCGATCGGCGGGGCCGTATTGCGCGCCCGGGCGGATGACCGCAGTGGCGCGCGAGGGCGCCGGGGAGGCTTCGGGCTGCGGCGGAGCGGGGGGCGCAGGCGGAACGAAGATCGGCCGCTCGCGGGGCAGCACGACCGACGGCGTTGGCGGAGTCGCGGTTTCGGGCGAAGGTTGCGGCTGGACCTGGGGGGTGGTCGGGGCAGGCTCCTGCGGCGTGGCCGGAGCGGCTTCGGCAGGCTCGATCTCGGGCGCAGGCTCCGTCTCGGGCTCGCTCATCGTGCGGGCATCGAAGGTGGCGATGGTGGAAGCCTCGGGCGCGCCGGCCCCGCTGCCGACCCCTAGGCTGAGCAGCGCCCACAGGATCAGCAGCTCGATCGCCAGCGCGGCGGCCACCGCGGCGGCGCGGCGGGGGAAGCCCTCGCGAAAACGCGGAAGCGGAAAACGCGGAAGCGCCAGCCGTCCGGCCGGCTGCTCGCGAGCGCTGTGATCGACGACCGGGATAGCGCTGTGTCCTGCCAGAGTGTCCGGGAAAGCCGCAGCCTGTACCGCCGCAGCGATGAATATCGCCTGTCGCCGCCGACCGCGCAAGCCCGGGCCGCACCCTTCGCCGCCGACCGCGCAAGCCCGGGCCGCACCCTCCGCCGCCCACCTTTATCGATCAACGCGATCAGTGTGGGCGCACTATTCGTCTGGAACGATTTCTCTTCTGTGGCATCGTGGAGACATGAACCGCAATCTCTCGAAAACTCTCAGCTTCCTCGCGCTGCACCTGCTGGTGGGCTTCAGCGTGGCCTATCTGTTCACCGGCTCGCTGGCGCTGGCGGGCGGCATCGCGCTGGTCGAGCCGCTGGTGAACGCGGTGGTGTTCTTCTTCCACGAACGCGCGTGGGAACGGACGGGGGAGCGTACGGGGGAGCGAAAGGGCCGCCCCGCCCTGCTCGACGTTCTGCTCCACCGCCACGGTGCCGAGGGGCGCTCGACTCCCGGCTGAGGTGTCAGGAGCGCGGTTCCACCACCTTGCCCAGCACCCGCGCGGTGCAGCGGTCGGTGATCCCGCCGACGCTCTGCGGCACCAGCACGGTGACCGTCTCTCCGCTGCACAGGTTGGTGCCGGAAAAACGCGTGTCGAGCGCGATCGACAGCGACCAGTCGAGATCGGGGCACGGGCCGAAAGTCTCGAGCAGGAAGCGATCGTTCACCCCGGTGCGGACGTAGAGCCGGTCTTCGCCGCCCGGCCCGTCGGGGGCTTCGGAATAGCCGTTGATCTGGCGGGTGAAGAAGCATTGCCGCTCCGACGACAGCACCGGGGACGACAGCACCGGGGTCGGCTCGGGCTCGGCGGCGGTCTGCGCGCAGCCGACGAGCGCGAGGCTGGCGGCAAGCGCGGCCGGCAGCGCGGCAGTGGCGGGATTTCGGGTCGGAGGTGTCATCGCGTTTCTCCATTGGCGATAGGGGACCAATGGGCGGGAGCGGTCCCGGTTCCGGGCGAGTTCCGGGCGAGCGCGCGGGGCCGAGACCGTTGCGAGACCATCGCCAGGGTGCCACAGGGTGACGCAGGGTGACAGCGCCGTCACCCTTACGAACGAGCCAAACCCTTGTATTTACGGATATTCCTCGTCGCAGGGTGACACATCGGGGGTAAGGGGGGTGCGGCGGCGCGGGTCCGCCCGTTCGCGCTCCCAGGCGCGCCACTCCTCCTGCCATCGCGCGTCGTCATCTTGGTCGGCTGGCCCACCCCCTTCCTCCCCGAGCGCCTCCCCGAGCGCCTCGCCCAGCGCCTCCTCCGCCGCCGCTTCCTCCGCCTCGTCCGCGCGGCGCGCGCGCTCGGTATCCCACGCCTCGAAACGCTCGGAGCCGTGTTCGACGCGCAGCAGCAGGGTGCGAAAGTCGTCGGGACTGTAGCGGCTGCCCGGCGCGTCGAACCCCAGCGCGGCGCGCGCGGGCGCGGGCATGGCGAGCAGCGCCAGCGTCAGCCGTTCGTCGTATTTGCGCGAGGTGCCCACCAGCTCGCCGCCCGCGTAATGCGGCACCTCGACCCCGGCGATCGCGCGCTCGAGCGCCGCGCGGTAGAGGCTGTGCGGCGCGGAGGCATAGGCCGCGTCCCATGCCATCGCGAAGGGTTGTTCGCGCAACCTCGTTCGAAGCTTGTAGGCCGACTGGCGCGACATGCCGACGCTGCGCGCGGCCTCGGCCACCGAATGCGTCTCTGCCAGCGCGGCGAGGAAGGCGGTCTGGCGCGCCCTGGTCCAGCGCGGCCCGCGGCTGCCCCTGGCGGCGCGGCGGCGGTTGACGCCGGGCAAGGCCGCCTGCGCCGCGGCGAGCACGGGGAGCGAGAGCCCGGCGGCGAGCGCGGCAGGCGTGGTGGGGGCGGGAGCGGGCGCTGGACGCGCGGCAACCCGGGGCGGAGTCTGGGGCGGTGTCCGTTTCATCGCACAGGATAAGCCACAGACGGGGGTCTGTAGGAAAGGTGTTTTGCGGGGTCCCGACCGGCCCGAGGCTCAGGCGGCGCGCAATTGCGGCGCGGCCTCGCGCATGACCCGGAACGCCGAGCGCAGGAACACCAGCGCCATCAGCGAGCCGATCACGATGTCGGGCCAGGGCGAGGCCAGCCACCAGACCAGCACGGCGGCGAGGATCACGCCGGTGTTGTTGATCAGGTCGTTGCGCGAACATTCCCAGGTGCTCGCCATGTTGACGTCCTGATGGCGGAAGCGGGTGAGCAGCCGGAAGCAGACCAGATTGGCGACCAGCGCCAGCGCACCGAACCCCAGCATCAGCGTCGAGGACGGCGGCACCCCGCTCTGGATCTTGAGCGCGACATTGACCGCGATCCCGATGCCCAGCGCCAGGATCACCACCCCCTTGAGCATCGCCGCCCCCGCCTTCCAGCGGTCGGAGCGCGCGAGCGCATAGAGGCTGACCGCATAGACCAGCGCATCGCCAAGCATGTCGGAGGCATCCGCCATCAGCGCGGCCGACCCGGCGATCACCCCCGCCCCGAATTCGAGCACGAACATCACCGCGTTGATCGCCAGCACGATGACGAGCACGCGCCGCTGGTCGGCCTGGCGGGCGAGCGTTTCGAGCGTGGCGGATTTGGCGGAGCAGCAGTCGGCGGACATGGCGGCTATGTGGCGAACGGGTGCGGTGGGGGCAAGGGTTCGTCAGGGCTCGGGCCATCATTTGTGCGCCTCGCCCCCCGCGCGCGACGTGGTGAAGAAGGATGCGCTGCGCAAGGCGGGGATCGGCTATCACGAGGTGGTCGCGGGGCATACGACGCCGGGTGAGCTTCGGGCGTTGGTGCACAGGTTAGCTTTGGCAATTTAACGCCCTAGAACCAGCCCCGAATTCCAAACGAACAAACCATAAACGAGACTAGTGACTGCATGCGCCCACCCTTCTAATCTCATGGCATGAATTCCGACAACGATTTTATCGGTGTATTTCAAGCTGTTACGTCATCCAAATTGATAGGCGCTACCATTCTATACGAAATGGACTCGAATTGCAGTGGCATTGCCTGCCTCGCTTATGCTGGATTCCCTGTCGCTGGGAGGCATCTTTTTCCACTCCTGCGATAGGGCGAGGCACTTGCCATCGCATTAATCTTCACCTACATAGCGAATCAACTACAGGGAGATTCACTATGCATTTCAAAATCTCTGTCGGCCAAGTCGCCTTAGAGTATGATGGTGACGAAGCCTTTTTTAGCAAAGATGTCGCGGCGTTCGTAGAAGGCTTTTTGGAAAAGGTGGGCGGTGTGACTTTTGCCTCACCTCATTCTTTTGAAGGGAGCGGAGCGAACGCTGTAAGTCAACGAAATTCGAGCGGACAGAGGCATTCCACCAATACGGTCGCTAAGCTTTTGGACGTAAAGACGGGACCCGATTTGATTCTTGCCGCCGTTGCCAAGAAGATTCTCGTGGACGGTGACGCGACTGTTTCGCGTCAAGCGATAATATCAGAAATGAGGGGAGCCACATCATATTACAAAAAGACTTATACCAGCAATCTCAGTAACTATCTGGATAATCTGACTAAAGCGGATAGTCTGAGACTAATCTCAGAAGGCGTTTATGGACTTCCAGCAAAAATGCGGGACTCTCTTGAGCCCAAGCTAAATGAGCAGTGATTTTCTCAAGGATTGGCTACACCGAAATGAGCTAAGTCAAGCGGACAAGCTACTAATCCTGCTTAGCACCTTTGAGGGGCCAGTGCCATTGAAGGAGATTGTATCTCGGGGCGAGGCGGCGGGTGTAAAGCGCAAGTCTTGGGCCAATGCATCGGCCTCACTGTCCCGCTTGAGGGGATTAGCGATACACACTGGAGCGGGTTGGGAAATAACTAGTTCCGGGCGTCAAAAACTAACAAACGATGGGATTATTGAGGGCAACCAAGGAACAATCAATCTTGCATCGGATTTGAGGCGACATGTTTCGCTGGTCACAGATGACGAGGTTCGGGAGTATTTGAACGAGACTGTGAGATGCTACGAACTGGGGTTATTGCGTAGCGCCGTGGTCATGGCCTGGATTGCAGCCGTATATGTCATGCAATTGAATATACTGAATAACCATCTCACCGCTTTCAACGCTGAGGCAGCAAGAGTGGATAGCCGCTGGAAACCGGCCAAATCAACAGATGATCTAGGAAAGATGAAGGAATCTGATTTTCTAGACAGAACGGCAGCGATCGGCCTCGTAGGAAAAAATGTTAAATCCGCACTTAAAGAATGTTTGGATCGACGCAATGCTTGCGGTCATCCCAACAGTTATAAAATAGGACCTAATATTGTTGCAGCGCACATCGAAACGTTAGTGCTCAACGTATTTTCGAGATTCTAGGGACCTTCAAATTGGACCACGCGGTGTGTGGCAGAACGGTGGGCAGTGCCGGGCCCCAAACCTAACGGACTTCCCCTTTCATTCGGGGGTTGGCCCACCGTTCGATAACTCATTGCGTTAGCTTCGAAGTAAACGCAACGTTTTCCACCGTCGCAGATGAACCTGCCGCACGTTCAATCATGCTCTCAAGCGTCGGCACTCACGTAGGGTTCTAATCCTTTTTCGAGGAATTTCTCGCGCATTTACGCCATGCTGGTCTCAGCCTCTTCGGTCGCAACGATCGCCCCCGCGTTCGGATTCTGCTTCGCGGCCGGTTAATTGGGTAGATTATATCAACGGCTTCGCGGTTTTGCTCGGCCTTTGCCCAGAGCACAAGACACAGTCTGGGCACCTTCACCCCCCTTCAAACCACCCTCGCCACACCCCCCGCCGCCTCGCGCTGCGCCTTCGGCAGCAGCACCGCGAAGGCCAGCGCCACCAGCAGCAGCGCGGGGACATCGCCGAAGAGGTGGCCGCGGTGCATCGGGTCGGCGAGCGACTGGAGCGCCATGATCGCGGCGTGGACCGCGCTCGACGGTTGCTCGACGCTGGGGCGAACCGGATCAGCGAGACATGCGCGAGCGGGTCGCGCGCGGCGGCGATCAGGAACGCGCCCAGCGTGGCATAGACCCCGACGATCATCATGAAATATTGCGAGGCCGAGGGCGCGCCCGCGTGCCACGCCCAGCCCGCGGGCCAGACCAGGGCGAGCGGCCAGACGAGTCAGAACACCAGCCCGAAGGCGACGAGCAGAATTTGCAGCAGGCGGTATCCGGACATGGCAGGCGTCCTCTTTCATGGAGGCGCGGCCCGCGAACCGTGTCTGCCCTTTCGCGCGCGCGGTCAATCCTGGCCTTGTCGCTCGCCCTTGCCCCGCTCCGCGCCGCCACCCGCCAGCCGCCGGTGTTCGTCCACGCTGCGGCGCATTTCGCTCGCCTGGAGGTGCAGCGCCTTGCCGCTCAGCCGGATCTCGCGGCTTTGCTGGAAGAAGCCGAGCACCAGCCACAGGAAGGCAAGCGGGCTCGACACCCCGCCGAGGAAATCGCCCAGCTCGTTGAGCCTCAGGTCGGCGGGGTTCTGGCCCTGGACGAACAGGTAGAGCGTCACCCCCGCGACATAGAGCGCCGAGAGGACCAGCCCGACCAGCGGCAGGCGCCGCCGCTCGCGCCGGTCGTCGAGGATCGCGCCGGTCCCGGTGCCCGCATCGGTGTCAGTCTCGGTCGCGGTCTCGTTGGTGGCGGCATCGGTGGCGGCTTCGGTGGCGGCCATGGGCGCTCCCCTGTTCCAGTAGCAGTCGGCCCCGGTCGCGGCCGGTCCGGTCGCCAGCCTATGTCGCCGGGCCGACCCCGTCCACCTCGTCTTCGGGCAGGTACAGCCGCTCGCCCTTCTCCTTGTAGCGGCGCGACATCTCTTCCATCCCCTCTTCCGCATTCGCGCGCGCTTCGGGCGGGGTCTCGCTGCGGATGTTCTCGGCGGCGAGATAGCTGTCCGAATTCTGCCTGGCGGCGAAATCGCGGACTTCCTGGCTGATCTTCATGCTGCAGAACTTGGGTCCGCACATCGAGCAGAAATGCGCGGTCTTGGCGCCTTCTGCGGGGAGGGTCTGGTCGTGATATTGCTCCGCCGTGTCGGGATCGAGGCTGAGATTGAACTGGTCGCGCCAGCGGAATTCGAAGCGCGCCTTGCTCAGCGCATCGTCGCGGACCTGCGCGGCGGGGTGGCCCTTGGCGAGATCGGCGGCGTGGGCGGCGAGCTTGTAGGTGACGACGCCGACTTTCACATCGTCGCGGTCGGGCAGGCCGAGGTGCTCTTTCGGCGTGACGTAGCAGAGCATCGCGGTGCCGTACCAGCCGATCTGCGCCGCGCCGATGCCGCTGGTGATGTGATCGTAGCCGGGCGCGATATCGGTGACGAGGGGGCCGAGGGTGTAGAAGGGCGCTTCGCCGCAGGCCTCCAATTGCTTGGTCATGTTCTCCTTGATCTTGTGCATCGGCACATGGCCGGGGCCCTCGATCATCACCTGCACGTCCTGCGCCCAGGCGCGCTTGGTCAGCTCTCCCAGCGTGTAGAGTTCGGCGAACTGCGCTTCGTCATTGGCGTCGTAGATCGAGCCGGGGCGCAGGCCGTCGCCGAGCGAATAGGCGATGTCGTAGGCCTTGCAGATCTCGGTGATCTCGTCGAACCGCTCGTAGAGGAAGCTCTCCTTGTGGTGCGACAGGCACCATTTCGCCATGATCGAGCCGCCGCGGCTGACGATCCCGGTCATCCGCTTGGCCGCCATCGGCACATAGGGCAGTCGGACGCCGGCGTGGATGGTGAAATAGTCGACGCCCTGCTCGGCCTGCTCGATCAGCGTGTCGCGGTAGATCTCCCAGGTGAGATCCTCGGCCACCCCGCCGACCTTTTCGAGCGCCTGATAGATCGGCACGGTGCCGATCGGCACGGGGGAGTTGCGGATGATCCATTCGCGGGTGTCGTGGATGTTGCGCCCGGTGGAGAGGTCCATGACGGTGTCGGCACCCCAGCGGATCGACCAGACCATCTTGTCGACTTCGTTGGCGACGTCGGAGGCAACCGCCGAGTTGCCGATATTGGCGTTGATCTTGACGAGGAAATTGCGCCCGATCGCCATCGGCTCGCATTCGGGGTGGTTGACGTTGCTGGGGATGATCGCGCGGCCCCTCGCCACTTCGTCGCGGACGAATTCGGGGGTAACGTAATCGGGGATCTGGGCGCCCCAGTCCTGCCCGTCTCGGACATATTCGGCGAGCCGGGCGCGGCCCAGGTTCTCGCGCTCGGCGACATATTCCATTTCCGGCGTGATGATGCCGCGGCGCGCGTAGTGCATCTGGCTGATGTTGCCGCCGGATTTGGCGCGCAAGGGGCGGCGCAGCGCGGCTGGGAACGGCGGGACGCCGCCCGAGCGGTCGGGGCCGAGCTGGCCGTTGTCTTCCGGCTTCACCTCGCGCGGCGCGTATTCCTCGACGTCGCCGCGCGCGAGCTGCCAGTCGCGGCGCAGCGCGGGCAGGCCCGCCTGGATGTCGATGCTGGCGGCGGGATCGGTGTAGGGACCCGAGGTGTCGTAGACGCGTACCGGCGCCTCGCCGCCTGCGAGGTCGATCTCGCGCATCGCCACGCCCAGCTTGCCGACATGGACCTTGCGGCTGCCGCGGATCGGGCCGGTGGTGACGGTCACCGGCTCTCCGGTGGGGGAAATCTCGTGCGGGGAATTGATGTCGGCCATGGGGCTCGTGTCCTTCGCTGAAACGCGTGAATTGTCGAAAATGGGGATGAAAAATCAGAAGCGGATGATGGCCGCGGCGATCAGGCCGAGCCCGAGGAGAAGCGAGAGCAGCGCCCACAGGCGGGGGGCGGCGGTCATCAGCCTGCGGGCAAGTCCCATCACCCAGTCGCCCAATGCGAGAATGAGCGCGCCCTCGAGTACCATCCAGCCGCCGATCACCTTGATCAGCACCACCATCCAGCCCGCCGTGTCCCAGGATCCGACCAGATAGAGCGCGCCGCCCACCACCATGCAGATCAGCCCGGTGAGGAAGCGCGCGGCGGGGCTGCGCGCGAGATCGTCGACCATGCTCGCCCAGAAGCCGGGAACGCGCAGCTCTCCGACGCCGGCGGCGGCGGCGTAGAGGCCCATCACCATCACGATCCATGCGCTGGTTTCGAAATCGCTCGCCAAGTCGCTCTCCTCGTCGGTCGACGAGAGCGGGCGCGCTTCGCTGCGACCCACTCCCTCCGCCGGTATCAGCCGGTTCAGGTTCGACGGGTCGGGCAGCGTGACCTGCCCCTCTCAGCCAGCACTGGCTCCCCGGGGATGGGTCTTCCTAGCCGATTGTCGCGAGCGGCGAAAGGGCGAGAACGGGAAGACGGAAGAGGAGGAAGGACGTCATCCCAGCGAAAGCCGGGATCTGCTTCGGGTCGAGGACTAGGCGGAGAGCGATCCCAGCCTTCGCTGGGATGACGTCTTTTATCGCAATGGTCCGGCGAAATCCGATTCTTTGCGCTGGCCTCTCCTGCTCCGACGCGGCATTCCTGCAGGCGAGAGGAGCGAGGCTTGAGCTGGGCGAGGGAACTGGAAGAACTGCGCCGCCGGGAGGCGCTGGCGGAGCAAATGGGCGGGACCGACAAGCTGGCGCGCCAGCATGCGCGCGGCAAGCTGGATGCCCGCGCGCGGCTGGCGGCGCTGGTCGATCCCGGCTCCTTCCGCGAAATCGGCAAGATCGCGGGCAAGGCGAGCTATGACGAGGACGGCGAACTCGCCGGCGTGCTGCCCGCGCCCTTCCTGTTCGGCAAGGCAGAGATAAACGGCCGGCCGGTGGTCGCCACCGCCGACGATTTCACCATCCGCGGCGGCGCGGCCGATGCCGGGATCAGCCGCAAGATGGTCCAGGCGGAGAAGATGGCGAACGAGCTGCGGCTGCCGCTGGTGCGGATGATCGACGGCACCGGCGGGGGCGGATCGGTCAAGACGCTCGAGCAGATCGGCGCGACCTATATTCCCGCGGTGCCCGGCTGGGGCGATGTGGTGACCAATCTCGAAACCGTGCCCGTGGTGGCGCTGGCGCTGGGGCCGACCGCGGGGCTTGGCGCGGCGCGGGTGGTGGCGAGCCATTATTCGATCATGGTCCGGGGCCTGTCGCAGATTTTCGCCGCCGGACCCGCTGTGGTCGATGGACTGGGTGAAGGCTACAGAGGCTCGCAGGACCACGCGCAGGCCAAGGAGGAGCTCGGCGGCAGCGCGATTCACACCCGCAACGGGGTGGTGGACGACGAGGTCGAAAGCGAGGCCGAAGCCTTCGCCCGCGCGCGCCATTTCCTCTCCTTCATGCCCGAGCACGTCGGCCAGCTGGCGCGGCGCGGTGCCTGCGACGATCCCGTCAATCGCCGCGAGGAGGCGTTGCTGAGCCTGGTCCCGCGCGAGGACAAGCAGGTCTATTCGATGCGCCGCTGTCTCGACATGGTGGCCGACAAGGGCACATTGTTCGAGATCGGCCGGATGTGGGGCCGCGCGGCGATCACCGCGCTGGCGCGGCTCGACGGCTGGCCGGTGGCGGTGCTCGCCAGCGATCCGTCCTTCCTCGGCGGCTCGTGGGACGCCAAGACCAGCGAGAAGGTCGAACGCTTCGTGGCGCTGGCCGACCGCTTCCGCCTGCCGATCGTCCATCTGGTGGACAATCCCGGCTTCATGATCGGGCGCGAGGCGGAAATGGCGGGGACGATCCGCTACGGCGTGCAGGCGATGAACGCCGTCTATCGCGCCCGTGTGCCGCTGGCCTCGGTAGTGCTGCGCCGCGCCTATGGCATCGCCGGCAGCGCGATGAGCAATGCCGAGCGGTTCCAGTACCGCTATTGCTGGCCGAGCGGCGACTGGGGCTCGCTGCCGATCGCGGGCGGGGTCGAGGTGGCCTACAAATCCGAGCTCGAGGCGGCGGCGGACCCGGCGGCGGAACTGGCGGCGATCCGCGAGAGGCTGGACCAGGTCGCCAGCCCGTTCCGCAGCGCCGAGCGCTTCAACGTCGAGGACATCATCGACCCGCGCGACACCCGCCCGCTGCTGTGCGAATTCGCCGGGCTGGCGTGGCGGCGGCTGGCGGGGGAGTAGCCGCTCAATCTTCCTCGGGCACCGGCGGGCCGAACAGCGTACCGCGCTCCGAGAACAGCACGAAGGCCAGGCTGAGCACTGCGGTGACCAGCAGCGCCAGCGCCAGCGGGCGCGCGGTGCCGTCGTAGGCATAGCCGATATAGGCCCCCAGCGCCGCGCCGCCGGTCATCCGCAAAAAGCCCTGCGCCGAGCTGGCGGCGCCGGCGATATGGCGGAACGGCTGGAGCGCGATCGAGCCGAAATTGGCGCCGATGAAGCCGAGCAGGCTCATGTTCGCCGCCATCAAGGGCACGAAGGTCCACAGGCTCTCGTCGGGCTGGTTGGCGAACCACAATTGCGCCGCCGCCACGAAGATGAAGACGAACAGCGCCGCATGGCTGACGCGGCGGGCACCGTAGCGCTCGACGATCCGGCTGTTGAGCCAGTTGGCGATCGCCATGCAGCCCGCGCAGATGGCGAAGATGATATTGAAATCATCGCCCGCGCCGAAGGCTTCTCCGATCAGCTGCTGGCTGGAATTGATGAAGCCGAACAGGCCCCCGAACACCAGCATGCTGCCCAGAGTGTAGCCGATGGTTTCGCGCAGGCTGACCGCGCTTTTCATATTGCGCGCGATCAGCGGGATGCGGATTTCCTGGCGATCCTCTTCGTGCAGCGTCTCGGGCAGGCGAATGAAGACCCACGCGGACATGGCGATCCCGGCCAGGGCCATGGTCACGAAAATCCAGCGCCAGTCGCCCGTGAGCACCAGCACGCCCCGGCCGATCGAAGGCGCGATCGCGGGCACCAGCAGGAAGATGACGAAGATCAGGCTCATCATCCGCGCCATCTTGTCGCCGCCGACGCGGTCGCGAATGATGGCAGGCGGAAGCGCCACGATTCCTGCGGCGAAAAACCCCTGCGCCGCGCGCAGGATCACCAGACCGTCGAAGGTCGTCGCGCTGGCGCAGGCGAGCGAGAGGCCGATATACGCCGCCAGCGCGACGAACAGAACCGGACGGCGTCCGAAGCGATCGGCGAAGGCCCCGGGCGCGAGGGTTCCGAGCCCCGCCGCCAGCAAATAGGCGCCGACCACAAATTGGCGATCATTGCCGGGCGCGCCCAGAGTCTCGGCCAGATCGTCGAGCGCGGGGAGGATTGCGTCGATCCCGAAGGCGTTGAGCGCCATCAGCAGCGCCATCATCCAGAGCAACTCGCGCTCGCCGATCGGCTTGCGGGTGGCAGCCGAGGAGGGCCGGCGCGCCCGGTTCGCCGGGCTTTGTGCCGGGTCTGGGGCGGGATCTTGGGCCGGGTCTTGGGGCTCGCCGCGCGCCGGTATGTCGTTTCGCATGTGCACAATATGCCGGTTGGAACCAACGGTTCCGATTTGCAACCCGCGCGCCTATCTTTGCTGCGCCATGAGCACGGACGATCATAGAGCGCCTGGGGCGGACGGGGCGGCGGACGGCGAAGAGGCCGAGGCGCAAGGTCTCCGCAAGATCATCCACGTCGACATGGACGCCTTCTTCGCCAGCGTCGAACAGCGCGACCATCCCGAATTGCGCGGCAAACCCGTGGCGGTGGGCGGATCGGGCGGGCGCGGCGTGGTCGCGGCGGCGAGCTACGAGGCGCGCAAATTCGGGGTGAAGAGCGCGATGCCGTCTGTCACCGCCAAGCGATTGTGCCCCGACCTGATCTTCTGCAAGAGCCGCTTCGAGGTCTATCGCGAGGTCAGCCGGCAGATCCGCGCGGTGTTCCGCCACCACACCGAGCTGGTCGAACCGCTGAGCCTCGACGAAGCCTATCTCGACGTCACCACCGACCGGCTCGGGATCGGATCGGCGACAAGGATCGCCGAGCTGATCCGCCAGGAAATCCGCGCCAAGACGCGGCTCACCGCCAGCGCCGGGGTGAGCTACAACAAATTCCTCGCCAAGCTCGCCAGCGACCAGAACAAGCCCGACGGGCTATGCGTGATTCGCCCCGGCGAGGGCGCGCAATTCGTTGCCCAACTGCCGGTGCGGCGGTTCCACGGGGTCGGTCCCAAGGGCGCGGAGAAGATGGCGCGGCTCGGCATCGCGACGGGCGCGGATCTGGCGGGCAAGGACATCGCCTGGCTGCGCGCGCATTTCGGCAGTTTCGCCGATTATCTCTACCGCGCCGCACGCGGGATCGATTTGCGCCCGGTGCGGTCGAGCCGGATCCGCAAATCGGTCGGCGGCGAGCGGACCTTCGGCGAGGACATCTCCAGCGGACCGGCTTTGCGGGAGACTCTGGAGGATATCATCGCCATCGTCTGGGCCAGCATCACCCGCGCCGAGGCGCGCGGGCGCACGGTCACGCTCAAGCTCAAATACACCGATTTCCAGATCACCAGCCGCGCGAAATCGCTGCCGCGCGCATTCGCGGGTCGCGACGAATTCGCGCAGGCGGCGCGCGCGCTGCTCGACGAGATGCTGCCGCTGCCGATGCCGATCCGGCTGATGGGACTGACGCTGTCGAAGCTGGAGCGCCCCAAGCAGGAGAACGGCGCGGACGAGGAGCTGCCCCGCCCCGATGCGCAATTGTCGCTGCTCTAGAGCCCGCCGTTCACCCGCTCGCGCCAGAACGCCAGCCGGGCGCGGGTGCGCGGGCTGAGCGGTTCGGGCAGCGATTGCAGCGGAAAGAACTTCGCCTCCACCACCTCGCGGCGATCGGGCCGGGGCTCGTCATGGGTCATGCAGGTGAATACATGCGCGGTGTGCGGCGAGCCCGAGACCTGTTCCTCGAACTGGCCGACCAGCCGCGCGCCTTCGGCAGTGCAACCGGTTTCCTCGCGCAATTCGCGCACCGCCGCCTGCTGGGGCGTCTCGCCGCGCCGGATCCCGCCGCCGGGCAGGAACCAGCCGCTCGGGCCGTAGCTGTGGCGGACCAGCAGCACGTGGTCGCGGTGGTCGCAGGCGATCATCGTCACGCCCTCGAGCGGGGTGCCGCGCCACAACCGCCAGCGGTGACGCAGATCATGCGCCAGCCGCAGCCCGAGGCGGTGGAGCTTCGCGATCATCCCGCGAACACCGTCACCGGCTGGCGCGCGGCGGCGAGCAGGCGGGCCACGGGCAGATCGCCCTCGCCCGCCTCTGCCGCCGCCATGACGTCACTCTTGTCGTCACCGCGGATGACGAACGCTATCTCGTCGCTGTCGAGCAGCGCCGGAATGGTCAGGCTGATCCGGTCGAAGGGCGCTTCGGGCGGGAGTGGATCGGGGGTGAGCTGCACCACGCTGCGCGGATCGTCGGCGCGCGGATCGGTGTTGGGGAACAGCGAGGCGACATGGCCGTCCGCACCCATTCCCAGCCAGGCGAGCGCGAAATGCGGAACCTGCTCCATCACGCTCAGCGTGACCACCTCGGCTCCGACCGGCTCGAACAGCCGCCGCAGCTTCCCGGTGTTGCTGGCTTCGTGATCCTCGGGAACCACGCGGTCGTCGTTGGGCCACACCACCAGCCGCTCCCATGGCAGATCGTGCGCCAGCAGCGCCTCGATGATCGGGAATGGAGTGGAGCCGCCGGGGACGGTGATCGTCACCGGACCGGCGGACGCGCGAAAGGCCCGCTGCAACCGTGCAGCGAGCCAGTCGGCGATGGCGGCGTCGCTCGCGCCATCGATGCGGGTGATGTCGGTCATCGCCGCGCCCCTGGTCAGGCGCGCGTTACTTGGCGGTCTGGCCGAGGAACCAGATGCGCTCCTCGCACTGGTCGATCCAGTCGTCGACGATCCCGCTGGTGGCGTTGTCGCCCACCTTCTCGGCCTCGTCCTTCACCTCGTTCAACCGGTCGTGCAGCTTGCGATTGGCATCGCGCAGCTCCTCGACCATCGCATCGGCGGAGATGGTGACGTCGTCCTGGTCCTTGACCCGCGTAGCCTTGCCGATCGAGCCGATCGAAGTGAGCGTGTTTTCGCCATTCTTGCGGACCCGCTCGCCGATATCGTCGACCGTGCCGATCAGCTGCGCCGCCTGTTCGTCGAACAGCAGATGCAGATCGCGAAAGCGCGGCCCGGCGACATGCCAGTGGAAGTTCTTCGTTTTTACATAGAGCGCGAAAGTATCGGCGAGCGCGCCATTGAGCGCTTCGACAAGTCCGGCTTTGGCGTTGTTGCCCAGTTCAGTCATATTTCCTCCTGTTGCGGCCGCGGCTCTCGCGGCACCGATGTATCGCAGATTGAACGGCGGAGGGACCGGTTTGTTTCATGCAGGAGCTTGGTTGCTGAAATCGACTGCGGCGATCATCAGACGATCCCGCGTGCGGTCAGAGCGATTACCAGCGCGGTCGCCAGCGTGATGCTGCCGATCGCGACCCGGATCTTGCGAAGCGGCACTCTGCGCTCGAGCGAATAGCCCAGCATCCAGCCCATCGCCAGCGCGGCACCGCCGCCGAGCGCCCCGCCCAGCGCCGCCATCTGCGGCGAGGCGGTGGCGGCGGCGATGGCGAAGATGCAGAAGCGGGCGCCGTCGCCGAGCTGGCGCGAAAGCAGCACGATCGCCAGCGCGGCGAGCGAACGGGTCGGCTCGCGCGCGGGTGCCTCGCGGTTGCGCCAGAACAGTTCGAGCGATGCCGCCGCCAACGCGAAGGCGACCAGCATGGTCTCCGCCGCATCCGAGATCAGCGTCTCGACCCGCCAGCCCGCCCAGGCCAGCGCCGCCGCGCTCAACGCCGCGCAGGCCAGCGCGACCGCCAGCACCGGCCGCGAACCGCCGAAATGCCCGCTCAGCCGCGCGACGATCAGCTGGTCGCGCGCACCGATCCCGGCGAGAAACGCCGCGACCATCGCGAAGATCAGCGAGGCGGTCATGGCTGCGCGGGTGGCGTGATCGGCATGCAAGCTCCTGTCTGGCGGCGCGCTCGTGCATGCGATAGCACTCCGGACGAGGAAAGTTAACGAGCGGAGGACGGGTGATGGAATTGACCGAAGGCATGGCGGCGGTGGTGACCGGGGGCGCATCGGGTCTGGGCAAGGCAAGCGCGATTGCGCTGGCGCAGGCCGGGCTCAAGGTGGCGATCTTCGACCTCAACCGCGAGGCGGGCGAGGCGCATGCGCGCGAGATCGGCGGGACCTTCCACCATGTCGACATCACCGACGAGGATTCGGTCGTCGCCGGGTTCGAGGCCGCGCGCGCGGCGCATGGCCAGGAGCGCGTCACGGTGCATTGCGCGATGGCGAGCCGGCGCGGCAAGACGCTGGGCTGGGACAAGGCGAGCGGCGGCTACAAGCGGCTGCCGACCGAAGACTATGCCTTCGGCGCCGAGGGGATCCTCGTGTCCTCCTATCGAATCGCCAGCCTTTCGGCGCTGGGGATGGCCAATGCCGAACCGCTCAATGAAGATGGCGAGCGCGGCTGCATCACGCTGACCGCCAGCGTCGCGGCGCAGGACGGACAGATCGGACAGGTGATCTACGGCAGCTGCAAGGCGGGGGTGAACGGGCTGGTGCTGCCGATGGCGCGCGATTTGATGGACATGGGCATCCGCGTGAATTCCGTGATGCCCGGAATCTTCGCCACCCCGCTGATGCTGGGAATGAAGGACCGCAACCCGCAGATGTGGGACCAGCTCAACGCCAGCGTCCCCTTCCCCAAACGGCTCGGCCACCCCGAGGAATTCGCCTCGCTGATCCTCGAGATCGCGCGCAATTCCTATCTCAACGCGCACCAGTTCCGGCTGGATGGCGCGATCCGCATGCCTCCTCGCTGATTTTGTGTATGCACGCCCATCCGGGCGCGCAGCATCCTCGGCCCTGACGGGCCTGCGGGCGGCCGGTCGGCCTTGCGGTCGCCGATGCGACCGTGCTCCGCCACCCCTGTCGAGAGTTCGCAGGCTCTGCAGAGGATGGATCGGGATCAAGCGGCAGAACGACGCCGCAGGCGTCGCAAGGGCGACTGCCCGCCCGCAGCGCCGAAGGCGCGAGGACATCGCGCGCCCGGATGGGCGTGCACAACCAAAACTGGAGCGGGTGAAGGGAATCGAACCCTCGTCGTCAGCTTGGGAAGCTGCTGCTCTACCATTGAGCTACACCCGCGGCGCGGTGGGGGCGATTTGCCTGTGCGCGGAGGCGCGGTCAACATGGATTTTCGCATCCGCGCCCGCTAGGCCCCCCGATTGTCACCGCAGCGGAGCGCTTCTTCCTCATGATCACCGACGACCGGATCATCCTCGGGCTGCTGGCCCTCATCCTCGGCTTCGTGTTCGCGACGCGCGACCGCGAGGGGTGGCAGCGCTTCTACACCTTCGTGCCGATCATCCTGGTGTGCTATCTGGTGCCTTCGCTGATGGTCACCTTCGGGCTGATCGATACCGAGGAAAGCAATCTGTGGCCGGTGGCGAAGGATTACTTCCTCCCCGCCGCGCTGTTCCTGATGACGCTGTCGATCGATCTCAAGGGCATTCTTGGCCTCGGCAACAAGGCGATCATCATGTTCCTGACCGCCACCGTCGGGATCATCCTTGGCGGGCCGCTGGCGCTGTGGGTGGTCGCGCAGTTCGACCCGAGCATTCTGGGCGAAGGACAGAGCGCAGCCTGGCGCGGGCTGGCGACGCTGGCGGGCAGCTGGATCGGCGGGGGCGCCAACCAGACCGCGATGCTCGAGGTCTACGGCTATCCGCTCGAGCTGTTCGGCGCGCTGCTGGCGGTGGATATCATCGTCGCGGAAATCTGGATGGTGTTCCTGCTTTATGGTGCGGGCGCGAGCGAGCGGGTCGACCGCTGGCTGGGCGCGGACAGTTCGGCGATCGACCGGCTGCGCGACAAGATGGCCGGCTACACCTCTTCGATCGAGCGGGTCGCCGGGGCCAACGACTATGTGCTGCTGTTCGGGGCGACCTTCGCGGTGGTCGGATTGTCGCATCTGCTCGGCAATTTCCTCGGCGGCTTCTTCGCCGACCTGCAGGGCGAGGACGCGACGCTGGCGAGCAGTTTCTTCTGGGTGGTCGTGATCGCCACCACGGTCGGGCTGGCGGCCAGCTTTACCCGCGCCCGCGAGTTGGAAGGCGTCGGCGCGAGCAAGTTCGGGACGCTGTTCATCTTCGTGCTGGTCGCGGTGATCGGCACGCGGATGGACATCACCAAAATCGCCGAAGCGCCCGCCTTCATGGCGATCGGCGTGATCTGGATGCTGTTCCACTCGATCCTGCTGATCGCGGTGGCCAAGGCGATCAAGGCGCCGTTCTTCTTCGTCGCGGTGGGCAGCAAGGCCAATGTCGGCGGCGCGGCCTCGGCCCCGGTGATCGCCAGCGCCTTCCACCCCGCGCTCGCCCCGGTGGGCGTGCTGCTGGCGGTTCTGGGCTATGCGCTGGGCACTTATGGCGCGATTCTGTGCGCGCAGATGATGGCCGCGGTGGGCTAGCGGCCCGCACCCGGACCCCGGTTGCAAATGAAACCGGGTTGCGCTCGGACCCCTCGCGCGCCTAGGCCGTTGGGCAGAAAAGAGAGGTATTCATGCGCACCATCGATCACGTCCTCGCTGCGGGCACCACCGGTTCCGGCAGCTCCGCTCGCACCCACAAGATCTGGAACCCGTCGACCGGCGAGATCCAGGCCGAGGTCGCGCTGGGCGACGCCGCGCTGCTCGACCGCGCGATAGCGGCAGCCAAACAGGTCCAGCCCGGCTGGGCCGCGACCAATCCTCAGCGCCGCGCGCGGGTGATGTTCGCCTACAAGCAGCTGATCGAGGAGAACATGCAGGAGCTCGCCGAGCTGCTCGCCTCCGAACACGGCAAGGTGGTCGACGATGCCAAGGGCGACGTCCAGCGCGGGCTCGAGGTGATCGAATACGCCTGCGGCATCCCCCAGGTGATGAAGGGCGAATACACGCAAGGCGCCGGTCCGGGGATCGACGTCTATTCGATGCGCCAGCCGATCGGCATCGGCGCAGGGATCACCCCGTTCAACTTCCCCGCGATGATCCCGATGTGGATGTTCGGCATGGCGATCGCGGCGGGCAACGCCTTCATCCTCAAGCCTTCCGAGCGCGATCCTTCCGTGCCGGTGCGGTTGGCCGAACTGTTCCTCGAGGCCGGCGCGCCCGAGGGGCTGCTGCAGGTCGTCCATGGCGACAAGGAATTGGTCGACGCCATCCTCGACCATCCCGATATCGCGGGCGTCAGCTTCGTCGGCAGCTCCGACATCGCGCATTACGTCTCGAAGCGCGGCGCCGAGGCGGGCAAGCGCGTCCAGGCGATGGGCGGCGCCAAGAACCACGGCATCGTCATGCCCGACGCCGATCTCGACATGGTGGTCAACGATCTCGCGGGCGCCGCCTTCGGCTCGGCGGGCGAGCGCTGCATGGCGCTGCCCGTGGTCGTGCCCGTGGGCGAGGACACCGCCGACCGGTTGCGCGAAAAGCTGATCCCCGCGATCAACGCGCTGCGGATCGGGGTCTCCAACGATCCCGACGCGCATTACGGCCCGGTGGTCACCCCCGAGCACAAGGCGCGGATCGAGGGCTGGATCGACACCGCCGAGAAGGAAGGCGCCGAGGTCGTGATCGACGGGCGCGGATTCTCGCTGCAGGGTCACGAGAAGGGCTTCTTCGTCGGCCCGACGCTGCTCGACCGCGTCACCACCCAAATGGAAAGCTATCAGGAAGAGATCTTCGGCCCCGTGCTGCAGATCGTCCGCGCCAAGGATTTCGAGGAAGCGGTGCGGCTCCCCAGCGAACACCAATATGGCAATGGCGTCGCCATCTTCACGCGCAACGGCCACGCCGCGCGCGAATTCGCGCATCGCGTCAATGTCGGGATGGTGGGGATCAACGTGCCGATCCCGGTGCCGGTCAGCTATCACAGCTTCGGCGGCTGGAAGCGTTCCGGCTTCGGCGACATCGACCAGTACGGCACCGAAGGCCTCAGGTTCTGGACCAAGACCAAGAAGGTTACCCAGCGCTGGCCCGATGGAGGCGGCGATGGATCGAACGCCTTCGTCATCCCGACGATGGGCTGAGCGCGATGCGGATCGCTCTCGCTGCCACGCTGTCGCTGACCCTGCCCCTCGCGCTCGCCGCCTGTTCGCAGGAGAGCGAGCCGCCGGTCGAGAGCGAGGTCGCGCCGGTTGGCACCGCTGACGACGCAAATCTGCGCGAGGCGGAGCGGTCGCTGGCCGATCCGACCGCGCAAGGTCCGACGCGACAGCTGACCGCGATCCCGCAGCGGTTTCGCGGCGTCTGGGATGCGGTCGACGGCAATTGCGCGCCGGCATCGGACCTGCGGATCGAAATCGGCGAGCGCAGCCTGGGCTTTTACGAAGCGCGTGGCGCGGTGACCGATATCGTCGCGGATGGTCCCGATGCGGTCGTCGTCACCCTGGCGATGGAGGGCGAAGGGGAGCGCTGGACGGTCCGCCGCCGCTTTGCCCTCGCCGAGGACGGTCGCCTGATCCCCACCGCGCCCGCGGGCGAAGAAGATTTCGAACCCACTCCCCTCAAACGCTGCGAGACGTGACATGAAATTCGCCAAACTCTCCGCCATCCTGATCTGCCCGGCCCTGGCCGCAGCATGCACGACCCCATCGGGGTCGCCCGGCGAACCGGTGGACCGCGTCGTCGGCGAGAACGGCACCTGTTCGACCGCCGGCACGGAGAGCTTCATCGGCCAGCGCGCTACCGCCGCGATCGGCACCGAAATCCGTCAGCGAACCGGTGCGGACGTGTTCCAGTGGGTTGCCCCCGACACCGCGGTGACGATGGACTACCGTCCGGACCGGGTCCGCGTGAGCTACGATCGCGCCATGGCGATCACCGAAATCTCCTGCGGATGAGTACGCGCCGCCGGGCTTTCACGGGATCGCCTTACGAATCGCGGTTCGGCTTCGCCCGCGCCCTGCGGGTCGGCAACCGGATCGTGGTGGCCGGGACCGGACCGGTCGGCGACGACGGCTCGACCGTCCCCGGCGATGCAGCTGCGCAGGCCGAACGCTGCCTCGCGCTGATCCTGAAAGCGGTGACCGAGCTTGGTGGCGGTGCGAGCGACGTCGTCCGCACCCGAATGCTGCTGACCGATCCCGCCGACCAGGACGCGGTCGGCGCGGTCCATGCCCGCTTTTTCGGCGAGACGCGCCCGGTTGCGACGATGCAGGGCGTCGCCTGGCTGTGCCGCCCCGACTGGAAGGTGGAAATCGAGGCCGAGGCAGTCGTCGAATGAGCCGCCGACCGCCCTCTTTCCTCTGCGCGTCGGCCCCGCTAGAGCGGGCGCCATGACAGGACAGTTCCAGCTTACCGACGACCAGCTCGCGATCCAGGAGATGGCGCGCCGGTTCACCGCCGACAACATCACCCCGCACGCCGCGCAATGGGACGAGGAGCACCACTTCCCGCGCGAGGTGATCAAGCGCACCGCCGAATTGGGCTTCGGGGCGATCTACGTCTCGGAGGAAGCCGGGGGGATCGGGCTCGGCCGGCTCGAGGCGGCGCTGATCATGGAGGCGATGGCCTATGGCTGCCCGACCACCAGCGCCTTCATCTCGATCCACAACATGGCAAGCTGGATGATCGACCGCTTCGGCGGGCAGGAGGTCAAGGACCGCTACCTCCCCGAGCTGGTGACGATGGACAAGATGGCGAGCTACGCGCTGACCGAACCGGGTAGCGGCTCGGACGCCTCGGCGCTCAAGACCACCGCGCGGCGAGCCAGTGATTCTGGGGGCGATCACTACGTCCTCAACGGCACCAAGCAGTTCATTTCGGGTGCGGGCTATAACGACGTCTATGTGACGATGGTTCGCACCAGCGAGGACAAGACCAAGGGCGTCACCTGCCTGGTGATCGACAAGGACACGCCCGGCGTCTCCTTCGGCAAGCCCGAGAAGAAGCTCGGCTGGAACGCCAGCCCGACCGCGCAGGTCATCTTCGAGGATGCCCGCGTCCCGGTCGCCAACCGCGTCGGCGCCGAGGGCGAAGGCTTCCGCTTCGCGATGATGGGTCTGGACGGCGGACGGCTCAACATCGGCGCCTGCTCGCTCGGCGGGGCGCAGCGCTGCCTCGACGAGGCGGTGAACTACACCAAGGAGCGGCAGCAGTTCGGCCAGCCGATCGCCGATTTCCAGAACACCCAGTTCATGCTCGCCGACATGGCGACCGAGCTCGAGGCGGCGCGCGCGCTGCTCTATCTCGCGGCGGCCAAGGTGACCGACGATGCGCCCGACAAGAGCCGCTTCTCGGCGATGGCCAAGAGGCTGGCGACCGACAGCGGTTCGAAGGTGGTCAACGACGCTCTCCAGCTGTTCGGCGGCTACGGCTATCTCAAGGAATACCCGATCGAACGATTCTGGCGCGATCTCAGGGTGCATTCGATCCTCGAAGGCACCAACCAGGTGATGCGGATGATCGTCGGGCGCGACCTGCTGCGCCAGTAAACGGAGAGAAACGTGACCCAAGACGTCAACATCCATTCGCATGGCCGGGTTGGACATATCTCGCTCGACCGGCCCAAGGCGCTCCATGCGCTCACCCTCGACATGTGCCACGCGATGAGCGCGGCTCTGAGCGACTGGGCAGGCGACGAGGCGATCGAGGCGGTGGTGCTCGACCATGCCGAAGGGCGCGGATTCTGCGCCGGGGGCGATATCGGGATGCTGCGCGATTCCGCGCTCAACGATGAAGGCAAATCGGGGCGCAAGTTCTTCCACGACGAATACCAGCTCAACCACCAGCTGTTCACTTACGGCAAGCCGGTGGTCGCCTTCATGGACGGCATCACCATGGGCGGCGGGGTCGGAATCGCCCTGCCGTGCAAATACCGCGTCGCGACCGAGAACACCCGCTTCGCCATGCCCGAAACCGGGATCGGCCTGTTCCCCGATGTCGGCGGCGGCTGGCACCTGTCGCGGCTGCAGGGGCGGCTGGGCCAGTTCCTGGCGCTGACCGGCGCGCGGCTCGATGGCGCGGAATGCCTGTGGGCGGGTATCGCGACGCATTACCTCCCCGCCGATAAACTGGCCGAAGCCAAGGCGCGGATCATCGAGCATCCCGACCGCATCGCGGGCATCCTCTCCGAACTGGCCGGGACTCCGCCCAAACCGCGGATCGAAGGCAATCTCGAGCGGATCAACCGCCACTTCGCCTCGGATAGCTTCGAAGACATCCTCGCGAGCCTCGAGGCGGATGCCAATGGGACCGATGGCGAATGGGCGGCCAAGGAACTGGCGACGCTGCGCACGAAGAGCCCGCAGACCTGCAAGGTCGCGCTGCGCCAGTTAGCCAACGCGAAAGATTTCACCGATTTCGCCGACAATATGCGCCAGGAATACCGCATCGCCAGCCGCGTCATCACTCGCCCCGATTTCGCCGAGGGCGTCCGCGCTGTGATCGTCGACAAGACCGGCGACCCGGCCTGGAATCCGGCGACGCCCGAGGGCGTGAGCGCGGAGCTGATCGACAGCATCTTCGCGCCGCTGCCCGAGGACGAGGAATGGGTGCCGCTGTAATCCTCCCCAAGCCCGCTTGGGGAGGGGGACCAGCCGCAGGCTGGTGGAGGGGTTTCCTCTCCGCACGGCCTACCCCTCCACCACACTTCGTGTGGTCCCCCTCCCCGAAAAATCGGGGAGGATTCAAGGAGAAGATATGACCTACCAAAGCATCACCGTTGAGCAGCGCGACGCCGTCACGCTGATCACGCTCAACCGCCCGCAGGCGCTCAACGCGCTCAATTCGAAGGTGCTCGAGGACCTTATCGCCGCTTTCGCCGCCTATCAGGCCGATGACGGCCAGCTGTGCGCCGTGCTCACCGGATCGGGCGACAAGGCCTTCGCCGCGGGCGCCGACATCAAGGAGATGAGCGAAAAGCAGGCGGCGGATTTCTATCTCGACGATTTCTTCGCTCCCTGGACCAGCGAGATCGTGAAGAAGACCCGCAAGCCCTGGATCGCCGCGGTCAACGGCTTCGCGCTGGGCGGCGGCTGCGAGCTGGCGATGATGGCCGATTTCATCATCGCCAGCGACAAGGCCAAGTTCGGCCAGCCCGAGATCAAGCTGGGCGTCGCGCCCGGCATGGGCGGCTCGCAGCGGCTGACCCGCGCGGTCGGCAAGTCCAAGGCGATGGAAATGTGCCTGACCGGGCGGATGATGGACGCCGAGGAAGCCGAGCGCGCCAATCTGGTGGTCCGCGTGGTGCCGCACGAGACCCTGCTCGACGAGGCGCTCAAGACCGCGAAGACCATCGCCTCGATGCCGCCGATGGCCTCGATCGCCAACAAGGAAATGGTCAACGCCGCCTTCGAGAGCACGCTCGACCAGGGGCTGGTGATGGAACGCCGCATCTTCCAGATCCTCGCCGCGAGCGAGGACAAGGCCGAGGGCATGTCGGCCTTCGTCGAGAAGCGTGAAGGGCAGTGGAAGGGGCGGTAGCCACCGACGCTTCGTCATTGCGAGGAGCGCAGCGACGAAGCAATCCACCGCCGGACGGTTCCGCGAGGGCGGCCCCATGGATTGCCGCGCGACCTTGCGGTCGCTCGCAATGTCGAACTGAGAGGGTCGGCTTCACGCCCACAAGCCGTCGTCGAGCAGAGACGCCCTCCTGTCGTCCATTATAAATTGAGAGGAAACGCATCATGAAAATCGCCTTTATCGGCCTCGGCAACATGGGCGGCGGAATGGCCGCAAACCTCGTCAAGGCAGGTCATGCCGTGAACGCCTTCGACCTCAGCGAAGAGGCGCTGGCCAATGCAAAGGACAACGGCTGCGCAACCTTCACCGATGCGCGCGAGGCCTGCGCGGGTGTCGAGGCGGTGGTGACCATGCTGCCCAATGGCGGCATCGTGAAAGCGGTCTACGAAAACGACGTCATCGGCCATGCGCCCGCGGGCGCGGTGCTGCTCGACTGTTCGACCATCGATGTCGCCACCGCCAAGGAGGTGACCGCCAGCGCCGAAGCGGCGGGCTACGACATGGTCGATGCGCCGGTCTCGGGCGGGATCGCGGCGGCCAATGGCGGGACGCTGACCTTCATGGTGGGCGGGACCGAGACGGCGTTCACCCGCGCCGAGCCGGTGCTGCAGGCGATGGGCAAGGCGGTGATCCATGCGGGCGATGCCGGGGCCGGCCAGACCGCCAAGATCTGCAACAACATGTTGCTCGCGGTGTCGATGATCGGGACCGCCGAGGCGATGAAAATGGCAGAGAAGCTCGGGCTCGATCCGCAGAAATTCTACGAGATCTCCTCGCAGTCCTCGGGCTATTGCTGGTCGCTCAACGCCTACACGCCGCTGCCCGGCGTCGGGGTCGAGAGCCCGGCGGACAAGGATTACCAGGGCGGCTTCGCGACCGCGCTGATGCTCAAGGATCTGCGGCTCGCGATGGAGGCCGCCGAGACTTCGGGCGCCAGCACCCCGCTCGGCAAACACGCGCAGGAGCTCTACGAGGCCTTCGCAACCGAGAACGGCGGGCTCGACTTCTCGGCGATCATCAAGACGCTGTGATCGCGGCGATCACGCTGGCGAGCCAGTCGCGCGGGGCCTGACGCTTGCAGATATCGGCGACGAATTCCTGACCCCGCGCCACGCTGCGCAGCCGCTTGCCCGGAAGCCAGCGGTCGGCGCGGTCGTGATAGCTCAGACCGCCGCGTTGCAGCCAGGAGGGGCGCTGCCACAGGCTCGGCGGACCGCCCGCAACGGTGAGCCGCAGGCTGTTCGGTGCCGTCCGCGCGGTGGCTCCCGGACCGCGATAGACCACGTCATTGTTTCCATGCGGCGCCAGCGCGTGGGGATGCCCGACCGCCACCAGCTCGGGTAGCGCGGCCGCCCTGACATCGACGATATCCGCCACCTCCATGAAGCCGAAGATGCGGTGATGCGGTTCGCCGCTTGCCTCCTCGCGGAACAGGCCGAAGAAGACGAAGACATCGCCCACCCCGACCCCCCGATTGACCAGATGCGTCTGCGCCGCGCCGCACTGGCCGAACAGGCAGGTGCCGCCCCTGTCTTTATCCTCGAGAAACATCGGGTCGTGGTGGCACATATCCCCGCCCGCGATGCGGCCATGGCTGGCGCGCTGCGCATGTTCGCCCAGCCCCAGCGCATCGTAGCTGGTGCGCGATGCCGCGCCGGCCGGAATCGGCAGGCTGAGCGGCCGCCCTCCGACGATCGGCGACGGCCCGCCCCCTGCCGCGCTGTCGAAACCTTTGCGTGAGAAGACGATCTGCATGACTGCATGCGCTGCCCTGCCCTCCTCCGACTGACAAGGGCACGACAAAACTTTGCGCGTCGGGATATTCGCGCCTAAGGGCCGAGGCCATGCAGGAACAGGCCACCGCACTCGTCATGGCGGGCAAGCGATCGGGTACGCTCGACCCGCTCGCCGCCGCCGCCAACGTCAGCCAGAAGAGCGTGGTTCCGGTCGCGGGCAAGCCGATGATCGAGCATGTGATCGCCGCGCTGGCCGCGTGCAAGCGGATCGGCGCAATCCGGATCGTCGCGCACGAGGCCGACGAGATCCGCGCCATCCCGCTGGTTGGAAGGCTGGAGCGCGAGGGCCGGCTGAGCTTCCGCGCGGGAGCCTTCAACCTCGTCGACAGCGTTTTCTCCGGGGCCGAAGGCGCGGCGTTTCCGCTGGTCATCACTACCGCGGACAATTGCCTCGTCACGCCCGAAGGCTATGCCGAATTCGTCGAGAAATGCCTCGCCGCACGCGCCGATGCCGCCGCCGCGCTGGCGCGCAAGGAAGACGTGATGGCTGCCGACCCCGAGGGGCAGAAGAAATTCTACGAATTCTCCGATGGCGGCTATTCCAATTGCAACACCTACTGGATCGGCAACGAGGGCGCGCTCTCGGCCGCCGAGATCATGCGCAGCGGCGGGCAGTTCGTGAAATACCCCGGTCGCATCGCCAAGGCCTTCGGAGTGCTCAACCTCGCGCGGTTCTATTTCGGCTGGGGCGACAAGGACAGACTGTTCGCGCAGATCTCGCGCCGCTTCGGCTACAAGCTGGCGCCGATCGTGCTCTCCAACGGCGAATACGCGATCGATGTCGACGAACCGCGTTCGCACCGGATCACCGAGAAGCTCCTCGCCGCCAGAACCGCGTAGCGAAGCCCGGTCGGTACGATGAAACGGCTGTTCGGCAATATCGGCTGGCTGCTCGGCGGGCGCGGTATCAACGCGGTGCTGAGCCTGGTCTATCTTGCGCTGGCGACGCGCACATTGGGGCTCGACGGCTTCGGCTATTTCGCGCTGGTGGTGGCGCTGGGCCAGACGGTGACGGGGCTCGCCAATTTCCAGACCTGGCAATTCGTGGTCCGCTGGGGTTCGGGCGAGGACGGCCCCGGCGAGGCGACCGGCTTCGCGATCGCGCTCGACCTGATGTCGGTGGCGCTGGGCGCGGTGTTGGCGGCGGCGCTGGTGTGGAGCGCGCAGTTCTGGCTGCCGCTGCCCGACGATCTCCTATGGGTGGCGTTCGGCTATTGCCTGGTCTCGCTGCTGTCGATCCGCACCACGCCGCTGGGCCTGTTGCGGCTGCGCTTCGCCTATGGCGCCGCCACCGCCGCCGAAGCGGTGCAGCCGGTGGTCCGCGCGCTGGGCGCGGTGCTGGCGGTGTTCTTCATGCCCACGGTGCTGGGCTTCGTGCTCGCCTGGGCGGCGGCCGAGGTGGCGGTGGCGGCGACCTTGTGGGTGGTCGCGGGCTTGCGCGAGCGGATCGATCTGTCGCGGATCAGCCTGACCCGCATTCCGCGCGCGCATCCCGGTGCCTGGCGTTTCGTCTGGGCGACCAACATGTCGGGCAGCCTCAACGTCGGCGGCAAGCAGGTGCTGATCCTGCTGGTCGGCGCGATCGGCGGCGAAGGCTTCGCGGGGGGTTTTCGCGTCGCCAGCCAGCTTGGCCAGGCGCTGGTCCAGCTGGCGCAGACCGTCTCCAAGGCGATCTATCCCGAGCTGGTCCACGCCGCCGATGCGGCGCACGAGATGGCGCGGCGGATGGCCAATATCGCATTGGTCGGCGGAGTGCTGGCGGTCAGCGTGGCACTGCTGTTCGGGCGGGAGGGGCTGGTGCTGATCGCCGGCCCGGAATTCCGCGTGGTCTATTGGGCGATGGTCATTCTCGCGATCGCCGGGGCGATCGAACTGGTCGGGGCGAGCCTTGAATCGCTGCTGGTCAGCGCCGGACGCGCGGGTACCGCCTTCGCGGTCCGCGCGGTTCCGACGCTGCTCTCGCTGCTGCTGCTCGAGATCGCGATGGACTGGAACGGGCTCAAGGGCGCGGCCTTCACCGTGCTGGGATCGAGCGCACTGTCGGTGATCGGTTTCTGGGTGGCGATCATCTCGCTCCAGCAGATCACGATCACCGTCAAGGCGAAGGACGAGCCGACGCCCTAGCGCACCCGCTCAGCGTCCGCCGCGTTCGCTCCGAGACGGAGTGCCCGCCGGTGCTTGCGAAGTGGCGGGCGGATCCTGCCACGCCAACACCGGCTTGCGCGCGGCCTGCGTTTCGTCGAGCCGGCGGCGCGGCGCGTAATGCGGCGCGGATTTGAGCGTCTGGTCGCCCGCCTTGGCCCGCTGTGCCACACTGCGCAGCGCGGTGATGAATTGGTCGAGCGAGGCCTTGCTCTCGGTTTCGGTCGGTTCGACCAGCATCGCGCCGTGGACCACCAGCGGGAAATACATCGTCATCGGATGAAAGCCCTCGTCGATCAGTCCCTTGGCGAGATCGAGCGTCGTCAGCCCGCCGCCAAAGCCCTCGTCGCCGAACAGCGCCTCGTGCATGCAGTGCCCGCTGTGCGCGAAGGGCGCGGCGAGGACATCCTCGAGGCTGCGCAGGATGTAATTGGCGTTGAGCACCGCATCCTCGGCGACCTGCTTCAACCCGTCAGCGCCATGGCTGAGGATATAGGCCAGCGCGCGGGTGAACATCCCCATCTGGCCGTGGAAGGCGGTCATCCGCCCGAAGGTGCTGGCGTGATGCTCCTGCGCGGTTTCCTCCTCGACGAGGTGGAAGCTGCCGTCCTCGAGCTGCTCGACGAAGGGCAGCGGCGCGAAGGGAGCGAGCGCTTCGGAGAACACTACCGGACCCGAACCGGGCCCCCCGCCCCCGTGCGGGGTGGAGAAGGTCTTGTGGAGGTTGATGTGCATCGCATCGACGCCGAGATCGCCCGGACGCACGCGGCCGACGATGGCGTTGAAATTGGCGCCGTCGCAATAGACCAGCCCGCCCGCGGCATGGACCGCATCGGCGATCCGCCGGAAATCGCGCTCGAACAATCCGCAGGTGTTGGGGTTGGTGATCATGACCGCGGCGATATCGGGCCCGAGCCGCGCCTCGAGCGCATCGAAATCGACGCGGCCATCGGCATTGGCGGGGATGTCCTCGACCTCGTAGCCCGCGAAGGCGGCGGTGGCGGGGTTGGTGCCATGCGCGCTCTCGGGGCACAGCACGACCTTGCGGGCATCGCCGCGCGCTTCCAATGCGGCGCGGATCGCGAGGATACCGCACAGCTCGCCATGCGCGCCCGCCTTGGGGCTCATCGCCACCGCGGGCATCCCGGTCAGCGATTTGAGCCATTCGCCCAGCTCGTGGATGACGCCGAGCGCGCCCTGCACCGTCTGAGTCGGCGCCAATGGATGGCAATCGGCAAAGCCGGGCAGCCGCGCGACCTTCTCGTTGAGCCGCGGATTGTGCTTCATCGTGCAGGAGCCGAGTGGGAAGAGCCCCAGATCGATGGCGTAGTTCTGGCGGCTGAGCCGGGTGTAGTGGCGCACCGTCTCGGGCTCGGAGAGACCGGGAAGACCGATCGGCTCGGAACGCTCGAACCCGCCGAGGCGATTGGAGCCACCAGCAGCAGATTGGGGCAGATCGACCCCGGTGGTGGTGGTGCCCGCCAGCTCGAAGATCAAGGGTTCCTCGAGCATCAGCGCGCGGTTGCCGGTTACGGTTGGAGGCCCTTCCATCGAATGGTCGACGGTGACGGGGGTGCCGGGCTTCCAGCCCGAGGCGTTGGGGGCGTTCATGCCAGGATCTCCGTGAGCGCGGCGCAGAGCGTGTCGATATCTTCCTCGGTACTGGTCTCGGTGACCGCCACCAGCAGGCCTTCGGCCAACGCCTCCGCCTGCGGGTAGAGCCGCCCGAGCGAGACCCCCGCGAGCACGCCGCGATCGGCGAGCTTGCGGACCACGTCGCGGGCATCCGTGCCCAGCGTCACCGTGAATTCATTGAAGAAGCTCTCGTTGAGCACTTCGACCCCGGGAATCTGCGCCAGCTTGTCGGCGGCGAGGCAGGCGAGGCGGTGGTTCTCCAGCGCCAGCGCGCGCAGCCCCTTCTCGCCCAGCAGCGTCATGTGGACGCTGAAGGCCAGCGCGCACAGCCCGCTGTTGGTGCAGATGTTGCTGGTCGCCTTCTCGCGGCGGATGTGCTGTTCGCGGGTCGAGAGCGTGAGCACGAAGCCGCGCTTGCCCTCCGCATCCACGGTTTCGCCGCACAGCCGCCCGGGCATCTGGCGGACGTGCCTGGGGTCGCGCACCGCGAACAGGCCGAGATAGGGCCCGCCAAACTGCAGGCCCACGCCGATCGACTGGCCCTCGCCGACGACGATATCCGCGCCGCATTCGCCCGGCGATTTGAGCGCGCCCAGCGCCACCGGCTCGGTGTTGACCACCACCAGCAGCGCGCCCTTGGCATGCGCCGCCTCGGCGATCTCGGTGAGGTCGGGGAGCCTGCCGAGGATGTCGGGATATTGCACCACGACGCAGGAGGTCTCCTCGTCGATCCGCGCGATCAGCCCGGCATTGTCGGGCTGCGCCTGAAATGCGGGCTGCGCATCGGCGATCTCGTCCTGCGTGAACTTGGCCATGGTCTTGACGACCTCGGCATAATGCGGGTGCAGCGCGCCCGAGAGCACCACCCGGTCGCGTTTGGTCACCCGCGCCGCCATCGCCACCGCTTCCCAGCAGGCGGTCGAGCCGTCGTACATCGAGGCGTTCGCCACCGCGCAGCCATAGAGCCTGGCGAGCTGGCTCTGGAACTCGAACAGCATCTGCAGCGTGCCCTGCGCGATCTCGGGCTGGTAGGGCGTGTAGGCGGTCAGGAACTCGCCGCGCTGGATGATGTGATCGACGCTTGCGGGCACGTGGTGGCGATAGGCCCCCGCCCCGAGGAAGAACGCCGCATCGCCCGCCGCGAGGTTGCGCTGCGACAGCCGCCGCATGTGCTTCTCGACCGCCATCTCGCTGGCGTGGTGCGGCAGCCCGTGGATCGGACCGTCGAGCTGCGCTTCGGCGGGGACATCGGCGAACAGCGCATCGACGCTCTCGGCGCCGATGGTGTCGAGCATGGCCGAACGATCGGCGGGGGTCAGGGGGAGGTAGCGCATCGGAACTCCTTATCCCCTCCCGTTGGCGGGAGGGGCGCGAGACTTGGACCGCGCGGCGGTGCTAGTCGCAGCGGGGTGGGCGTGTCGGGAACAGGGCCCTTGTCTGGCCCACCCCCGGCCCCTCCCGCGAGCGGGAGGGGAGAAACATCAAAGCTCGTCGCAGAAGCTCTTGTAGGCCTTGACGTCCATCAGCCCGTCCAATTCAGCCTTGTCGGCGATGGTCAGCTTGAAGAACCAGCCATCTTCCTCGGGGCTGGAATTGACCAGCGCCGGGTCGTCGTCGAGCGCGTCGTTGGCTTCGGTCACCTCGCCGCTGATCGGCGCGTAGACGTCGCTCGCCGCCTTGACGCTCTCGACCACCGCGGCATCCTTGCCCTTGGTCAGCGCCGCTCCGACATCGGGCAGTTCGACGAAGACGATGTCGCCGAGCTGCTCCTGCGCGTAATCGGTGATGCCGACGGTGGCGGTATCGCCCTCGACATCGATCCATTCGTGTTCATCGGTGAAATAGCGGGCCATCGGGTCACTTCCCTCGGTAGTAGCGGTGGGGGACGAAAGGCAAAGCGGCGACCTTCGCAGGCAGCCGCTTCTTGCGAACCTCGACTTCGACCTCGGTGCCTACCGCGGCGAAATCGGCGGAAAGATAGGCCATCGCGATCGGATGGCCGAGCGTGGGCGAGAACCCGCCGCTGGTGACGCGGCCGATCTCGCGGTCGCCCGCATAGACCGGTGCACCCTCGCGGGCGGGCAACCGACCTTCGAACACCAGCCCGACCCGCTTGCTTTCGGGACCGTTCTCGAGCTTCGCGGCGCAGGCGGCGTGGCCCATCCAGCCGCCAGCCTCGCGGCGGCTCTTGGTGAGCGCGAAGGTGAGATCGGCGGTGACCGGATCGAGCTCGGCGGTGAGGTCATGTCCGTAGAGCGGGAGCCCGGCCTCGAGCCGCAGGCTGTCGCGCGCGCCCAGCCCTGCGGGCCGAACCTCGATCTCGGCGCAGAGCCGGTCGGCGAGCGATTCGGCGAATTCGGCGGGGACCGAGATCTCGAAGCCGTCCTCGCCGGTGTAGCCCGCGCGGGTGATTCTGAGCGGCCATTCGCCGAAGTGGTAGTCCAGCGCCTGCATGAACACGAGTTTCTCGGGCACGCCGCGCATCACGCGGTTGAGCGCGGTCGCGGCATTGGGGCCCTGCAAAGCGATCAGCGCCTGATCGTCGAGATGAGTCAGCGTCACATCATCGTCGAGATGCTCGCGCAGATGGGCGATATCGTCCCATTTCATCGCCCCGTTGACGACCAGATAATAGGTCGGCTCGCCCCAGCTGCCTTCGGTGCCCGCTTCCTCGTCGCCCTCGATCCAGGGGGTGACGTTGGTGACCATCAGATCGTCCAGGATGCAGCCTTCTTCGTTGAGCAGCAGCGAATAGCGCACCCGGCCCGGCTTGAGCGTGGCGATGGCGCCGGGGAGCAGCTTTTCCAGTTCCTCGGCCGCGCGCTCGCCCGAAACCAGTAGCTGGCCCATGTGGCTGACGTCGAACAGCGAAGCCTGTTCGCGGGTCCAATCGTGTTCGGTGACGATGCCTTCGTACTGGATCGGCATCTCGTAGCCCGCGAAAGGGACCATGCGCGCGCCCTTGCCGCGATGCCAGGCATCGAGCGGCAACCTCGCCGGCGCCTCGTCCGGGCCGTCGTCCGGGAAGTCTTCGGTGGGAAGGTCTTGGGCTTCGCTCATCATGGTTCCCGACTGCATGCACGGCCACGCCCCGGCGGGACGCGATCCGATCCATGCCCCCTCTGTCGGGTGACCTGAGAGACTGACCCGTGAATGGACGGGCTTACCCCTTCGGTGGCCGCCCCTCGCGGAGCGACGCTTTCCAGAGTGTCGAAGAGACCCGCGCGGTCCGTTGGCCTGAGAGTTTCCGGGGCGGTTGCTCCTTCGGCGCCGGGGGCCTGCCCGGCCCCGCGATCTCTCCCGCGCGCGCCCGCCGCAGAATCGCTTCCGCCGCCGACGGCACCGCCCTGCGCGATTGCGCCGCGCCGGTCAATCGAGATTGGGGCGCAGCCAGCGCTCGGCGGTGGAAATATCCACCCCGCGGCGCGCGGCGTAATCCTCGAGCTGGTCGCGGCCGATGCGCGCCACGCCGAAATAGGCCGCTTCGGGGTGCGCGAAATAGAACCCGCTGACCGCGGCGGTCGGGAACATGGCGAAGCTTTCGGTCAGTTCCAGCCCGACGTTCTTCTCCGCCTCGAGCAGCTCGAACAGCGTCGGCTTGAGGCTGTGATCGGGGCAGGCGGGATAGCCCGGAGCGGGGCGAATGCCGCGGTAACGCTCCTTGATCAGCGCTTCGTTGGTGAGCTGCTCGCCCGGCGCATAGCCCCACAGATCGGTGCGGACATGCTGGTGCAGCCGCTCTGCAAGCGCTTCGGCGAAGCGATCGGCCAGCGCTTTCAGCAGGATGTCCGAATAATCGTCCTTGTCCGCCTGGAAGCGCGCCGAATGCGCGTCGAGCCCGTGGATGCCGACCGCGAAGCCGCCCATCCAGTCCCCGGCGGGATCGATGAAATCGGCGAGACAGTAATTGGCGCGGTCGCGGCTCTTCTTCACCTGCTGGCGCAGGAAGGGGAGCAAGACCTTGGCGCCAGCGTCCAGGTCGATCACCACATCGTCGCCCTCGCGGTGGCAGGGCCACAGCCCGCAAACGCCGCGCGCGGTGAGCCATTTTTCCGCCACGATCCGGTCGAGCATGGCTTGCGCGTCGGCGAACAGGCTGCGCGCGCTCTCGCCGACCACCTCGTCCTCGAGGATGGCGGGGTAATTGCCGTGCAATTCCCAGGCGCGGAAGAAGGGTGTCCAGTCGATATAGTCGCGCAATTCGGCGAGCGACCAGTCTTCGTAGATATGCAGTCCCGGCTTCGCGGGTGCCGGCGGCTTGTCGGCGAAGTCGGCGGCAAAGGCACGTTCGCGCGCTTCGCCGAGGCCGAGCAATTCGCTGGCCGTCTTGCCCGCTCGGGCGTCGCGCACCGCGACATATTCGGCCGCGGTCGCGCCGACGAAATCGTCGCATTGCGTTTCCGACAGCAGCCGACTGGCGACCCCGACCGCGCGGCTGGCGTCGAGCACATGGATCACCGGCCCGTCATAGGCCGGATCGATCCTGAGCGCTGTATGCACCTTGCTGGTGGTCGCCCCGCCGATCAGCAGCGGCAGCGTCATCGCGGCGGTCTTCATCTCTTCGGCGACGGTAACCATCTCGTCGAGCGAGGGGGTGATGAGACCGGACAGCCCGATCATGTCGGCATCGACCTCGCGCGCGGTCTCGAGGATCTTCGACCACGGAACCATGACGCCCAGATCGACCACCTCGTAGCCGTTGCACTGGAGCACCACGCCGACGATGTTCTTGCCGATATCGTGCACATCGCCCTTCACCGTCGCCATCACGATGGTGCCCTTGGCGCGCGCGCCGGGCTCCTTGCCCGCCTCGATGAAGGGGATGAGATGCGCGACCGCCTTCTTCATGACGCGCGCGGACTTGACCACCTGAGGGAGGAACATCTTGCCGCTGCCGAACAGGTCGCCGACCACGTTCATCCCGTCCATCAGCGGACCTTCGATGACGTGGATCGGCTTGTCGGCGGATTGCCGCGCCTCTTCGGTATCGGCGACGACATGCGCGTCGATGCCCTTGACCAGCGCGTGCTCGAGCCGCTTTGCCACCGGCCAGCCGCGCCATTCCTCGGCGGCCTTCTCGTCGGCGGCGGAGCGACCCTTGTAGCTTTCGGCGAGATCGATCAGCCGCTCGGTCGCGGATTCATGGGCGCTGCCCGCGGGGGGCCGCCGCATCAGGATCACGTCCTCGCAGGCTTCGCGCAAGCTGGGGTCGATCGCGTCGTAGACGTCGAGCTGGCCCGCGTTGACGATCGCCATGTCGAGCCCGGCGGGGATCGCGTGGAACAGGAACACCGAATGCATCGCGCGGCGCACGGTCTCGTTGCCGCGGAAGCTGAAGGAGAGGTTGGAGAGCCCGCCGCTGGTCTTGGCGAGCGGGCAGCGCGCCTTGATTTCCTTCACCGCCTCGAGGAAGTCGAGCCCGTAGCGATCGTGTTCCTCGATCCCCGTCGCGACCGCGAAGATGTTGGGATCGAAGATGATGTCCTCGGGCGGGAAGCCGATGCCGACCAACAGATCGTAGGCGCGCGCGCAGATTTCGACCTTGCGGGCTTTGGTGTCGGCCTGGCCCTGTTCGTCGAAAGCCATCACCACCACCGCGGCGCCATAGTCCATGCACAGCCGCGCCTGGTCGAGGAACTGGGCCTCGCCCTCCTTCATGCTGATCGAATTGACGATCGGCTTGCCCGAGACGCATTTCAGCCCGGCCTCGATCACGCTCCATTTGGAACTGTCGATCATCACCGGCACCCGCGCAATATCGGGTTCGGCGGCGATCAGCTTGAGGAAGGTGGTCATCGCCAGCTCGGCATCGAGCAGGCCTTCGTCCATATTGACGTCGATCACCTGCGCGCCGTTCTCGACCTGCTCGCGCGCGACCTCGACCGCGGTGGCGTAGTCCCCGGACATGATCAGTTTCTTGAACCGCGCCGAACCGGTCACATTGGTGCGTTCGCCGATATTGACGAAACGGGCGGTGGTCAGGTCGGGCATCAGGCGGCGATCGTGAAGGGCTCGAGGCCCGCCAGGGTCATGGTGTGGTCGCGGTCGGGAATGGCGCGCGGCGTCACCCCCTCGACCGCTCGGGCAATGGCGGCGATATGCGCAGGGGTCGAGCCGCAGCAGCCGCCCACCACGTTGACGCGGCCGTTCTGCGCCCATTTGCCCACCAGCCCGGCGGTGGTCTCGGGCGCCTCGTCATATTCGCCCAGCTCGTTGGGCAGGCCGGCGTTGGGATAGGCGAGCAGATAGGTGTCGGCGATCGCGGAGAGCAATTGCACATGCGGGCGCAATTGTTCGGCACCGAAGCTGCAGTTGAGCCCGATCGCCAGCGGCCTGGCGTGGCGGACCGAATGCCAGAACGCCTCGACCGTATGGCCCGACAGATTGCGGCCCGACAGATCGGTGAGCGTTAGCGAAATCATCAGCGGGATATCGCGCGCCAGCTCGCGCTCGAGCTGCTTCACCGCCATGATCGCGGCCTTGCAATTGAGCGTGTCGAACACCGTTTCGACGAGGATGAAATCCGCCCCGCCCTCGAGCAGCGCGACGCATTGCTCGCGATAGACATCGACGATCTCGTCATAGGTGACCTCGCGAAAGCCGGGGTCCTCGACGTCGGGTGAGAGCGAGAGCGTCTTGTTGGTGGGTCCGACTGCGCCCGCGACGAAGCGCGGGATGCCGTCCCTCGCCATGGCATCGTCCACCGCCCGGCGGATGATCCGTGCGGCAGCGCTGTTGATCTCGCGCACGAGATGCTCGGCGCCGTAATCCGCCTGGCTGATGCGGTTGGCGTTGAAGGTGTTGGTGGCGAGCACATGCGCGCCCGCCGCTATGTAGCTGTCGCAGATCCGGCGGATCACTGCCGGCTGGCTCAGATTGACCAGGTCGTTGTTGCCCTTCTGGTCCTGCGTCAGCCCGGTCGAACCGGCATAGTCCTGTGCCGCCAGCTTCGCGGCCTGGATCTCGGTGCCATAGGGGCCGTCCTTGACGAGAACCCGCTTGTCGGCGGCGGCCTTGAACTCAGCGCGCTTATCCATCGGCTTCACCGCGCGGACGGCGGCCCAGCATGTGGCAGATCGCATAGCTGAGATCGGCGCGGTTGAGCGTGTAGAAATGATATTCGCGCACCCCCCCTGCATAGAGCCTGCGGCACAGTTCGGCGGCGAGGGTGGCGGCGACCAGCTGGCGCGCTGCGGGGCGGCGGTCGAGCCCTTCGAACAGCCCGTCCATCCAGTCGGGGATCGCCGCGCCGCACAGCCCGGCGAATTCGCGCGCCCGCGCGACATTGGTGACCGGCAGAATCCCGGGCACGATCGGCGCCTCGATCCCGTGGCGCCGCGCGGCGTCACGGAAGCGGAAGAAGGTGTCGGGCGCAAAGAAGAACTGCGTGATCGCGCGCGTGGCGCCGGCGTCGAGCTTGCGCTTGAGATTGTCGAGATCGCTCGCCGGACAATCGGCCTGCGGGTGGGTCTCGGGATAGGCGGCGACGGAGATCTCGAAATCGGCGACTTCGCGCAGGCCGGCGACCAGTTCGGCGGCGCTGGCGAACCCGTCGGGATGCGGCGCGAACTTGCGCGCGCTGTCGGGCGGATCACCGCGCAGTGCGACAATATGGCGCACCCCCGCTTCCCAATAGCGCTCGGCGATTTCGCGGATTTCGGTCTTGCTCGCATCGACGCAGGTGAGATGCGCGGCGGCGGGCAGCTTCGCCTCCTCGACGATCCGCGCCACGGTGCGGTGGGTCCGCTCGCGGGTGCTGCCGCCTGCCCCATAGGTGACCGAGACGAAGCTGGGATCGAGCGGGGCCAGTTCCTCGATCGAGGCCCACAGCTGCGCTTCCATCTTTTCCGATTTGGGCGGGAAGAACTCGAAGCTGACGTCGATATCGCCGGGCAGGCCGGAGAACAGCGGCGCGTCGAGCGCGGTGCGCGCTTCCTGCATCTGGTCGAGAGTGGGGCTCACGAGGCAACCTTTCGTTCGGGGTCGAACCGCGCCGGATGGACATCCCGCCGCGCGCCGACCCAGATCTTCACCACCAGTTCGCCGCCTTCGAGCGCCTGCGGATCGTCCGCATCGAAGCCCGCATCGGCGAGGAAATCCGCCATCTGGTCGTCGCGGAAGCCGAGCCGGGCATGAGCGTGCTTTTCGCGCAGTTCCTCGCGCTGATGGGCGGCGAAATCGACGATGGCGACTCGCCCACCGGGCCTGAGCACGCGCGCGGCCTCGACCAGCGCGGCGGCGGGATCGGGCGCGAAATGCAGCACCTGGTGGAACAATACGGTGTCGAAACTCGCATCGGAGAAGGCCAGGCCGGCGAAGTCGCCCTGAACCAGTTCGACCCGCTCGGTCGGGAGGTGCTGGAGCTTGGCGCGCGCCACCCGCAGCATCGCCAGGCTCTTGTCGAGCGCGACGATATGGTCGGCCGAGCGCGCGAACAGCTCTGCCATGCGTCCGGTGCCGGTGCCGATGTCGAGCAACCGTCCCAGACCCTGCCGATCGAGTGCGCCGGCGAGCGCGGTTTCGACCTGTTCGTCCGAGGTGTGCATCCGCCGCAATTCGTCCCAGTCGTGGGCGTGTTCGGCGAAATAGGACGCCGCCTGTTCTTCGCGCGTGGCCCGGATCGCCGCAAGCCGTTGGCGATCCTGCGCACAGGCGCGGGCGAATTCCGGGTCTTCGCGCTCGGCGCATTCGAGCATCGTGGTGATCGCCTGCCGCAGCGGGCTCTGCCGATCGCCTGCGGGTGCGGCGCGCAGGAACACCCAGCTGCCCTCGCGTCGCCTCTCGGCCAGACCGGCGCTGGCGAGAATGCCGATATGCCGCGAGACCCGCGGCTGGCTCTGGCCGAGCACCTGCGCGATTTCGCCGACCGCAAGCTCCATCGACCCGACCAGCCGCAGGATGCGCAGGCGGGTGCTGTCGGCCAAAGCCCGGAAGGTCGTCTCGATCAACATGAATCGAGGATATAAAGGTATCGACAAATGTGTAAATGGATTTCCGCACCGGGAGGCGGGAATGGATGATATCACCGCGCGCTGGAGCGAGGGGGAATACCCTCCCTTGCCGGCGTCGGCGCGCTCAGAGCTGGATCCAGCCCAGCGCCCTCGCCCCCATCCACAGCCCCATGCCGATCATGAACAGGTTCTCGGTCAGCGAGACGAAACCCAGCGGGACGTTGGAATTGCCGCCGACGCAGGCGCATTTGAGCTCGCGCTTGTCGATATAGACCGCCTTGAACACGCTGACCGCGCCGACGCTGCCGATGAACAGCGCGACCGGGACCGAGACGATCGGCAGCGCATGCGCAACCATCAGCACCCCCGCCAGCGCCTCGCCGAAAGGGTAGATATAGCCGTAGCGGACCCAGCGCCGCGCCAGCAGGTCGTAATTGAGGAACATGGTCGAGAAGCTGCGCAGATCCTGCAGCTTCTGCACCGCGAGGAAGCACATCGACAGGCTGACGAACCACTCGATCGCCTGCACCGAGAAGACGGTCCCGAGCGCATACCAGCTGATCGCCAGCCCGAGCAGAAAGGCGACCGCGAAGATCGCGATCACCGGCTGGTAGCTGGTCGCGCCCTCCTTCTGCACCGATTTGCCCAAATGCGCGCGCAGATCCTCATAGCCGCCGATCCGGCGGCCCTCGATGAATGCCTGCGGCGTGGTGGCAACGCCATGCTCCTGCTTGAAGGCATCGGTCTCAGCGCGGGTGGTCAGGTGATGATCCTCGACCGCGAAGCCCTCGCGTTCGAGCAGGTCAACGGTCTTGAGGCCATAGGGGCAGACATGGCCCGGCATGACCATGCGGTAGACGCTCGCGGTCTTCGCGGCGGTCTTCGGGGCGCTCACGACCCGGCGCCGGCTTGCGCCGGATAGCTCGCCCAGACCTTCATGCCTTCGGGGCCGAAGGCGACGACCTGATAGGCCTGGCGATGGCCGCCATGCTCCATGCCCGGCGAGCCCATCGGCATTCCCGGTACGGCCAGCCCGGTGACGCCTGCGGGACGCTCTGCGAGCAGCCGCTCGATATCCGCGGCCGGGACATGGCCTTCGATGACGTAACCATCGACGATGGCCGTGTGGCAGGACTGCAACTGCGCCGGAACGCCGTGCTCTGCCTTCACCGCGCGCATGTCGGGGTGGTCGACCGTCTCGACGCTGTGGTCGTCGCCATGCTCGATGTGATCGGCCCAGGCGGTGCAGCAGCCGCAGGAGGCGTCGCGGTACATGGTGAAGGTCGCGGCCTGCGCGCTGCAGGCGGCGAGCGAGCCGCCCAGCATGAGCGCGCCGGCGAGGCTGCGGCGAAGCACGGCGGTGCGGATGGTGGCGAGCATGATCGGTTCCTCGATTACTGGACGGATGGGGTAAGAGATGGCTTCATCTTTTGGCGCGTTCGAAGAGATCGACGAGTTCGTCGAACTTGACCTTCTGCTCGGCCGCATCGCCGCTGGCGATCGCTTCGGAGACGCAGCAGGCGGCGTGGCGCTTGAGGATCTCGCTCTCGGCGCGCCCGAGCGCGGCCTTGACCGCCTGGACCTGCGTCAGGATATCGATGCAATAGCGGTCGTCCGCCACCATCTTTGCGACCCCGCGTACCTGGCCCTCGATCCGGCGGAGGCGGTTGAGAAGAGGTGTCTGATCGGGCTTCAAGGCTCTTCTCCAGCGGGAACGCGATACCGTATGGGGGTATATAGGCCCTTTGGGTCCCCCAGAACAAGGGGTCCTCTAAAGCGAGCGCCGAGTCGAAAAATCCAAATCCGGTGGCGTTTTGCGGGTCGTTATGGCTATGGGGCGCACGAAAGCTCCGCGCCCGAAGGATGATCTCGACCCGACAATGCCGATTTCGCTGACGCTCTTTACTCTTGCCGGCCTGCCCTTCGTCGCCGCCCTGCTGATCGCGCTCTGCGCCGATCGCGGAAGGGCGATCCATTCGGGCATCGCCGCCGCGGCGAGCGCGATCGGTCTGGCGCTGACGCTCTCGCTCGCGGGGCGAGTGCTGGCCGGCGACCAGATCGCGGTTTCGGCCGCCTGGGTCCCGGCGATCGGGCTCGACTTCTCGCTGATGATGGACCCGCTGGGCCTGATGTTCGCCGGGCTGATCCTCGGGATCGGCCTGCTGGTGATGATCTTCGGGCATTTCTATCTGGCGCAAGGGGAAGCCACCGGGCGGTTCTTCGCCTCGCTGATGCTGTTCCAGGGCTCGATGCTGGGGATCGTGCTGTCGGGCAATGTGCTGCTGCTGCTGGTGTTCTGGGAACTGACCAGCCTGTCGTCCTTCCTGCTGATCGGCTTCTGGCGCGACAAGCCCGAAGCGCGGCAGGGCGCGCGGATGGCGCTGGCGATCACCGGCGGCGGCGGACTGGTGCTGATCGCGGGGATGATCCTGCTGGGCGTGGTGGCCGGATCTTTCGATCTGATGACGATCCTGCAGAACGCGGATGTCGTCCAGGCCTCGCCGCTCTATCCGGTGATCCTCGGGCTGATCCTGATCGGCTGTTTCACCAAATCGGCGCAATTCCCGTTCCATTTCTGGCTGCCGCACGCGATGGCCGCGCCCACCCCGGTCAGCGCCTATCTTCATTCGGCGACCATGGTGAAGGCCGGCGTGTTCCTGCTGGCCCGGCTGTGGCCGGTACTCGCGGGGACCGACCTCTACACTGCGGTCGTCAGCAGCGTCGGGTTGGTCACCATGCTGTTCGGCGCATGGGTGGCGCTGTTCCGCCACGATCTCAAAGCCATCCTCGCCTATTCGACGATCAGCCAATTGGGCCTGCTGGTGATGCTATTGGGCTTCTCGCTCGAGGCGGCTGCGATCGGCGCGGTGCTGCACATCCTCAACCACGCGGCCTTCAAGGCGGCGCTGTTCATGACCGCCGGCATCGTCGACCACGAGGCGGGGACCCGCGACATCCGCCATCTCGGCGCACTCGCCAAGGTCATGCCGGTGACCGCGCTGGTCGGCACGCTCGCGGCGCTCGCCATGGCGGGCATCCCGCCGCTGGGCGGCTTCATCTCCAAGGAGATGATGCTTTACGAGGCGCTCAACGTCTCGCTGTTCGGTCTGCCCTGGCTGGTGCCGACGGTGGCGGCTGTCGCGGCGGCGCTGTCGGTCGGCTATTCGCTGCGCTTCGCGGCGCATCTGTTCTTCGGCCGGGCGCGCGATGCCGATGCTCACGCGCGGGCGCATGATCCCGGCGCAGGGATGCTGCTCGCTCCGGCAATATTGGTGAGCCTCGCGGTGCTGCTCGGTCTTACGCCGATGCTGCTGGCCGGGACGGTGGTTTCCTCGGTGGCGGGCGCAGTCACCGGCGGGCCCGCGCCCGAACTCGAGCTCTCGCTCTGGCACGGTTTCAATCTCGCGCTGGGACTGAGCGCCCTCGCCATCCTCGTCGGCGTTCTGCTGCTGTGGCGGCATGCCGCGCTGCTGCGGGGGTACGCCGCGATGCGCCATGCCGATGCCAAGGCGCTGTTCGAGCGCGCGATGCGGGTCGCCGATCTGGCGGTGCGCAAGGCGGTGGTGACGGTACACCGCCCCTCGCTGCAGCGGATGGTGTTCGCCGTTTTCGCAGTGGTGGTGGTGCTGGTGATCGAAGGCGCGGGCAGAGGCGGCAGCCTCACCGGACCGCGCGAGCTCCTGCCCGCGCCGCCGAGCGCGGTCGCCGCCTGGCTGCTGCTGGTCGCGGCCACGATCGCGGTGCTGGTGGAGGAACGCCAGCGGTTCCGGGCGCTGATCTATATCAGCGTCATCGGCCTCGTCATCGCATTGGCCTTCGTCCACTTCTCCGCCCCCGATCTCGCGCTGACTCAGATTTCGGTCGAGGTCGTGACGATCCTTCTGCTCCTGCTCGCGCTCAACCTGCTTCCCAAGCTGCCCGCGCTGGTCTCCAGCCCGACCCGGCGGATGCGCGATTCCGTTCTCGCAATGCTGGGTGGACTGGGCGTCGGCGGCGCGGCCTGGGCCATGCTCACGCGCAATCCCAACGACCCCATCTCCTCCTTCCATCTCGCCAACAGCTACAGCGGCGGCGGCGGGACAAATGTCGTCAATGTGACGCTGGTCGATTTCCGCGCCTTCGATACGATGGGCGAGATCATCGTCCTCGGGATCGCGGGGCTGGTCATCTACGCGCTGCTCGACACGACTTCTCGTGGCGCGGCGGGCGCGCGGCTGCGGTCGTGGCAGGAGGACATGCCGCATTCGCCCGAAAGCCACCCGGTGATGTTCGTGATGTCCACCCGCATCCTCCTGCCGCTGGTGCTGGTGGCGGGTATTTTCATCTTCCTGCGCGGCCACAACGAGCCGGGCGGCGGGTTCATCGCCGGGCTGATCGTGGCGATCGCCTTCCTGCTTCAATATCTCGCTTCGGGCTTCGACTGGACCGATTCGCGCCGCCGCATCGGCGAGCATATCCTGATCGGCTTCGGCGTGTTGATCGCGGTGTTCACCGGGTTGGGATCGCTGCTCTTCGAGGCCAATTTCCTCTCCACCGCTTTCGACTATTTCACCCTGCCTCTAGTCGGCGAGTTCGAACTGGCGACCGCAATGCTGTTCGATCTGGGTGTGTTCTCCGTGGTGCTGGGCGCGGTCATGCTGGCGCTTGCGCAGCTAAGCCATATCGCCAAACGCGCGGCCCGCGCGCACGCCGCCCATGAGGCGGAGCTGCGGGACCAGTCGCAGGAGGCGCAATCGTGATCAGCCTCGAATTCCTCGTCGCCAGCGCGATCGGCGTGCTGGTCGCGGGCGGGATCTACCTCTCGCTGCGCGGCCGCACCTTCCAGGTGGTGCTCGGGCTGACGCTGTTTTCCTATGCGGTGAACCTGTTCCTGTTCGCCTCGGGCCGGCTGGTCGTCGGCCGCGCGCCGATCTGGTCCAAGACGGTGACCGAATACGCCGATCCGCTGCCGCAGGCGCTGGTGCTGACCGCGATCGTCATCACTTTCGGGATGACCGCCCTGGCGGTGATCCTGATGCTGCGCAGCTTCCTCGAAACGGGTAGCGATCAGGTCGATGGGGCGCCGTCCGACGAGCCGGAGGACGCAGCCTCGTGAACCTCGCGCTCGATCTCGCCCCTCACCTGGCCATCGCGCCGATCGTGATCCCCGCGCTGGCGGCGCCGCTGGCGCTGCTGGTGATGCGGCGACGGCGCAGGCTCGGCATCGCGATTTCCTTCGTTTCGTGTTTCGCCATGCTGGCAGCCGCGCTCGCGCTGCTGGTTCAGGCGGGCGACGGGGCGATCCGGACCTACGAACTGGGCGGCTGGGAAGCCCCCTTCGGCATCCTGCTGGTCAGCGACCGGCTGGCTGCGATCATGCTGGTACTGGCCGCGGTTCTGGCGCTGCTGGCGCTGCTCCACGCGGTGGTGACGAACGCCGACCGCGACGGCTGGCATTTCCATCCGCTGCTCCAGTTCCAGCTGCTCGGCCTCAACGGGGCGTTCCTGACCGGCGACCTGTTCAACCTGTTCGTGTTCTTCGAAGTGCTTCTGATCGCGTCCTACGGCCTGATGGTCCACGGACAGGGATCGGCGCGGCTCAAGGCGGGGGTGCAATATGTGGTGGTCAACATCATCGGCTCCTCGCTGTTCCTGATCGCGCTGGGGCTGCTCTATTCGCTGACCGGCACGCTCAACATGGCGCAGATGGGTCTGCGCATCGCCGCGATCGGTCCCGACGACCAATGGCTGCTGCGCGTGGCCGCGCTGCTGCTGGCCAGCGTCTTCGCGCTCAAGGCCGCGCTGGTCCCGCTGCATCTATGGCTGCCGCGCACCTACGCCGTGGCCACCCCGGCGGTTGCGGCGCTGTTTGCGATCATGACCAAGGTCGGGGTCTATTCGCTGATCCGGGTGGTACCGCAGGTCCTCGGCGACGATGCAGGTTCGGCGGCCTGGGCGCCGGCGCCCTATCTGCTGCCCGCCGCGATCGTGACCGCACTGGTCGGCTTCGCCGGCGTGTTCGTGGCGCGCCGCCTCTCCGAACAGGCCGCCTATGCGATCATCGGCTCGACCGGTACGCTGATGATCGCGGTGGCCGGCTGGCAGGTCGATACGCTGGGCGCCGCGCTTTATTATCTGGTCCACTCGACGCTTGCAGGCGCCGCGCTGTTCCTGATCGCCGATGTCGTCGCTCGCCGCCGCGCCAGCTTCAGCGACACAGTCAGCTCGGGCCCGGCATTCTGTCAGCGGCAGTCGGTCGGGCTATTGTTCCTGGTTGCGGCGATCGCGACCGTCGGGCTCCCGCCGCTGTCGGGCTTCATCGGCAAGCTGCTGATCATGGAGTCGGTCGCCGACACCCCCGGCTGGGGCTGGGCCTGGGCGGCCATCCTGCTGACCACGCTGGCCGGGGTGATCGGCTTCGCCCGCGCCGGCAGCGCGATCTTCTGGAAGGAAGGTCCGGTCTCGGATGGCGCCGAGCCCGCGCATGTGGCACGATCCGACATGGCGGCGCCGGCGACCGCACTGCTGCTGGTTGCGGCATTGGCCGCCGCTGCGGGGCCGGCCACCGCTTATGGGACAGCCGCTGCCGCGCAGGTGCTCGACGCTCCGGCGACTGCCCGCGCCGTGTTGGGAGCCCGATAGTATGCGCCGCGTGATCCCCCATCCCGGGCTCTCGGTTCTGCTGGTGCTCGTCTGGCTGCTGATGGCCAACAGCCTGTCGTTCGGCGCGCTGGCAATCGGCATCGTCATCGGCGTGCTGCTCCCGCTGTTCACCGCGCCGTTCTGGCCGCGCCGACCCGATGTCCGCTTCCGCTACGGGATTCCCTACGTCCTGCTGGTGCTGTGGGACGTCATCGTCGCCAATTTCGAAGTCGCCGCCATCATCCTGTTCCGGCGCAGCCGCGACCTGCGCCCGCAATGGCTGGTCATCCCGCTCGAGCTCGACACTCCCGAGGCGATCACCGTCTTCGCCGGGACGATCAGCCTGACCCCGGGGACGGTGTCCGCCGATGTCTCCGCCTGCGGCAAATACCTGCTCGTTCACGCGCTCGATGCTGCCGATCCCGACGCGGAGATCGCGCGGATCAAGCAGCGCTACGAAGAGCGTTTGAAGAAGGTGTTCGCATGATCGGCTATGCTGTCATCTTCGGCTTCGCCTGCCTCGTGCTCGCCTTTGCGTTCAATCTGTGGCGGCTGCTGCGCGGCCCCACCGTGGGCGACCGGATCATCGCGCTCGACACCATGGTCATCAACGCCATCGCCCTCATCGTGCTCACCGGCATCGCTAACAACGATGCGGTCTCCTTCGAGGCGGCGCTGCTGCTGGCGATGGTCGGCTTCATCGGCACCGTCGCCTATTGCAAATTCCTGCTGCGAGGGGACATCATCGAATGATCCAGCCCAGCCTCGCCGAAATCGTTACGAGCCTGCTGATCGTACTGGGCGCGAGTTTCGCGCTGATCGGCAGCTGGGGTCTCGTCCGCCTGCCCACGCTGATGGAGCGGCTGCACGGCCCGACCAAGGCAACCACGCTCGGCCTGGGCGGCATCCTGCTGGGTTCGGTCGCCTATTTCCAGCTTGCGCAGGATGTCTGGTCGGCGCAGGAATTGCTGGTTTCGATCTTCCTGTTCATCACCGCCCCGATCTCGGCGAACATGGTCGCCAAGGTTCATCTGCACCGAGTGCGGCTGAAGGATGGCGACGGGATCGAAAGCCCGGCGGGCAAACCGCCCGAACCGCCCGCAAAGGGCGACTGGGCGACCTACGAAGCCCCACACCGCAACAGCTCGGTCAGGACCTCGGACGAATAGCGGCCGCAAGTGCTGCGCTCTGCGAGTTCGGACTAGGCGACCAGTTGCTGCTCGGGCGCGCCGCGCGACAGCGAGCGCTTTCCGAACCGCTCGATCCCCCAAACAATCCCGGACGAAAAGACGGCGCCTTCAAATGCGGATGTGAGGGCTCGGCCAAGCGGACCGAGCTCCGCCTCTCCCGGCACATTGCTTATCCCTTCCAGCCTGATCTGCGAGGAAGGAAAGGCCGCTGCGAGGCTCGCGAGGCTCCCCGCCATCATCCGGCCGTCGAGCACGGCAATCGCAAGCCCCGCCCCCGCACCCAGCAGTCCGGCGATGACCAAGGAGTGCGCAAGCCTGCGGCCAGCCAGAAAGGCAGCCGCACCCACCGCCGCACCGAGGACGAAACCTTCGAAAGCTCCGGCGAATGCGCCGACCTCGTGTCCGAACAGCAGGCGAAACGCATCGCTGCCGATCAGGTTCGCGAGCGCTCCGATGGTCAGGCCGCCAAGCGCGCCGCCGGCAATCGGAGAATACCACCGCCAGGGATGGACGAACCGCGATGCCGCGAGACCCGCCCCGATCCCGGCTCCCGCGACGCCGGCAGAAAAGATCGATACCAGCGCCAGCACCAGCAGCAACGAGACGGCTCCCCCGCCCCCGGAACCACCGCCGGCAAAACCGCCCGCACCGGGTTGTCCTGCGCCGAGGAAGCCATAGACCAGACCCACCGCCGCCCCCGCTAGCATTGCGCCTCCCGTTGCGGCCGACGCGCGATGCAGGAAATGCGAGCGGGCTGGCTCAGCATTCGGGAACGCGATCCGAGAACCGGGCGGGACTGCCTCGGGAGTCGATCCATTCGCCGCCTCGACGGGCGCGACGAACCGGTAGCCGTGCTTGGGGACGGTCTCGATGAAGCGGGGTGCCGACGCGCTGTCGCCCAGAGTCCGGCGCAAGGTCCGTATAGCCTGCGTCAGCGCTTCGTCGGTCACGGGTATGCCGCGCCACACCTCGTCCATGAAGCGCTGCTTGGTGACGAGTTCCCCAGCCGCTTCCACCAGCAGGATCAACGCGTCCAGATAGCGCGCGTTGAGTTCGACCCGCGTGCCCTCGCGTGCGAGGCTGCGATTAACCGGATCGAGATCGAACGCCCCGAAGCGCACTGCCGAGCCGCTCATTTCAGCAATTGCTCACTTTTCACTCATGCCGCTCACCTCGTGTTCGGGACAATCATGGGCTTTCGGACAAAGGGAGACAAGGCCATGAACAAGATCGACAAGAGACCCGGCCACAAGCTTTTCAACCCCTGGCGCATCCTGGGATGGGGCGTCATCGCGACCCTGATCGCGCTGCCTGCCGTCGCGATGCAATTCACCAGCGAGGTCGCTTGGCAGACCGAGGATTTCGTCTTCGCCTTCGTGATGCTGGGCGGCGTCGGCCTTGCCTTCGAACTGGCGGTCCGAGCCAGCGGCAGTCGGGCCTATCGCGGCGGGACCGCCGTCGCTTTGGGGGCCGGACTGCTCACCCTGTGGGCCAATGCAGCCGTCGGAATCGTCGGCAATGAGGATCGGCTGATCAATCTGTGGTTCGATCTGGTTCCGCTGCTGGCCTTGTTCGCGGCGATAGGATCGCGATTTCGCGCCCCGGGAATGGCCGTCGCCATGACTGCCGCAGCCGCCGCGCAACTGGCCGTGGGCCTCATCGTCCAGCTTGCCGGACATTTCGCGTGGGTGTTTACCGTGGTTCTTACGGGCGCGTGGCTCTTTTCCGCATGGCTGTTCAGAAAGGCGGCCAGCGAAACAGGAGGCGCAGCCGCTGGGGCCGACTAATCCGGGTTGCGTTGAAATCGTTCGAATGTGGGATGTTCGTTAATGCTGTTGCCTTAGTATCATCGCCGTTCGGAGAAGGGCTGGGCACATGAAAAGCACATTTCGATATGCGCGTGCGCTCTTGCAGCGGTTTCGCCACACGGCCGCCGAGGCGAACCGAATCTCCTACGAACAGGAATCGCTGCGCCTGCTGGCGGAGAATTGCGGCGACGTCATCTTCCGCTTCGGAGTGGACGGTCGCGTGCCCTACATTTCGTCCTCGGTCGAGCGCCTGTTCGGTTGTCCGCTCAAGGACATCTACGCGATGGGCGGCGACGTCGTGCAGAACGGCTTCGTCTACGAAGAAGATCAGGCGGCTGTCGCGCTGGCGGTCGAGGGTCACTTTGCGGGAACCGTGCCGCAGACGAAGCTCGAGTTTCGGATCAGGCAGCGCGGCGGCGCCATCATCTGGGTGGAAACCAATTGCAGCACGGTGCTCGATCGCAAGAGCGGCCGTCCGACCGACATCGTCTTCACCATGCGGGACATTTCCGAAAAAAAGGCGCTGGAGGCCAGACTGGAAGCGTTCGCACGCAAGGACGGACTGACCGGGATCGCCAACCGCCGCGCTTTCGACGAAGAGCTTGAGAGAGAATGGCGCGCCGCGCTCGGAGAAAACGGCGCCCTGTCGTTGCTCATCATCGACGTCGACTGCTTCAAGGCGTTCAACGATGCCAACGGCCATCAGGTCGGCGACGACTGTCTGCGCACGGTAGCCGCCGCGATCGATGCGCACGCCGAGCAGCACGGTGCGCTGGCCGCGCGCTACGGAGGCGAGGAGTTCGCGCTCGTTCTGCCCCGCACCGACTACAAGCGCGCGCTGGCGGCAGGGGAGCGAATTCGTTGCGTGGTCGAAGCGCTGGGCGTCCCGCATTCCGACGCGGCAGTAAGCTCGGTCGTCACGGTGAGCGTCGGGGTGGCCACTGCGATGGCGGCAAACGGCGGTACGATCGCGATGCCGCACGGCCTGCTCCAAGCTGCCGACGCCGCCCTCTACAAGGCCAAGGCGGGCGGTCGGAACCGCGTGGAAGGCGCGCTGCTGTTCTCGCCCAAGGAAGCGATCCCGGCCGCCGCGTGAGGATCGGCACCCTTTTCGCGTAGCGGTAAGAAAGCTCCGCCCCGGCGAGGCCGATATCCCCGCACCTTCAGCTTGGCGCAAGCCAGGAAAGACGATGGGTATGGTTCCACTCCGAGGAATCTCCCAAAATGCAGAAATCGCTTATGGCAGCCATGCTCGCCTTCGGGTTTGTCGCAACCCCCGCTCAAGCAGGCGAAGTCTTCGGCGGGCTGTATGCCCACGCCGTGGATACTCCTTTCAGTCTCGATACGGGCGAACAAGGTGCGGATGTCCAGATCGGCGCCCGAACGGTGCCGATCGACGCGCTGGACTTCATCGGCAAGCCCTCGGCGCATGCCTTCGGATCGCTCAACACCGCCGATGGCACGAATTTCATCGCCGCGGGACTATCTTGGAAACTCGATGTCGGCCCGCTCTATGTGCGGCCGGGTGTCGGCCTCGCAATCCACGACGCTCCGGATCGCCGCGTCGATCCGGTCACACGCATCCGCACCGACCTGGGCAGCAGGGCGCTGTTCGCCCCGGAAATCGCGGTGGGGACCAGCGTGTCCCCGCGCGTCTCGCTCGAACTGAGCTGGGTCCACATCAGCAATGCGCGGCTGTTCAATTCCGAACAGAACCCCGGTATCGACATGCTCGGGCTGCGAATGAACGTGGGGCTGTAAGCCGCGATCGCCGCCGCGCGCAGCCTGCCGAGAGGGTGCAGTCGCACCGCGTGAAGAAAAGGGTGGTGCCGCTTAGGTGACTCGAACACCTGACCCCATCATTACGAATGATGTGCTCTACCAACTGAGCTAAAGCGGCACAGATCGCGCACCGGGTTCGCATTGCGGTTGGTCGCAATGCCGGTGGGCGAGGATGTGGAGGCCCGAGCCGGAATCGAACCGGCGTGCAAGGATTTGCAGTCCTCTGCGTAACCACTCCGCCATCGGGCCTTGAGGTTCCCGCCGCCAGACGACGATGGGAAGCGGCGCATTAGCGAACCCGGGCGCGCATGGCAATGCGCTTCCACGTTCTGCCGATCTCCCTTCCGTTACGTCAGTCTGGACCTCTCCGCGAAGGCGGCTATGTCCCTCCTCCATGGCTATCCAGGAACTGCTCGATCCGATCACCGCCGCCGGGGGCGAGGTCCGCTTCGGACGCTTCGACGAATGGCAACAGGGCCGCACGCTGTATGGCGGGGCCTCGGCGCTGATCGCCTATACTGCGGCGATCCGCGCCTTTCCCGACCTGCCGCCGCTGCGTGCAGGCCAGATCGCCTTCGTCGCGCCGGTGGACGAAACCGCCGAGCTGCGCCGCGAAATCGTCCGCCAGGGGCGCAACGTCACTCAGGTGCGCAGCGAGATCTGGTGCGAAGGCCGATGCACCCTCACCGCATTCTTCCTGTTCGGCGCCGAACGCGAGGCCAATGCCCGCCACGAGGCGGCACCGCTTCCCGACTGGCCCGGCTCGCCAGGGCAGGCCGAAGAGGTGATGGGCAATCAGGGTCCGGCCTTCCTGCAGAACAATTTCGAGCTGCGCCGCGCGCAGGACCAGCGCGGCCCGGGCGATCCGGTGGTGCGGCGCTGGGCGCGCCTCAAGCCGCCGACCGGGCTCGATCCGGTGAGCGAACTGATCCTGCTGGGCGACGTGCTGCCGCCCGGCGCGATGCGCGCCATGGCCCGGCCGGGGCCGCTCAGCTCGATCAACTGGTCGTTCAACCTGCTCGGCACCGCACCACAGACGAGCGACGGCTGGTGGCTGTCCGAGAACGCCAGCCAGCATGCCTTGGCGGGCTATTCGAGCGAACGCCTGCGGCTGTGGAACGCCGATGGCCGCCAGGTGATGGACGGGCTGCAGTCGGTGGCGATCTTCGGCTGAGCCCGATCGCAGTTCAAAGGATGATGCCAGGGGGCCTGTAAGCCGGGTTCTGTCCTGCAACCGGTATCCCGAAGGACCTGCGCCGCAGGGGCAGCCATTCATCTGGGCCATGGATTGCTCCATGGCTCGAGCAGCCAACCCGGGTCGCGTGGGGCGAAGCACCCTGCCCGGTCCTTGCGGAAGCCGGACGCGCGACCCCTATTCGGCTTTGCTCCGGGTGGGGTTTACCATGCGGGCGACGTTGCCGTGCGCCCCGGTGCGCTCTTGCCGCACCCTTTCACCCTTGCCTGTGCCGTCGCGCTCCCGAAGGAACTCGGGGCCATCGGCGGTTTGCTCTCTGTGGCACTGTCCCTCGGCCGGCACAAAAAGCGTCGACCGGGCGGGCGTTACCCGCCACCCTTTCTTCGTGGAGCCCGGACTTTCCTCGGCGGAAATCGCTTTCCGACGCGGCTGCCCAGCCCCCTGGCAGGTGCCTATCTAGTGTGCCCCCGATCCCTGTCCAGCAGCAATTGGAACAGGATCGCGCGCACTTCGCCGTCGATCGCGCCGTCGATCCGTTCGGGGCGCCAGCGCCGCTGGAAGGCTTCGACCGCCTTGTGGCCGTCGGTGATGTCGTAGCCGAACCGCTCGAGCGCGAGGTAGAAGGAGGCGTCGTTGTCGAACGGATCGCCGCGTTCGAGCTTTTGCGGGCGCGGCAGGCACAACCCGTATTCAGCCAGCCGATCCCAGTTAAACAGCTCGCCCGGATCGATCTTGCGCGCCGGCGCGACGTCGGAATGGCCGACGACATTCGCGCGCGGGATATCGTAGCGCTTCACCATCCGCGCGACCAGCGGCACCAGCGCCTCGAACTGCGCGTCGGGAAAGGGGCGGTAGCCGTATTTGTGACCCGGATGATCGAGCTCGATACCGATGCTGGCGGAGTTCACGTCCTTGATCCCGCGCCAGTAGGAGACCCCGGCGTGCCAGGCGCGCTTTTCCTCGGGCACCAGCCGGACGACCTCGCCCTGCTCCCCGATCAGATAATTGGCCGAAACCTTCGCCTCGGGATCGCAGAGGCGTTCGATCGCGAAGCCTTTGTCCTCCATCTCGGTGTAGTGGATCACCACCATGGTGATCGGCAGCAGGCGCTCGTCGTGATTGGGCGACAGAACCTCCCGATCGACCAGTTCGTCCTTGCTGACGGGCAGCTGCGCCCCGACCGCTCCGAAGTCGCTCATCCGATCATGCCCTCTGGCTCGGGCAGGACCGCGCCCAGCACCAGCGCATCCTCGCTGCGCGCGAATTGCAGCCCGCCGCCGCATTGCTGCGCCAACAGGTGGATCATATGTGCCGGCGCGGTGCGGCTCGACAATTCCGCGGGGTCGAGCCGACCTTCGAGCGCGAGCCCCAGCACCTCGTCGAAGGCGATCCGCGGACCGCTGGCGCGCAGCACGATCTCGGTCGCTCCGTCGCGCAGTTCGACACCGATGTCGAGCGTCCCGCCGCGAACCAGCGAATCGACCGAGATCTGCGCGAAGTTGAGCATCACCTTGACCGCGGGCTTGGGCAGGTTGGACTGCGGGAGCGACCAGTTCAGCTCGATCCGCCCCTTGTCCGCCACCAGGCTTTCGATGAGCTTGCGCATCTCTTCGATCGGGACCCGGTCGCCGAAGCCGCCCGCGGCGCCGAAGGCCAGCCGGAAGAACTTGAGCTTGTTGGTGCTGACCAGCGCGCTCTGTTCGAGCAACTCCATGCAGTTCTGGCGCATCGCCGGGTCGGTTTCGGTGGCGAGCAGTTCGAGCCCGTTGCTCAGCGCCCCGACCGGCGACAGCAGATCGTGGCACAGGCGGGAACACAGCAACGCGGCAAGGTCGATGGAGGAGTTTTCGGACATGGTTTCCAAAGTTCTAAAGCCAGGGCCGTGGCATTAGCGGGTGACCAGGCGATAGGGAAGCGCGCTGAACCCGGCATCCCCGGCGCGCCAGAACGTCACCCGTTGCCCGGCGACGATCGCCCAGATCATTGCGTCGCGCGCGGCCATGGCGGTGTCGGTGGCGGAGGGGCGCGCCTTTCCGTCGGGATGCGAGTGGTAATAGCCCACCAGTTCCGGACCCGCCAGGCGCGAGGCGCGATGCGCATCGATCAGTGCCCGGGGATCGATCTCGAAATGGGTTTCGGGCTGCGGATGGATGTTCGGTGCGGGCGCCATGGAGTCTATCCGGCCCTCCCCGGCCCCCCCAAAGAGCAGTCCGCAGCATTCGCGCGGATGTGCCGCCTCGGCCTCGGCCAGCAGCGTATCCAACAGCTCGCTTGTCACTTGCAGGGTCATCACCCATGGCTCTGTAACCATGACGGCCAAGGAAATCATTACCGGGACGATCGATCGGGCCGGCCGGCTCGACAAGGCGCTGGCCGGCGCTGCGGGGCTGTCGCGCGAACGGGTCAAGAGGCTGATCGCCGATGGCGCCATCAGTGTGGGCGGCGCGGTCGCGCTCGATCCATCGAGCAAGATCGCGGCCGGCGCACAATTCGCCATTGCGCTGCCGCCCGCCAAGCCACTCGATGTCGAGCCCCAAGATATTCCGCTGACCGTGGCCTTCGAAGACGAGCATCTGATCGTGGTCGACAAGCCCGCAGGAATGGTCGTCCACCCCGCCGCGGGCAATCGCGACGCAACGCTGGTCAATGCGCTGCTGTTCCACTGCGCCGGGCGGTTGTCGGGGATCAACGGGGTGGCGCGCCCCGGCATCGTCCACCGCATCGACAAGGACACTTCGGGGCTGATCGTGGTCGCCAAGACCGACGCGGCACATGAGGGGTTGGCCGGGCAATTCGCCGATCATTCGATCCATCGCCGCTATCTGGCGGTCTGCGCCGGCCACCCCAACCCGCCCTCGGGCACGATCGAGGCGCGTCTCGGCCGCTCGGATCGCGACCGCAAGAAGATGGCGGTGCTTCCCGAGGATGCCGAACGCGGCAAGCACGCGATCACCCATTACCGGGCGATCCGGAGGCTCGATCACGCGACGCTGATCGAATGCCGGCTCGAGACCGGGCGGACGCATCAGGTCCGGGTTCACCTTATGTCAATCGGGCATCCGCTATTGGGGGACCCAATCTACGGACGCACACCGAAGGCGCTGCGAGCGCTGCTTTCCGAACTCGGTTTCACCCGCCAGGCACTGCATGCTGCGGAGCTCGGCTTCATCCATCCGGCGACCGGCGAGAAGGTCCAATTCACCGCCGAATTGCCCCGGGACATGCGGGAACTGATCGACGAAACCGCTCGTTGAAATCGATGAAAGGCGCTTTCAGGCGCGCTTCCATAGTCTATAAGCAAACCAGTGGCCCGAACGGCCAGATGCCCGGCAGGGGTCTGGCGCATGGAGGCTGACGCTAGAAAGGTCAGGGTAATCGTGAGCAATTCCAAATCATTGAGCGTCCCGGCGCTCGGCGGCGAGCAGAGCCTCAACCGCTACCTCTCCGAAATCAAGAAGTTCCCGGTGCTGACGGCAGAGCAGGAATACATGCTCGCCAAGCGTTTCGAGGAGCATGAGGATTCGGACGCTGCGGCGCAGCTCGTCACCTCGCACCTGCGGCTCGTGGCCAAGATAGCCATGGGCTATCGCGGCTACGGCCTGCCGGTTTCCGATCTGATTTCCGAAGGCAATGTCGGGTTGATGCAGGGCGTCAAGAAATTCGAGGCCGATCGCGGCTTCCGCCTCGCGACCTATGCCATGTGGTGGATCAAGGCCAGCATCCAGGAATTCATCCTGCGCAGCTGGAGTCTCGTAAAGATGGGCACCACCGCCGCGCAGAAGAAGCTGTTCTTCAACCTGCGACGGATGAAGAAGCAGCTCGAGGCCTATGAGGACAGCGACCTCCACCCCGCGGATGTGACCAAGATCGCCACCGAGCTCGGCGTTCCCGAGCAGGAAGTGATCAACATGAACCGGCGGATGATGATGGGCGGCGACGGCTCGCTCAACACGCCGATGCGCAATGGCGAAGACGGTTCGGGCGAATGGATGGACTGGCTGACCGACGATCGACCGCTCCAGGACGAGACGGTCGCCGAGGTCGAGGAAAAGACCGTGCGTCACGAGATGCTGGTCGAGGCGATGGACAGCCTCAACGATCGCGAAAAGCATATTCTGACCGAACGGCGGCTGACCGACAATCCGCAGACGCTCGAGGAATTGAGCAAGGTCTACGACGTCAGCCGCGAACGCATCCGCCAGATCGAGGTGCGTGCATTCGAAAAGCTCCAGAAGGCGATGAAGGCCATCGCCGGCGAGAGGCTGATGCCGATCGCCGCCTGACAGCTTTCGAACACCACGCAACGAAGGCGGCCGTCTTGCGATCGAGCGCAGGAGCGGCCGCCTTTTCGTTGCGTGCGCCAGGCTTGTTGCCTAACCCGCCCCGATGATCGCGCGCGTCGCTACATTCCTAGTCAAGTTGATCGTCGGCTTCGTCGCGCTGAGCCTGGCGCTGGTGGTGCTGTTCAAATTCGTCCCCGTGCCCGTTACCGCGACCATGCTGATGGACGAGAACGGGATCACCAAGGACTGGGAGCCGCTGGCGGATATCGATCGCGATCTGGTCCGCGCGGTGATCGCGGCGGAGGACGGCAAGTTCTGCAGCCACGACGGCTTCGACCGCGAGGCGATCGAGACCGCGATCCGCAGGAATGCCGAAGGAGGCCGGATCCGCGGGGGCTCGACGATCAGCCAGCAGACCGCCAAGAACGTCTTCCTGTGGCAGGGCGGCGGCTATGCCCGCAAGGCGGCGGAGGCCTGGTTCACGCTGCTGATCGAACAGATCTGGGGCAAGCGGCGGATCATGGAAGTCTATCTCAACGTCGCCGAGACCGGGATCGGCACCTATGGTGCCGAGTCGGGCGCCCAGCGCTATTTCGACAAATCCGCCGCCGATCTCTCGCAGCTGGAAGCGGCGCGGATGGCGGCCGCGCTGCCGCAGCCCAAAGAGCGATCGGTGGTCAACCCCTCGGGCTGGCTGCGCCGCCACGGCAACACCATCTCCGCAAGGATCGGCGTGGTCGGGCGTGACGCGCTCGACGCCTGCGTCTACCAGTAACTCCCATGGGCGCCGGTCACTCGCACAGCCACCAGCACGACGCTGGGCATGGGCACAGCCACGCGCCTGCCGATTTCGGCAACGCCTTCCTGATCGGCATCGTTCTCAACACGGCTTTCGTCGTGATCGAGGCGACCTATGGCTGGCTTTCGGGCTCGATGGCGCTGATCGCGGATGCCGGTCACAACCTCTCGGACGTGCTCGCGCTGATGCTCGCCTGGGCGGCGAGCGTGGCGGCGAAGCGCCCCCCCACCGACCGATTCACCTATGGCTACAAGAGCTCCACCATCCTCGCCGCGCTGGCCAATGCGGCGCTGCTGCTGATCGCGGTGGGCGCGATCCTCTACGAGACGATCGCCCGCATGGCCGAACCGGCTCCCGTCGAAGGGATGACAATGGTGGTGGTCGCGGGTATCGGGATCGCGATCAACACCGGCACCGCGCTGCTGTTCCTGCGCGGCCGGGAGAACGACCTCAACATCCGCGGCGCCTTCCTCCACATGGCCGCCGATGCGTTGGTGAGCCTGGGCGTGGTGATCGCCGGCGTGGCGATCTTGTGGACCGGGGCGGTGTGGATCGATCCGGCCGTGAGCCTCTTGATTGTGCTGGTGATCGCCTGGGGCACGTGGGGCCTGCTCAAGGACAGCGTGAAAATGAGCCTGCTGGCGGTGCCGCGGGGGATTTCGGAAAGCGCGGTGCGCGGCTATCTGACAGGGCTCCCCGGGGTCGAGGCGGTCCACGATCTGCACATCTGGCCGATGAGCACCACCGAGACCGCGCTGACCGCGCATCTGGTAATGCCCGGCGGCCATCCGGGCGACGCGTTCTTGCGGGAAATCGCCGAAGAACTCGAACACCACCACCGCATCGGCCATACGACCGTGCAGGTGGAGATCAGCCGCGAGGATTGTCCGGGCGGATGTTGAGGGTGTGCGCCGCGGCTACGGCTGGCGGCGGGCCCACCGTTCGGTCAGCCATAGGACGAACATCTGCGCTGCGACCAAGCTGACCCCGCCAAACAAGGCACCGATCGCCGGTTCGCCATTTTGCATCTCGCGCGGGATCAAGGCGGTGAATGTCGCGATGGTTAGCAATACGAGCGAAAAGAGCATCGGCAGCATCCACACCATCGTCCGGCGCGGAGCCATGCGAGTGGGATTGCCCGCTATGTCGTAATGCCCGGGAAGCTGCTCGAACCGTGCGTAGCGACGGCCGGCCCAGAGACCGGACAGAAGCAGCAGTCCGACGAACGGCATGGCGACCCAGAGGGGTAGCCATGCCGCCATCGTCAGGCCGCTTCTTCCTTGTCCTTCTTGCCGCCGTGAACCCGGACCGGATCCTTGCGACCCTCGACCACATCCTTGTCGACCACGATCTCGGTGATCCCGTCCATGTCGGGCAGGTCGAACATCGTGTCGAGCAGGATCCCTTCGACGATCGAGCGCAGTCCGCGGGCGCCGGTCTTGCGGGCGATGGCGCGGTCGGCGATCGCCTTGAGCGCTTCGTCGGTGAAGGTAAGCTCCACGTCCTCGAGCTCGAACATCTTGGCGTATTGCTTGATCAGCGCATTCTTCGGCTCGGTCAGGATCGTCACCAGCGCGTCGACATCGAGATCGCGCAGCGTTGCAATTACCGGCAGACGACCGACGAATTCGGGGATCAGGCCGAACTTGAGCAGATCTTCGGGCTCGCTCTTCTCGAGCAATTCGCCCACGCGGCGCTTGTCCGGATCGGCGACATGCGCGCCGAAGCCGATGCTGCGCTTCTGCAAACGGTCGCCGATGATCTTTTCCAGGCCCGAGAAGGCGCCGCCGCAGATGAACAGGATGTTGGTCGTGTCGACCTGAAGGAATTCCTGCTGCGGATGCTTGCGCCCGCCCTGCGGCGGAACGCTGGCGGTGGTGCCTTCCATCAGCTTGAGCAGCGCCTGCTGGACGCCCTCGCCCGAGACATCGCGGGTGATCGAGGGATTTTCCGCCTTGCGGGTGATCTTATCGATCTCGTCGATGTAGACGATGCCGTGCTGCGCCTTCTCGACATTGTAGTCGGAAGCCTGGAGCAGCTTGAGGATGATGTTCTCGACGTCCTCGCCCACGTAACCCGCTTCGGTCAGCGTGGTGGCATCGGCCATAGTGAAGGGCACGTCGAAAGTGCGCGCCAGCGTCTGCGCCAGCAGCGTCTTGCCGCAGCCCGTCGGCCCGACCAGCAGGATGTTCGACTTGGCCAACTCGACATCGCCCGCTTTTCCGGCATGCTTGAGGCGCTTGTAGTGATTGTGCACCGCAACCGAGAGCACGCGCTTGGCGCGGTCCTGGCCGATGACGTAATCGTTCAGCGTCGCGAAGATCTCCGAAGGAGCGGGGATATCCCCTTCCTTGCGCCCGGCGATGCCGGCCTTGGTCTCTTCGCGGATGATGTCGTTGCACAGTTCGACGCATTCGTCGCAGATGAACACGGTCGGGCCCGCGATCAGCTTGCGCACCTCATGCTGGGACTTGCCGCAGAAGCTGCAATACAGCGTCGACTTGCTATCGGTTCCGCTCAATTCGGTCATACCTTGATAATTCCCCGCCTGACCCAGCTGGTTGACTCGGCCCCCATGGGCCGGACAGGTCGGTTTCCTTCATAAATAGCTATAGCGCAACCGCCTTGCCGCAAGCTGAAGCGGCAAGGTTGCCAAAATGCTACGCTTTAGAGCCCGTTAAGCAATGCAGATCAGCTCGGAGCGCCGCCGCTGCCGGGCTTTTCGTCGCTTTCCTCGTTCTCGGGCCGCGTCTCGAACACCTTGTCGACGATGCCGAAGGTCATGGCCTCGTCGGCTTCGAGGAAGGTGTCGCGGTCCATCGCCTTCTCGATCTCCTCGAGGCTGCGGCCGGTGTACTTCTCGTAAAGTTCGTTCATGCGCTTCTTGATCCGCAGGATCTCGCGCGCCTGGATCTCGATGTCCGAGGCCATGCCACGCGCACCGCCCGAAGGCTGGTGGACCATGATCCGCGCGTTGGGCAGCGCGATCCGCATCCCCGGCTCGCCCGCGGCGAGCAGGAAGCTGCCCATGCTGGCGGCCTGGCCGAGACAGACGGTCGAGACGCGCGGCTTGATGTACTGCATCGTGTCGTGGATCGCCATGCCGGCGGTCACAACACCGCCGGGCGAATTGATATACATGCTGATCGGCTTGGACGGGTTCTCGCTCTCGAGAAACAGCAGCTGCGCGGTGATCAGCGAGGCCATGCCGTCCTCGACCTGGCCGGTCACGAACACGATCCGTTCGCGCAGCAGGCGGCTGAAGATGTCGAAGCTGCGTTCGCCGCGGCTGGTCTGCTCGACCACCACCGGAACCAGCGCGCCGGTCACCGGGTCGCGGGAAAACTGCCCCTGCGAGCCGTAGGTATCGCCAAGTTGCGCGCTCAGATCGATCATGTCGTTGAGAATCCTGTCGTGAGTGAATGAAACCGCTATGTCGCGACTGTGGGGATGAATTCAAGGGGCTTCGACCCCGCGTTCCGCAGCTTGTCGCCCGGCGATCGCCTTCGAGCCCGGAGAGAAGGGTCGAATCCGTTGGTCGGGTCTAATCGGCTGGCGGTCGAGGCTGAATTGGAATCTTCGCTTACAGTTGTAGACGACGGTCCGGATCAACGACCGGAAGAACGATTATCAATGGCCCTGCGCACGCTCCTCCTTGCCGCCTCATCAATCGCCCTTGTTGCCGCTGCCGCTCCGGCCCATGCGCAGACGCCACCGGCGGGTAGCGCAGAAACTCCCGATGCGGCCGCACCGGCGGCGGGAGCGCGGGTCTTCGAACCAGCCTATTTTGCGCAATTCGCGCCTCGCAACGCTTTCGACATGGTCACGCGTATTCCGGGGTTCACGATCTCCGGCGGCAACAATCAGGGTCAACGCGGCCTCGGTCAGGCCACGCAGAACGTGATCGTCAACGGCGAGCGTTTCTCGAGCAAGTCCGAGAGCGTCGAGGATCAGCTGCGCCGCATTCCCGCCGCCGACGTGGTGCGTATCGAACTCGTCGACGGCAATACGCTGAACATTCCCGGCCTCACCGGGCTTGTGGCCAATGTGATCTACAAGAGCGCTGGCGTTTCGGGTCAGTTCCGCTGGAACACGGGCTTTCGACTGCACAATACCCAAGCCCAGCTGTTTGGCGGCGAGGCCTCCATGACCGGTAGCAGCGGTCGCCTGGATTACACGGTTTCGGTCTCGAACGACAACGACCGCTTCGGCGCCGACGGCCCTGTGGTCCTCACCGATCGCAGTGGCGCCCTGATCGAACGGCAATATACGAAATTCTCGGGCAAATTCGACAACCCGAAGCTGGCGACGATCTTCGCTTACGATTTCGGCAGCGGCGTCCTCGCGAATTTGAACCTCAGCTATGGGGAAGACTTCTTCTATCGCGATGAGCCGGAGGTCGGCTATCCGGTCGCCGGTCCGGTCCGCACCCGCGCCTCGCATGTCCATGAGGACGGGCCGGAGTACGAGATCGGCGGCGATATCCAGTTCCCTTTCGGCCCGGGCACGATGAAGCTGATCGGTCTCGAACGCTATGAGCGCGACAATTACACCGCCACGCTGATCGACAGTTTCGACGATGACAGCCAGGCGACGGGGTACCGTTTCGACCAGACCAACGGCGCAGGAGAACGGATCGGCCGCTTCGAATATGGCTGGAAGCTGTGGGAAGCCGACTGGCAGCTCTCCGGCGAGGCCGCCTTCAACCGGCTCGATCGCACCTCGGCGCTCTTTGAACTGGCTCCCGGCGGCGAATTCCTTGCACTGCCTTTTCCGGGTGGCAACGGCGGCGTGATCGAAAACCGCTACGAAGCGAGTCTCAGCTTTTCGCGGCAGATTCTGCCGACGCTCTCGGTCCAGGCGATCGGCGCGATGGAATTCTCCACCATCGAACAGACCGGCGTTGCCGCAAATGCGCGCAGTTTCCAGCGCCCGAAGGGATCCTTCGCTGCGACCTGGAAGCCGTCCGACGGGTTCGACCTCTCGATCACTCTCGCGCGGCGGGTAAGCCAATTGTCCTTCGGCGATTTCCTCGCGAGCGTCTCGCTCAACGACGACAATGCGAACGGCGGGAACAACGAACTGGTCCCTTACCAGAGCTGGAACATCGAAGTCGAAGCCAACAGGCGGTTCGGCCCCTGGGGATCGATCAAGCTGGAGGCCAGGCAGGCCTGGTTCGAGGATTTCATCGACTGGTTCCCTCTCGCCAACGGCGGCGAGGCGCGCGGCAATATCGGCGACGCGAAACGCCTGCACCTCGAGGCGAACGCCACGATCAATATGGACCCGATCGGCTGGAAAGGGGCACGCTTCGATATTCAGGCGGTGAAGCGCTTCATGGATGTCGCCGATCCCTTCACCGGGCTGAGCCGCGGCTTTTCCCACGATCAGGAAGGCGCGCTCGAAGTAGCGTTTCGCCATGACATCCCCGAAAGCGACTGGGCCTGGGGTGCCGACCTCAGCCATTTCGACAATGCCCCCTATGCCCGGCGCTATGAGGAAGGACGCGAATGGGAAGGTCCCTTCTTCGGCACGCTCTTCGTCGAGCACAAGGACGTCCTGGGGCTGACGGTTCAGGCCCGCGCGGGCAATTTGCTCGGCGGACGGAATTATTACCGCCGAACCGTATATGACGGGTCGCGAGAGGGCGGCGACGTGCTGTTCCACGAATCCGCCGATCGCCGGATCGGGCCGATCTTTCGTTTCGTCGTGAGCGGCGACTTCTGAGGATCCTTGTTCTCAGGGTTCTTGCAAAGCCGCTCCGGATCGGCACTGTGAAGACATGCAGTGTAGCACTCTGCCGCCGACCACGGCCATCAAGCAGGTCGGCAATGCTGTCGAAGCGCTGCGAGGCGCCTCGACCCCGAAACCAGTCGTCGCGCGTTGATGCCCGATGACCAAGCGTAGCGTGCGATAATCCGTGGAATTCGACCCTCGCATCATGATGTTCGTGATCTTCGGCGTCGGGCTGATGCTGGCGGTGACGCTCGAACGCTGGCTGGCGAAGATGTGGATGTCGCTGCCCATCCTGTACGTCGGGGCTGGATTCCTGCTCGCCTCGCTGCCGCTGGGACTGCCGTTCTTCAATCCGGCATGGGACGGGTTCGACGCTCTGACCCTTGAATATGTGACCGAGTTCATCGTAATCGCCAGCCTGGCCGCAGCCGGCATCGCGATCGATCGGCCGGTCAGCTGGCGCAACTGGCGCCAGATCTGGCCCCTGCTCGTGGTCGCCATGCCGCTGACGATCGCAGCAGTGGCGTTTCTCGGCTGGTGGGCGATCGGCCTCGCCCCGGCCAGCGCGATCCTGCTCGGCGCGGCGCTGGCGCCGACCGACCCCGTACTGGCACGCAGCGTCCAGGTCGGGCCGCCGGGCGAAGGCAAGCGTCACGACGTGCGCTTCAGCCTTACCGTGGAAGCCGGGATCAACGACGGGCTGGCCTTTCCCTTCACCCATCTGGCGATCGCCGCTCTGGGCATGTCGGCGCTGGGTAGCTGGACGCTCGAATGGGCGGCTTTCGACCTTGTCTACAGGATAGTCGCGGGCGTCGCGGCCGGTTGGGGCATCGGCCGGCTCGGCGCCTGGTACGTCTTCGAGCGCGAGGCGGATGCGCCGATCGAGGAAGTCGAGGATGCAACACCCAAATATTCCACGCGCGAAGGGCTGATCGTGCTTGGTACGTTGCTTTTGGCCTATGGCTCGGCGGAACTCATTCATGGCTATGGCTTTCTCGCCGTCTTCGTCGCCGCCGTCACCGCGCGACAGCGCGAGAACGCGAGCCGCTATCACAAGATCAGTCATCATTTCATCGACCAGATCGAACAGATCGTGCTGGTCGCGGTGCTGCTCGGCTTCGGGGTGATGTTAGCGAGCGGGGTGCTCAACGCGCTCACCTGGCCAGCGGCCCTGATGGGGCTGGCGCTGGTGTTCGTAATCCGCCCCCTGGCGGGAATGCTGTCCGAGACCTGGTCCCCGCTGCCGCTGGCTGGAACTTTCGCGGTCGCATTTCTCGGGGTGCGCGGGATGGGATCGATCTACTATCTCGCTTACGGCCAGAACCACGGCGATTTCGAAGGACTGCCGCTGCTTTGGGCCACCGCGAGTTTTGCGATACTCGTTTCGATCCTCGTTCACGGCGTTCTGGCCGGGCCGCTGATCGCCTATGTCGAGGGCCGCGGGGGGCACATTCATACCGGGCAGAAGGAAGAAATGCCCCATCTCGCCCCGCGCCCCGCCAAAAGTGCGGAAGCCGAAATCGAGCCCGCTCCGCAAACGGATTGACTCAGGTCAGGTCCGCCCTGCCCTCATCCGAGCATAGAAAAAGGGCGGCAAGGTCTCATCGACCTGCCGCCCTGTTCATGTCTGCTCGATGCAGACCTACTTTTTGGCAGGAGCCTTCTTGGCCGGAGCTTTCTTGGCTGCTGACTTGTCCGCAGCGCCGCCCTTGGCCGGAGCCTTCTTGGCCGGAGCCTTCTTGGCAGCAGGCTCGTCGGCGGCTTCACTTGCAGCCGTTTCCTTCTTGGGCGAAGCCTTCTTCTTCGCAGCGGGCTTGGCTTCCTCGGATGGCTTGTCCTCGCCCTTCTCGGCAGCGGCCTTTTTCGCCGGTGCCTTCTTGGCCGGAGCCTTCTTCTTGGTGGCGGGCTGCTTCGCCTCTTCCGCGTCCTCGTCGGCTTCGATCGCCGCCTCGAGTTCCTCGCGGGTCACTTCGCGCTCGGTCACTTCGGCCTTGTCGAAGAGGAAATCGACGACCTTGTCTTCGTAGAGCGGGGCGCGCAGCTGGGCGGCGGCCATCGGCTCCTGCTGGACATACTGGATGAAGCGCTCGCGATCCTCGGCGCGGTATTGCTGCGCCGCCTGCTGGATCAGCATCGACATTTCCTGACCGCTGACCTCGACCCCGTTGCTCTGGCCGATTTCGGAAAGCAGCAGGCCGAGCCGGACGCGACGTTCGGCGATGTGACGGTAATCGTCCTTCTCGGACTCGATTTCCTTCATCGCTTCGGCGGGATCGTCGGACTGCGAGGCTTCCTGCTGGAGCTGTGCCCAGATCTGTTCGAACTCGGCGTCCACCATGCCCTGCGGCACAGGGAAATCATGCCCCGAAGCGAGCTGATCGAGCAGCGCGCGCTTCATCTGCGTGCGGGTGAGGCCGGCGGTCTCCTGTTCGAGCTGGCCGCGGAGCAGTTCCTTGAGCTTGTCGAGGCTCTCGAGGCCGAGATTCTTGGCGAACTCGTCGTCGGGCTTGGTATCTTCCTCGACCTTCACCTGCTGGACGGTGATGGCGAATTCGGCAGCCTTGCCGGCGAGATGCGGCGCCTGGTAATCTTCGGGGAAGGTGACCGTGATGGTCTTCTCGTCGCCGGTCTTCACCCCGGTGAGCTGCTCTTCGAAGCCCGGGATGAACTGGCCCGAACCCAGCACCAGCGGCGCGCCCTCGGCCTTGCCGCCTTCGAATTCGATACCGTCGATGCTGCCGACGAAATCGATGATCAGCTGATCGCCCTCGGCAGCCTTCTTCGACTTCGCGGCGTCCTTGTAGCTCTTGTTGTTCGACGCCAGCTGCTCGACCGCCTCGTCGACGCGCTCGTCGGTCACCGGCACGGTCAGCTTTTCAAGCTTGAGCCCGTCGATATCGGGGGTCTCGACCTTGGGCAGCACTTCGAGCTCGACCGTCAGCTCGACGTCCTTACCCTGTTCGTAGCTCTCGTCGAGATCGATCTTGGGCTGCATCGCGGGGCGGAGCTGCTTTTCGCGCATCAGATTGTCGATCGATTCGCGAATCGTATCGTTCATCACCTGCGCGTGCATCTGCTCGCCGTGCATCTTGCGCACCAGATTGGCGGGCACCTTGCCGGGACGGAAGCCGGGCATGCGGACCTGCGGGGCGAGCTTCTTGACCTCGGCGGAAACGCGCGCGTCGATGTCTTTGGCGGGGACCGTCAGCTTGTAGCCGCGCTTGAGGCCTTCGTTGGTCGTCTCGATGATCTGCATGTATGGGTACTCTTGAATGGGTCTAACCGGTGCTGGGCGAGAGGCTGCCGGAGGGCGGCTGGTGCGGGCGAAGGGACTCGAACCCCCACATCTTTCGATACTGGTACCTAAAACCAGCGCGTCTACCAATTCCGCCACGCCCGCAACCCAAACGAAGCCGCGCGTCGACAGCCACGCCGCGCGTGTAGGCGCGTGCCTCTAATCGGAAGCGCCAAAAAGGGCAAGCGCGGCGATGGATGGCAGGAACGGCAGGGGCCGGTCCACCGTTGAGGGGTGAAAGGCAGGCACATATGACCGACTACGACAGACCCAGAACCCCGCCGGAAACCCCGCCGGTGATCGATCCCGACGTCGATGCGAAAACCGCCTCCGAGCTCGACGGCGACGGGGACGCCGCAGGCGAAGTCCTCGGCAACCGCAGCGATATCAGCAAGATAAACGAAGAGATGTCGGACCGGATGGCGAAGCGGAGCAAGCGGGATGGTGCCGGCGAGGAAAGGCTCGATTCCATGTATCCCGAAACCAATCTTCCCCCCGACTAAGGAAACCCATCATGGCTACCCAACCCGATCCTTCACCCGATACGATCGAACCCGGCGCTCCCAACGAGCTGCCGCCGGGCGGTCCGCCCAACGAGGCGCCGATGCGCGAGCCCCCGGAAATCCAGCCTCCGCAGCCCGATACAGACGATCCGGGGCGCAATCCCGACGAGATTTGAGCCTGGCAAGGCGCTAGCTCGGCCGTGACCGGCGCGTGCTGTGATAGTGCAAGTCTCGTGCAAGCCGATTGAACTTGCGAGACCCTGCGCCGCGTCTTAGGGGCGCGGCATGAGCGATACAGCGTCCCAAGACACCCCGCCCGACCGCCTGTCGGTCAATCCGCGCAGCGAGTTTTTCGATGCCGAGCTGTTGAAGCGCGGCATCGGGATTCGCTTCAAGGGCGCGGTGCGCACCAATGTCGACGAGTTCTGCATCTCGGAAGGCTGGATTCGGGTCCAGGCGGGCAAGACCATGGATCGCAAGGGCAACCCGCTGACGATCAAGCTGACCGGACCTGTCGAAGCCTGGTACGAGGATCTGGGCGACGATCCACCGGTCGCCAAGGCGGATTGATCCGCCCCAAGCTTGCATCGGGTTCTCAGTTCGAGAATTCGTTGAAGGCGCTGAGGAAACGGCGCGAACTTTTCAGCCGGGTCGGTCCCTGGCTCGGTGCTTGGGCGATGCGCATGGGAGCGCCGCGCGCACGATCGGAATAGATGAAGCCTTCGACTGGCCACTCGGTGGTGCCGAGCGCGCCGAGTGGATCATACCAGACGCGAACAGCGCTCCAGTCGTTGCCGGGCGAGACATCCACCGCCAGCACATCGCGTTCGATCTGGCCGCGGCGACCGTCGATCGGCGACCAGTTTGCATGATCGAGCAGGACGGAGCGGCTGTCGACCACCCGGCTGACCGCGGCGACATGGCCCAATTGCATCGACCGGTGCGGCCGGAACGCCATCACCGCCCCGACCCGGGGCGCATGGCCGGTGGCATAGCGACCCTCGGCCTGCTCCCACCAGGTATGTGCGTCGCCGAAAATCCTGATCCCCGAAACCTCGCGGGCATAGGGCACGCATTGCAGATAGGGGGCTAACTCGCCGCTATGCCCCGGCTGTCGCGCTTCGAAGCCGAAATCGTCGCGGGATTGCGCTAGCGCGGGAGCCGCTGTCAGCATGGCGAGGCCAGTCAGGCCAAAGGCGATGGGTTTCCTCATGCGAGCGATAGTGCTCCCATGGGAATTGCGACATGCCTGTCGAAAGCAGTTAACCGATCTTAACCCCGGCCGCTCCGTTCGTTCTTGCGCTTGTTCTTGCCAAACCGAGCCGCAAAGGCCACCTGCCGAGCGATTATGAAACTCCCATCCAACAAACCGACCGTGATCATTATAGGACGCCCGAACGTGGGTAAGTCGACTCTGTTCAATCGGCTTGTCGGAAAGAAGCTGGCGCTGGTCGACGACCAGCCCGGCGTCACCCGCGATCGGCGGCTTGGCGATGCGACGGTGGCGGGTCTGGAATTCACGGTGGTCGATACCGCGGGTTGGGAAGACGACGATCCCGCCAGCCTGCCCGGGCGGATGCGCAAGCAGACCGAGGTCAGCCTCGAAGGCGCCGATGCCGCGCTGATGGTGGTCGATGCGCGCGCCGGGCTGACCCCGCTCGACGAGGAAATCGCCCGCTGGCTGCGCGAACAGCATGTCCCCGTGGTACCGGTGGCGAACAAGGCCGAAGGTCGTGCCGCCGAGGCGGGCGTGCTCGAATGCTACAATCTGGGCTTCGGCGAGCCGGTCGGCCTGTCCGCCGAGCATGGCGACGGGATCGCCGATCTGTTCGCCGCGCTGTGGCCGATCATCGGCGAGAAGGCCGATGCCGCCGCCGAGCGGATCGATTATGTCGAGGAGGGCGAGGACGCCCCGCTCGGCCCGCTCAAGCTGGCCATCGTCGGCCGGCCCAATGCCGGCAAGTCGACGCTGATCAATCGCCTGCTGGGGCAGGACCGCCTTCTGACCGGACCCGAGGCCGGGATCACCCGCGATTCGATCGCGATTGACTATCAGTGGAACGACCCGAAAACGGGCGAACTGCGCGATATCCATCTCGTCGACACCGCGGGCATGCGCAAGCGCGCCAAGGTGCAGGACAAGCTGGAGAAGATGTCGGTCGCCGACGCTCACCGAGCCGTCGATTTCGCCGAAGTGGTGGTGCTGCTGCTCGATGCGACGCAAGGGCTCGAGCATCAGGACCTCAAGATTGCCGACATGGTGCTCCAGGAAGGGCGCGCGCTCATGGTGGCGATCAACAAATGGGATATCGCCGAGGACGCCAGCGGACTGTTCAATGGCGTGCGCGCCGCGCTCGACGACGGGCTGGCGCAGGTTCGCGGCGTGCCGCTGCTCGCGGTCAGCGCCAAGACCGGCAAGGGCCTCGACACGATGCTGAGCGCCGCCTTCGAGATCCGCGAGAGCTGGTCCAAGAGGGTGCCCACCGCCGCTCTCAACCGCTGGTTCGACGATGCGCTCGACGCCAACCCGCCGCCCGCCCCCAAGGGCCGCCGGATCAAGCTGCGTTATATCACCCAGGTCGGCACCCGGCCACCGCGGTTCGTGATCTTCGGCACCAGGCTCGATGCGCTGCCGACCAGCTACGAACGCTATCTGGTCAACGGCATCCGCGCCAAGCTGGGGTTCGATGCGGTGCCGGTGCGGCTGACGCTCAAGAGCCCCAAGAACCCCTTCGCCAAGGAATGACCGCCAAAGAATGACGATCGATATCCTCACCGTCGGCGGCAGTTTCGCCTTCGAACTGCTCGAGCGCACCGCCAGCACTCCGCGCGTCCAGCAGATCGTGCAGCTCTCGCTCGCACCTGCCTTCCTGCTCAGCGCGATCGGCGCGATCATGAACGTCATGATGAGTCGGCTGATCTGGGTTGCGGAGCGCATCGAGCGGATCAACCGGCGGATCGATGACGGGGTGGCCAGCGGCGAGGCGAGCGAATTGGCGTGGCTGGGTCAGCGGCGGCGCCATTCGCAAAAGGCGCTGGTGTTCAGCACCGCATCGGCGGTGACCATCAGCATCGTGATCGCCCTGCTGTTCGTGAGCGCCTATATCGAAGCGCGAATTGGATCCCTGATTGCACTCGCCTGGGTGGTGACGATGAGCCTGCTGGTGAGCGGTCTAGTGTTCTTCCTGCTGGAAACCCGGCTGGCCACCCGAGGGCCGCGGCGCATCGCGCTCGAAGACGAAACCTGAAGCGCCCGTCAGCGCCGGAAGGGAAACGTCCGTCCATAAGTGAGGCAGCGCCACAGCCATTCCAGCGGACCATAGCGGAACCGGTCGAGCCAGGGTTTGGACCAGGCGAGGATCAGCACCCACACCGCCAGTACCACCAGCCAATGCTGCGGCCGGTTGAGCTCGCCATAGAGGCCTGCGGCCCAGCCGTGGAATACGAACAGCATCACCACGGAAGTGCCGATGTAATTGCTGAAGGCAGCACGCCCTGCTGCGGAAACGCGTTCGGCCAGCCAGCCGCTCGCGCGCATTCCCGCCAGCGACAGCAGCGCCGCCAAGCCCAGCACCATCGGCAGATTGGCGAAACCTGCCAGTCCCACGAAGGCGAGGAAGGTGCCGAAATAGGTCAAGCCTTCGCTCACCGTCCACCAGGCGATCACCGCCGATAGGGCTCCGCCTCCGAGCAAGCCGATCCAGCCCCAGCGCCGCAGCTTGTGCGCCGGCATGCGGCCATCGAACAAGCCCATCCGGTAGAGCGCCATGCCGATCAGGATCAGCGGCAGCGTCTCGAACAGGAGCTGGAGCACGAAGACCAGCGGATCGGACCAATGCTCGGCGAAATTATGCGCGACCAGGCCGGGGTAGTCGCCTGAGGAAATGAGCGCGGTTTCGATTTCTCCGTCCTCGATACTTTGGATCTTGGTTGCGCGCATCTCGACCTGTTGGGCGGCGGTTTCGGCATCGGTCGGCTCCATCCGATCGAAAGCGACCATTCCTGCGAACAGCGCGGTGAAGGCCAGCGCACCCAGGAAATAGCCGAGCAATCCGAGGATTATCTGCTTCACCGGCTGCATCCGCACGAACAGCAGCGCCGCGAACCCGCACAGCGCATAGCTGGTGAGGATATCGCCCTTCCAGATGAAGAAGAAATGGATCAGCCCGAACAACAGCAGGAACGCCAGCCGCCGCGCCTGCAACCCGCGCCCTCGCCCACGCTCCCAAGCCTTTTCGAGGAAGAGGTAGAGCCCGGCGCCGAACAGCAACGTGAACAGCCCGCGCATCTTGCCGTCGATCAGCACGAATTGCAGCGCCCACAACCAGCCCTCAGGATCCCCGGTGGGCACCAGGAACCCGCCCGGCCAGGTATAGGCGACGAAGGGCTGGCCAAAGACGGTGATGTTGGCCGCGAGGATGCCCATGACCGCCAGGCCGCGGATGAAATCGAGGCTCGCGATGCGCTCGCCGCTTTCGGCGACCGGCCTGGGCTGGTCGGGCGCGGCGCTGGTCTCGGCAGGAATGTCGGTATCGGTCATGCTTTTCCCCCTCGCGCCGCCCTTTCTAGCGAGGGCGGCGCGCGAGGGAAGGCGCTTCAGTGGTCTAGCGGGTGACCAGACAGTCCTGGCCGCCGGATTTCAGCGAGTTGCACACCTGCTGCGCCGCGGCGCGGCTTGCGAAGCCCACGGCCATGACCTTGGTCAGGCGACCCTCGGGCTCCTTTACCAGCCGGGTTCCGGACAGCACGCTGCGGCTGCGCATGCGCTCGAGCTGACGGTCGGCATTGCCAGGCTGCCCGAAGGCGCCGAGCTGGATCTTCCAGGGGCCGGCCGCAGTGGTCATCGCAGGAGCAGCGGCCACCGGCTCGGCCGTCGTGACCGTGACCGGAGCGGGCGCGGGGGCGCGGGTCGCGACCGGCACCGCTACGGGCTCCGCATGCGGAAGCGTGTAATCCGCTCCTGCCCGATCCACAGTGACGGTCGTGACCGGAGCCGAGGTGGGCGCCGGCAACACCATCGGCGGCTCCGGTACGGCGGGGACGATGTCGGGCGCCATCGCGGTCTGCACCGGTCCGCGCTCGAGATCGACGGTGGCGAGCTGTTGCGCGCGATTGGCGTTCGCCCGCGCGTCGAGCTGTTGCGCGAGCAGCTGCGCCTGCTCGCGCTGGTCGAGCGGGATGTATTCGTCCATCTGCACCAGCGCGGCGCGCGCCTGCGGCAGGCCGGCGCCGTTAGCCAGCGTCAGCAGCGCATAGGCGCGAACCCAATCCTTTTCCACCAGATCGCCGTTGAAATGAGCGACCCCGACCAGATATTGCGCGCGCGGGTCGCCGCGCTCCGCGGCAGCGGTGACATAGGGCATCGCCTCTTCGCGGCGGCCGTCCTGGAACAGCAGCAGCCCGTAGTTGTCGGCGGCTTTCACATGTCCTTGCGCTGCTGCGGCGGCATAGAGTGCCTCGGCCTGGCGCGGATCGGCCTGAACCCCACGACCCAGCCGATAGGCTTGCGCCATGTTGAACTGCGCATCGGGATCGCCCTGCGCGGCGGGGCCGGACCATTCGCGAACCGCGGTGGCGTAGTCGCCCGCCGCCCAGGCATCGACACCCTGCTTGACATCGGCCAGCGCCGGGGTGGCACCGGCCATCAGCAGCCCGGCGAGGGTCAGGGCGCCTGCAGTGAGGCCGGTTCGTCTTGTTATCGGGTTGCGCATCGCCGTCTCCATGGATTTCGTGCTTTCGCCTAGGTTTACTCAACTGAACATATAGTAAAACCCGCGTTAGCAAAATCTTGGCCGTCCTTTGTGCACCTGGACGGCGCGTTTTACACGCCCCCGTTAACCCAAAATTGAGGGTAGTCTGCGAATTCCGGGTGGATACCTCGCGTGTGGCGAGCGAATTCGACGACGTTCTAGGGCGCAATTCAGGGGGACCAATCCGTGCGAGTACTGGCGTTGGCATCGCAAAAAGGCGGATCGGGCAAGACCACCCTGTCCGGGCATATGGCAGTTCAGGCGCAGCGGGCGGGTGCCGGCCCGGTCGTCCTCATCGATATCGATCCGCAAGGCTCGCTGGCCGATTGGTGGAACGAGCGCGAGGCGGAATATCCCGCCTTCGCGCAGACCACCGTTGCGAGGCTGGCCAGCGATCTCAACGTGCTTCGCCAGCAGGGCTTCAAGCTGGCGGTCATCGATACGCCGCCCGCCATCACCATGGCGATCCAGTCGGTGATCGCGGTGGCCGAGCTGATCGTGGTTCCCACCCGTCCCAGCCCGCACGATCTGCGCGCCGTGGGCGCCACGGTCGATCTGTGCGAGCGCGCCGGCAAGCCGCTGGTGTTCGTGGTCAACGGCGCGACCCCCAAGGCCAAGATCACCTCCGAGGCCGCGGTCGCGCTGTCGCAGCACGGAACCGTCGCCCCGATCACCCTGCACCACCGCACCGATTTCGCCGCCTCGATGATCGACGGCCGCACGGTGATGGAAGTGGACGAAAACAGCCGCAGCGCTGCCGAAGTGACCGCGCTGTGGAAATATGTTTCCGATCGGCTGGAGAAGAACTTCCGCCGGACGATCTTCGCAGCGCCCAATCACCAGGCGCAGATCGCCGGTGCCCACCGACCCGCCGGCGGCTTCGGTCGCCGCGTGGCCCAGTAATCGGGAAGGCTGCAGGATTACGCCATGAGCGACACCGGTTTCGCCTCTCTTTCCTCCACGCTGCTGGCCCGCAAGGGCGGCGCCCGCCCGGCGATGCGCCCGCAGAACGGCGCGCCGGGCGTCGTCGACGGCAAGGAAGCCGCCGCCAGCCTGGAAGACCTGGGCTGGAACGACATGGGCGAAGAACCGATCGTCAAGCCGTCCGAATCGCGCGGCGAGGTGGTTTCGCTGTCCCCCGCCACCGGCGACGATTCGCGCTATCGCCAGACCGGATCCGAACCGCTGTTGCAGCGCAAGGCGCACAGCCCGGTGCGCGACACGATCGAACGAATCGCGCAGAAGCTGGAAACGCCGATGGCGCGCACCGCTCCGGAGCCGCGCCCCCGGACGCCCGCCAACACCGCTTCCTCCACTGGCGGCGGCAAGCGTGCGGCCTTCACTCTGCGGCTCGATCAGGACCGCCACCTCAAGCTGCGCCTCGCCTGCACGGTGAGAGGCCGCAGCGCCCAGCAACTCGTGACCGAGGCGCTCGACGCGCTGCTCTCCGACATGCCCGACATCGACCATCTCGCCGCGCAGGTGAAACGCGACTGACACGCGCCGCATATCCGAACCCTCAGGAGGGGTAGAATGAGCAAGACGATGACCGCGAAAAGCAACCGGATGCTGGGCCTGACCCTGACCACGGCGCTTGCCACTCTGGCGCTGACGGGGTGCACCACCAATGTCGCACCGCCGGCCCAGGTTTCCGCCGCCAAGGCGCAGGAAGCGCTCGCCAAGGGTAAGGGCGACCGCGCCGTCACCCATGCCGAAGCCGCCGTGCTGGCGACGCCGCGCGACCCCGCCGCGCGCGCTCTGCTCGGCATCGCCTATATCGAAGCGGGCCGGTTCCAGTCCGCTGCCACTACGCTGACCGAGGCGGTCGCGCTGGGCGACAGTTCCTCGCGCACGCTCACGCGGCTTGCGCTGGCGCAGATCGCCGCAGGTCAGCAGGCCGCCGCGCTCGCCACGCTCGGCCGCCACAAGGATGCGCTCGATCCCGCCGATTACGGTCTGGCGATCGCGCTGGCCGGTCGCCCGCAGGAAGCCGTGCATGTGCTCGGCAATCTGCTGCGCAGCGGCACCAATACCATGAAGGTGCGCCAGAACCTGGCCTACAGTCTCGCGCTGCAGGGCGACTGGCGCAACGCGCGTATCATGGCCGCCGAGGATGTCCCGGCCGACAAGCTTGGCGATACGATGAGCAAATGGGCGGTGCTTTCGACGCCGGAGATGTATCATCGCCGGATCGCCGATCTGCTCAGCGTGAAGATGGTGCAGGATCCCGGCCAGCCAGCCATGCTCGCGCTGCGCAATTTCGACAGCGTCGATCAACTCGCGGCCGAAACGCTTGTGCAGGAGCAACCGATCGAAACCGCGCCGAAAGGCGATTTCGCCAGCCGCTTCGGCACTGGCGAGCTACCGCCGGTTTCGCAGTCGGATCGCCCGGCGGAGCGTCAGGCCCCGGCACTTGCCGTGGCGCCCTCCGCGCAGCGCGCCATGCTCGGTCGCACTTCGGTCGCGCCGCCTGAAACCGCGACCCCCAGCGGGCGCTTCGTGAGCCGCGAAGTGGTCCAGAACATTCCCGCCACTGCGCGTTCGGTGCCAGCAGCGGCGCGCCCGACCGCACAAGCTCGCACCCCGGCTCCTGCGGCCCAGCCCGCTCTCGCGATGGCTTCGGGCGACTACCGGGTGCAGCTCGGCTCCTATTTTTCGATGTCCGACGCCCAAACCGCCTGGAAGGTCTTCCTCAAGCGCCACCCCGAACTCGATGGTGCCGAGAAGGTGATCACCAAGGCCAAGGTCAAGGGCAAGATCTACTACCGCGTCGCGGCCGGCGGCTTCGCCAGAAGTTCGGCGCAAGGTCTGTGCCAGTCGGTCAAGCGCGGCGGGGCAGGCTGCATCGCCTATGCCGCGAGCAGGACGCTGCCGGGGACGATCGAAAACAACGTCCGCGTCGCCTCGCGCTGAATTTCAGTTTTAGAACAGACCCTGAGCCCCTCTCGTCGCCGGGAGGGGCTTTCGGTTTCGGCTAGCCGCCGATCCGCATCCCGCCTTTGAACAGAGCGGTGACCCGGCCTTGCGTCGGCTGGCCATCGAACGGCGTGTTGCCCGCGGTCGCTTTCATCTTGCCGCTGTCGACCACCCAGGGCTTATCGGGATCGATCAGCGCGATATCGGCGTCATAGCCCTCGACCAACGCTCCTGCCTCGACGCCCAGCAAGCGCGCGGGCGCCGCCGCGACCAGATCGAAAGCGCGCGCCGTGTCGATGACGCCGTCGCGCACCAGCGTCAGCACCATCGCAAGCAGCGTCTCGGCCCCCGCCATCCCCGGTGCGGCATCGGCGAAGGGCAGGCGTTTCTGCTCGGGCCCGCGCGGATCGTGGCCGCTGGCGATCACGTCGATGGTGCCGTCGGCGATCGCCTCGATCACCGCCCGGCGGTCGTCCTCGACTCTTAGCGGGGGCGACAGCCGCATGAAGCTGCGGAACTCGGCGGTAGCCAGATCGGACAGCATGAAATGCGCCGGTGTAACCCCGGCGGTGATGGCCAGCCCCCGTGCCTTCGCCGCGCGCACCAGCGCCAGCCCGGCGCGCGTCGTCACCTGGCGAAAATGCACTCTCGCTCCGGCCATCTCGGCAAGCGCGATGTCGCGTGTCAGCGCCAGCGCTTCGGCTTCGGCGGGCGCGCTCCGCAGTCCGAACCGCGTCGCCATCTCGCCCGCAGTCGCCACTGCATCGCCCGTCAGCGCCCCATCCTCGGCATGGGTCACCACCGTCAGATCGAGCATGGCGGCATAGTGCAGCAGCCGGAGCATCACCCCGGTGTCGGCGATCCAGCGCCGCCCGGTGGATATCCCCCGCGCGCCCGCCTCGCACATCAGCGCGATCTCGGCGAGCTGTGTGCCCTCGAGCCCGCGGGTCGCGGCGGCCAAAGGATGCACCCAGAAACCCGGTTTGCCGCTCTTGGCGATATAGGCGACCCGGCTGGGCAGATCGAGCGGCGGCGACTGGTCGGGCATCAGCGCCGCGCGGGTGATTCCACCGAAATGAAACGCCGGCTTGTCCACCGCGAAGACGCCGTAATCGACCAGTCCGGGCGCCACCAGCTTCCCCGTGGTTTCGAGGACCTCGTCGCCATCGTGCGGCGCGATGTCGCCCAGGCTATCGATCCGGCCGTCGACGAGCCGGAGGGCTCCCTCGCGCACGCCATCGGGGAGCACGAGCCGCCCCCCCGCGATGGTCAGTGGTCTCGCCTGCTTCATACCGCCCAGCCTTCGACACCGCGCGCACTGCGGGTGAGAACGTCGAGACAGGTCATCCGAATCGCGACCCCCATCTCCACCTGGCGGGTGATGAGCGAGCGATCGCCCATATCCGCGACATCGCTGTCGATCTCGACCCCACGGTTCATCGGTCCGGGATGCATCACCAGCGCCTCGGGCGCGGCGGCATCCAGTCGCGCTCTGGTGAGGCCGTAGAGGTGGTGGAACTCGCGCTCGGAAGGAATGAACTGCCCGCTCATCCGCTCGCTCTGCAGGCGCAGCATCATCACCACATCCGCGCCTTGCAGAGCCGCGTCGAAATCGTGGAAGACCTCTGCGCCCATGGCTTCGACCCCCAGCGGCATCAGCGCGGGCGGCGCGCACAGCCGGACGCTGGCCCCCAGCGCCTGCAGGCACAGCAGGTTGGAGCGCGCCACCCGGCTGTGCATGATATCGCCGCAGATCACGACGGTGAGGCCGGTGAAATCCTCGCTCGGCTCGCCCCGGTCGCTCAGCGCCTCGCGCAGCGCCAGCGCATCGAGCAGCGCCTGCGTCGGGTGTTCGTGCTGGCCGTCGCCCGCGTTGAGCACCGGGCAATCGACCTTGCTGGCGATTAGCTGGGTGGCGCCGCTCGATCCGTGGCGGATCACGATGGCATCGGCGTTCATTGCGTTCAACGTGATCGCGGTATCGATCAGCGTCTCGCCCTTCTTCACGCTCGATTGCGCGGCGTGCATGTTGACCACATCCGCGCCCAGCCGCTTGCCGGCGATCTCGAACGACAGCAGCGTGCGGGTGGAGTTCTCGAAGAAGGCGTTGATGATCGTCAGGCCCGCCAGCGCATCGTGATGCTTGTTCGAGCGGCGGTTGAGTTCGACCCATTGTTCCGCCTCGTCGAGCAGATAGAGGATCTCGTGCCGCTCGAGCTGGCCGATCCCGGTCAGGTCGCGATGCGGAAAGGCTTGCCGGCCCGCGGGATAGCGGCCGACGGCGGGGCGGAGCGGCGGCGATGTCATTAAAGGCAAGTCCCTAGTCGAGCGGCATCGCCCGCTCAAGCACAATTGCATGGCGTTTCGGCTTCGAGCGCCTAGTTAGGGTCCTCATACTCCTGAAGGATCGACTATGAAATTCGCGGGCCGGGTCTGGCGCTTGCTGGTTGGATTGAAGGACGGGCTGGTGCTCGTCTTCATGCTGCTGTTCTTCAGCCTGCTGTTCGCGGTCCTGACCGCAAGGCCCAGTCCGGCGCAGGTGCGCGAAGGCGCGCTGGTTCTCGAACTCGACGGGGTGATCGTCGAGGAACGCACCGAGATCGATCCCTTCGCCGCGCTGCTGGCGCAAACCGCGCCGGTCGGCGAATTCGAGGCCCGCGAGCTGGTCCGCGCGATCGACGCGGCGGCCGGCGACGACCGAATCGAAGCGGTCGTCCTCGACCTCGACCGGTTCCTGGGTGGCGGGCAGGTGCATCTGCAGGCGGTGGGCGAAGCGCTCGATCGGGTCCGCGCGACGGACAAGCCGGTGCTCGCCTTCGCCACCGCCTATGCCGACGACGGGGTGATGCTGGCCAGCCACGCCAGCGAGATCTGGCTGGATCCGCTGGGCGGCGCGGTGATCGCCGGACCTGGTGGCGGACAGCTCTTCTATGGCGAATTGCTCGATAGGTTGAAGGTCAACGCGCGCGTCTATCGGGTGGGCACCTACAAGAGCGCGGTCGAACCCTACACCCGCGATTCGATGTCCGAACCCGCGCGCGAGAACTACGCCGCGCTCTACGGGGCGCTGTGGGAGGAATGGCAGGCGCATGTGAAGAAGGCGCGCCCGCAGGCGGATATCGCCAGGGTCACTCGCAACCCGGTAGCCTGGATCGAAGCCTCTGGTGGCGATCTCGCCAAGGCGGCGCTGTCCGCCGGACTGGTCGACAAGCTTGGCAGCCGTCAGGAATTCGACGCCAGAATGGTGGAACTGGTCGGCAAGGACGAATGGACCAGCGCGCTCAACGCCTTCCCGCAAACCGAGCTCGAACCGTGGCTACAGGACACCGCGATCCCCGAGACCGGCTCCGCCATCGGAGTTGTCACGATCGCGGGCGAGATTGTGGATGGCGACGCCGGACCGGGCGTCGCGGGCGGGAAGCGGATTGCCGAGCTGCTCGACGAAGCGCTCGAGGCCGATCTGGCCGCGCTGGTGGTGCGAGTGGATTCGCCGGGCGGATCGGTGTTGGCGAGCGAGGACATCCGCCGCGCCATCCTGCGCCACAAGGCACGCGACATTCCCATCGCGGTGTCGATGGCGAACGTCGCGGCAAGCGGGGGCTATTGGGTCGCGACACCCGCAGACCGGATCTTCGCCGAGCCGGAAACCGTAACCGGTTCGATCGGCATCTTCGCCGTCATTCCGACCTTCGAGAATCTGGCGGACGAGATCGGGGTCAACGTCGACGGGGTGCGGACCACCCCCCTCTCCGGACAGCCCGATCTGATCGGCGGGTTCACCCCCGAGGTCGATGCCATCCTGCAGGCCTCGGTCGCCGACGGCTATGCCGATTTCATCGCGCAAGTCGCCGCAGCGCGCAATCTGTCCCCGCAGGAAGTCGATCGGATCGGTCAGGGGCGGGTCTGGGATGGCGGTGCCGCGCGCCAGATCGGCCTGGTCGACCAGTATGGCGGCCTTGACACTGCAGTGACCTGGGCCGCCGCACAGGCGGGTCTCGATGAAGGCGAATGGTTCGTGGACTATCTGGGTCACGAGCCCGGCACATACGACACGCTGCTGCGCCAGTGGCTGGTCTCCGATGGCGAAAATGCACGCGCCGATGTCGCGACGCTGTTCTCCCGCCAGCAGGAAGCACTGGGCGGGCAACTCATTGGCGATCTCGAAAGACTGCTGACGATGCGCGGGGCGCAGGCCTATTGTCTCGAATGCCCACCGCAGGCAAGGCATGACGCTGCGGACGGTCGCGAACTGACGGGTTGGCTGGCCAGGCTGATGGCGCTTTTCGCTAGCTGATCCGGCCTGCAACCGCTTGCCAAGCGCGCCGCTCCCGAGTAAAGGCGCCCCCCTGCCCGATCCGGTCGCCAATGGTGCCGGGGAAGCCTGGGCGGGCGCGTAGCTCAGTGGTAGAGCACACCCTTCACACGGGTGGGGTCGCAAGTTCAATCCTTGCCGCGCCCACCATCTTTTCGATGAGTCGTAAGATGCGAGCTGCGTGTCCATGGAAAGACATGGAAACGACAGAGCAAGGTGCCGAACATCGGTAGCGGTATTCGCATAGGCTCTTTACCAATTGCTTCTAGCCAGACGGCTTGCCCAAATATTAGTAGCGAATTGGGTGGGAAGCGGACCATGCGAACCCGCAGCGATCTAGCTCCGAACTATCGCGATTGGCATCGAATTTCCCTCTTCCTCAGAACCAGAACCGAATGCCGGCGAGGTAATTCGTCACGCTTGGATCTTCGTCCTCAGCACGCGCATAATCGGCGCTCTGGCCGATGCGCCATTCCTGATCGATCCCGATGTAGGGCGCGAACTCGCGCGCGAAATGGTAGCGCAGGCGCAGACCGGCTTCGATCGCATCCAGGCCCGCGCCGATCCCCAGTTCGGGAACGTCTTGGGCCGAAAACGAGGCTTCCACACGGGGTTGCAAGATCAGGCGCTGCGTAATTCGCTGGTCCAGTTCGGCCTCGATACGGGCTGTCAGGTTGCCCTTGTCGGACAGGAAAGCAGCCGCATCCACTTCGAAGAGGTAAGGGGCAAGCCCCTGAATGCCGACCACGGCATGGGTGCGCCCCATCGGGGCCAGGTCCTGTCGAATACCGGCTTGCAGGTCGAAGAATGGGGCGATCGCACGGCTGTAGAGCGCCTGGACCTCGGCGCTCTCGATCTCCTCGCCAAAGCTTCCTTCGCCTTCCGATTTGAACCAGAACTTGTCGAGATCACCGCCGTAATAGCCCTGCACATCCCACAGATATCCGTCTTCGCCTTCACGCGCGCGGTATTCCACCCGGTCGCCCTGCACCCAGTAGTAGAGGGTGTCCCCGAGTTCGGACGGGAGACCGTCGCGGCTCGCGCGCATCGCATCCGCGCCCCAGATCGCATCGGCGGCGCGCGGCGGACCGGAGCCTGCCTCGGATGGCGGAGGGGAGAATGGAATCTCGGCCGCGCCGGGTTGCTCCATCGCTCCGTGACCCATTTGCGAATGGTCCACGCCTTCTATCTGGCTGTGGTCCATCTGGGAATGGTCCATGCCTTCCATCTGGCCGTGGTCCATCGGGGAATGGTCCCTCGCCCCGTGATCCATCCCCGCGGGGCCTTCGGGTTCGCACTGCCCCTCAGGCACGGGATGACCCATCGCACGGTGGCGCTCGGCCTCCTGCTCGCAATCCGTCTCTGCGGATTTCGTGGCAGGTTCATGTTCGGCGTGGCCAGCGTGATCCTGCGCGAAGACCGGCGCAGCGGTGGTCAGCAACAGCGTAAAGAGCACAGTTCTCATCGATCGCTCCCCACGCGCGGTTCCTCGGCTTCTGAGCCCTTCGGTGCGACCGTCACGATCTGGAACATGCCCGAATGCATGTGGTACAGAAGGTGGCAGTGGAACGCCCAGTCGCCTTCTTCATTGGCGGTGAGGTCGAAGGTGGCGCTGCCGCCTGGCTGGACGATCACCACGTTCTTCAGGGGCTGGTGTTCCGCCGGCGCTCCGTTGACCAGCTCGAAGAAGTGGCCGTGGAGGTGGATCGGATGCGCCATCATCGTGTCGTTTACCAGTTTCACGCGAACCCGCTCGTTATAGGCGAAGCGGATCGGATCGTCGGTGACGGCGGAGAACTTCTTCCCGTCGAACGACCACATGTAGCGTTCCATGTTGCCGGTGAGGTGGATTTCCATCTGCCGCGAGGGCGTGCGGGCGTAGCGATTGGCCTCGAGCGCCACGAGATCCTCGTAGGTGAGCACCCGGTGCGGCACCTCGTCGAGGCCGATGCCCGGATCGCCCATCCGATCGACCGGGTTCATCGAGACCATGTCGATACCCGGCCCGACGTGGACGTCGGGCGGTAGGAGCGAGGTGTCGCGCATGTTCATGCCGCCCATGCCCGCCGCGCTCATCGTCTCGGGCGCGGTTGTCTTGGCGGGGATCGCCCCATGCCCCATCGTCGAATGGTCCATCGACCCGTGACCCATGCGGGCCGTGTCGCCCCCATGATCCATAGCAGCATGATCCATGCCGCCATGGTCCATTCCAGCCATGCCCATTGCCGCCATCGTCAGCAGCGGCGGTTCGCGCAAAGCAGGAACGGCAGCGCGCGCGCCGGGACGGCTGACGAGATGTGCCAGCGCCATCCCCGAGCGGTCCATGCTCTCGGCCACCACCGCCATCGCCTCGCCGGTCGGCTCGACGAGGAAGTCGTAGGTCTCCGCCGTGCCGATCTGGAACTCATCGACTTCGACCGGGCGCACCGCCATCCCGTCGGCGGCGACAATCGTCAGTTTCGCGCCAGGGATGCGGATGTTGAAGAAGCTCATCGCGCTGCCATTCATCACCCGGAAGCGCACGCGTTCGCCGGGCCGGAACAGATATTCGAGCCCTTCCTCGGGCCCCATGCCATTGGCGAGGTAGGTGTAGGTGGAGCCAGACACGTCCGTGATGTCGGTCGGCATCATGCGCATTCTGGCCCACATCCGCCGCTCTTCGTCGGTCAGCTCGTAATCGTCGGCCCAACTGCGCTGCTGCATGTTGAAATAGGCTTCGCCCTTCTTGAGCTTCTCCATGATCGTATGACCATGCAGCGGCGTGAATTCCGAAAGGAGGAGCACGTAGTCGCGGTCGGCCTGGATCGGATCCGGCCCGGCGGGGTCGACCACCAGCGGGCCGTAATGACCCGACTGCTCCTGCAAACCGGAATGCGAGTGCCACCAGTAAGTGCCCGACTGGCGGATGGCAGGCAGGTCGTAAACGAATGTCTCTCCAGGCCGGATACCGGGAAAGCTCACTCCGGGCACGCCGTCGAACTGGAACGGGACCAGCAGACCATGCCAGTGGACCGATGTATCTTCCTGAAGGGCGTTGGTGACATGGATGCGGACCGGTTCACCTTCCTTCAGTCGAACCAGCGGGCCCGGAATTGTGCCGTTTACCGCAACCGCATGACCCCGACGGCCCTGCACGACACGCATGCCCTCGCCGACGGTCAGGCGAATGTCGCGACCCGACACCTCGTCGAAGCCGGTGCGGATCATGCCGCCATGGTGAAGCGACGCACCGCGCGCCCAGGCTGGAGCCGCAGCGCCGGCAGCCAGCAGACCGCCAGTTGCGATGCCCGAACCCATGAAATTTCGGCGATTCATTGCTTGCATCGTGAAGTCCTGCTTGAAGAAGTTCGCTCTGTCCTACGCGGTCCAAGGCCCTTTGCCTCACTCGAAGATGGCTGCTTCCCGCAACCTCTTCCGCGCACGATATACCAGCGATTCCAGCGCCTTTTGGCGAATAACGAATAGGTCGGCCAGTTCCTACTGCCTCCAATTCGCAGTAGCGCCAGCGCCACGCTACTGATTATCAGTATTAAGTCGTTGAATTTATTTGATTTTTTGGATCGCCTTCGCTATCGGCGTGTTAGATAGGCGAACACGACAGATCAGGGCAACAGATAAGGAGCTCCGCGATGCATTGCGAGAACTGCAAGTTTTACCAAGCCATGAGCAGCGAATGCCGCCGCTATGCGCCATCCCCTGCGGAGGGCGACAAGAAGGCGCATTGGCCCAACGTGGCGCAAGACGATTGGTGCGGCGAGTTCGTCGCAGCCGACGTCCGGCGCCAGGTCGCCTGATCGCGATCCTCGCCTCCGCTCGACCGGGTGGACACGGCGAATCTAAAACCGGGTGCCTCGAAAGGGTCGACCCGGTTTTTCGTACGTGACATGCAATTGGGCTTGAATTTTCCGCTACTGCAAGTCATTCTCATTTCCGACAGGAGATGGTTCCGACAGGAGATGGGTTTCGCTTATGCTCGATTTGTTTCGCCTCGCCGGTCCTGCTCCGATGCAGCCGGCCAATGACGTGATCGATCTGCCGCCACGCGCGGCGGGACACCAGATTCGCTGGTCGGTCGAGCGGGTAACCCAATTGCTCAGCCGCGCCGGGCGGCGCCCGCTCGAGGTCAGCGCTCCGTGTTCGCTCAAGCGGACCCCGCAGGAGCGGCTGCTCGAATCGATGATGCAGGCGATCGCTCGCGGCGAGGAAAGCCAGGCGCTAGGCTTCGCCGAATGGCTGGTCGCCAAGTGCGAGGCGCCGCGACTGGTGCGCTGGTCGCAGCCGATCGCGCGCCATTGGGCGCAAGCAGCGTAGTCGCAGGCCGCTGCTTTGGCCGCCTGGTCGCCGGATTGCCGCAAGGTCGGCCATGCGAGGGCAGATCTGCTTTAGAAGGCGATCGTGCAAGCAGAAGCAGGTGCCGAATATCCTTCGACACCTGCGATTCCGATCGAGTTTGAAAGCCGGCTTAGCTGGTGGTCTCGGCTCCGCCGGACCTTGTGCCTGAGTTCTTCTCCGAGAGCTTCTTCGCGGCGTAACCGCCCGCCGCGATCGCGGCCATTGCGGGCAGGCTGATACGGCGCAAAACCGCCGTTCCTACGACACCCAATGCCGCGCCTTTTGCGCCGCTCATTCCGCCGGTCCGCTTGGCCAGCCTGTCGCCCACGAACGCTCCGATAATCTTGCCGATCATAGTGTAATCTCCTTTGCCCGACCAACGGCCCGGCGCCCAAGCCGTTCCGGAAGAGCGGCTAAACGGGGTCGGGCCGGTTGCTGGCAAGGCCCTTGGCCAGCAAGAGATTGGCACGCGTCACGACCGCGGCGCATTCGGGATCGCCCTCTTGCGCCCAGATGGCATAGCGCAGACCGAGAAACACATTCATACCCATAACCGCCCAGGCTTCGACTTCGCCGAGACCGGAGCGCATCTCGCCCTTTGCCCCGCCGCTGGCGAGCCGATCCGCGATCCGTTGCGCGATGGTGCGGTAGTGACCCTGATAGCTCTCGGGGTCGACGAATTCGGCCTCGTCGATGATCCTGTAGATTTCCTTGTGCTCGCCCGCGAAACGCAGAAACGCCTCGAGCGCGGCGCGCTCGATCTCGAGCGGCGGCATGTCGGGCGAGATCGCTTCGCGTGCCGCCATTTTGACGGCATCGCTCATATCGCTCACCAGCGCCCGGAAGATCGCATCCTTGCTGTCGAAATAGGTGTAGAAGCTGCCCAGCGCGACCCCCGCCCTGCGGGTGATGGTGCTGATCGAAGCTTCGTGAAAACCCCGCTCGCCGAATTCGCTCGCCGCCGCATCGAGCAGCTTGCGCAAGGTACGGCGGCCACGCTCGGTCCGCGGCGCCTTGTCGCTGTCGCGCGTTGCGGTTTCCATCTCAGCCCCTTTCCCTCGCTCTTACGATGCCGATCCCGTGCCGATAGCGACCGATCTCGCATCGAAAGTGGGCCCGCGCAAGAACAAACTTGAAAGGTGGTTCAGGTTTCATTATTGCGACATGCGAGAGAGTTCCAGAGGGGAGAGAGTCGATGAGTTTCAACCGTTCGCGTATCTGTGCCGGCCTGTTGGCAAGTGGCGCCGCGCTGGCCTGTGCCGCGCCTGCCCTGGCGCAGACCACCATTCCTGCAACGGCCGAGCCCGAGGCGACCGCGACGCAAGAAGCGGTTCCCGGCGACGATGGCGTCATCATCGTCACCGCGCGGCGACGCGAGGAACGTCTGATCGACGTCCCGCTTTCGGTGACCGCTCTTTCCGGCGAAGATTTGCTACGCAGCGGCACCCAGGACCTCACCGAGATCGCCCAGGAAGTGCCCAATCTGACGCTCGAGGTCAGCCGCGGCACCAACACCACCCTCACCGCTTTCATCCGCGGTGTCGGTCAGCAGGATCCGGTCGCCGGGTTCGAAGCGGGGGTCGGGCTTTATGTCGACGACGTCTATCTCAATCGGCCACAGGCCTCCGTGCTCGATATCTACGATGTCGAGCGCATCGAGGTGCTGCGCGGGCCGCAGGGTACGCTTTACGGTCGCAACACCATCGGCGGTGCGATCAAGTATGTGACCGCGCGCCTGCCGAATGAAACCAGCTTGAAGCTGCGCGGCACCTATGGCTCCTATGATCAGGCCGATCTTATCGTCACTGCATCGACCCCCCTGAGCGACAATCTGAGCATCGGGGCAAGCGGAGCCCGCCTGTCACGCGGCGGCTTCGGCGACAATCTCACGCTCGGCACCGAAAACTACAATAAGGACGTCTGGGCGGCGCGCGGGACGATCGAATTCGACAACGGCCCGCTGTTCGTCCGGCTCTCGGGCGACTATGTGAAGGACCAGAGCGAGGCCCGCCAGGGCAGCCGACTGATCCCCAGCCTCGTCACCGGCGCCCCGGTGCTCGACGATCCCTACGACACTCGCGCCGGGCTCGACGTGGTCGATCAGGAAGTCGAAGCCTATGGCGGTGGCCTCACGGTCGAACTCGAGGTTTCCGACACTCTCACGCTGAAGTCGATCACTGGCTATCGAGAAGACACTTCGACATCGCCGATCGACTTCGATAGCCTCCCGGCTGCCGATCTCGATGTGCCGGCGATTTACGAGAACGACCAGTTCAGCCAGGAACTGCAGCTGCTCTATCAAGGCGATCGTCTGAACGGCGTTCTGGGCGCCTATTATCTCAGTGCCAACGCCTTCACCGCCTTTGATGTGGCGATTTTCACGACCGGCGCGCTGCTCGGCCTCCCGGGGCTCAATGCGCAGACCCTGGGCGATGTCGGCACCGAGACCTATTCGGTGTTCGGCGATTTCACCTACGATCTCACCGACAAGCTCAGCGTCTCGCTGGGCGGTCGCTATACCTGGGATACGCGCGACAGCCGTGTGTTGCGCACCACCTTCATCGGCGGTTATTCGGATTTGTTCGGCCCGACTGCCGCGATCCCGATCGCGGTCACTAGCGATTTCCGCGGCGAGGAAACCTTCGAGGAATTCACTCCGCGTGCCTCGATCGCCTACAAACCGTCGCGCAATCACACGCTCTATTTCACATATTCCAAGGGCTTCAAGGGCGGCGGCTTCGACCCGCGCGGACAGACCTCGGCGGCGCCCGATCTCGATGACGACGGCGATATCGACTACGACGACGAGTTCGCCTTCCTGCGCTTCGCCCCCGAAACAGTCGACAGCTACGAACTGGGCTACAAGGCCTCGCTGCTCGACGACCGGCTGTTCCTCTCGCTCGCCGTCTTCAAGGGCGATTACAGCGATGTCCAGATTCCCGGATCGGTTGGGATCGACGCCAATGGCGACGGCGTCAACGAGACCTTCATCGGCATCACGTCGAACGCCGCCAGCGCCGATGTCAACGGCGTGGAATTTGAAGGCAACGCTGTGGTCGGGCGCGATTTCGCCGGATTGGGCAGCCGCTTCGGCTTCAATTGGTCGCTCGGCTTGCTCGATGCCCAATACAACACTTTCATCGATGCTCTCGGCGTCGATGTCGCCGACCAGCGGGTGTTTCAGAACACCCCCGACATCACCGCGCATATGGGCATCAACCTGGGCCTGCCGGTCGCCAGCGGGATCGTCGACTTCCTCGGTTCGATCTCGCTGCGCTCGGACGCCAGCCAGTTCGAGGTGGCCAACGACTTCCTCGACCAGGACGGCTTCGCGCTGGTGGACGCATCGATCGTCTACACCGACGACAGCGACCGCTTCTCGATCGGCGCCCATGCCAAGAACCTGTTCGACAAGCGCTACATCGTGGCCGGCTATAATTTTGTGGCCGGAAATGGCCGCGATGTGCCCTTCACCCCGACGCTGGGGCGCGAGGGGACGCTGACCGGTTTCTACGGCGATCCGCGGCGCTTCTTCGTGACCGCCGAGGTCAAGTTCTAGGACCATACCAGTCCATCGAGGAAAACGGGGCCGGGCGCTGCCGCGGCCCCGTTTTTCCGGGAATCAGTTCATGGCAACCGCCGCGCCCGTGGCTTGCCGATCGGCACCTTCGACCTGGATGTCGTACTGCCGCACGTAGTCGCCCAATTGCTCGTTCACCTGCTGCGGCGACAGGCCGAACTGTTCCAGACTGTAGCGATGCGGCCGCTGCTTCAAGCGGCGTGAGCGGTCGATGAAATGCTCCATCCCCGGGACCGCCGGTTCCATCTCGAGATCGAGAAAGCGATAGATCCGCGCCATCGTGCCGCGCCAGTCGTCGTCCATCGCGCTGTAATGCACATCGATCATGCGATCGGGCGGGATCGCATCGCGCGCGGCGCGCATCCGCTCGATCTGCAGCCGGGTCTTGCGCAGCCATTCCTCGCCCACGCCGCGCGGATCGACATGATCGGAATAGATCACCGTCTGGTTCCAGGCGAGCGAGGCAGCGCTCCCGACCACCTGCCGGGGGTCGCGGTGGGTGAAGATCAGCCGCGCGTCGGGAAAAACCTCCAGCAGTGCGGGCAGATCGAGCATGTGCTGCGGGGTCTTGAGTATCCAGGGGCGCAGCGAACTGCTCTGCTGCGACCAGCCGACCAGCCGCAGCAGGTCCGCCATATGGCGATAGGCGGGCGCGGCGTCCTGGCGCTCGCACCAACGACCATAGGTCGGCACATGCCACTGCGCCTCGTGCTTCATCCCCCACATGCTCGCGACCAGCAGACCGAGCTCCTCTTCGGGCTCATACGGACCCGTCGGGTGGATGGTCAGCGTCCGCGGATTGGCGAGCCGGGCGACCTTCATGATCCGCTCCGCCAGGATCGGCCGGAAATCGTCCTTTTTGCCCGCCAGCACCTCTTCATAGCCGGGGCGCGGAACCGGGCTGATCGTCTCGAAGCTGCGCAGATGGCTGAACCGCCGGTCGCTGGCGAGCAGCCGGTGCAGCCGCGTGGTGCCGGAGCGCATCGGCCCGACGATGACCACCGGCCTGCGGATCGGGCGCGTCAGTATCTCCGGATGGCGCTCGAACCACCATTGGGTCCGCAGCCGATCGCGCAGCACATGGCGAAACTGGTTCGTCGCCGCGAATTCGCCCGCCGGATTGAGGCGCGCCTCCGTGCGTATCGAATCGAGCAGTACCTCCATCGGCCTCTCGAACCAGCGATCGCCGAAATCGGTTAGGCCCGTCGCGTCTACCGCTTCGTCGAGCAGGATATCCTTTTCCAGTCGCGCCGGGGCCACCGCTCCGACAGCGCGACCTGCGCGGATCGCGAGGTTGAGACCGTCGATAAAGCGGGTGCGGCGCGGCGGGTTGTCGGGAATGGTTTGCACGTCTTGTCGGCCTTGAGCTGCGGTTTCGATACGGCAGCGCCGCAACAGCACCGATGCCATAGATGGCTCAACTGCCGACGCGCGCGGGAGTGCCCGGCGATCTTTCGCAGGCCCCTTCGCGGGCAGCGTTCCTGTGTCCAGGCCCTCCTCCGGCCAAGCCCTCTGGCCAAGCGGGGACCGAGCGGGCATAGGCGCTGGCCATGCACGACATTGCCTTTATCCGTAAGCATCCGGGTGAATTCGATGCGGGGCTCCAGCGCCGCGGCGCCGAGCCCGCTGCGGATCGCATCCTGGCGCTCGACGCCCGCCGCCGCGAAATCACCACAAGGCTGCAGGAGGCGCAGAGCCGCCGCAACGAAGCATCCAAGGCGATCGGTCAGGCGATGGGCAAGGGCGACAAGGACACCGCCGACAGCCTCAAATCCGAAGTCTCCGAGATCAAGCAGGCGATGCCAGCGCTCGAGGAGGAAGACCGCAAGCTCGGCGCCGAACTCCACGATTTGCTTGCCGCGCTCCCCAATCTCCCCGCAGAGGATGTCCCCGACGGCGCCGACGAGGCGGCGAACGTCGAGCTGGCGCGCTGGGGCACTCCGCGCGAGTTCGCCTTCACGCCGCGGGAACACGCCGATCTCGGACCGCCGCTGGGGCTCGATTTCGAGACCGGCGCAGCCATCGCGGGCGCGCGCTTCACCTTCCTGCGCGGCGATATGGCGCGGCTGCACCGTGCGCTGGGTCAGTTCATGCTCGACCGCCAGACCGGCGAGAACGGCTACACCGAGTGCGCGCCGCCGCTGCTGGTGCGCGATGAGGCCGTCTTTGGTACTGGTCAGTTACCAAAGTTCGCCGATGATCTGTTTCGCACGGAATTGAACCTCGATGGCTATATGCGGTCGGTATTCGAAGAAGTTGCGCGCTTGAGCGACGAAGAACGTCAAGAAGATCCGAAAGACTTCGAAGCCAAAGAGCTAAAGGCAGTGACGATTGAGCAGGCGATGGCCGCTTGGAAGAAGGTCTCAGAAGATAGCCCGAAAACACGCCGCTGGCTGATCCCCACCGCCGAGGTCAGCCTGACCAATGCGGTGCGCGAGCAGATCCTCGACGAGGGCGCGCTGCCGCTCAGGATGACCGCGCTCACGCAGTGTTTCCGCTCCGAGGCGGGCGCCGCCGGGCGCGACACCCGCGGCTTCATCCGCCAGCACCAGTTCGAGAAGGTCGAACTGGTCAGCATTGCCCGTCCCGAAGACAGCGAGGCCGAGCACGAGCGCATGACGCAGGCCGCCGAGGGCGTGCTGCAGGCGCTCGACCTGCCCTATCGCAAGATGCTGCTGTGCACCGGCGATATGGGCTTCACCGCGCGGCGGACCTACGATCTCGAGGTCTGGCTGCCCGGCCAGGGCGCCTATCGCGAGATCAGCTCGTGCTCGAACTGCGGCGACTTTCAGGCGCGGCGGATGAATGCGCGCTACCGCCCCGAAGCCGAGAAGAAGACCCAGTTCGTCCACACGCTCAACGGCTCGGGCCTCGCGGTCGGACGCACGCTGGTGGCGGTGCTGGAGAATTACCAGCAGGAAGACGGCAGCGTTGCGGTGCCCGAGGTCCTCGCCCCCTATATGGCGGGCGTCACGAAACTGGAGCCGCTCTCGTGAAGATCCTCCTCACCAATGACGACGGCGTCCACGCGCCCGGGCTCGAGGTTCTCGAGGAGATCGCGCGCGAATTCACCGACGACATCTGGATCTGCGCTCCCGACGAGGAGCAGTCGGGGATGGGTCATGCGCTCACCCTCACCCGCCCGGTGCGGCTGCGCCAGCATGGCAAACGGCGCTTCTCGGTCACCGGCACGCCGACCGATTCGGTCACGCTGGGCCTGCGCAAGGTGATGGACGGAGCGCCCGACGTGATCCTCTCGGGAGTCAACCGGGGCGCCAATCTGGGCGACGACGTCACCTATTCGGGTACCGTCTCGGCGGCGATCGAAGGCGCGCTGGCGGGTATTCGCTCGATCGCGCTGAGCCAAGTCACCAGCCGCAGCGGCGAGGCCGGAGCCGATACCTTCGATGCGGCGCGCGGCTGGGGTGCCAAGGTACTCGGCCCGCTGCTGGATACACCGCTGCCCAAGCGGACGCTGGTCAATGTCAACTTCCCCGCTTTGCCAAGCGCCAAGGTCGCCGGCATCCGCGCGGTGCGGCAGGGTTTCCACGACTACGCCCGCGGGACGGTGGTCGAGGGCCGCGATCCGCGGGGGTTCCAGTACTATTGGTTCGGGCTCGAGCCGATCGAGCACACGCTCGACCACGGCACCGATCTGGAAGCCATCGACGACGGCTTCATCTCGGTCACCCCACTCCAGCTCGACCTGACCCACCATTCGTCGCTGGGCGCGCTTGCCGATCGCTACCAGCCGTGAGAAACACGGTCGGATGAGCGACAAGAAGCAACTCGATACGCTCACACCGACCGAAGCCGGGCGGGTCTATCGCGGCGCGCGCCATACGCCTCTGCGGCGAGCGGTAAAGATTCCGGTCTGGGGCGACCTGGGCATCAGGCTCGGGTTGGCGCTGTTCCTGATCTTCATCGTGGTGATGATCCACTGGTGGGACCGCGAGGGACTGGTCGACAATCTCGACGGCGAAGTCAGCTTTCTCGACGTGGTCTATTTCACCATGATCTCGATCACCACCACGGGCTTTGGCGATATCGCCCCGATCAGCGATCGGGCGCGCCTGGTCGAGGCGGTGATCGTCACGCCGATCCGGTTCGCGGTGTTCTTCATCTTCGTTGGGACGGCTTACAATTTCATCATGAAACGCAGCTGGGAGAAATGGCGCATGGCTCGTATCCAGGAGCAACTCTCGAACCACATCGTGGTGCTGGGCTACGGTGTCTCCGGCTCGGAAGCGGTCGCGGAACTGATCGATCGCGGAACCGACCCCAATTGCATCGTTGTCATCGACCCCAGCGAGGAGCGGCTGGCCGATGCCGAAGCGCTGGGGTGCAACATCATGGCCGCCGATGCATCGCGCGACGAGACGCTCAAGGCGGTGCGGATCGACCAGGCGCAGAACGTGCTGATCTCGGCCGGGCGCGACGACACTACGATCCTGATAACGCTGACCGTGCGCGCAATGGCGCCCGAGGTGCCGATCAGCGTTGTGGTACGGGCGAACGACAATGAATCGCTCGCGCTGCAGGCGGGCGCGAACAATGTCATCAATCCGGTCCGCTTCACCGGGCTATTGCTCGCGGGCTCTGCCAAGGGCGAGCATATCGCCGATTATCTCGCGGATCTGGCTTCGGTCGCGGGCCGGGTCCAGCTGGTCGAGCGCGCAATCACCGCCGAAGAGGATGGGATCGCACTGAGTGATCTGAAGACCGGCGGGCGGGGCCTGCGCGTCTATCGCAACGGTCAGGCGCTCGGGTTCTGGGAAGAGGCCTGCCAGATCCTGCAGCAGGGCGACATCCTGGTCGAGATCGTGCCCACCCCCAACGGAGAGACAAAGGGCGACGGTCGCCCCCAGCCGGGCGAATAGACCCGGGCGCTGGCCTGCCTAGCGGAACAGGAGGAAGACTCCGCCCATTGCCGTCATTCCGGTCACGATATGGCCGGAATCGATGAGGAACAGCGTCAGGGTCTTGCGCAGATAGAGATAGTGGATCCCCAGCGCCGGGACCATCACCGTCGCACCGAAGCCGATCGCCATCATCATCGTCGCGCGATCGCTGGCGCCGCTGCGCGCAATCCCGTGCCACAGCGTCGAGGCGATCAGCAGTTCGAACAGGAAGGTCAGCCCGAAGATCAGCGGCATATTGCCCGAACGCACCGTCTCGTCGCTCAGACGCGCGGCTCTCTGCCAGACCTTGCCGAACAGCACACCGTACCACAGCATCCCGACCACGAAGAAAGCCAGCGCCCCCAGCAGCACCGCGAAAAAATTCATTTCGTTCATGCCGAACCCCATGCTGCGAGTTGCGCGCCCGATATGCGCCCCTCGGAAGCGCATAAGCGCGCGACGCTAGCGCAATTGCCCGGACAGGTGTAGGGGCGCGCGCAATCATGAACACCGCCACCACCATCCTTCCCGACCAGAAGAAGATCGGCATGGTCAGCCTGGGTTGCCCCAAGGCGCTGGTCGATTCCGAACGCATCCTCACGCGGCTGCGCGCCGACGGCTATGCCATGAGCCCCGATTACGCCGGCGCCGATGTGGTTCTGGTCAACACCTGCGGCTTCCTCGACAGCGCGAAGGAGGAAAGCCTGCAGGCGATCGGCGAGGCGATCGCCGAGAACGGGCGCGTGATCGTGACCGGCTGCATGGGCGAGGAGGCAGAGACCATCCGCGCCGCGCATCCGGCGGTGCTGGCGATCACTGGTGCGCATCAATACGAATCGGTGGTCGAGGCGGTTCACACCCACGCTCCGCCGAGTCAGGGTCCCTATGTCGATCTGATCCCCCAACCCGACATCAAGCTGACCCCGCGGCACTACAGCTATCTCAAGATTTCCGAGGGCTGCAACCATTCCTGCGCCTTCTGCATCATCCCGCAATTGCGCGGCAAGCTAGCGAGCCGGCGGATCGACGCGGTGCTGCGCGAGGCGGAGAAGCTGGTCGCGGCGGGGACGCGCGAGCTGCTGGTGATCAGTCAGGACACCTCGGCCTACGGGGTCGACACCCGCCATGAGACGCGCGAGTGGAAGGGGCGGGAAGTGCGCGCGCACATGACCGATCTGGCGCGCGAGCTGGGCGGATTGCGCACGCCGGACGGGCAGGTCCCCTGGGTGCGGCTGCATTACGTCTACCCCTATCCGCATGTCGATGCGGTGATCCCGCTGATGGCCGAGGGGCTGCTGACCCCCTATCTCGACATCCCGTTCCAGCATGCCAGCCCCAGAGTGCTCAAGGCGATGCGCCGCCCCGCCAACGAGGCCAAGGTCCTCGAACGGCTCAAGGCATGGCGCGAAATCTGCCCCGAGATCGCGATCCGCTCCTCCTTTGTGGTCGGCTTCCCCGGCGAGACCGAAGAAGATTTCCGCTATCTCCTCGACTGGCTTGAGGAAGCGCGGCTCGACCGGGTCGGCGGCTTCCGCTTCGAACAGGTCGAGGGCGCACGCGCCAATGCGCTGCCCGATCACGTCCCCGAGGAACTCAAGGAAGAACGCTACGCGCGGCTGATGGAAGTGACCGAGCGGATCAGCACCGAGCGGCTCGCCGCCAAGATCGGCAGGCGCATCCCGGTGATCGTCGACGAAGTGGGCGAGCCCGACGAAGATGGTGATATCGGCGCCACCGCGCGCAGCCAGGCCGATGCGCCCGAGATCGATGGCCAGGTCTATCTGCGCAACGTCCCGGCGACGCTGGCGTCGGGCGCGGTGATCGAGGTCGAGATCGAGGATGCCGATGCGCACGATCTGTTCGGCGTCCCCGCCTGATCGGACTATATTTCGCAATGTCAGAAACCCGCGTCTTCGGGGGGCGTTGCCAAGCCGCATGTCCATAAAAATTGCCACCAGCTTTGCCTTCACGCTCGACCGGCCGGCCGACGTCCTGCTCCAGTTCGAGGCGGCAGCGATCCCCGAGCAGGAGATCGTCGAAAGCGCCACGCGGATGAGCGAGGCCGAGCATTGCGCGAGGGTTCCGGCACAGGACGCGATCGGCGAGCGTATCTGGCTACGCGCCGAGGGCGATTTCGAGGTGGAATACACCGCGCTTGTCCGTCCGCAGCGCCAACTGCCCGAGCTCGGCAGCCTCGGTCGGGTCGATCCGCACGATATGCCCGGCGAGGCGGTGCAATATCTGTTCGACTCGCGCTATTGCCAGGCGGACAAGTTCCAGCCCTTCGTGAACTCCGAATTCGGCGACACGCAGGGCGGCGCGCGGATCGCAGCGATCCGCGACTGGATCGCCGATCACTTCAGCTACGAGCCGGGCACTTCGGATTCGCGCACGACTGCGCTCGACAGCTTCGTCGAAAGGCGCGGAATCTGTCGCGACTATGCGCATGTTCTGGTGGCGCTGGCGCGCGCCAGCACCATCCCGGCGCGCTTCGTCGCCTGCTACGCTCCCGGGGTGGAGCCGCCCGATTTCCACGCCGTCGCCGAAGTTTTCCTCAAGGATCCCGAGAAGCCCGGTGGCGGCACCTGGCAGTTGGTCGATGCCACGAACATGGCCGATCCCGCCGAGACCGTGAAGATCGGCGTCGGCCGCGATGCCGCCGATGTCAGTTTTCTGACCAGCTTCGGACCCAACGAGTTCCGCCGCAGTTCGGTCAGCGTTACCCGGACCGACTAGGAGCACGCGTGTTGGCATGACCCTTTGCAGGGTGTTACGCCAGCAAAGGCAAACTGAACGAAGGAGGATACGACACCGCGATGAGCTTCACTGCGGACCGGCTGCTGCTGTTCGGCGCGACGGGCGACCTCGCGCAGCGGATGCTGCTCCCCTCGCTGTGTGCGCTGCATTCCGACGGGTTGCTGGCCCCCGACCTCACAATCGTCGGCACCGCACGCACCGAGATGTCCGACGACGAGTTCCGCGATTTCGCGCGCGAGGCGCTGGAAGAATATCTGCCCGTTGCGCGCCGCGACGGGGTGGCGGAGTTCCTCGATCGGCTGGTCTATGAAGCGGTCGATGCGACCACGCTGGATGGTTACAAACGGCTGGCCGAGCGGGTCGGCGAGGATTGCGACGGGCTCGCGATCTTCCTCTCCACCGCGCCCAAACTGTTCGAGGCGACCATCGAAGGGCTGGCGCATGCCGGGCTGACCGGCCCGCGCACGCGGATCGGCCTGGAAAAGCCGCTCGGCACCGATCTCGGCTCGAGCTGCGAGATCAACGACGCGGTCGCACGCGAATTCGGCGAAGACCGCATCTTCCGCATCGATCACTATCTCGGCAAGGAGACGGTGCAGAACCTGCTGGCGCTGCGCTTCGCCAATCTGCTGTTCGAGCCGGTGTGGAATTCCACCTATATCGACCATGTCCAGATCACCGTTGCAGAGACAGTGGGGCTCGAAGGCCGCGCGGGCTTCTACGACGAGACCGGCGCTTTGCGGGACATGGTCCAGAACCACATGCTCCAGCTGCTGGCGCTGGTGGCGATGGAGCCGCCGACCAGCTTCGATGCCACCGCGGTCCGCGACGAAAAGGTCAAGGTGCTGCGCGCGCTGCGTCCGGCCAGCGAGGGCGAGACCGTCACGGGGCAATATCGCGCTGGTGCGGTCGCGGGCAAGGCGGTGCCGGGCTATGACGAGGAGCTGGGCGAGGACAGCGCCACCGAGACCTTCGTCGCGATCAAGGCGCATGTCGACAATTGGCGCTGGAAGGGCGTGCCCTTCTACCTGCGCACCGGCAAGCGCCTGCCCGAACGGGTGACCGAGATCATCGTCCAGTTCCGCTGCATCCCGCATTCGATCTTCGAGGCGCGCGGCGCGACCACGAGGCCGAACCGGCTCGTCATCGGCATCCAGCCCGAGGAGAACATCCAGTTCTCGCTGATGGCCAAGCTGCCCGGTCTCGACCGCGAGGGGCTGCGGCTGCGCGAGGTCCCGCTCGACGTGACCATGCCCGATGCCTTCTCAGACACCGTCCGCCGGATCGCCTACGAACGGCTGCTGCTCGATCTGGTCGAAGGCGACCAGACCCTGTTCGTACGCCGCGACGAGGTCGAGGCGCAATGGGAATGGATCGATGCGGTCCGCGCGCAATGGCAGGCCAGGGGCGGCACGCCGAGGCCCTACACCGCAGGCAGCTGGGGGCCGAGCGCGGCGATCGCGCTGGTCGAACGCGACGGAGTGAGCTGGCATGACGAATAAGCCCCTCAACGACACCATCCACCGCGTCACCCAGCGGGTAATCGCCAATTCGCGCGACGGGCGTTCGCGCTACCTCGAACTGATGGAGCGCGAGAGGGAGCGGATGCCCGAACGCTCGCAGGTCTCCTGCTCCAATCTCGCGCATGCCTATGCCGGCGCGGACGAGGACCAGCAGGCGCTCAGGGCGTCCACCGGCCCCAACCTCGCCATCGTCACCGCCTATAACGACATGCTCTCCGCGCATCAGCCCTATTACCGCTACCCCGAGCGGATGAAGATCTGGGCGCGCGAGGTCGGCGCGACCGTTCAGGTGGCGGGCGGCACCCCGGCGATGTGCGACGGCGTGACGCAGGGCGAGGACGGGATGGAGCTGTCGCTGTTCAGCCGCGACGTCATCGCACTGTCTACCGCAGTCGCGCTCAGCCACCAGATGTACGACGGCATGGCGTTGCTCGGGATTTGCGACAAGATCGTGCCGGGACTGATGATCGGGGCGCTGCGCTTCGGCCACCTGCCGGCCATTTTCGTGCCAGCCGGCCCGATGCCCAGCGGCATCCCCAACAAGCAGAAGCAGGCGGTCCGCCAGCTCTATGCCGAAGGCAAGGCGGATCGCGCGCAATTGCTCGAAAGCGAAATGCAGAGCTATCATTCGCCGGGCACCTGCACCTTCTACGGCACCGCCAATTCCAACCAGATGATGATGGAGATGATGGGCGTGCACGTGCCCGGCGCGGCCTTCGTCCAACCCGGTAAGAAGCTGCGGCAGGAGCTGACCCGCGCTGCGGTCCACCGGCTCGCCGCAATCGGTAGAGAAAGCGACGATTTCCGCCCGCTAGCACGCGTCATCGACGAAAAGGCGATCGTCAACGCCGCCATCGGCCTGCTCGCCACCGGCGGTTCGACCAATCACGCGATCCACATCCCGGCGATGGCGCGCGCGGCGGGGATCGCCTTCGACTGGAACGACCTGGCCGAACTGTCGAGCGCGGTCCCGCTGGTCGCGCGGGTCTATCCCAATGGTGCGGGCGACGTGAACCATTTCCACGCCGCCGGCGGGATGGCCTATGTCATCGGCACGCTGCTCGACGAAGGGCTGGCGCATCCCGACCTGCTGACCGTGTGGGACGGCGGCGTCCCGGCCTATGCGCGCGAACCGTTCGAGAACGACGAGATCCTCAACTGGCGCGACCCGGGGCCCAGCGGCGATGCCGAGATGCTGCGTCCGGCCAGCGAGCCGTTCCAGCCCGATGGCGGGATGCGGCTGCTGCAGGGCAATCTCGGCCGCGCCTGTTTCAAATCTTCAGCGGTCGAGCGCGAACGATGGACGGTGGAGGCGCCCTGTCGCGTGTTCGCCACCCAGCACGCTGTGGCCGAAGCTTTTGCGCAAGGCGAGCTCGACCGCGACGTGGTGGTGGTGGTCCGCTTCCAGGGCCCGCGGGCCAACGGCATGCCCGAATTGCACAAGCTCACCCCCGTACTCGGAGTCCTGCAGGATCGCGGCTACCGCGTGGCGCTCGTCACCGACGGGCGGATGTCGGGGGCGAGCGGCAAGGTCCCGGCGGCGATCCACTGCAGCCCCGAGGCGCGCGGCGGCGGGCCGCTGGCGCTGCTGCGCGATGGCGACAGGGTGCGCGTCTGCGCCGTGACCGGCGAGCTTTCGACCAGTGCCGATCTCGCTGCGCGCGAGCCCTCTCCCGATCCACAGGCCGAACTGGGTGTGGGACGCGAACTGTTTGCGATGTTTCGCGCACATGCGGACGAAGCGGAACGCGGCGGCTCCTCGATGCTCGCGCTGTCGGGGCTGTGATGCGGCTGGAGCACTTGGGAGGCCGACCATCATGACCGATCTCGTCGCGGCCGATATCGGCGGAACGCATGCCCGCTTTGCGCTCGCCAAGATCGGCGCGGATGGCGCAATCGCGCTGGGCGAAGTCGAAACGCTGCGCACCAGCGAACACCCCAGCCTCGACGCCGCGTGGGAGACCTACCGCGCCCGGATGGACCGTCCCCTACCCCCTGCCGCCGCGCTTGCTTTCGCCGGTCCGGTAGCGAGCGACAAGATCCAGCTGACCAACAATTCCTGGCATGTCCGGCTCTCCGGGCTGGAAGAACGATTGGGCGTCTCGCGGCTGACCGTGGTCAATGATTTCGAGGCGGTCGGCCATGCGGTCGCGCGCGCCGACCAGGAGCACTTCCTCCATCTGGCCGGGCCCGACCACCCGCTGCCCTCGCACGGCATGGTGAGCATTCTGGGGCCGGGAACCGGGCTGGGAGTGGCTCATCTCGCGCGCTCCGCCGGTTCCGGCTACCGGGTCCACGCGACCGAGGGCGGCCATATCGGCTTTGCCCCGCTCGACGCGGTCGAGGACGCGATCCTCGCCCGGCTGCGCGAACGCCTGGGCCGCGTTTCGGTGGAGCGGGTGGTCTCGGGACCGGGCATCGTCTCCATCTACCGCACCCTCGCCGAGCTGGAAGGACGCGACCCTCCGGAGCTCGACGACGTCGCGATCTGGCAGGGCGGGCTATCGGGCGAAGACGATCTGGCGGTCGCGGCGATCGAGCGGTTCTGCCTCGCGCTCGGCAGCTTGGCGGGGGATATCGCGCTGGTCCAGGGCGGGTTCGGCGGCGTCGTCATCGCCGGTGGGCTGGGCTATCGCATCCGCGAGACGCTGCGCGGCTCGGGCTTCGCGCGCCGCTTCGTGCTCAAGGGTCGCTACGAGGAGCTGATGGCCACGATCCCGGTCAAGCTCATAACCCATCCGCAGCCCGGGCTGTTCGGCGCCGCTGCCGCCTTCGCCTGCGAGCATCTGGAGACCCGACCGTGACGAGTATCGCCGCCATCATGCAAGCCGCTCCGGTGATCCCGGTGATCGTCATCGACGAACTGGAACACGCGCGTCCGCTGGCCGAGGCACTGGTGGCCGGCGGGCTCACCGCGCTCGAGGTCACCTTGCGCACCCCGGTTGCGCTCGATGCGATCCGGGCGATGCGCAAGGTCGAGGGCGCGGTCGTCGGCGCCGGCACGGTGACCGGCCAGCGGGAACTGGCCGATGCGCTCGAAGCCGGCGCGCAATTCGTGGTATCGCCCGGACTGACCGAGCCGCTGGCGCGCGCGGCTTCACGCGAGGGTATCCCGTTTCTGCCGGGCATCGCCACCGCAGGCGACATCATGCGCGGGCTCGATCTCGGCCTGACCCACTTCAAATTCTTCCCCGCAGTCGCCGCGGGCGGCATCCCGGCGCTCAAGGCGCTCGCCGCGCCCTTTGCGCAATGCCGCTTCTGCCCCACCGGCGGGATCGGTCCCGGGGATGCCGGCGATTGGCTGGCGCTCGAGTCCGTGCTGTGCGTCGGGGGTAGCTGGGTCGCGCCGCGCGGCCCGGTGGACCGCGATACGATCACCCGCCTCTCCCGCGAAGCCGCCGGACTGACCCGATGAAGACCGCCGCCGATCTCTCCGCCCGTCTCGCCCAGCTTCACGAACGGATCCGCGAGACGCCACTGTTCAACCCGGTCTTCCAGCTCTCGCTCGATCTGTCGCGGCAGCTCGAATCGGGCGACATGACGCTCGAGGATTGCGCCGCGCTGGTCGAAGAACTGGAATGCGTCTCGTTCCAGAGCCGCGCCGAGCGCTTGCGATCGCTGGTCGCACCCGTGTCCCGCGACGACAATCTGATTGCACTGGCCAGCGGCGACGAGAATTTCGCAAGCTTCCGCGCTCGCTGGGAAACGCCCGCGTTGCATGCGGTCTTCACCGCACACCCCACCTTCCTGCTCACCCCCCGCCAGAGCGAGGCGATCGCCGAGGCGGCGAGCGGCGGGCGACCCGTCGACGAACGAGCCTGCGCCGACGCAGGAGAGCGCCCGGCTATCACGCTGGCCTACGAGCACCGGCGCGCGATGGAAGCGATCGCGCGGGCGCAGGATGCACGCGACGCCATCGTCACCCGGGTTCTGGGCGAGGCGCAGCAGCGCTGGCCCGAGCGCTGGCAATCGCTGTCGCCGCTGCCGTTCCGCTTCGCGACCTGGGTCGGTTACGACATGGACGGGCGGACCGATATCAAATGGTACCATTCGATCGGCTTCCGCCTCTCCGAGAAGGCCCAGCGGCTCGAACGCTATGCCGAGACGCTGGCAGGTTTCGCGCCCGATCATGCGCTGCTCGACCCGCTTCGCCGCGCCGCCGCCTTCGCCGCAGCCCGGGCCGAGGATTTCGCAGGCGACCTCACCGATCCCGAAGCGCTGTCGGCCGCCGCCAATCGCCTCACCGCCGATCATCCCGACAAGCTCACCAGCCTCTCCGCCATCGTCGAAGCGCTCGATAGCGAGGCCGCCGATACGATCTCCGGCGGGAGCGACAACGCGATGGCCCGCAAGACGCTTGCCGCGGCGATGCGCGCCGACGGGCTGGGCATGGGCGGGGTCCATTTCCGCGTCAACGCCAGCCAGTTGCACAACGCGATCCGCCGCAGGATCGACCCGGACAATACGCTCGATCTCGCCAGCAAGGGCGCGATGGCGGTATTGCGCGATATTCTCGAACGGGTGCAGCCGCTGCGAACCAATTTCGCCGCGCTGGCGATCGAAAGCAGCACCGCCATCCGCCAGTTCCTGGTGATGGCGCAGATCCTCCAGCACATCGATGGCGATGCCCCGATCCGGATGCTGGTCGCCGAATGCGAACAGCCCTCGACCGTGCTGGCGGCGCTCTATTTCGCGAGACTGTTCGGGATCGCCGGCAAGGTGGATGTCTCGCCCTTGTTCGAGACCGAGAATGCACTCGAACATGGCGGGCGCTTCCTCGATGCGCTCTGCGCCGAACCGGCCTACCGCGCTTACGCGCGGCAACGCGGGCGGGTCTGTATTCAGACCGGCTATTCCGACGCCGGGCGGTTCATCGGCCAGATTCCCGCCAGCCTCGCGATCGAAAGACTGCAGGGGCGTCTCGCCGGAGCGATGGCGAACAACGGGCTCGGCGATGTCGCGGCGCTGATCTTCAACACCCATGGCGAAGGCATGGGGCGCGGCGCGCATCCCGGCGGTTTCGCCGACCGGCTCGCCTGGCCGCTGAGCCCCTGGGCGCGGCGCCGCTTCGCCCGCGAAGGGATCGCGCTCGAACCCGAGGCGAGCTTTCAGGGCGGCGACGGCTATCTGTTCTTCGCCACCCCCGAACTGGCGCTGGCGACCTTGTCGCGCATCGCCGATCTGAGCCCCGACGGTCCCGACCGGGGCGACAAATCGGGCGAAGAACCCGATCCCTTCTACCGCCGAACCGATCTGAGCCTGGATTTCTACCGCGCGGTCCGCAGCCACCAGCGCGACCATCTCGAGAGCCGCACCTACGCGCGCGCGGTGACCGCTTTCGGGCTGGGTCTGCTCAACACCACAGGCAGCCGCGTCTCGCGCCGGCAGGGCGACCTCTCGGGCGATCGCGAGATGAGCCTGCGCCAGATTCGCGCAATTCCGCACAACGCGATACTCCAGCAGCTCGGCTATCCGGTGAACATCATCTCCGGGATCGGCAGCGCCGCGGAAGGCAATTACGAGGACATTGCCGCGCTGCTCCAGGAGAGCGCGCGCGGGCGGCAGATGATGCGGCTGGTACGCGCCTCCAACGCGCTGGCCAGCATCAAGACGGTCGCCGCCTATGGCGAGCTGTTCAATTCGGCCTATTGGGCCAGCCGCCCCTATCGCGGGATGGAACAGCATCTCGCCCCCGCCTGCGAAACTCTGGCCGAGTATCTCACCGGCGACGATCGCAACGGCGTGTTCCGCCGGCTGACCTCGAGGTTGCGAGTCGATGCGCTCAAGCTGCACCGCCTGTTCGGGCTGTTGCCCGACGAGGCTCCGCTCGAGGGTCGCGAGGAGATCCGCCGCACCATCGGCGCGCTGCAGGCGCTGCGGCTGGCGCTGCTCAAGCACATGTTTCTTAAAGCGGTCTCGATACCCGCCTTCAGCCGCGCCAACGATATCGACCGCGACGATGTGCTCGAGATGGTCTTCACGCTACGCGTCGACGAGGCCCTGGCGCAGATGCGCCGTGCCTATCCCACCAGCTTCCCGCAGCTGGCGGATTTCTCGGTTGCGGAGCCGAGCGACTATCCCGATGGCGCGGGCGAGGGATATTCGCAGATCGGGCGCGACTATATCGACCCGATCGAGCGCGCGCAGGCGCTCAATCTGCGGATCGGCACCGCCATCGCCAATCTGTTCGGCGCGCATGGCTAGCGATTAACCTGCGGCTTGCGGGTGGTCCCCCAACGGGACGGGCGACGCCCGGCCGCTGGCTTTCCTGGACGAAATCGCTATTCTCCCGGCCATGGATCCGACCCTCAAATGGATTGGCGGCGCGACGCTTGCGGTTTTGCTGGTCCTTGGCGGGCTGGCCACCGGGGGCGGGCTGATGGCCGAGAGCGCCGCCGCCGACGACGCGGTCGAGATGGCGGGCGTTGCCGAGGTGCAGCCGCCGATCGATCCGCGCCCGGCGATCGAGGCCAGGGTCGCCGCCGATGCGCAACGCCGCGCCGCCGAGCGGTTCACGATCAAGCGCGTGCTGCCGATCGAAGGGCCGATGAAATACGGCGAATGGCATTGGGACACCGACGGCGTGCCGCAGGATGGCAAGCTGGTCGTTACCGTCGATCTCGAAGCGCGGGTCGTCTCGGTCTTCCGCGATGGGTATGAGATCGGTGCGGCGGTGGCGATGCTAGGCACCGACGAGCACCCCACCCCCACCGGCAATTTCCCGATCCTGACCAAGGAACGCCACAACGTCTCGGAAAAATACGGCAATGCGCCGATGCCCTGGACCTTGCGGCTGACCTGGGACGGTATCGCGATCCATGGCGGCTCGGTGGTCGAGAACGGCTATGCCAGTCACGGCTGCATCGCGGTACCCGATCCCTTCGCCGACAAATTGTACGAGGCGGCGCATAAGGGCGATCTGGTGGTAATCACCAAGGGCCGGCAGATCGGAATGGGCGACAGCCTGCTCTAGCCGGACCGTCGCGGCGGCTCGGGCCGGAAGGTCCACAACTCGGCACCGCTTTCCTGCGAGGGCGTGGCGAGAACCCCCGCCAGCGAAGCATTGTCGCCACCCGCCAACCGCGCGACAAGTCGCGCGATCTCCGAGCGTGGTGCCGGGGCATTCATCTCGGCGAGAATGCGTCCCACCACTTCGATCCTGATATAGTCGGTCTGCGACACGGCGAAGCGCCAGCCATCGTGCCGGCGTGTCACGCCGTCGCGCCAGGTCGCCTCGACCACGGACTGCAGCGCCGCCTCGGCCTCGCCCAGCAGCGCCGCGCTGCGTGCCAGCGCCAGCGGATCGAGCCAGTCCGCCCCGGCTAGCGTCCGCCTCATTCTCACACGATCGAACCGCGTGTCGCGATTGGAGGGATCCGCGATGCGTTCGATCCCGGCTGTACGCACCAGCGCTTCGAGCTCAGCCTTGCGCCAGCCGAGCAGCGGCCGCACCAGCAGCCCCCTGCCTCCCGGCACCACGCCGCTGGGTCGCACTCCGGCAAGCCCGGGCAAGCCGCTGCCGCGGTTGAGCCGCATCAGCAGCGTCTCCGCCTGGTCGTCGGCGTGATGCGCCGTCGCCACGGCGTGGAGGCTGCGTTGCCCCATCCACTGGTCGAGCGCATGATAGCGCGCCGCGCGCGCCCTGCTCTGGAGATTGCCCGGGGCAACCTCGACCCGCAGCGTCTCATGCGGCACGCCAAGCGTCTCGCAAAGCCTCGCCACCCATTGCGCCTCGGCGGCGCTTTCCGGGCGCAAGCCGTGATCGACTGTCGCGGCCTCGATTGCGCCGGGTCGCGCCGCATTGGCCAGCAGCAGCAATCCGATGCTGTCAGGCCCGCCCGAAACCGCGATTGCGAGCTTTTGCGGTCGATCGTGTGTCTCAGGCCAGACCGCCGCAAGATCGCGGCGGAATCGCGCGATCAGTTGCGGATCGACCGCCGCGTCAATTGCAGGTCACCCGCGCCCGGTTGCGCTCGTACTGGTCGAGCAACCGCCCGGCGGCGAGCGCCGGGTAGGTCTCGGCGAATTCGGCCAGCGCGATGCAGGCGCGGCTGGTGTCGTCCAGCGCGATCATCGCCTCGGCGAGGAACAACAGGCTGTCGCCCGCGCGCGCCGCGGTCTTGTCCGCCTGGTAATTGCGCAGGAACCACGGCGCCGCCTCGCGCGGCTTGCTGTCGTCGAGATAGGCCCGGCCGAGCAGATTGCGCCCATAGGTGGCGCGCCAATGTTGCGGGTTCTGCTCGACGAACAGGGTCAGTTGCTGCTGCGCTTCGGGATAGAAACCCGCCTCCCACAGCCGGAAACCATAGGAATATTCGTCATCCGCGGGATCCTCGGTCTGCGGCTTCGCGATCGCCGAGACGGCGGCGAGCCGTTCGGGATCGGGTGCCGCGGCTGCGGGTGTGGAGGTGGGTGTGGATGTTGCCGTCGGCGTTGCTGTTGCTGTCGTGGCCGGGCCGCGAGCCGGAGTGCCGCTGGTAAGGCCGCTTGAACCTCCGGTCGGCGCATCGCCCTGCACCGCACCGGCATCGAGGGTTTCGAGCGCCTCGACCCGTTCGCCAAGCGTGCGCAGGGCGAAGGTGTTCTGCTCGGTCTGTTCGGTCAGCCGCTGGATCTGGGTTTCCATCGCATCGAGCCGCGCGAGAATATCGGTGACGGCGGTGGTCGACGGCTGGGAAACCGTGGTGCTGGCCTGCGGCTGGCCGGTGATCTCGGGCTCGAAATAGCGCCCGTCGCCGCCGGGGAACACGCGCCGCTGCAGCGCGCGCACTTCGGCTTCCAGCTTGCGCACGCGCGCTTCGTCATTGCTGCTTTGGGCCAGTGCGGGCGGAGCAATCGCCAACAGCGCGAGCGCGGCGCCGCCGACTCCGACGAACCGCAGCCCCCAATTGCTTGACCCGGCAATCCGGGCAGTCCGAACCGTCATTATCGCATGGCTCCTTCGGGCGAGTGTTGGCGTGGCGATGCCTTAACCATGCTTGGCTGTCGAGAGGATGAAGCGCAAGTTTACCCAGCGGATCGCAGCCGCTGCGGCGAATTTGCCGCGTCAGTTTACCGTGAGGTCGCCGGTGGAGGCATCGCTGCCGGGCGTTGCCGAGGGTTCGCTCCTTGCCAGCAACGCCTCGGCGGTCACGGGGACGTCGCGCACGATCTCGTCTTCCTCGGACAGCTTGGGCACCGGGCGGCCGTCGATCGTGATCGCGAGCGCATAGGGCCTGCCGGTCCAGACCTGCGGCCCTTCGGCATCGGCGGGAATGGTGTAGCTCTCGCCCTGCGCCATCTGCGCCTCGTAGAGCCGTTCGCCGCTGGCGTCGTAGAATTTGACCCAGGTGTCGTTCATTTCGGAAGTGAAGACCACTTCGACATCGGGGTCGATCGCGGGGGTCCCGTCTGTCGATGGGGTGCGATCCACCTCGGCGATGACCGGTGCGCGCTCCTCCTGCAGGGGTGCCGGGCCGAGGCCGGGTGCGAAATAGGTGCGATAGAAGGCGAAGCCGCCAACCAGCAGCAAGACCGCAGCCAGCGCGCCGAACCATGCCAGTTTGCGCGACGGGACGCGCGCCGGATCGCCAGGCTCGAAGCGCGCGGGCGCGGTGTTCAGACGGCTGCGATCGTCGCCAAGCTCGGCGCGCAGCTGGTCGAGCAGCTCGCGTTCTTCGAGTTCGAGCACCCGCGCATAGGTGCGGGTGAAACCGATCGCATAGGTACGCGAGGGAAGCTGCGCATAATCGCTGTTTTCGATGGCGACGAGGTGGCGCTGGGGAATGCGGGTCTCGGCCGCAATCTGCGACAATTCGATCCCCTTGGCCCGGCGCGCGGCCTGCAGGCGTTCGCCCACGGTAAGAGCGGGGGCGTGCGTTTCTTCTTCGACGAGCGGTTCTTCTTCCATCAAATCCCCAATACCGGTCGGGTCCGGTCCGATACTATGTACGAAAGCGACAGCTTGCGCCGAAGTCAACCGCCTGGCCCCGCTGCTCCAACGACAGGATCGCCGAAGCGGTCCTGACAAGCGGTCAGATTCAGTCCGTCTCGATGTCCCGCTCGCTCGCCCAATCCTGAAGCGCGGCGCGCATGTCGAGGGGTGGCGAGGCCAGCCAACCCTGCATCGCGCCGCTCAATTCTCCCAGATCGATCTTGCGCACGAGTTCCTTGATCGGGCCGACCGAGGCCGGGGTGATCGAAAGCCGGCGATAGCCGATGCCCAGCAGCGCAAGCGCTTCCAGCCGCCGCCCGCCCATCTCGCCGCAGACGCTCAGATCGACGGGATGGCCGACGACGCCCTGGGCTATCCGCTGCAGAAACCGCAGGATCGACGGGCTCAGCCAGTCGTAGCGTTCGGCGAGCTTGGGATTGGCGCGGTCGGCAGCGAACAGGAACTGGGTGAGGTCGTTGGTTCCTACGGAGAGGAACGACAGCTTGGGCAGGATCAGATCGAGCGCTTCCGCCAGCGCGGGCACTTCGAGCATGGCGCCGTAGCGGATTTCCTCGGGCAACCGCTTGCGGCGGTCCCTGAGCCAGGCGAGCTGTTCGTCGAACACCTCCTTGGCCGCATCGAATTCCCATGGCTCGCTGACCATCGGGAACATCACGTTGAGCGTCCGCCCGGACGCAGCTTCGAGCAGCGCGCGCGCCTGCGCTTTGAGCAGACCGCCGCGTTCGAGCGACAGGCGCAGCGCCCGCCAGCCCATTGCGGGGTTCTCCTCGCGCTCGCTCATCGAGGCCTCGATATAGGGCACCGCCTTGTCGCCGCCGATATCGACGGTGCGGAAGATCACCGGCTTGTCGCCCGCTGCGTCGAGTACGTCGCGATAGAGCCGGGTCTGGCGCTCGCGCTGCGGCAGGGTGGAGGAGACGAGGAACTGGAACTCGGTCCGGAACAGCCCGACCCCGTCCGCCCCCGACATCGCCAGCGCGCTCATATCGTCTCGCAGGCCGGCATTCATCATCACCCCGATGCGGGTGCCGCAGCGGGTGAAGGGCTCGACATCGCGCAATTCGGCATAGGCGGCCTGGCGCTCGCGTTTCTTGGCGAAGCGGGCGTCGAAGGCCTCGCGCATCGGCGGGCTCGGGCGCAGCGTGACGCTGCCTTTGTCGGCATCGAGCAGCACCTCGTCGCCCTCGTTGACGCGGCGCAGCACCCCCTTGGCGCGGCCGAGCACCGGGATGTCCATCGCCCGCGCTACGATCACCATATGCGCAGTCAGCGAGCCTTCCTCGAGCACCACGCCCTTCAACCGTCGACGGTCGTATTCGAGGAGTTCGGCCGGGCCCAGATTGCGCGCCACCAGGATCGTGTCGCGGCGCAGGCCCTGCCGCGCCGCGGTGCCCAGCTGGCCCGAGACGATCCGCAGCAGCCGGTTCGAGAGGTCCTCCAGATCGTGCATCCGGTCGGCCAGCAGCGGATCGTCGATCTCGCGCATCCGCATCCTCGTGCGCTGCTGGACGCGTTCGATCGCCGCCTCGGCGGTCAGGCCGGAATCGATGGCCTCGTTGATCCGCCGGCTCCAGCCTTCGTCATAGGCGAACATCTTGTAGGTCTCGAGCACGTCGTCATGCTCGCCCCCTTTGCCGAATTCGGGCTCCTTGCCCATCGCATCGATCTGGTCGCGCATCTTGTCGAAGGCGCGATAGACCCGCTGGCGCTCGGCTTCGGTGTCTTCGGCGACCACCTGATCGATCTCGACCCGCGGCTGGTGGAACACCGCCACCCCTTCGGACAGGCCCTTGACCAGCGCCAACCCGTCGATCAGCTCCGGCCCGCTCGGCGCCTCGGCGAGGTCGAGAGGATGATCGAGGTCGACCAGCTCCTTGTGCGCGATCAGTTCGGACAGAATCATCGCCGTGGTCTGCAGCGCCTCGATCTCGACATCCTCGTAGCGGCGCGGATCGACATGCTGGACGCTGAGTGCCCCCACCGCGCGTTCGCGATAGACGATCGGCACTCCCGCGAAGGAGTGGAATTTCTCTTCGCCGGTCTCGGGATGATAGAGGAATTCGGGATGCGCCTTGGCCTCGGCGAGGTTGAGCGTCTCGATGTTCTTGGCGATGGTGCCGATCAGCCCCTCGCCCAGCCCGAGCCGCGTGACGTGGACCGCATCCGCATTGAGCCCGCGGGTGGCGAACAGCTCGAGTGCGCCTTCGCGCAGAAGGTAGATCGAGCACACCTCGCTGGTCAGGCTCTCGCCGATGATTTCGACCACCTGATCGAGCTTGGCCTGCGCGTGCAGGCGCGAGGCCATCACCTCGTGCAGGCGGGTCAGGATCAGGCGGGCGCTGGCGGCGGCGGTCATCGGGGCGGTCTATCGCAGACCGGCCAAACTGCAAAGCCGCCGCAGCGCCCGTATCCGCCCGTTTCCGCTCAGCAGCGGGCGATTTCTTCCTTCAGTTGAAGCTTCTGGCGTTTGATCTGCTTGATCGTCCCATCGTCGGGCGCGGGGCGGGACTGTTCCTTGCGCAAGCGGGCCTCGAGCCCGGCATGCCTGGTACGAAGCGCTTCAACATGAGGTGATTGCATAAGGCTTTCTCCTAGGAGGTGGATAACCCCGAACGAGCGACTCGCCAGCGCGGGCGAACCGCGTCACAGCAATGAAACATATTCGCTTGCATTTGCGAAGAGCCCGATTTGCTTTAGCGGTCGGGCGGATCGTAATCGCGGCGAGTGGATTCGTCGCATCAGGCAGGATGGATGCGTGACCGAGCAGGAGCTGAGGAAGCGGCTGGAAGTTGTGCGCAGCGAACATCGCGATCTCGATGCGGCGATCCATGCGCTGACGCAATCGGGATCGACCGATCAATTGCAGATCGCGCGGCTCAAGAAGCGCAAATTGCGGATCCGCGACCAGATCGCCGATCTCGAGGACAATCTCCTGCCCGACATCATCGCCTGACGGATCGCCCGGAGGGACGCCCGAAGCGGCCGTGGTTCGGAATTGGGACACTGCGTTCGTCGCGCTGGAGCGGAGGTCCGGGGGCCGCTAGCCACCGGTCCCATGACAGCCACTACCACCGCCCGCCGCACCATCATCGAAGACCTTTACACCGAGGCCCTGATGTTGGCGGACGAAGCCCGCGACGCCTTCGACCAGCGCGGCGAGATGGCGCCCGGCAGCAGTCGCAACGAAGCGCGGATCGCCCTCTCGATCGAAGGCCTGAGGACTACCACGCGGCTGATGCACGTGCTCGCCTGGCTGCTCAACCAGCGCGCCTTCCTGGCGGGCGAGCTCGACGAGCACCAGCTGCGCCGGCACGGCCGGCTGCCCGCCGAACGCCCCTCGATGCCCGGGATGATGGAGAAACTCCTGCCCGAAACCCGCCATCTGGTCCGCGAAAGCGAGCGGCTGCACGCACGGGTCGCTCGGCTCGACCGCGACTGGCCGCGAGTGCAGCCGGTCGAGGACAATGCCGTCGACGCGATGCGCAACCGCATCGCCGAGGCGTTCGCGCCGCAATCGCTCGCAGGCTAACCGTCTTCAGGCGGCGGCGAGGGCCTTGCGCCAGCGCGTCAGCCGTTCCTGTCGGACCGCATCGGTCGAACTGGGGGTAAAGCTTCGCGCGGGACCGCGCATCGCCCCCGCCGCTTCCTCGAGCGTGGCGTAGAGACCCGCCCCCACCGCTGCGCACAGCGCTGCCCCGAGCGCCGTGGTCTCGACGAAATCGGGTCGCTCGACCGCGATATCCAGCATGTCGGCCAGATCCTGCGCCATCCAGTCATTGGCGCTCATCCCGCCATCGATCCGCAGCGCGGTCCAGGCCGCGCCATCGGCGGCGAAGGCTTGCGCCAGATCGTAGGTCTGGTGCGCCATCGCCTCGAGCGCGGCGCGCGCGATCTGCGCCCTGCCGCTGGCGAAGCTGAGCCCGGCGATCACCCCGCGCGCCTCGGGCTGCCAATGCGGCGCCCCCAGACCCGACAATGCCGGCACGATCACCACCTCGCCGCTATCCGCCACCGAGCGCGCCAGTTCCTCGGTCTGTCCCGAGGTCTCGATCAGTCCCAGCGTGTCGCGCAGCCACTGGACCAGGCTTCCGGCAACGAAGACCGAACCTTCGAGCGCATAGGTCCTTTTGCCGTCGCGCTGGTTGAGCACGGTGCCGAGCAGGCGGTGGTCCGAACGCGGGATGGCGCTGCCCTTGTTGGTCAGCACGAAAGCGCCGGTGCCATAGGTCGCCTTGGTCTCGCCGAAGGACAGGCACCCCTGTCCCACGGTCGCCGATTGCTGGTCGCCGACCAGCCCGCAGATCGGAATTGCCCGCCCGAACCAGGTTGCGTCGCAGTGCGCCAGCTCGCCATGGGTATCGGTGACCTGCGGCAGCGCCGCCAGCGGCACCCCCATCAGATCGCACAGCGCAGGATCGTACTGTGCCCCATCGAGCGGCAACAATTGGGTGCGGCTGGCGTTGCTGGCATCGCTGAGATGCGCGCCTCCGGTCAGCTTGAAGACCAGCCAACTCTCGACCGTTCCGAAGGCCAGCGTCCCGGCCTGTGCCGCGCCGCGTACCGCCTCGTCATTGTCGAGCAGCCAGCGCATCTTGGTGCCCGAGAAATAGGGATCGAGCAGCAGACCCGTGCGTCGCTGGATCTCGGTCTCGTGCCCCGCCTGCTTCAGTTCTGAGCAGAAGAAGCTGGTCCGCCGGTCCTGCCACACGATCGCGCGCGCCAGCGGTTCGCCGGTCGCCTTGTCCCAGGCGACCACGGTCTCGCGCTGGTTGGTGATGCCGATCGCGGCGATGGCCGAGGCATCCCCGCCGATCGCCTCGCGCGCGCAACGCAGCGTTTTGTCCCAGATCTCGCCCGCATCGTGCTCGACCCAGCCGGGGCGTGGATAATGCTGCGTGATCTCGGCCTGGACGACCCGTTGCATCGTCCCGTCGGGAGCGAAGATCATCGCCCGCGTGGATGTGGTGCCCTCATCGAGGACCAGAATTGTCTCTCCCATGGCGCCAGCCTTATCCCGAGGCGGCGCGCCAAGTCGAGCCGGCACAGTGTATGCTCGACTAACGCGGCGCGCATCCCCATATGCCCTCCATGGCAAAGGCACCGCCCAAACCCTGGCCCACCGGAGAGGCCGAGCAGATCGAGCCGCTGGTGCGCCGCGTGCTCGCGCCCAATCCCTCGCCCTTCACCTACACCGGCACCCAGACCTATATCGTCGGGCTGGGTGACGGCTGCGCGGTGATCGATCCGGGTCCCGACGAGCCCGCGCATCTCGCCGCGCTCGAAGCGGCGATCGGCGGCGAGCATGTCTGCGCGATCATGTGCACCCACACCCACCGCGATCATTCGCCCGGCTCGCGCCCGCTCGCCCGCCGCACCGGTGCCCCCATCGTCGGCTGTGCGCCGCTCGCTTTCGACACCGCCGGGCCGCGCGCCGACGAGGGCTTCGACCCCGAATACGCACCCGACCGGGTGCTGGCGGATGGCGAGGCGATGTCCGGACCGGGCTGGACGCTCACCGCGCTCGCCACCCCGGGCCATGTCTCCAACCATCTGTGCTTCGCGCTGGAGGAAAGCGGCGCGCTGTTCAGCGGCGATCACGTGATGGGCTGGTCGACCAGCGTGGTGGTCCCGCCCGATGGCGACATGGGCGATTACATGGCGAGCCTGCAATTGCTCCACGAACGCGACGACCGCGTACTCTACCCCGCGCACGGCCCCGCAGTAACCAAGCCGCGCCAGCTGGTGCGTTCGATGATCGGCCATCGCCGCCAGCGCGAGAACCAGATCCTGCGGCTGCTGGGCGAAGCCCGCCAGCAGGTCGGCGAGCTGGTGGCGCAGATGTACAAGGGGCTCGACCCCAAGCTCACCAAGGCGGCGGCGCTGTCGGTGACTGCGCACCTCATCGATCTGGAACGGCGCGGCCTCGTCGTCCGTTCGGAGGATATATGGCAGACCAGTTGAAGACCGGCCGGACGCTCGAACCGCAGGTGACGCGCGATGCACCGGTTGCGCGGCGCGGCCTTGCAAAAGGCGCGCCCTGGCTGGTGGTGTTCGTCCTTCTCGCCGCCGTGGTCTGGCTCGGCTGGCGCGCGTTCCTCTATCAGGAGGAAGGCGATCCGGTGGGCAGCGCCATGTTGGCGTTCGAGCGGCAGAACGCGCTCACCGTGTTCAGCTCGCGCTTCGAAGTGGTCGCCGAGAGCGAGGACACCCGCGGAGTGCTGGGGGTGCCCGTGCTGCGCTCGCGCCAGGCGACGATCATTCCCGCCTCGGTCGAATACCGGCTCGACCTGTCGGGGATGGATCGCGGCGATTTCGCCTGGGATGCCGAGGGCGAGACGCTCGACGTGACCCTGCCCCCGATCCGGACCACCACGCCCAATCTCGACGAAGCGCGGGCACGCGTCTTCACCGAAGGCTCCTGGGTGACCCGCGACGCCTCGCAGGATCTGGCGCGCAACAATTCGCGGCAGGCGCAGGCCAAGGCCAGCGCTTTCGCCAGAAACCCCGAAGTCGTCGCGCTGGCGCGCCAAGCGGCCAAGGCTGCGGTGCGCCAGAACCTCGCCATTCCGCTCCAGGTGGCCGGCTATGGCGACGTCCGCGTGCGGGTCCGCTTCGAAGACGAGACCGAGGCGAGCTAGCCGGCCCGAACCGCAGCACCGGCGCGAACACACCGTACTCAATGACAATCCAAGACCCGAAGGGGGCCCTCATGACTGCCCAGACCACCCCGCCCACCGGCACCGACCTGCTCGCCGAGATCGAGCGCCTGCGCAAGGAGCGCAACGCGGTGATCCTGGCGCATTACTATCAGAGCCCGCAGATCCAGGATCTCGCCGATTTCGTCGGCGATTCGCTCCAGCTCAGCCAGATGGCGGCCGAGACCGATGCCGATGTGATCGCCTTCTGCGGCGTCAAGTTCATGGCCGACACCGCCAAGATCCTGTCGCCCGAGAAGATCGTGGTGTTGCCCGACATGGATGCCGGCTGCAGCCTTGAAGACAGCTGCCCGCCCGAGAAGTTCAAGGCCTTCCGCGAGGCGCATCCCGATCACATCGCGCTGACCTACATCAATTGCTCGACCGAGGTGAAGGCGCTCTCCGACGTGATCGTCACCAGCTCCAGCGCCGAGACGATCCTGAGCCAGATCCCCAAGGACCAGAAGATCATCTTCGGCCCCGACCGCCATCTGGGCGGCTATCTCAGCCGCAAGTTCGACCGCGAGATGCTGCTGTGGCCCGGGGTTTGCATCGTCCACGAGGCCTTCAGCGAGACCGAGCTGCTCAAGCTCAAGCAACAATATCCCGGCGCGCCGATCGCGGCGCATCCCGAATGCCCGCCGACGATCGTCGATCACGCGGATTACGTGGGTTCCACCAGCGGCATCCTTCAGTTCGCGGAAACCTTCGAAGGCGACACGCTGATCGTCGCCACCGAACCGCACATCATCCACCAGATGGAAAAGGCGCTGCCGTCCAAGAACTTCATCGGCGCCCCCGGTGCGGACGGAAACTGCAGCTGCAACATCTGCCCCTATATGGCGCTCAACACGCTGGAGAAGCTCTACGCCTGCCTGCGCGATCTGGAACCGCGGATCGAGATCGAGGAAGGCTTGCGGCTGCAGGCCAAACGCAGCCTCGATCGCATGCTCGAACTCGCCAGCGGGACGATTGGCCATGGCGATCTGGGCAAGATATGAGCGTGCTTGCCCGCCTGCTTGCCCGATCGTGAGAGGTAGGTAGCACGGCACCGGAAGGTCGAACGCACGCTCCAACCGCGTGCATACGGCGGTGTTCAAAGTTCAGCGGGGGCATCGGCAGTTGACTGCAAAAATTCGGGTTTTGAGATTTACAGATCGAGCCATCCGGCGATTGCCGGCCAAGCGCCGGTCGAGATATGGAAGTGCGGCGCTGGTGCGACAGGGGGCTAGCCGATGACCCGGCTGCGCGTGTTCTGGCAAAGCATAAACGCCAGCTATTGGTTCCTGCCCGCGATCTTCTCGGTCTCTGCGCTGGTCCTCGCGCTGCTCACGACTTGGCTCGATCGCAGCGGCATGGCGCAGTTCCTTGATGAAATGCCGTGGCTCGAACCGGCCATGCCCGAAGGTGCGAGCAATATGCTCACCGTCATAGCGGGCGCGATGATCGGTGTGGCTTCGACGGTCTTCTCCATCACCATCGCGGCGGTAGCCTATGCCAGCGGCAATTACGGACCGCGGCTGCTGACCAATTTCATGGAGAATCGCGGCAATCAGTTCAGCCTCGCGACGTTCATCGGCACCTTCGTCTACGCGATCACCGTGCTGCGAACCGTGCGCGCCCGAGAGGATGCAGCCCCGGGTCTCGGCCTGGCGGAAGCTGCCGGCTTCGTGCCGCAATTGTCGCTGCTGGTCGCCTTCGCGCTGATGGGCGCATCGGTGGCGGTGCTGGTCTATTTCCTGAACCACATCCCCGCCTCCATCCGCGTGAATTCGGTGCTCAGCGGCATCGGTGCGCGTCTGCTACACGATATCGGCGAGCGCTTCCCCGAGCGGAACTCCGGCGAACCCGCGCTAGCCGCGCCCACGGGAACGCCGCTCGTCGCCACCAAGACCGGCTACATCCAGGCGATCGCCTTCAAGCGCCTCGAAGAGATCGCCCGGCGCGAGCACGGCAAACTCAAACTGGCGGTGCGGATCGGGGATTTCATTCACCCGGAGGTGACGATCGCCTTCTGGGCCGACATGGACGCGGTCCAGGATCGTCCCGACGACGAAGTGCGCGAATGCTTTACGCTCGGCAGCATGCGCACACCGAACCAGGACACAAGGTTCCTCATCGACGAACTGGTCGAAATCGCGCTGCGGGCGCTGTCGCCCGGCATCAACGACCCCTTTACCGCGGTGACTGCGGTCCACTGGCTGGGTGCGGCCACCGCCGAGCTGGGCAAGCGCGACCTCACCCGCACCTTCGCCCTCGATGGCGAAGAACCCCATCTGGTCCTGCTTGAGGATGATTTCGAGCACTATCTGGCGCGCGGTTTCGGCGCGGTTCGCGGGGGCATCGCCACCAACCGGATTGCGGCGCAGGTGACCTTCGACGCGCTGGTCGATTCCGCGACCATGATCGACGACGAGACCCGGCGCGCCGCGATCCGCAAGGAAGGCGAGCTGCTGGTGCAGCAAGCGCGCCGTCATCTGGTCGGGCCCGAACTCGATGCCGTCGAAGCGCGCTACCAGCAATTCCTCCAGCGGATTGAACGTTAGGCGAGCCTTGGCGGCGGAGCGGAGCGCGCCAGCACCAGCGCCCCCGCCAGCAGCGCCATCCCGGCAATATCCATCGCCGTCAGCAACTCTCCGAAAGCGAACCAGCCGATGCCGGCGGCGATCGCGGGCTGGGTCAGCAGCGCCATGCCGATCACCAGCGGCGGAAAATGGCGCAGCGCGAACACCAGCAATCCCTGCCCGATCAGCTGGCTCGACACCGCAAGACCGATCACCGGGCTCCACCCGGCGGCACCGGGCAGCACCGGCTCGCCGATCGCGAAGGCCATCGCCAGCATGATCGGCGCGGCCACGCAGCAGACCAGCAACAGCACGGTCCAGGCACCCAGCTCTGCGCGGGCGCGCTGCGCGGGCAGCAGGTAAAAGGCATAGCAAAGGCCGGCGAACAGGCAGAACAGATCGCCCAGCGCGCTGGCGGCGGAAATCTCGAGGCTGCGGCCCAGCAGGATCGCCGCGCCCGACAGCGCCGCGAGCACCGCCAGAGCTTCGCGCGGGAGCGGCCTGCGGCGCAGCGCGACCAGCCCCCAGAGCACCAGAATGACGCTCCCCGAATTGCCGAACAGCACCGCATTGCCCAGCCGCGTCATCTCGATCCCGATATGCCAGCTCGCCAGATCAATCGCGAAGAACACCCCCGCCAGGGCCGCCAGCCACAGCAGCCGCCGGTCGAGCGGCCCGGCGCCGCGCTCCCGCCACGCGAGCAGCGCGATCAGCGGGATCGGCAGCGCCAGCCGCCAGAACCCGGCGCTGACGGGCCCGGTATCGGCAAGCCGGACGAACCACGGCCCGAACGCCAGCGCGGCATTGCCCGCCAGCAGCGCGGCGAAGTGCCAGCCACTCGCCTGATAGGCTTTCTTTGCCGGAGCCGCGCTTGTCACCACCATGGCCGCTCCCTAGCTCGCATGCCACGTCACACCAGTAAAATTGGATGCCCGCTTATGAACGACACGCTTTTCGAACCGCTGAAACTGGGAGCCATCGAGGCCAGGAACCGCATCATCATGGCGCCGCTCACGCGCGGCCGCTCGAGTCAGCCCGGTTCGGTGCCGAACGCGATGATGGCCACCTACTACCGCCAGCGCGCGGGCGCGGGGCTGATCATCAGCGAAGCGACCGGGATCAGCGTCGAAGGTCTCGGCTGGCCCGCTGCACCGGGCATCTGGAGCGACGAGCAGGTCGAAGGCTGGAAGGAAGTCACCGAGGCGGTGCACGAGGAGGGCGGCAAGATCGTGCTGCAGATGTGGCACATGGGCCGGCTGGTCCACCCGCTGTTCCTGGGCGGCGAACCGCCCGTTTCCGCCAGCGCCACCCAGGCGCCGGGCCACGCCCACACCTTCGAGGGGCGCAAGGATTACGAGCCGGCGCGTGCGCTGGGTATCGAGGAAATCGCACGCGTGGTCGGCGACTATCGCCATGCTGCCGAAAACGCCAAGAGGGCCGGCTTCGACGGCGTGCAGCTGCACGGCGCGAATGGCTATCTGGTCGACCAGTTCCTGCGCGACAGCACCAATCTGCGCGAGGACGAATACGGCGGCTCGCCCGAAAACCGGGTGCGCTTCCTGCGCGAAGTGCTCGAGGCGCTGATCGACGTCTGGGGTGCCGATCGGGTGTCCGTGCGGCTGTCGCCCAATGGCGAGACGCAGGGCTGCGACGACAGCGATCCGGCGGCGACTTTCGGCGCCGCGGCGCGCGTGGTCGAGGAGCTCAAGCTGGGCTTCCTCGAATTGCGCGAACCCGGCCCTGACGGCACCTTCGGCCAGACCGATGTCCCCAAGCAGAGCCCGCTGATCCGCACGATCTACACCGGGCCGCTGGTGCTCAATTCGGACTATACCGCCGAGGAAGCCGTCGCCGATATCGCGGCAGGCCGCTGCGACGCCGTCGCCTGGGGCCGGTGGTTCATCTCCAACCCCGACCTGCCCGAGCGCATCCGCACCGGCGCGGAGATCGCACCCAATGTCGATGTCCCGCGCAGCTGGTACGGCAGCGGGCCCGAGGGCTATGTGGATTACCCCAGACTGGGGGAATAGACCGACCGGAGGCGCCGCCTGATCCGTCAGGCGGCGTCTTCGTCCGCATCGCTTTCGGGTTCCGGCTCCTCGGCGGCGGCAGGCTCTGCCTGCTGGGCTGCTGGCGTCGGAGCATCGCTGGCCGCTTCTCCCGCCTCCGTATCGGTCGCGACGAGCGCGGATGCGCCCTGCGAACGCACCGTGTCGAGCGGCAGCATAGAATCGCTGATGGTCCCGCCTATCACCTCCCCCTCGGCGGCGCGGCCGTCATTGTCGCTCGGTTCCGCGACGGGTTCCTCGCCGCAGCCCGCCAGCAGGGCGAGCGCGATCAGGGCGGCAGGCAGGCGGTAATTCATGGCAGGGCGCTCATCTTTCCGTTCAGGGCGGCGAGGAAATCGTCGAGACGCGCCAGCAATGCCTCATCCCAGCTCTCGGGGGCAAGCGGTTTGCCGAGCTTCGCCAGGCTGGTGACGCCGAATTCCTCGATGCCGCAGGGTACGATGCCGGTGAAATGCGCCAGATCGGGCGCCAAATTGACCGAGAAGCCGTGCATCGTCACCCAGCGCCGCACCCGCACCCCGATTGCGCCGATCTTCGCCTCGCGCCCGTCTACGTCCTTCGTCCAGATGCCGATCCGGCCCTCGGCGCGCCACGCCTCGACCCCGATATCGCCCAGCGTGGCGATCACCCAGCCCTCGATCGCCTGGACGAAGCGGCGGACGTCGCGACCGCGCTCCCTGAGGTCCAGCATCACATAACCGATCCGCTGGCCCGGCCCGTGATAGGTGTAGCGCCCGCCGCGTCCCGCCTCGACCACCTCGAAGCGCGGATCGAGCAGTTCCCCCGCCGCCGCGCTGGTCCCCGCGGTGTAGACCGGGGGGTGCTCCAGCAGCCAGACCAGCTCCTTCGCCTCGCCCCGGCCGATCGCGTCGTTGCGCGCCGCCATGGTCGCCAGCGCCTCGCGGTAGGGGATGCGGTTCGCGCTGCGGCGGATTTCGACGGTTTCGGGGGACGCGGGGCTCATGGCGATTGCGTGGCGAGTGGCGCGGCGGTTATCAAGGACGAAAGATCCGGATCGGGGAGCGAAGCGAATGAAACTGGACCTCAGCGCCGCATGGGATGGCGCCATGACCATGATCCGCGCCAATCGCGAGGTCGTGACAGTGCTGGCAGGCGTATTCTTCTTCCTGCCCAATCTCGCATTCTCGTTGTTCCTGCCCGATGCCGGGTTGGCCGAGGCCTCCGCCGCGCAATCGGACTGGGAAGCCATGGCTGCGGTTATCCAGGATTTCTACGCCCAATATTGGTGGGCGCTGTTGCTGCTGGCGCTGATTCAGATGATCGGCGCGATCGCCAGCCTTGCGGTCCTGGGCGATGGCGGACGCCCGACCGTCGGCGATGCGCTCCGGCGCGGCCTATCGCTGCTGCCGACCCTGCTGGGCGCGCAGATCGTCGCCGCTTTGGCCATATTCGCACCCATCGTGCTGGCATCGGGCATCGGCGCGGCAACTGGATCGGCCGGGGTGATCGGACTGCTCACGCTGATCAGTCTGCCGGTCATGATCTACATCATGGTCAAGTTTTCGCTCAGTTCGCCAGTCGTCGCGGTCGATCAAATCCGCAACCCGCTGGCGGCGCTGGCGCACTCGTGGCGGATGACCAAGGGGAACAGTTTCCGCCTGTTCTTCTTCTTTCTGCTGCTGATCGTCGCCTTCGTGGTGGTCTCGACGGTCCTCAACCTGATCATCGGTCTGGTGCTCGCCCTGCTGGGAGAGGCATTGCAGCTGATCGGGCTGGCGATCGCGGGGGCGCTGATCAACGCGATCTTCTCGGTCGTGGCCTACGCGGTGCTGGCTTCGGTCCACCAGCGGCTGGCAGGGCAAGCCAGCGTATCGGTTCCGGTGGCGGGCAAGGAGGACTAGGACCTAGTCCGCGTCGCTCTTCCAGCCCCAGAACAGCTTGCAAGGCAGCACGTTGAGCCATTCGAACCCATCGTCGATGCGCTTGAAATGGGGGGCCATGTAGTCGCGCGCACGGGCCGTGAACTGATAGACCAGGAAGGCTCCGCCCGGTCGCAGCACGCGGTGCGTGGCCTCGGCGATCGCCGGCGCAACCCCATCGGGAAGCGTCGAGAACGGAAGGCCCGACAGGACGTAATCGGCCTGCTCGAAGCCGTGCCTCGCGACGATGTCCTCCACTTCGGCGGCCGAACCCAGCACCGCGTGGAAGCGGCTGTCGGTGATGGTCTTGCGCAGATAGTCGATATAGAGCGGGTTCGTGTCGATCACGATCAGCGTGCCGTCGCGACGCAGCCGGTCGAGCACCGGCTGGCAGAAGGTCCCGACACCCGGTCCATATTCGACGAACAGCTTGCAATCGTCCCATTCGACCGGTGCCAGCATCTTCTCGATCGTGAACCGCGACGAGGGAATGATCGAACCGACCATTTTGGGATGTTCCAGAAAACCCCGGAAGAATACGCCCCACTGGCCAAACAATCGTCCGGTCCGCGCCTTCAGATCGTTGCGATCGAGCGCTCTTGTGCCTTGATAATCGTTCACCATTCGACCCTTGTTTGTGGTCCACGACCCACGAGGCTGGACGGGTTACAGCTTCGTTGGAGCATTGCAACCCGTCGAGGGCGGGCCTAGCGCGGAAGCGGCATGGCCGAAAGCGACCCCTCCCTCCCGCAAATGCCTCCGGCCCCCGCGCTCGCGCAGGCAATCCCGCGCGAGCGTATGGCGCTGCTGTTCACGGTCATGCTGGTCACCGCGGCAGGCAACACCGCGATGCAATCGGTGATGCCCTCGATCGGCACCGCGCTGGGAGTCGCCGATGTGTGGATCAGCCTCGCCTACAGCTGGTCGGCGCTGCTGTGGGTGGTCTGCGCCCCGATCTGGGCGGACCGCTCCGACCAGCGCGGCCGCAAGGCGATGATGGCGCTGGGACTGTCGGGCTTCATCGTCTCGATGGGGCTTTGCGGCCTCGCGCTGTGGCTCGGGCTCACCAATGCATTGCCAGCGGTCTGGGCGCTGATCGCCTTCGCGGCGGCGCGCAGCCTCTACGGCGGTTTCGGCAGCGCGGCACCGCCCGCGGTGCAGGCCTATGTCGCGAGCCGGACCCCGCGTTCGCAGCGGACGCAGGCGCTGTCGCTGATCGCCTCGAGCTTCGGACTGGGAACGGTGATCGGCCCGGCGCTGGCGCCGCTGATGGTGCTGCCGTTCCTCGGGCTGACCGGACCCTTCATCATCTTCGCGCTGATCGGGATGGTGGCGCTGGTGACGCTGCGGTTGCGACTGCCAAACGATCAACCCCAGTTTCCGGCCCGAGGCAATGCCTATGATGCGCCCTATGCCGGCGGCTCCACCGCGGGACACCGCCATGATGCCGCCTCGACGGAGACGGTCGCCAGCCAGGACGAAGAAGACGAAGAAAGCCTCCCCGAGGGCAAGCTGCGCTGGACGGACACCCGCTTGCGCCCATGGGTCGCTGTCGGTCTGCTCGGCGGTCACGCGCAGGCGATGATCCTGGGGATTTCGGGCTTTCTGGTGCTGGACCGGCTGGGTCTGCGCGACACCCCGGCCGAAGGAACGGGGCCGGTCGGGCTGGTGCTGATGAGCGGCGCGCTGGCGACGCTGCTGGCCCAGTGGGGCCTGATCCCGCGCCTCCATCTGGGGCCGCGCGCCGCCTCGTTGTGGGGCATCGCGGTCGCCGGACTGGGTACCGCGCTGCTCGGCGCGGCGCAGGATCTGCACACCATTGCGCTCGGCTATGCCATCGCCTCGCTGGGGTTCGGCCTGTTCCGCCCCGGCACCACGGCAGGCACTTCGCTGGCGGTCAGCCGGGCCGAACAGGGGCGTGCCGGCGGGGTTACCGCCTCGGTAGCGGGAGCGAGCTTCATCTACGCGCCCGCGCTTGGCGTGTTTCTCTACAACCGCTCCGACTGGCTTGGCTTCGGGCTCATCCTGCTGCTCTGCCTGGTGGTGTTCCTGATCGGCTGGCGCACGCTGCAGGCCGACGAGACTCTGACTCAGGATCGCGGCTAGGGGATCGCAGCTAGAGGATTTCGAGCACCTTGTCCTGCGGACGGCACAGCCGCACGCCCTTCTCGGTCTCGACCAGCGGACGTTCGATCAAGGCCGGGTCCGCCGCCATCGCATCGAGCACGGTTGCGGCGTCCGCCTCAGGCAGGCCGCGCTCCCGGGCATCGGTACCGCGCAGTCGCAAGCCGTCCTGCGGCGCGATCCCGGCATCCTCATAGAGCTTTTCGAGCGTGGCGCGGCTCGGAGGATGCTTGAGATATTCGACCACGGTCAGCTCGACCGTGGAGAGATTCTCGAGAATCGCCAGCGTCTTGCGCGAAGTGCCGCATTTCGGATTGTGCCAGATCGTCGCCTTCATCGGTTCGGTCTCCTGTGGGTTGCGCCGGGCGGCTTAGCCGAATGCGTCGGCGGCACAAATGGGCCGATACCAGCACTCGCGCGGATCATTCCGCGTCGGTCGGCGGGGTTATTGCGGGCACCCGGCGCGCCGCGTCTTCGGCGCTGATGCCGGGTGCCGGCGCAGCGCTGATCGTCTCCTCCCGCCGCGCGACCCTGCCCGCCCGCTCGATGGCCCTGATCAGGCGGGGATAGACACCGCAGCGGCACAGATTGGGGATCGCCGCGACGATCTCCGCCTCGCTCGGAGCGGAATTGCGCTCCAGCAGCGCGCTCGCCGCCATGGCGATGCCCGGCGTGCAGAACCCGCACTGGATCGCCTGTTCGGCGACCAGCGCCTGTTGCACCGGGTGCGACCGGTCGCGCGACAGCGCTTCGATGGTGGTGACGAAGCGGCCTTCGGCCTCGGCGATGGTGATCAGGCAGCTGCGCAGCGCCTCGCCATCGACATGGACCATGCAGGCACCGCAATCGCCGACCCCGCAGCCGTATTTCGTGCCGGTGAGATTGGAGGCGTCGCGCAGCGCCCAGAGCAGCGGCGTGTCCGGCTCCATCAGATATTCGACCGGCCTTCCGTTGACGGTCATGCGGGGCAAATCGCGGTCTCCTCGGACGGGTAATTGGAGGCGGATAATTGGGGGTCGGGAATGGAGCTCAAGGTAACGGTCCATCGCACGGATCGCCGCCGAGCGGCAAGCCGCGCTTCCCAAGCCATCCCGCCCGCTATAGGGGCTCGCAGCGATGAGCGACACGGCCAAACTGACGCGCGGGGGCATCCGCGGCCATCTCGTGACGCAGACGACCCCGATGATCATCGGGGTTGCAGCCATTATGTCGATCGGACTGGTCGACGCCTATTTCATCGGCCAGCTGGGCAGCACCGAACTCGCGGCGATCGCCTTCATCTTTCCCATCAGCGTGGCGCTCACCAGCATGGGCGTGGGCGTGATGGTCGGGATCAATTCGGTGGTCGCAAGGGCGCTGGGCAGCGGCGACAGCGCCATGGCCGCCCGGCGCGCAAATCTCGGCATCGTATTCGCGGTGAGTTTGGGCATCCTCATGGGGCTCGCGCTCTACGCATTGCTCGATCCGCTGTTCACGCTGATGAATGCCGACGACCAGACCCGGCCCTTCATCCGCGCCTATATGCAGCCCTTCGCGCTGGGCTTCCCGCTGCTGATGACGATCATGGGGTTCAACGGCGTGCTGCGCGGACAGGGCGAGGCGCGCAAGACCAGCTATATCTCGATCTGCTATGCCGCCGCCAATTGGGTGCTCGACCCGATCCTGATCACCGGCGCGTTCGGATTCGAGGGGTTCGGCATCGTCGGCGCGGCCTATGCGACGCTTTCGGGATGGGGCATCGCCATCCTGCTGGGTCTGTGGCTGATCCGGAGCACCGCGCTGCCGTTCAAGCCGATGATGATCCGCCACAGCGCGGTAATCGAGCCGCTGACCGCGATCCTGCGGGTGGCGGGACCGGCGAGTTTCTCGAATTCGATCAATCCGATCGGCCTTTCGGTCCTCACCGCGATGGCGGCCGTCGAAGGGCAGGCGGCGGTTGCGGGATTCGGCGCGGCAGGCCGGCTGCAGAGCTTCGCCCTGGTTCCCCTGCTGGCGCTATCGGGTTCTATCGGGGCGATCGTGGGCCAGAACTGGGGCGCCGACCTGCCCCGCCGGGCGCGCGGCGCGGTCGCCTATGCGGGCGGTTTCTGTCTTCTCTACGGACTGGCGGTGGCGGTGCTGCTGTTCGCTTTCGGCGAGCGGTTCGCCAGCCTGTTCAGCGACGAGCCGGCGGTGATCGAGCAATTCGCCTCCTATCTCGCGATCGCCGTCTGGGGCTATGCCGGCTTCGGCCTGCTGATCACGGGGAACGGCGTGCTCAACGCCGTCGATCGCGCCCCGCTCGCACTGCTCCAGAGCGCCGCACGCGTCTTCCTGGTCATGCTGCCCTTCGCCTGGCTGCTGCGCGACAGCTGGGGTGCCGAGGCGATCTACGCGGCGGAACTGGTCGCCAACTTGGCGGGCGGCGCACTGGCGGCGCTGATCGTGTGGCGGATCTTGCGCGATAAACCACACGCCTGACCTTACCGATCCTTAACCATCCTGCGGCATAGCTGCTCCGATACGCGAAGGGGTGGTGACGAAATGGATGATCTGCTGGCGGACTTCGTCGCCGAAACCCGCGAAATGCTCGACGCGAGCAGCGAAGAAATCGTCGCCTGGGAAGCCGATCCTTCGGACAAGGCGCGGCTCGACACGATTTTCCGCTTCGTCCACACCGTCAAAGGCAATTGCGGTTTCTTCGATTTCCCGCGTCTCGAGCGACTGAGTCACGCGGCAGAAGATGCGCTCGCCGAATGCCGCGCGGGACGGCGCGCACCCGACCGGGCGCTGGTTTCGGCCGTGCTCGCGATCATGGATCGCATCGGCCAGATGAACGACACGATCGAAGCCGGTGAGGAATACCCCGTCGGCGGCGACGATGCGCTCATCGCGGCGTTGGAGCCGGGGGCCGCCAGCACCGACGCTGAAGAGGCTCGCCCGGTCGCGCCGCGCGACGATGAGGACGCCCCCCGGAATGCCCGGACTGCCCCCGTCCAACGCTCGATCCGCCTCCCCGTCGATCTCCTCGACGAGGTGATGAAAGGCGTGTCGGACATGGTCCTGGCGCGCAACGATCTGGCAAGGCGTCTGCGGGAGGCCGGCGAACAACCGACCATCGACGGTCCCTTCGAGCGGCTGTCCGCGATCCTCGCCGATGTTCGCAGCGCAACCACGCGGATGCGGATGCAGCGGCTCGAACATCTGTTCGGCTCGCTTCCACGCCTTGTGCGCGATCTCGCCCACGAGCTCGGCAAGGAGGTGGCAGTCGAATTCGAAGGCGGAGATGTCGAACTCGACCGCGAGATGCTCGAAATGGTGCGCGACCCGCTCACCCACATCATCCGCAACGCCATCGACCACGGGATCGAACCGCCGGACAAGCGCCGCGCAACGGGCAAGCGCGACGCCGGCCTGCTCAAATTCGTCGCCCGCCAGTCGGGCAACCGCATCTCGCTGGCGATCTCCGACGACGGCCGCGGGATCGATATCGCGCGGCTGGAGGCCAAGGCGGCGGCGGCGGGAGTCTATACCCGCGCCGAGCTCGAGCGCATGGACGAGCGTAAGAAGCGCTTGTTGATCTTCGAACCCGGCCTCTCCACCGCCGATGCCGTGAGTTCGGTCTCCGGACGCGGCGTGGGCATGGATGTCGTGCGCGCCAATATCGAGAAGGTCGGCGGCTCGATCGATGTCTTCAGCCAGCCCGGCGAAGGCACGACCTTCTACCTCCAGCTGCCGCTTACTCTGTCGATCATGCCTGCGCTAACCGTGGAATCGCACGGTCAGCTCTATGCGCTCCCCCGGTCCTACATCGAGGAAATCGTCTTTGCCCGATCGCGCGACGTCGAACTCGCGCGTGCCGGCGAGCGTCAATTGATGACTTTCCGCCAGCGGCGGGTGCCATGCATTGCACTCGCGCATGTGCTGGCCGGGAGCGAGGCACAGCCCGTCCCCTGGCGGGACACGACGCTGGTCCTGATCCGCCTCGCCACCGACGAGATTTTCGCGCTCGCAGTGGATCGGGTCCACGATCACGAGGATGTGGTGGTCAAACCCATCCCGCCGGCGATCATGGACACCGGAATCTACGCCGGGACCACCCTGCTCGACGACGGGCGCCCGATGATGCTGCTCGACGTGCCGAACATCGCGAGCGATTGCGGGATGCTGGACGATTTGCGCGCCGGACCGGAATCTCTGGTCGAGGAAGCAAGCGCAGAACCCGACAAGCCCAGAGTTCCGGTGATGCTGTTCACCGGACTCGACCAGCGCCGCCGCGCCGTTCGGCTGGATCTGGTGCAACGGATCGACACCGTCGAGCGCGAGGCGATCGATCTCGAGGGCGCAAGGGCCCAAGTGGTGATCGAAGACCGGCTCTTCGCTCTGGTAGGTCACGACAGCGGCGCGCTCCCCGAGGGGCGCTGTCGTCTCTTGCGGCTTTCCGACGGCGAAAGCGAGATCGCTATGATCGTCGCCGAAGTGCTCGACGCCGCCGAGATCGACCAGGACTTGCATGCCGATGGCGGCGACCCGCGGTATGCGGGCGTGGCGCTGCTCAGCGGACGACCGGTCCCGGTCCTCGACGTCCACCGGCTGTTCGCCGCGCACGGCAACCCCGTGTGCGTCGAACCGGCCACTGCCCACAAGGTCAACGCGCTGTGACCCAGGCCCTGCTCATGTGCCTGATCGCCGAACGGCGGGTCGCCTTTCCCGCAGTGGAAGTGCGCTCGGTGATCGAGATCGAGCGGATCACTCCGATCCCACGCACTGCACCGCACATCGCCGGGATCACCGCGCTGCGCAGTCAGGCGCTGACCGTGATCGACTGCCGGGTGGCGCTCGGCTTCCCTGGCTTGGGCGACCCGGTCGGCAGCCGTGCCGCGGTGGTCGATCACCAAGGCCATTCCTATGCGCTGGTGGTCGACCAGGCATTCGACGTCGTCGAAGCTCTGGGCGAAACCGCGACGGTCCCTGGCGGCTTCGGCGAGGCTTGGGCCGAAGCGGCGACCGGCATGGTCGAGACCGCGACCGGCCCCACTCTGCTGATGGCGATCGAGAAGCTCATCGCCGGGCAGCAGACGCTGGCGGTTTAAGTGAATCCTTACCCGTCCCGATATATGTGCGATTCGCAAAAGAAACCCGAAGGGCGCGTGCAATGAAGAAATGTCTGGTCGTCGATGACTCCCGGGTGATCCGCAAGGTTTCCCGGCACATATTGGAAACCCTCGGCTTCGCTGTCGATGAAGCGGAGAACGGCAAGCTCGGTCTCGACAAATGCGAGGAAGCGATGCCCGACGTCGTCCTGCTGGACTGGAACATGCCGGTCATGACGGGGATCGAATTCATTACTCAGCTGCGCCAGCGCGAAGGGGGCGACAAACCCAAGGTCGTGTTCTGCACCACCGAAAACGATGTCGCACATATCCGCGAGGCGATCAGCGCCGGTGCGGACGAATATGTGATGAAGCCCTTCGATCACGAAACGCTGCAGATCAAGCTTCAGCTCGTCGGCATGGTTTGAGGCGGAGCTCTCTCATGGCCGCCGTCCTTCGTCCCGAACGCTTTGCTCAAGCCGCGGCGCCGCGATCGCCCGCGAGGAATGCGGATACGATCCGCGTCATGATCGTCGACGATTCGCTGACCGTACGCACGGTGTTCTCGCGGATGATCGGCCGCGAGGACGATCTCGCCGTGGTCGCGGATGCGGACACGGCCGAAAAGGCGCTGCTCGCGTTGCGCTCCACCGATGTCGACGTCATCTTGCTCGATCTCGAAATGCCCGGCATGGGCGGGATCGAGGCGCTGCCCAGACTGCTCGAGCGAGCGGCGAAGGCGCAGGTTCTGGTCGTGTCCTCGCTGACTCAGGACGGAGCCGAACATACGCTCACCGCGCTGTCGATGGGCGCTGCGGACACCATGCTCAAGCCGCGCCCCGGCGGGTTCAACGATCAGTATCGCGACGCGCTGCTCGCCAAGATTCGGGCTCTGGGGGGGCAGGCACAAGAGTCCGAGACTGACGGAAGCGAGCCAGCCGCGGTCCCGCTGCGGCGCCGCACCAAAGTACCCCATGTCGTGGCCATCGGCGCCTCGACCGGCGGCATCCACGCGCTCAATCTCTTTCTGCATCGCCTGCCGCGAGAGTTCGACCTTCCGATCCTCATCACCCAGCATTTGCCCGAGAGCTTCATGCCCGTTTTCGCCCGCCAGGTGGAAGCTGCTGCCCGCCGCCAGGCCGTGCTCGCCGACGAGGGAACCAACATCGAGCGGGGTCGGATCGTGATCGCTCCCGGCTACGGACATATGGTGGTCCGACGCGCCCACCCGGGTGTCATCTCAGGCACCGGTACGGTCACCGGCCTGGCGCATCACCGCGCCACCAGCGGTTGTATGCCCTCGGTCGACCCGATGTTCGAAAGCCTGGCCGATTGCTTCGACGGTCATGTCGCGGCGGTCTTGCTGTCCGGCATGGGCCGCGACGGGACCGAGGGAGCCGGCGCGGTTGCGCGGGCCGGCGGAGCAGTGTTCGCGCAGGACGAAGCAAGCTGCGCCGTGTGGGGCATGCCGCGCGGCGTGACCGAAAGCGGAATTGCCACTGCAGTGCTGCCGCCCGAACAGCTCGCCGACGCGGTGATCGCAGCGGCGGCGGATGAGGCGGGCGGAGCAGCGGCGTGGGTTTGAACGACGCGTCGCATCGTATCGTCGCCGATCTCCTTTGCGCCCGGACAGGCCAGCAACTGACGGATAGCCGCCTCTGGCGGGTTTCCTCGGCCCTGGCTGGACTCTTTCGCGAACATGGGCTTTCCAATCTCGACCAGCTGGTCTGCCTGCTCGGCGATGGGGACCAGGCCGAACTGGCTACCCAGGTCGTCGAGGCGCTGCTCAACAACGAGACGTATTTCTTCCGCGATCGTGCCTACTTCTCGATCCTGGCCGACACCGTCCTGCCCGATATCGCCAGCAGGCGCGCGGCAAGCAAACGCATCCGTATCTGGTCGGCAGGTTGTTCGACCGGGCAGGAAGTGTTGTCGCTGGCGATGCTGTTTGCCGGACAACCCCAACGCTGGGCCGACTGGGATATCGAGATATTGGGCACCGATATCTCGATCAAGGCGCTCGCGGTGGCCAATTCCGGCCTCTATTCGCAATTCGAGATCCAGCGCGGCATCAGCATCGGCCAAATGCTGCAGTTCTTCAGCGAGACGCCGCAGGGCTGGCAAGCCAATGACACGATCCGCGCGTTGGCGCGGTTCAAGCAGGCGAGCGTGCTTGCTGCGCCGCCGTCTCCGGGAAATTTCGATCTCGTGCTGTGCCGCAATGTGTTGCTCTATTTCGACCCTCCGACCCGTCGGGCCGTGTTCGAACGCCTCTCACAGGCGACCGCAGCGGATGGCTGGCTGATGCTGGGCGCCGGCGAGACCGTTATCGGCCAGACCGATCTCTTCGTCCCCGCCCCTTGCGGTGCTACGCTCTATCAACCGGTCGGCAGCCGCCGCCCGGCCGCGGCGAACGGGCCAGTCAAACAGGCATTTGCCGGCCTGCCTGCCTGATCGTGCCACGAGTGCTCGATGCCGCGGCGATCGGCCGCAAAGAAGGTAAACCGGCGCTTTACCCATTCTTAGCACCTCGCCGCCTAAAACCCTTCAGGCAGCGTCGGTTCGACTTCTGTTGGGGGATAGTGTGACGGATATGCCGGGCAAGGGAGAGTTCTCGCCGCAGGTCATGGTTCTTGCCCCGCTCGCGATTCTGTCTTGCGTGTTCGCCGCTCTCCTGCTGGCCTATACCGCAAGTCTCTCGGGTCCGCTGGTTTCCACCTCGGTGTTTGTCTCCCTCGGGCTCGCGACCTATGCCGCCGCGGTCGCCGCGCTCGTGAGGCACGGGTTGCGGCACGCCCGCCATCTCGAAATGGCGAGCCTGACGGATACACTCACCGGCTTGCCCAACCGTCGTGCCCTGCATCTCGACTACGCTCGCATCTCCCGGCACGAGCAGGAACTCGCCGTCGCGCTGATCGATCTCGACGGCTTCATGCTCGTCAACGATCACTACGGGCATGCGATCGGCGATCGAACCATCCGCGCGTCGGCGCAGATCATCTGCGAGATATGCAAGGACGAGGCACGAATTTATCGGCTCGGGGGAGACGAATTCGCGGTTCTCAAGTCCGGACCGGTCGCCGCGACGCTGCTCGAAGGTCTGTGTCGCAGGATTGTCGAGAGGCTCGCCAAACCCCTCCAGGTGGAAGAACGCCGTCTGACGCTGGGCGCCAGCATCGGCTTGGCGAGAACGACGCAGGCGCAGCGGCTCGGCTCGCCCGAACTGCTGCGGCAGGCCGATGTCGCCATGTATGCCTCGAAGCGCGGCGGCAAGGCGCGCTGCACCTGGTTCAGCCAGGAATTCGACGCCAACCGCGAGCAGATGCGCGAAATGGACGAGGAGTTGCGCTCGGCTCTGGCAAACGGGGACTTCGCGCTTCATTATCAACCGCTGATCGATTGCAGTTCGAGCAAGATCGTGGCCGTTGAGGCACTGATCCGCTGGCCGCGCCCGGATGGGACTTTCACCGCACCCGACACTTTCATTCCGGTGGCCGAGGAATCGGGCCTGATCAATCCGATCGGCCTGCTGGTGCTGCGCCGCGCCTGTCTCGATGCGCGCGAATGGAACGGCATCACGCTTTCGGTCAATCTTTCGGCCGCGCAGCTTCGCAACCCCGAATTCCCGATCCAGCTCGGCCATATTCTCGAGGAGACCGGCTTCGCTCCGGAACGGCTCGAGCTCGAGATCACCGAAACCTGCCTGGTGCTCGATCCGGTCGTCGCCGGGCGCAGTCTTTCGGTGATCCGCAATTTCGGCGTCAGCATCGTGCTCGACGATTTCGGGACCGGATACGCCTCGATCGGTTTCCTGCGGCAGTTCCGCTTCGAAAAGCTCAAGATCGATCGCAGCCTGGTGTCGCAGGCCGGGCAGGACGACGGCAGCCGGGCGATGATGCTTTCCAGCATCACGGTGGCCCGCGCGATGAAGATGCGCGTGACCGCCGAGGGCGTCGAAACCGAGGAACAGGCCCAGATGGTTCGTGCCGCAGGTTGCGACCAGATTCAGGGGTGGCTCTATTTCAAGGCCATGCCGGCCGCTGAAATTCCGCAATATCTCGACAGACCGATCGATATCGCTGCCACCGATACAACGGCAACGATGGCGAACAAGGAAAGCAGGGTAGCATGAGCGCTCTAAAGGATGTGGCGAACGAGCTCGTCGCCCAAAGCGAGATCTCCGAACGCGAAGCGACCGGCTCGGAGGCCGCTCCGACCCGCACGGCGGAAGGCGAGGTGCCAGCGAGCGAAGCTTTGCTTGGTCGATTTGGCGCGATCTTTCGTCGTATGTCCATCGCCGGGAAATTGCGCACCTTGTCTTCGGCGAACTTGGCGGCGGTGTTCGTCATAATGTTCGCCACTGCGATTGCAGGCGTGATCGCGCTCGACATGCGCGATGCCCGGCTTGCGGTTTCGGAAACGCAGGTCGCAGCTGCCAATCTGACCAAGAACATCGAACAAGCGCGACTTCACAGCCAGCGCTATGCCGTTACCGGCGACCAGGCCGATCTGGTCGCTGCGCATGAAGCGCTCGGTGCGACCGGTGGCTTGCTGGACACGATCCGCACCACAGCAGCAGAATATTCGCCGGATACCACGGTCGAGATCGACTATCTGGGCGAACAGCTGGAGGGTTATGACCGCGAACTGCAAGCGTTGCGATCGTCCTTCTTGCGCTACGGCTCGGGTGAGCGCACCCAGACGATCGCCGACGCCATCTTCCTGAGCGGCGCCAGCTTTGCCGAGCAGGCCGAAGCCATAAGCGGGGAACTGATCGAGGAAGGCCATGCTATCGACGCCGGTTCGGCGAACGCAATCGTCTGGATTATCGCAATCCTGGCGCTGGTCAGCGCCTTGATGGTGGCAGTGATTTTCTTCAGCTCGCGATATCTGACGCGCGATCTGTCGGAAATTCTCGTCGAGCTGACCTCGGCCGCCGAAAAGCTCGCCAGCGGAGACAAGGCGATCTCCATTCCCGGGCGCGATCGCAAAGACGAAATCGGTGGTTTGGCCAATGCCTTGCACATCTTCCTGCGGGTTGCCTGGCGCTTCGAGAAGCTCATTTCCGAGAAGGCGGGACGTGCCGAGCAAGAACTGCAGGAACGCGCCGCCCTCGAGCAGGAGCGCGAAGACATCCGCCTGCAGAAGGAGCGCACTCTGCTCAAGCTGGCGCAGAATTTCGAAACCACGGTCGGCAATGTGGTCGGCAGCGTCGCCGCCGCGGCCACCCAGCTACAGGCCACTGCCGGTTCGATGGCCAGCGTCGCCGACCAGTCCAGCAGGCAGAGCACGCAGGTCGCGCAATCCATGGAACAGGCCAGCGCCGGGGTCACTGCCGCGGCTGCCGCATCGGACGAATTCGCCATGTCGATCGGCGAGATCAGCCGTCAGGCAGCCAGCTCCGCTTCGCTCGCCCGCCAGGCGACCGAGGCTGCGGGCGACGCCGACGAGACGATTTCCGCTCTCTCCACCTCGGCCGATCAGGTCGGGAAGATCGTGGAGTTGATCCAGTCGATCGCCCAGCGCACCAATTTGCTTGCGCTCAACGCCTCGATCGAGGCTGCGCGCGGCGGCGAGGCCGGACGAGGCTTCGCGGTGGTCGCCAGCGAAGTCAAGGAGCTGGCCAATCAGACCAGCCGCGCGACCGAACAGGTCGCCGAGCAGATCCGTACGATGCAGAACTCGACGGGAGCCAGCGTCGATGCGCTGCGCTCGATCGGCGAGCATATCAAGCAGTTGGAGACGACCGCCGTCTCGATTGCCAGCGCGGTCGATCAGCAATCGGTCGCAGGCCAGGATCTGGCGCGCAGCATCGATCTCGCCGCCCGAGCGTCGGGCGAGGTTTCCGCCAACATCGACCAGGTCCGCGAGAGCAGCCTGGTTACCGGAGCAGCCGCCAGCCAGGTTCTCAACTCGTCGACCGAACTCGAAAGCCAGGCCAGCGCGCTGCGCCAGCAGGTTAAGTCGTTTCTCGAGAAAGTCAGGGCGGAAGCCTGACTTCCGCCCTTCACCTTCGAGCGATCATTCCCACCAATAAGGCATGCGGCGAGCATCGCCGGTGACGACCTCGTTCATCGTGCGCGCATCGTAGAGACGCCCGCCGATCATCACCCGCTCGATATCGTCAGAATTGCGGATATCCTGCGCCGGATCGGCCGAGAGGATGACGAGATCGGCCAGCTTGCCCGGCTCGATGCTGCCGATATCGCGATCCATTCCCAGCGACTGGGCGGATTCGATCGTTCCGGCACGCAATGCCTCGACCGGGCTCATCCCTCCACGCACGAAGCTCCACAGCTCCCAATGCGCTGCGATCCCGGGCTGCTGCCCGTGCGCGCCGATACTGACCTTGACGTTCCGCTCGGCCAGCTTCTTCGCCTCGCGCGCGGAATTGTCGTCGACATAGGCCCAGTCGGGAGCCTTGGTGCGACGCGCGGTTTCGGCCAGCAGCATCCGCGGCGGGGTGTGGACCAGCAGCGGATTGTCGAACACATCGGTGGCCTGACGCCAGTAGGGGTCGGCCGCCAGCCCGCCATAGGTCACCACCAGCGTGGGCGTGTAATTCGTCTGGCTCTGGCCGAAGAACTGCAGCACATCCTCGTACATCACATCTACCGGGACGTTGTGCTCAAGCGTGGAATTGCCGTCCGCGACGAGGTTCATGTCCATCCCGAACAGCGACCCGCCCTCGGCGACCACCAGCATGTTTTCCGCGCGGGCTGCGGCAACCACCTGCTGACGCTGTTCGCGGCGCGGCTGGTTGTAGTTCTTGACCGAAATTCCGCCCTGCGCCTTGATCCGGCGGACATGGGCGAGAGCATCCTCATAGCCGTCGATCCGGGCATAGACGCTCGGCGCCTTGGCCCCGTAGATGATCTCGCCGGTCGAGAAGATGCGCGGCGCGAGCAGCGTGCCCGCCCGCTGCCGCTCGGACGCCGCGAAGATCGAACTGGCGCTGGAGGAGGGATCGTGGATCGTGGTCACCCCCATCGCCAGTTCCTGAACCGCCGCCCAATTCTGCTGCGGCACCAGATCGCCCACGCCCTGCGGGCCGTGGGCGTGCGCGTCGACCAGGCCGGGCAGGATGGTCTTGCCGCTGGCGTCGATCACCGTGGCGCCGGCGGGCACCTGCGTGCTGGCCGAAGGGCCGACTGCAACGATCCGGTCGCCGCGAATGACCACTGTCCCGCTCTCAATCGCTCCCGCGGCGTCACCCGTCATGGTGAGGATGCGCGCGTTGGTGAGCGCATAGGTGCCGGTCGGCTTGGCGGCCCTGACGGTTCGGGCCAGCGAGATGCCCGTCTCGGGCTGCGCGAATTTGGGCACATCTTCGCCCGCGGGTGCGGTGCGGAACATCGCCGCCGTGCCGGCCGTGTAGAGCGTGGGGCCCATCGACCAGTAGAGCGTATCGCCGCCGTTGGCCCAGCCGATGTAATCCGCCCCGCCCTGACTTGCGCGCACCACCGGCAACGAGCTCGCCTTCTCGCCGACAGTGACCGCTTGGCCGCCGGGCAGCAGCGGCATGGCGAAGACTTCGTAATTCTGCCGGAAGGCGACAAAGTCGCCGTCCGGCGCGACGCGGAAATCATTGGCTAGCTCGCCCTCGGCGTGGACACGCACCGCCTCGCCATTGAGATCGGTGGAAAGCAGCTGCAGCTTGCCGTCCGAATTGCCCATCATGAAGATGCGGTCGTTGTCGGCACCATATTGCGGCACCCGATTGCCGCGCGAGACGAGCCTGGGTGCGCCGCCCGACACCGGGACGGTATAGACCCCGGCATTCTCGGAATATTCGGGCGAGGTGAGATAGCCGCCGCTGCGCTTCTCGAACACCAGCGTGCGGCCGTCGGGCGAGAATTGCGGAACCGCGTAATGTCCCGGCATGGCCGTCACGGTCCGCGCATTGCGCCCGTCGCTGCCCGCGACGACGATCTGGCCCAGCCCCTGGTCCGTCCAGCGCACGAAAGCGATCTGTTCGCCATCGCGCGACCAAGTCGGCCACAATTCCAGCGCATCGCCTTCGCCGGTCAGTCGGCGCGGCTCACCCCCTGCAGCGTTCTTGACGTAGAGCTTGCCCAGGCTTTCGAAGACGATCCGTCGGCCATCGGGTGACAGGGCGGCGAATTTGGGAATCTTGGTCTCGAAGCTGTCGGGCGCCACCGGGATGACCGGGTGCGGTGCGTCGGCGACGGTGCGCGTGTCGTCGATCCGGAAAGGGATCACCCGCGCCGCGCCGCCATCGAGTCCGATGCGGTTGAGCTTGCCGCCCGCCCAGAACACGATCTCCCGGCTGTCGGGGGTCCAGTCCATAAGCGGATAGACGCCATAGACGGCCCAGGTCTCCTGCATGTCGAGATCGAGCTCATCGTAGATCATCCGTTCGACACCGGTCGAAAGATCCTTGATCCACAATTGCGACTGATCCTTGTCGCGCCGGACGAAGGACAGATATTTGCCATCGGGCGACGGCTGCGGACGGACCGATCCGCCATAGCCGGAGACGGCGGTCGTCACTTCACCCGTGGCGATATCGTAGCGCTCGATCTCGAACAGGCTCTGGGTGGAATCCTGCGCATATTCGAACACCGCACCGGGCGAGACGTTGCGGGTGTAGAAGATCGATCCGCCATCCGCGGAATAGACCGGTTCGCCCAGCTCCTTCTGAGCGGCTTCGTTCTCCCGTTCGACCAGCGCGACGCCGCCACCGCCCGAGACGTGATAGAGCCAGACTTCGCCCGTCCCGGCAGACCGCTGGGTGGTGAAATGCTTCTTGGCGGCGATATAGCGCCCGTCCGGACTCCAGGTCGGCTGGTTGAGCAGGCGGAAGTCTTCCTTGGTGACCTGCCGCTTGTCCGAACCATCGGCGTTCATCACCCAAATATTGTCGGCCCCGCCGCGGTCGGACGTGAAGGCGATCCGTCGTCCGTCGGGCGAAAAGCGCGGCTGGATTTCCCAGGCGAGCCCTTCCGCGACGCGTGTTGGCGTGCCGCCGGAGATCGGCATGGTGTAGATATCGCCGAGCAAGGCGAAGGCGAGTCTGCGGCCATCGGGGGATACGTCGACATCCATCCAGGTGCCTTCGTCGGTGCGGATCGGCACCTGGCGCAGCGTCGCGCCCCGGGGCGCGGTGATGTCCCAAGAGGCCTCTTCTGCTCCTGTGCCTGGCTGGACAAGGGCGGGCGCAGCCTGGACCGCTTCCCCGGTGCCCTCCTTGGGCAATGCTTCGTCGGATTGCGACGCGTCCACTTCCTGCTCCTCTACCGGATTGGGCGAAGGCGGGGGGGCGTCGGATTGGGCAGCGGCGGCCTGCGCGAGGAACAGCGAGGCGAGGACGGATGCGACAGTGAATTTCATGGATTGAATCTCCCGGATCGACGCCGGTTTAGGCGCAGATTCGCGAGAGTCAAAGCCGCTGCATAATTGCCGCGCTAGCGGGTCGCCCGAACTGAAAATCGACCGCCCGCGCTAGTCCGCCAAGGTCAGCGAAATCCGGCGGTTGCGCGGATCTGTCGGATCCGCGCTGATCAGCGGTTCGGTGTCGGCGACGCCCTCGATCCGGCGGAACCGCTCGATCGCAATTCCGTGCTGCATGAGCATCTGTCGCGTCGCTTCGGCCCGACCGGCTGAGAGCGACCAATTGTTGACCCGCTGCGGATCGCGCCAGCGCAAGGCGTCGGTGTGGCCACGAACGGTGATCTTGCTGGGCTCCGGGCCGATCGAGGTGGAGATGACCTGCAGCAGGTCGCGGGCATCGCCCGTCAGCGCGGTTGTCCCCAGCGCAAACATCGAAAAATCGGCATCGTCCACGAGATCGATGCGGATGCCCTTGGTGGTATCCACCATCCGCACCTGGCGCATCAGCCGACGAAGCCGCTCCTCTTCCGCGATCTTGCTTTCGATCCGCTGCTGGATGCGCTTGATCATCGCCGCCCCCTCGCGCGGACCCCCGGTCGCATCGCGTGGGACGGTCAGGGTCTTGGTGCCCGTCTGGCCGGCAGCATGTGGGTAACTATCGACATCGGTCAACGAAGAGCCGCCCAGCAGCCCGTAAGCCCCCGCGCTCTGTTCCTTGGTCTTGACCAGCGTCGGGGTGAAATAGTCGGCGAGCCCCTTGCGCTGGTCCTCGGTGGTCGAACCGAGCAGCCAAAGCAGCAGGAAGAAGGCCATCATCGCAGTGACGAAATCGGCATAAGCCACTTTCCAGGCACCGCCATGGTGTCCCGCCTCGACGATCGTGACCTTCTTGACGATGATCGGAACGGGATCGTTGCGAGCTGCCTTGCTGGCCATGTCAGCGGCCCCGCAAGGCGTCGAGGAGTTCGGTCAATCCCGGCCGCACCGCGTGGCCGAGGCCCGATCTCGCCGATTCCACGACCAGCGGCTGCGGGTGGCCGTAGAGCGAAGCGATGATGACCTGCTTCACCGCATGGAAGATCATCTCATCCTGTTCGAGCACCTGCTTCAGCCGGCCTGCGAGCGGAGAGACGATGCCATAGGCAAGCAGCACCCCGAGGAAAGTGCCAACAAGCGCCGCGCCGATCATCTTGCCGAGAACCTCGGGCGGTTCGTTGATCGAGCCCATCGTCTTGACCACGCCGAGCACGGCGGCGACGATCCCCAGCGCGGGCAAGGCATCGGCGAGCGACTGCAGCGCATGCTGCGGCTCGTGCAGTTCGTGGAAATGCGTTTTCATAGCATTGTCCATCACCTCCTCGACCGCATGGGTTTCCAGCGTGCCCGAAGAGACCACCAGCAAGGTCAGCGTGTCGCTGATCAGGCCGATCAGAGCGGTGTTCTTGAGCAGGCCGGGATAGGCGCCGAAGATGGTCGAATCGGCGGGGTTTTCGAGATGGCTTTCGAGCGCCACCGGCCCCTCGTTCTTGAGCGTCTTCATCAATTGCGTCGTCAGCGCGATCGCATCGATGTGATCCTGCTTGGTGTGCTTGGGTCCCTTGAAGATCTTGCCGAACGCGCCGCCGATCGCCTTGAGCCCATCCATCGAATTGCCCGCTACGATCGCGCCGATCGCCGCGCCGCCGATGATCAGCATCTCGAAGGGCATCGCGACCAGAACCGGACCGAGCGCGCCACCGCTCAGCGTAAACCCGCCAAAAACCATGACGAGCAGGACGATGATTCCGATGATCGCGAACATTGAATGCGTACTCCAGCTGATTGCGCGATCAGCGCAACATCGAAAACAGGGACAGATTGGCGAGACGGACGAAGCTGGCCTGCGTCGCTTCGAGCACGGTGAGCGTCTCCTGGAGACGGCTCATGGTGGTGGCGATATCGGCGCCGCCGACATCGGCGCGCTCTTCGGCGGCCCGCTCGGCATTGTTTTCGCGCCGCTCGGTCATCAAATCGACCCAGTTGAGCCGCGCGCCGATCACGGTCTGCGCGGTGGTGACCTTTTCCAGCCCGGTGTCGAGCGCTGACAGGGCGTCCGAACTCGCCTGCGTCGCGGCATCGCCCCCGGTCGTGAGCGCCGCGGCCAGGTTGCCGAGCACGCTGAACAGGTCTGTCGGGCCGCCCGCTGTTGCGAACTCGAAGACCTCGGGACCGGTCAGCCCTGGAACCACCGACTGGCCCTCGCCGATCTCGAGCGGGTCCACCGCAGCGGTACCGACGAACTGCGCAATCGTGCCGTCAACGACATAGGCTGCACCGGTGGCCTGGCCGCCGAGCAGGGCATGGCCGGCGATGTTCCGGCTATTGGCCAGCATGACCAGATTTTCTCGTAGCCCCTTCATCTCGATGCCGATCGCTTCGCGCTGCGCATCGCTCAGCGTCGGCGCGGTGCCTTGCACCGCCAGTTCGCGCGCGCGGATCACCAGATCGGCGATCGAACCCAGCGACTGATCGGTCAGCGCGAGATCCGCCTCGGCCAATTGCGAATTGCGCGTATCGACCGCGGCGATGCGCTCGCTGCGCGCCAGCATCCGCAGCCGCGCCGCCGCGACGGGATCGTCGGAAGACCGCTCGATCCGGTTGCCCGTCCCGATCTGCTGCTGCAGCGTCTCGGCGCGCGAACGCAGCACCCCGATCTGCTGCGTGCTGCGTTCAAAGAAGGCACCCGTGCTCAGGTTGATCATCGCCCGATCCCCAGAAGAGTATCGAAAATATCGCTCGCCACCTGCATCGCCCGGCCCGAAGCCTGGAAGGCCTGCTGAAAACGGATCAAATTGGTGGCTTCGTTGTCGAGGTTGACGCTCGATTGCTGTTCGAGCGAGACCCGCGCCGATGAAGCGATCGTCTCGAGCGCGCTTTGCGTCACATTGCGCCCCGCGACGGTGCTGGATACATCGAACAACAGGCTGCTTAGCTTTTGCGCCGGGTTCTCGATCGTCAGCGCCTGGCGCAGATTGGCGAGGTTTTGCGTATCGCGGCTGCCCGCCGCGGCTCCTGCCGGTGCGGTGGCGATCCCCTGTCCGCTGGCGAGCACGACTTTCAGATCGCCCGCGCCGGTTCCTGAGAACATCGGCTGCCCCGGCGCTCCGTCCAGGCCGACACCCGCAGCCTGCGCGGCATTGACCGCATCGGCCAGGCGGTTCGCCATCACATCCAACCGCTCGCGCGTAGCTGCCAGCGAGGTGAGCGCCAGCCCGGCGCCGGCCAGGCTGCCGGAACCCGGATTGGTCGCCAGGCCGTCGACCGCGAAGCTCAAGGTTCCGTCGGCGGCCTGCGCGGACGAAAGCACCCCCGAGGACCCTCCCTGCACGAAGCTGCGCGCAGGCATCGAACCCAAAGAGACCGCCACGGTGCCGTCGCTGGCGAAAGAGGTCGTGACCGCGCTGAACCCGGCCAGGCGCTCGAGCAGCTGATCGCGCTGATCGAGCAGCGCCGCGCGATCGCTGCTGCCGCTGCCGGCGCGCGCCAGCCGCAGGTTAACCCGCCCCAGTTCGCTGCCGATGATATTTGCTTCGCTAAGCTGCGCATCGGCATCGAAGCGAAGACCCGCGCCAACGGAGTCGAGTCCGGCTGCAGTGATCTCGAACTTGCTTGCCATCGTATTCGCTTCGGCTAGCACTGCCGCGCGTCGCGACGGGTCCGAGGGATCGCCCGCAAGCTGCTGTAAAGAAGCCTCGAATTCCACGATCGAGGTAAAAATGCCCGATTGTTCGATCGCGCTCTCGATGTTGCGCAGACCCGACAATTCGGTGTTCGCCCGCTGGAGATCGCCATCCGTCCGGCGCACTTCGCCTTGCAGGAACGGATCGGCATTGCGCCGGATCTCGGCAATCCGCGCCCCCGACAGCGAGATATCGGCCTGCCGCCCGGCGCCGCCCGAAGCGGCGACCTCCGCGATCCTGAGGCTGCGCCGCACATAGCCGTCGCTCGAGGCATTGGCGATGTTCTGTGCTGTGACATCGAGCGCTCCGCGCGCCGCCCGTGCGCCGCTCGCCGCGATCGAGAGGAGATCGGAAGCCATCAGTCGCTACCCTGCGGCAGGAACCGCTCGAGTTGCTGCTCGATCGCCGCAGCAAAGCCGAACTGGCCGGATTTCGCGGTGATCTCGGCGAATTGCGCGTCGCGCATCTCGTGGAAAGTCTTGTCGCTTTCGCCGCCGAACAGATCATTGCCGCCGAAATCGACATTGCGGGCGCTGGCGAGCATCTGGCGTAGCAAGATCGCTTCGAACTGCTGCGCCGTTTCGCGCAGCTCGGCGCGGGCCGGGTCCACCTTACCATTCGGCTTGTCTGGCGCGACGGCACCCGAGGGCCCGCCGATAGGAATGGAAGCGACCATCAGATGATCTCCAACTCCGCGTTGAGCGAACCTGCCTGCTTGAGGGCCTCGAGGATGGCCACCAAATCCGCCGGGCTCGCACCCAGCGCGTTCAGTGCATCGACCACCTCGGCGAGCGAAGCCGCAGGGCCGACCTGCGTGACGACGCTATCCATCTGGCTGGCGCTGATCGCGCTATCGGGTTCGATTGCCGTACGACCGTTGGCGAATGGTGCGGGCTGGACCACGAGCGGGTCCTCGTCGATCCGCACCACCAGGCTTCCGTGGCTGATCGCCGCCGGGGAGAGACGGACCGCGCTTGAGATTACGATCGTCCCGGTACGGCTGTTCACCACAACCTTGGCCGCGCGCTCCGCGGGCTGAATATCGAGCATCTCGATCCGTGCCATGATTTCGGCGCGCGAATTGGCCCCAGGGGGCAGGAACAGCGCGAGGGTCACCCCGTCCTCGATCTGGGCCATGCCCGGATAGAAGGCGTTGATCGCATCGCGAACCCGCGAGATAGTGAGGAAATCGGCGCGGTAGAGGTTCCAGCGCAGCACCTCGGAAAAGTCGAAATTGCTAGCCACCGCCTGTTCGACGGTCGCGCCATCGGCGATCCGGCCCACTGTCGGCACGTTGACCGTCAGCTTCGAGCCATCCTTGCCCGAGACGCCGAGCCCGCCGACGGCCAGATTGCCCTGCGCCATGGCATAGATCTGCCCGTCGGCGCCGTAGAGCGGTGTGAGCACCAGCGCGCCACCACGCAGCGACTTGGCCTTGCCCATGGTCGAGACGGTGACAGGAATGCGCTGCCCGGGCTTGGCGAAAGCCGGAAGTTCGGCGGTGATGATGACGGCGGCTGCGTTCTTGAGCGCCGGATTCACGCCCGGCGCCAGCTGCAGGCCGAGCCGCCCCGAGACACCGCGCATGGCCTGCGTCAGATAGGCGAAATTGTCGTCGCCCGATCCGTCGAGACCGACGACGATGCCATAGCCGGTCAGCTGGTTGGAACGGACCGACTGGAACTGGCCGAGATCGCGCACCCGCTCGGCCGCGGCCGGAAGCGGCAGCAGCGCGAGCAGCGCGACGAAGAGAAGAGCGAGGCGGCGGATCATGATGGCATTCCTCAGAAGGGGGAGACCGCACCGAAGAAGCGCGAGAGCCACCCTTCGCGGCCCGCACGCTGGATCGAACCGGCGCCGGAGTAGGAGATGCGCGCATCGGCGACGCGGATCGACAGGATGCGGTTGTCCTGATCGATATCGGCGAGCCGGATAATTCCCGCCAGCTGGACCCATTCCTCGCCCTGGCTCAAATGCATGACCTTCTCTCCGCGTATCAGGGCCGTGCCGTTGGGACGGACCTCGGCGATAGTGACGGTGAGATCGGCTCGGATCGAACTCGCCTGCGCTGCATTGCCCGAACCATTGAACGACCCTCCGCCCGAAGCATTAAGGTCTGCATCGTCGATCCCGACGAAGCGCGGCAGCGACAATCCGAGATTGCCCTCGCGATCTGTCGAGCCGCTGGTCGATTTGGAGGTCTGCGTCCGCTCGACCAGAACCACCGTGACCAGATCTCCCACCTGCGAGGCGCGGTTGCCGTAGTAGAGCGGGGCATAGCCCTGGCTGACCTGGAAGATGGCGCCATCCGCAGGCTGAGGCTGATAGGGCGGCGGCGGCGGCGGCAGCGCGGCCGCGAACCCTGCGGGTCGCGCGCCTCCGGTGCCGCAAGCGCCGCACATCAGAGCGAGAGGCAGGAGGAGCGCGAGAGACTTCATGCTGTTCATCCTCACAGCGTCTGATTGGCGTTGCGCAGCATCTCGTCGACGGCCGAAACCATCTTGGAGCTGATTTCATAGGCGCGCTGGGTTTCGATCATCGATACCAGTTCCTCGACGATGTTGACGTTGGAGGATTCCAGCATTCCCTGGCGGATGTTGCCGCGGCCATTCTCGCCGCCGGGGCCCAGTTCGGCAGCGCCGCTCGCGGCGGTCTCGACCAGGAAGTTGTCGCCGATCGCCTGCAGGCCGGAAGGGTTGGTGAAGCGCGCGACCTGGATCTGGCCGAGTTCGGCCGGCTCGGCTTCCCCTGCCAGCGTCGCCGATACCGTCCCGTCGGAAGCGACGGTGATCGCGGTCGCGCCTTCGGGCACGGTGATCGCCGGCTGCACCGCGAAGCCCTGCTGGGTGACCAGCTGTCCTTCGGCGGAAACCGTGAAATTGCCCGCACGGGTGTAGGCTGTGCGCCCGCCCGGCATCTCGATCTGGAAATAGCCATCGGCATCGAGCGCGAGGTCGAAGGCATTGCCGGTCGTCGCCAGCGCGCCCTGGGTCATGATCTGGCTGGTGGACTGGACCGCTACGCCGGTACCCAGGTTGAGCCCGGTGGCGTAAGCGGTTTCGCCCGAGGAACGCTGCCCCGCCACTCGAGCATCCTGATAGGCGAGTGTCGCGAAATTGGCGCGGTCGCGCTTGAAGCCGGTGGTGCCGACGTTGGCGAGATTGTTGGCGATGACCCTCATCCGCGCGTCCTGCGCTTCGAGTCCGGTCCGGGCGACCTGGAGAGCTGAGGTGGGCATGTGCTGGATCCTTTTTCCTGGATTAGCCGAGGCGCATCAATTGTGCGCCGCTTTCGTCGATTTCACGGGCGGTCGCGATCATCTTGCTGCGCATCGCGAACAGGCGCTGCGCATCGATCATCTCGACCAGGACTTCGGTGGTGCTGACGTTGGATTGCTCGAGCGCGCCGGTTTTGACGGTGGCGGTTTCATCGAGCGGCAGCACGCCGCCGCCCTCGACCCGGAACAGGCCGTCGAGACCCTTCTGGATCGGCGAACCCTGCCAGCCGGCCAGCTTGATCCGACCGATCTCGGCCGGGGGCTGGTCGGGCACCGCGGGGTCGGTGATCGTGATCGTCCCGTCGGGTGCAATCGCCGGGATGCCGGTGGGGGGGACGGTGATCGGGCCGGTGTCGCCCAGCACTGGACGCCCCTCGCCGTTGACCAGCAGCCCGGTCGCCGAGATCGAGAGATCGCCGCGCCTGGTGTAGGCTTCGGTGCCGCCTTCGGCCTGCACCGCCATCAGCGCCTCGGTCTCGATGGCGAGATCGAGCGATCGCCCGGTGTCGATCATCTCGCCCGCCTTCATATCCGCACCGCGCACCTGCACGGTCTGCATCGCGCGCGCCTCGTTGGGGAGACCCTCGATGGTGACCGCACGCGCATCGACCAGTTCGGCGCGAAACCCGAGCGTATTGGCATTGGCCATATTGCTCGCGATGACGCGCTGGCTGTCCATCGACGCCCGCATGCCCGAAAGCGCAGTGTGGATAAGGCGGTCCATCGCGATCAGCTCCGCAGGTTGATGACGGTCTGCGAGATCTGGGTGGCGGTATCGATCGCTTTGGCATTCGCCTGGAAATTGCGCTGGGCGGTGATCAGCCCGACCAGTTCTTCCGCAATGTCTACATTCGAGCGCTCGAGCGAACCCGAGAGGAGCGAACCGTAGGCGCCCGAACCGGCAGCACCGTAGGTGGCGGCCCCGGACAGGCCGGTGCCTTCCCAGTTTGCCTGGCCCACTTTCTTGAGCCCGGTGGGCGAGATGAACGTCGCGAGCGCCACCGCACCGACCGGATCGGTCGATCCGTCGGCATAGGACGCCGAGACGACCCCCACTTCGTCGATGGTGACGCCTACGAACTCCGCCCCGGCAGCATTCTGCGTCGGCAGGTTGGCATCGGACAGCGTGTTACCGGTGATCTGGCCATTGGCATCGACCGGGAAAAGCTGCAGGCGATTGCCGCTGCTGTCGACGATGTTGCCGGCGCCACTCAGCGTGAAGGACCCGGCGCGGGTGTAGAGCGTCGAGCCGTCGATAGCCGAACGGGTGGTGAAAAAGCCGTCGCCGGTGATCGCGAGGTCGAGCGCGGAACCGGTCTGTTCGACGGGGCCGAGCGAGAAATTCTGGGTGATCGATTTCACCGAGGCGCCGATGCCCTGGATCATCCGCGGATTGCTGAGCGCCGATCCGGCGACGAGCTCCGAGAACTCGGTACGGCTGCGCTTGAAACCGAAGGTCTCGGAGTTGGCAATGTTGTGCGAGATCACGCCGAGCGAGGTCTGCGCGTTCTTCATGCCGTTGAGCGAAGTGTAGAAGGACATCAATTTTCTCCGTTGCGAAGATCGTGGGCGGTCTCGGTGGACACGATCAGCTGATCGAGCTTGTCCGAAATCCGTTCGAGCATGGAATTGGTCTCGGCGACGCCTGCGAGCGAGGAGAACTGCGCCATCTGCGCCAGCATCTCCTTGTTATCGACCGGATCCATCGGATCCTGCTGCTGCATCTGGACGGTAAGCAGACGGAGGAAATCCCCCTGCCCCAGCTGGTCCATCCCGCGCCCCGCGACGGGTGCTGCGGAGGCAGCCGGCTGATTGGTGACTGGTGTGATCATTTCATCCTCATCGTTTCGAGCATCAGCTGCTTGGCGGTCGAGAGCGCCTCGACCATGTTGCGATATTGGCGCGAGGCCTCGAGCATCTCGACCATCTCGGCATTCTCATCGACCGGACTTTCCCAGACGTCGCCATTCTCATCGGCAAGCGGGTGACCGGGGTCGTGGCGGCGGATCGGGGCGACATCCTCGCGCACGACGCCGTCTACGCGCACGGAGGACAAGCCGCTGGCGCGGTCGAGTTCCTGCGCAAAGACGGTGCGCATCGGGCGGTAGGCGGCTTCCTCGCTGCCCGCGACGGAACCGGCATTTGCCAGGTTGGACGCCGCGGTGTTCATCCGCACGAGCTGTGCAGACATTGCGCGGTGCCCCACTTCGAAGAGAGATGACGGACCGGCCATGCTCATTCGCCCCTGATCGCGCGGGTGAGGGTCTCGACCCGTCCGCGCAAGAAACCGAGCGTCGCCGAATAGGCGACCGCATTCTCGGCGAAGGCGGCTTGCTCGGTCGCCATCTCGACGGTGTTGCCGTCGAGGCTGGCCATGGTGGGAATGCGATAGCTTGCGACGGAACCGGCGGCGCGTTCGCTGTCGACCCCGCCCAGCCGCGCTTCGAGCGCCGCCGCGAAATCGACGTCGCGCGCCTTGTAATTGGGTGTTGCGGCGTTCGCGATATTCGAACTGAGCACACCCATGCGCTGCGATCTGATCTCCAGCGCTGCACCGTGAATGCCGAACAAACCGTTGCTCATGTGAGCCTCCGCAAAAAACTACGGAACCGGGTTAGCAAGTGGCGTGCCAAACTCGCTGAAGCTCGTCGGAAGCACCGGTTGCGGCAATTTGCGGCAAGCTTCTGCCGGTGGGCGGCAAAGTTCTTCCACGGGGTAAACACGCCTCGCACCCGACCGTTCTGCGATCCGAGGAGTAGCGCAACCCATGCTGGAAAACTGGATCGATCCCGTCGCGATCGCCATCGTATTCGCAGGAACCGTGGCGGCGACGCTGCTGCGCTGCGGCGTCGCGGATATGCGCGTGACGCTGGCTGCGCTCCGCGGCACGTTCGAGCCCGCCTTCGATGTCGCAAAGGCCAAGGCCGAACTATCGAAACAGATCCGCGAGATCGCCGACGACGGCTTTTTCCGCGCCGCGCCGCATCATTTCGGCGATGTCGAATTCGACAGCATCACCGACATCATGATTGGGCAGCGGTCGATCGAATCGATCCACGGGGCGCATCGGCGGTATAAGCAACAGCGGCTCGACAAAGCGCAGCGCGCGGCGCGAACTTTCGAAAGCGCGGCCGAGCTCGCCCCGGTGCTCGGCCTCGCCGGCACACTGTTCGCGCTGGGACAGGCCCCGGGCGCAACCCCGCAAGGCGAAAGCCTCGTCGATGCGGTCGCGATCGCCGTCGTCACCACGCTCTATGGGCTGCTGGCCGCCAATTTCCTGTTCGCGCCTATCGCGGCCGCAATTGCCCGCCGCTCGCGGCAGGAGGAGCGCGACCGCGACGCGGTTCTCGAATGGCTGGCCGAAGGGGTGCGCAAGGCCGGCAGCGCTGCGCCGGTCGAGAACGCTCCGCAGGTGGCGGCATGATCCTGCGCGCCGGTTCCGGCTGGCAGACGGTTACTGCGGATCTCGCTCTGATCCTGTTCCTCGTCACCGCGCAGGCCAGCCGCGATACTCCGGCTGTGCCGCAGCAGGTGGAGCCAGTCGCGACAGCCATTTCGGACAGCAGCGGCGCGGGGCTGGCGGTGTTTCGCCCCGGCCCCGAGACGAACCTGGGCCAGTGGCTCGATATGACGATGACCGACGACCGGCAGGGCGCAAGCGTGGTCGTCCGGTATCCCGGTGGCCAACGCGAGGCCGCATTCCGCGACGGGTCCGCATTGCTCGAGCAGATCGAGTCGAAGGGCTCGACCGCTCGGCTCGTACTCGAGCCCGGCACAAGGGCCGAAACCCTGGTGACGATCGGCTATGAGGGCAATCCGGAGACTGGCACGATGCTTGCTGAGAAACGTTGAAACTCTCACCGCCAAGGAAATCGCCATGCGCCAGCTTGTTGTTCTCGGACTGATCGGCTCCGCCGCATTTGCCACCGCAGCGGCCGCAGCGACGACCGATCTCGGCATGATCGACCGCGCAGTCGTGGATTTCACCGGTTCGCAGATCGGCCAGCCCGGCGGCGCCCGCTTGCCCGTCGATCGGCGCCTCAAGCTCTCCTCCTGCTCAACCCCGCTCGACCTTTCGTGGTTCGGGCGTGATCAGCGCTCGGTTCAGGTCGCCTGCCCCAGCGCGGGCTGGAAGATCTATGTCGCGGTCGATGGCGGTCCCGTAGGCCAGTCGCGCGAGACACAAGCGCCGGCCGAGATGCTGGTGCGCCGCGGGGAATCCGTCAGCATTCTAGTGCGCGGTCACGGCTTCACCCTCACCCGCCAGGGCGAAGCCGTGGAAGACGGCGCGCAGGGCGAATGGATCCAGGTGCGCGCCGACGGCAAGCGTTCGGATACGCTGCGCGCGATGGTGATCCGCCCCGGCCAGGTCGGCATCCAATTGCCATAGGCGGCAAAATTTGTTGCCGGCCCGTTAAATCCGCGCAGCATCCGCCGTTCTACATATCGACCAGATAGTGGAGCGAAACGATGCGTATTGTCGGATTGCCGGAAATTGCAGGAGCGGTACAGCGCGCGAGCGCGACCGTCGCACCGGCGCAGCGGTTATCCGCCTCGCACAAGGCCGCTGCCGAGACGCGTGAGTCCGAACCTCCGGTCTCTACCGCACGGGTCACAGCTGGTGAGAGCGGCGTCGATCACGAGCGCGTCGCCGCAATCCGCGAAGCGCTTGCCAACGACCGTTATCCCCTCATTCCCACCGAAATCGCCGACGCGATCATCGCGGCCGGCCTCTATGGGACGATCGGCCAATGACCCTGACCTCCAGTCCGCTTGCCACCCTGCGGCAAATGGTTGCCCTGCTCGAAGGCGAACGGCAGGCGCTTGCCGCCCTCGACCTCGACGCGATCGTTCAGTCCACTGCCGGCAAGCTCGACCTGTGCGCGAAACTCGAGGCGGTCGAGCGCTCGCAGCTCGACGAGGAATGCCTCGGCGCACTCGACGCGGTCCGACGGCTCAACGAGATCAACCGCCGCCTGCGCAACCTGATCGCCTCCAACGTCCAGAACCGCCTGGGCACGCTGACCCAAACCGGCGATGCCTACACTGCGCTGCCGCGCCGCAGCGGAGGCGTTGCGCTCGCCTGACGGCAGAACGGCCTGGCCCGCGCTGCGGGTTTGGCACAAAGCTTGCTGAACATCCGGGAAGGCAATTCCCGGAGGTTTCGTGCCCACCGTCAATCCCGTCCAGAACACCGAGGTCAAGGCCGCCATCGCGCGCGCTTCGCTGCGCACGGGGGTCGATTTCGATTATCTGCTGGCGCAGGCGAAGCTGGAATCGGGTCTCGACCCGCGTGCCAAGGCGGGGACCTCCAGCGCCACCGGGCTCTATCAGTTCATCGATTCCACCTGGATGCGCATGGTCGATCGCCATGGCTCTAAACACGGGATGGAATGGGCCGACCAGGCCATCGGCCCCGGCGGAGGGATCGCCGATCCCGCCACTCGCGCGCGAGTCATGTCGCTGCGCTACGATGCAGACGCCTCTTCGCTGATGGCCGCCGAGCTCACCCGCGAGAACGCCGACGGACTGCGCCTTTCGCTGGGCCGCGAACCCGAGCCCGCCGAACTCTATCTCGCGCACTTTCTCGGGCTCGGCGGAGCGCAACAATTCCTCGGCGCATTGGGCGCCGATCCCGGGCGCTCGGCGGCGGCGATGATGCCGCAGGCCGCGCGCGCCAACCGTCCTATCTTCTATGAGGGCGGCCGCGCGAGATCGCTCGGCGAGGTCATGAGCGTGATGCGCGACAAGGTCGCCTCGGCCTATGGCGACGGCGCGATGCCTGCTGGGGCGAGCGGCACTCCCGAACGCTTCGCCGCTTTTGCCGCGCAGCGTAATTTCGCCCAGCACGACTTCTCGGGTTCGACGATCTCATCCCACCCGCTGCCGACCGCCGCATCGCGGCCTTCGATGTCCGACACGCTCAAATCCACCTTCGGCGGCGCGGGCGCCCCGATGGGCGGGCGCGCGAGTGAGACCATCGCCACCGCCTATGGCAAATTGAAAGCATTCGGCCTGTGAACGCACGACAGATCTTCAGCCCCGCCCTCGCGCTGCCGATCGGCATCCTCACGATCATCCTGCTGATGGTCATGCCGATCCCGGTGATCCTTCTCGACCTGTTCTTCGTGCTCAACATCGCCCTCTCGGTTTCTGTGCTGATGGCGGCGATGAACGCGCAGAAGCCGCTCGATTTCTCGTCCTTCCCCTCGGTCCTGCTGTTCGCCACGCTGCTGCGGCTTGCGCTCAACGTCGCCTCGACGCGGATCGTGCTGATGAACGGCCACGAGGGCGAAGCCGCCGCAGGGATGGTGATCGAGGCTTTCGGCGCCTTCCTGATCGGGGGCAATTTCACCGTCGGCATCTTCGTCTTCCTGATCCTGATGATCATCAATCTGATGGTGGTCACCAAGGGCGCGGGCCGCGTGTCCGAGGTCTCTGCGCGCTTCACCCTCGATGCACTGCCAGGCAAGCAGATGGCGATCGACGCCGATCTCGCCGCCGGGTTGCTCACCGCCGACGAAGCCAAGGCGCGGCGCCGCGAGATCGCCACCGAGGCCGATTTCTACGGCTCGATGGACGGCGCCAGCAAGTTCGTGAAGGGCGACGCCGTCGCGGCGCTGCTGATCCTGTTCATCAACATCATCGCCGGGCTGGTGCTCGGCATGACCACGCACGGTCTGTCGATCGCCGAGGCAGGCCAGCACTACATCACACTGGCGATCGGCGACGCGCTGGTCGCCTCGGTCCCGGCGCTGCTGCTCTCGATCGCCGCGGCGGTCATCGTCACCCGCGTATCGGATACCCGCGACCTCACCGGACAGATCGGCGGTCAGCTGGCCGATCCCAAGATCTGGCTGCCGGTCGCCTGCATTCTGTTTGCGATCGGCTGCATTCCGGCGATGCCGCAGGCGATCTTCCTGCCGCTCGCCGCGGGCGCCTTCCTGCTCTGGCGCACGCTCAAGACTCGGCGCGAGGCGGTGGAGAACTTCGTCGAACCCGTTGCTGCGCCCGATCCTTCCAAAATCTCGATCGACGACGTCACCGATCAGACGCTGGTCACCATTCAGCTGGGCTATGGCCTGATCCATCTGACCGACGAGCGCCACGGCGCGACGCTGATTGCGCGGCTGACCGGCTTGCGGCGCCAGATGTGCCAGGCCTTCGGCTTCGTGATCCCACCGTTTCGGATCGAAGACACATTCGAGATCGATCCCGACGGCTACCGCATCACGCTGGGCGGCAGCCCGATCGGCAGCGGCAGGCTCAAACCGGATTCGCTGCTGGCGATCGACACCGGCGAGGTGATGCAGGCGCATGCGGTGCCGGGCGAGGCCACGGTCGATCCCAGCTTCGGCTGCCCCGCGCTGTGGATCGATCCGGGCTCGCGCGATCTCGCGGTCGCCGAAGGCTATCTCGTCGTCGATCCCGAAAGCGTGATCGCCACCCAGCTCCACCAGCTGATCGCGACCCGCGCGCAGGATCTGCTCGGGCCGGATCAGGTTCGCGATCTCGTCGATCACCTGCGCGGGCGCCATGGTCAACTGATCGAGACGATCACGCCCCAGCCGCTCTCGCTCGCCGCGGTGACGCGTGTGCTCAAAGCGCTGCTCGCCGACGGCATCTCGCTACGCCATGCCCTGCCGATCTTCTCCAGCCTCTCGCTGGCCGCTCAGCAGACCGGCGAGCACGATCGCCTGATCGACATCATCCGCGCCGATCTGGGCGCCATGCTGTTGGGCGAGACCTGTTCCCCCGACACCAAACTGCCGGTGATCACCCTGGCGGCGCAGCTCGAGGAGATGGTCGTGAACGGAATGCAGGATCCCGCCAGCGGCGAACTCATCATCGAACCCGATCTCGGCCGCTCGATCGGCGAACGCATCGCCGCCATCGTGGGCGCACGCGAACCGGGCTCGACCCAGCCCGCGCTGATCGTCCAGCCGCGCGCGCGCCGGGCGCTCGCCGCGTTGCTCAAGATGCGCGCGCCGGGCTGCACGGTGCTCTCCATCACCGAATTGCCTCCCACGCAGCCGATCGAGGTGATCGCGGTGGTGGGCGGCGAAACCCATGAAGAACCCGCGGCACTTGGCCATGACACGGAGGCTCTCGCGGCATGAAACACGACCACTCGAACTTCAACGCGCGCCGCGCCTATGCCAGCAGAATCGACGACCGGGTTGCGCAATTCCTGCCCATGGTGCGCAAGCTGGCATGGTATTATGGCGGCAGCTGCAGCGGCTCGATCGACGTCGACGATCTGATGCAATCCGGGCTGATCGCGCTCACCGAATGCGCCCAGCGCCATGATCGGCCAAGCGACGACGGCTTTGCCGCCTATGCCAAGATGCGCGTGCGGGGGGCGATGATCGACCTGCTGCGCTCGCAATCGCATCACACGCGCGGGGCGTTGCAGATGCGACGCAAGCTGGAGCGGGCGACCGACATCTTGCGCAGCGAACTCGGGCGCGAACCCTCTGCGGCCGAGCTCGCGAGTGCGGTTCACATTTCGACCGACGAATTGCACGATATTCGCCGCCAGCTGTATATATCGATGAGCTCGATCGAGGATTGCTATTCCGACAGCGATCCCGCCTTCCGATCCGAAGATCCGGATGCCGAAGCGAGTCTGCTGCAGATCGAGGATCGCGCCGGCCTGGCGGATGCGATCGCTGCACTGCCAGACCGGTTGCAGTTGGTGATAAAGCTCCACTTCGTCGAAGAGCTCAATCTGACCGAGATCGCAGCGGTTCTGGAAGTCAGCGTGCCGCGCGTGCATCAACTCAAATCCGCAGCGTTGGACAAGCTGCGTCTGACGATCGCGGCGGCGGCTCGGGACTGAGGGCTGACGCCCCTGGCCCTGGGAAATTCACAGAGTTTCCGCTGAGCGCCCCTGGATCTCGAAGCTAGGCGGATGCTTGCTGAACCAGCTCTTCATAGCGATCGTCGCAGGCAATCCCCAATGTTGCATTGTCCTGACGCGTCGAAACCTCTGTGGGCAGGCCGAATGCATCCCCTTCGACCGCGATGCGGATTGCCTGCGCCGCAGTGCGCACCTCGAGGCGAGCCATGAGACTGGCGCGATGCGCCTCCACGGTACGCGGACTTATCCCGAGATGGCGCGCGATCGCTTTGCTGGTGCCATGATCGAGCATGCAGGAGAGAATCTCGCGCTCGCGATTGCTCAGCATTTCGAGCATTTTACGTGCGGCGGTCGAGCGCTGCCTTTTCGCGAATCGGTTTGCGAGGGCGCCTTTGAGCTTGTCGTACTCGCGCCGAAATTCGGCGGCTTTCAGCGGGTAGGTGACGTAGGAGGAGACACCCGATTGCATCGCGCTGACAATCCGTGCGGTTTGCGGTTCGTCGCTATAGGCGATGACCGGCAGCCAGATCTCGCTCTCCAGGCGTTGGATCAGCTCGAAGACCCCCTCACCCTCGTCGTGGACGAGGATGAACCCCTCAGAAGGCATGAATCGAATGAGCTCGTCGATTGAATCGAAAGGCTCAGGGTGGATATCCTCGCCAGTCAGAAGCCGGCAGATTTGCGCGCGCCGCACTGCGTCGTCATCGACGACGTAAACTTTCGACATCGATGAAACGCCCCCGACTACCCCGTTCAATAAACCCAACTATAACTTTTTCAGTATGTTACCGCGAACAGCTTAGCACTCGGAGGCAACGCATCACGAAGTTGTTAACCACCTTCGTTAACAATCGTTAGCCGAAGCGATTCAGGCACCGCAATGATAAAGTTTCTGATTGGGATTTATTCTGCGGGTTAGGCGAACCGCACCGCCTGCATCGCCTTGCCGATATCGTGGAAATCCTGTTTCATGGCGGCGATGTTGGTCAGGTCGGTTTCGCGAACGGACTCGAGCAGCGAGACCTTGGCGGCGCCGTAGAAATGCAGCAGACTGCTCGCAAGTTCCGCCTGGCGGTCAATACCCAACTCCAGCGCGGTCAGCGCCGTTACGCAGCGGGTGAGTGCCTTGCTTCGGGCCGCCCGGTCTCCGCGAGCTTCGGCGATCTCGAGTGCACCAAGATTGGCGATCAGGTCTTCGATGCAGAAGATCACCAGATCGTCCCGACTTCCGCCCATCAGGCGAGCGTCGAAATTTGCCTCGCGATAGGCATCGGCAGGTTGCGTGCGGGCCAGCATGTCAGTTGCTCTGCGCGTTCCACGCATCGATCTGCGACTGGAGGAAGGACAGTGTCGACTTGGAGGCGGCGACACGGCTGTCCGCCTGGGCGAACCGGGCGACCATACTGGCGCGCAGGGTTTCCTGCTGTTCGGCCAATTTGGTCAGATCGCTCGATATCTGCTGCGACTGCGACTGATAGCGCACGATCGATCCGGCGAGCGAACCGGGATCGCTCGAACTGCTGCTCGACCGCGCCAGGCGATCGATGGTGGAATAGACACCATTGATCCCGGTGGTGAACATGGCGGCCACCCCGGCAGGATCGCGCTCGAGTGCTTGCGTCAGCTTGGCGCTGTCGAACCGGAAGCTGCCGTCGCGCTCGATCGCGAGGCCGAGTTCCGCCAGCGTGCGCGGCGAGCCTTCGGGAGCATTCGGGAGGATGACCGTCGAACCCAGTGCCGAGAGATTGCGGCTGAGCGCCCGAGCCCCCGGATCTCGTGACAGATCGCCCCCGAGCGGGTTGGTCGCTGTGCGCAATTCGGAGATAATCTCGTTGAGGGCCCCGGTGATGTCCTGCATCACGCCGGAGATCGCGCCATTGGAATTGGCGAAGCCGATCGTAGCGGGTGCGCCGGCGTTGGTACCGGTCAGCGAGAGCGAAAGTCCGGGCGCGGCGTTGGGGATGGTGTTGCTGCTTGTGCGCCTGAGCAGGCCGTCCAGCAGATATTCGGCGTCCGCCGATGCTTTCACCAATCGCGCGGGATCGCCGCCGGGCTGCCAGGCCAGCGCCGACAGTCCCGGATTTGCGCCGTCCTCGGTCGCTTCGATGACGAAGCCGTTCTCGAGGCCCTCTGCTCCTTTCATCACCAGTTGCGCGCCCGCCGCCGTCTGCGCGACATAGGCGGTCAGACCCGCGTTTCCGGAATTGATCGCATTCGCCACATCCGCGAGGGTGGAGCCGGGTACGATGTCGAGCGCCAGCGGCGGGCGCTCCGTATTCTCGGTGAAGGCGGCATTCGACGTCGCACCGAAGCGGATCGTCAGCGTGCCCGCCCCGACCGTATCGCTCGCCGAAGCATAGACTGGCCCGGTCAGCGTCTGGTTGCTCGCCAGGCTGTTGACCTCGAGCGAATAGGTGCCCTTTCCAAGGGCCCCCAGCGGGGTAGAGACGCTGGCTACCGATGCATTGCTGATCGTCGGAACCGGCGCGAGATCGCCGGTGCGCAAGCGGTCGCCCAGCGCGCTGGCGAAGAGCGAGAACGAACTGCGGATCGATCCGGCAAGCGAGATCTGGCGTTCGAGCGTCTCGGATCTGGCGGTCAGGCGCTCGTTGCGACCCGCGAATTGCGCTTCGGCGAGCTGGACCGCAAGGCCGGCCATGTCGATACCGCTGCCGATACCGAGCGTCGTGGCGATCGAGGAAGGTGAAACATTCATCGCTCTGAGAACGGCGCGGTGGCTGCGGGATTAACGGCCAGCCGACCCTCGGCGTCGAAACGCAGTGCCACCGGCACGTCGATCTGCGGACGCGGGGGCGACTCCCCTCGTTTCAGCGACAGGACATAGGCCAGAACCGATGCGATCGCGCCGTAGAGATCCTCGCAGATCACCTGCCGCTCGCGGGTAGTGAAATAGACCGACCGTGCCAGCTGCGGAAATTCGAGCGTGGGCAGATCCATCTCGCGGGCGAGTTCCTTCATCGCCATCGCCTTGTCGCCCCTGCCCTTGGCGAGCACGATCGGCGCCGATGCCTTGGTTTGATCGTAGGTCAGTGCAACCGCGAAATGGCTCGGGTTGGTGATGACGAATTGCGCTTCGCGCATCGCGCCCATCACCGAGCCGGTCGCGATATCGCGCTGGCGCTGGCGGCGCGCGGAGCGCATTTCGGGCGAGCCTTCGCTCTCCTTGCTCTCGTCGCGCATTTCCTGGTGACTCATCTTGAGCCGCTTTTGCTGGCGCAGCCACATGATCGGCAGATCGACCATCGCGATCACCACCAGCCCTCCCGAGAGCGCGAAGACCAGCGAGACGATCGCGTCCCAGGCCGCACCCAGCTGGACCGAGAGCGAGCCGCGGCCCAGCCCGATGATCATGTCGATGCTCGACCACCACCAGGCAAAGGCGATCGCGCCCAGCAGGACGATCTTGAGCAGCCCCTTCCCCATCTCGATGAGCCCGGTCGGCCCGAACATCCGCTTCAGCCCGGACAGCGGATTGATCCGCGATCCCTTGGCTGCGAGATTCGCCCCCACCCATCGGCCGCGCCCGAAACCCAATTGGGTCAGCAGCGTCACCAGGATCACCGGAACGGCGAGCGTCAGGATGGCGAGAACCGAAAGGAACAGTCCTTCCATCATGAGCAGCCCGACATTGTAGTCGTTCATGTCGCGCGCATCGAAGCGGAACGCCTCGCTCATCAAGCCGGCGAGACCTTCGAGCAGCCAGGGCCCCGCGAACACCAGCCACACCCCGCCCAGCAGCATCACGGCGGCCGTGCCCGATTCCTTCGAGCGCAGGACGTCGCCCTTCTTGGCAGCGTCTGCGAGGCGCTTCTCGGTTGGTGCGAAGGTCTTTTCGCCGGCGGTTTCCTCGCTCATCGGACCAGCACGCCTTCGGCCTGTTCGAGCGATCCCTCGACGATGCCGAGGAACTGGTCGTAGATCAGCGGCGCCGAGATCACGAGCGCGACGAGCCCTGCCAGAACGCCGGCGGGCAGGCCCAGCGCAAAGAGGTTGAGCGAGGGCGCCGAACGGCTGAGAATGCCGGTCAGAACCTGAACCAGGAACAGGATGAGCGTGACCGGGAGTGCGATGCGCAGCGCGGTTTCGAACATGCTGGTGGCGAAGCTCGCAATCATTCCGAACCGCTCCGCCCCGAGCCAGGTCTCTCCCGGCGGGAAGGCCCGATAGCTTTCGGTGACCAGCGCGATCCAGTGCAGATGCGCTCCCGTAGCGAGGAAAATCAGGGTGAGGACGATGATGAAGTACTGGCCGAAGGCAGTGGTCGTGCCGCCCCCCATGGGATCGCTCGACATCGCCATGCTCATCCCCATCCCGCCGCCGATCAGTTCGGCCGCGATGGTCGGAGCCGCAAAGGCCAGTTGCAGCACGAAGCCGAGCGCGAGACCGACGGCCACTTCCCCGGCGACCGCCATCAGTCCTTCGAGCGAAAACAGCGCGGGTGGAGTCGCGATCTCGGGCAGCCAGATCGAGGTGAAGATCGCCAGCGCGCCGGTCAGCGAGATCCGCACCGTCATCGGCACCGAGGATGCGCCGAAGAAGGGCGCCGCGAGCAGCGCGGCACCGATGCGGGTCATCAGAAAGACGACGCGCCACATGTCCTGCTCGAGCGCACCGAAGCCGAAGTCGAGCCCTGTCACCCGCCCATCCGCGCGATTTCGGCGAAGATATCGAGCATGAAATCGTTCACCAGCGCCATCATCGAGGCACCGAACACGACCAGCACGAAGGCCACCGCAGCCAGTTTCGGCACGAAGGTGAGCGTCTGCTCGTTGACAGACGTGGCGGCTTGAACGAGCCCGATCACCAGACCGATGGCGAGGCTGGCGAGCAGAACCGGCGCCGCCACCAGAGCGGCGATCCACAGCATGCGGTCGGCGAGCGACAGAAGGACGGAGGCTTCATCCATGGCGGCTACGCGAAACTGGAGGCAAGGGAACCCATCAGCAGCGCCCAGCCGTCGACGAGGACGAACAGCAGCAGCTTGAAGGGAAGCGAGACGATCATCGGGCTCATCATCATCATGCCAAGGCTCATCAGGACACTAGCGATGACGAGATCGATCACGAGGAAGGGGAGGAACAGCATAAAGCCGATCTGGAACGCGGTCTTGAGTTCGCTGGTCACGAAGGCAGGAAGCAGGATCGAGAACGGCACTTCCTGCGGGCTGGCGAATTGCGGCGTATCGGCGATATCGGCGAACATCCTGAGGTCGTACTCCCGGGTCTGGCGGATCATGAAGGCATGGAACTGGTCGCCGGCCCGCTCGATGGCGACTTCGGCGCCGATCTCGCCCGCCGAATAGGGGGCGATCGCCGCTTCGTTCACGCGCTCTAGCGTCGGCGCCATGATGAACAGCGAGAGGAACAGGCTGATCCCGATCAGCACCTGGTTGGGGGGCGACTGCTGCAGCCCGAGCGCCTGTCGCAGGATCGCCAGCACGATGATGATCCGCGTGAAGCTGGTCATCATCAGCAGCAGCGCCGGCAGGATCGTCAGCAGCCCCATCACCAGCAGCAGCTGGAGCGACAGGCTCAGCGGCTCGCCACCGGCGCCCGAGAGCTGGCCGAAAGCGCGATCGAGAGCGCCCGGAACGGCTCCTTCAGCTGCAGTCTGCGCGGTCACGATGGCCGGATAGGTCATTGCGGCGAGCGTCGCGCCGAACTTGAGAAGCCGGGCGATCACGCCGCGGGCTCCACGACCACCGCAGGTGCGGCTTCGCGAACCCGGGCCGGCGCCTCGGCGAGCCGCGTCAGGCCGTTGCGCGATGTCGACACGAGTATCTCACGGCCATGGAATTCGATCACCGCGAGCCGCAGCGTGGGAGACAGCATGGTCGTCTCAATGATCTTGACCGACTTTTCGCTGCCCGCAGGAGCGCCGAACTGACCTTGCAGCCGCTTGGCGAGCTTGAGCGTGCCCCAGATCATCGCGCAGATGACCGGGAGCAGGATTAACAGCTTGAGGACGTACCAGAACATTACTGCAGGGCTTCCACTTTGGGTTCGGCGATCGCAGTCGGCGCAGCACCGCCGCTGCTGGAGGCTCCCACGAGCTCGAGCACGCGGATGGCGAAGCGGTTGCCCTGAGCGACCACCTCGCCGCGCGCGATCATCTTGCCGTTGACGAGGATATCGAGCGGTTCGTCGGTCAGGCGATCGAGTTCGATGAAGCTGGATTCCCCGAGCGCCAGCACGTCGCGCAGGCGCATCTGCTTGCGGCCGAGTTCGACCGTGAGGCGGACGTCGATATCCTGGATGAGGCCGAAGCCATCGGCGTGAAGCGACATGTCAGTGATCCTTTGCGATTGATGTCTGGGTGAGTTCGAGTGCCACGCGGTCGTCGATTTCCCCGACGGTTCCATGGGCGATGATGGTGTCGCCGATCAGCAGCGGCACGTTGCGGTGGATCGCGACGGGGATCAGCGCGCCGGGCGCCAGCTGGGCCAGACGCGCGATCGACATCGGCACATCTACCAGCACCGCACGCAGCGGCATCTCGACCTCCGCGACCGCCGAGCCTTCGAGGCCGCGCGCCCCGATCTTGCGTCCGGTGGCGGGCGACACCGCGCGCGAGCCGACGAGCTTCGCCAGCATCGCCTCGCTCGCGGCGAGGCGAACCCGCCAAATTCGCGCATTGCCCGCAAGCGCTACCGAAAGCGTGGCCGTCCAGATGCGCTCGCTCGGTTCGAAGGGCGCGACCTGGTCGACCACGCTGCCGCTGGCCGAAGCGGCGATTTCGCTTCGGTCGCAGGCCTGCCGCAGCGTCTCGGCGATGCGATCCTCGAATTGCTGTGCGAACCGCGCCGCCGACGCCGGCAGGACCGCATAGTCCTCGTCGATCTCGCCGGTCCCCCCCAGGATGCGCTCGAATTGGGCAACCAGATCGGCCACCGGGGTGGACACGAGGATGCCGCACCGGTCCTGGCCGAGGGCATAGAAGGAATGGACATTGGCGGTGGCGACCTGTGACAGCCACTCGCTCGCCGGCAGTTGATCCAGCTCGCCCGCTTCCACCCGCAGCGCACGGCAATCGCACAGCTCTCCGAGCGAGGTGCGCGCGTGCTCGGCGAACTGGCCGGCGAAGCGCTCGAACTCATTGGCGAAGTCCGGCGGGCTCGCCGCGCGGCTGAGCAGCTCGTCGCAGTGACGCGCGGCGCGCGCGGCGGTCTTAGGGAAAGTGGCGCTGATCATTGGATGATGAGCGAACGGAAATAGACGTTTGCGACCCCGCCGAAGCCCTCGCGTTCTTCGAGCACTTGGTTGATTGCCGCGGCCAGGCGCTTCTGCAGCTGCTGCTTGCCCGCCACGCCCATGAGCTCGGCTTCATCGGTGGAAGCGAGTTCGACGAGAACCCTAGAGCGCAGTGCCGTTTCATGCTCGTGCAACCACATGAGTACGCGCCCATCATGATGGGTCGAGGCGGCGAGGCTGATCTGGATCAGCGCCGAACCATCGGCGAGGTTGGAAGTGAACTCCTCGCCAAAATTGTAGTAGGCCGTGCGGTATTTGCTTCCGCCTGTTCCGTGGACGATTTCGACCTTGTCCTTGCCGTCGTCCGCATAGGGAAACGGATCCTCCATTCCCTTGAGTACGAGCTTGGGCTGCATGTCTTCCGCCTTCTCGGCGTGCTGGCCCAACAGGCCGCTGGCGAAGGCGGCATAGGTGCCGCCGCCACCTGCACCGAGCAGGACGATGCCCAAAAGCACCGCTTTGATGAAGCCGCCCTTCTTCTTGGTCTTGGGATCGGTAGTGGATTGGTCGTCCGACATTGAGCAGTCCTATTGGTTCGAAACGTTGAATGGGATCAGGCGTAAAGGGCGTCATCGCCGGGCGCGGGTCGCGCGGGATTGCGAGGGTCCTGCGCCGAAGAGGCCAGCTGACGATCCCGCTGATGGTGCGAACCCTCGCCCTGCGCACGGCCATCGGAAGAAGCGGTGCCCGAGGAGTTGGCACCCTGCCCCGCCGTGCCGGCGCCACGCTCCGATGCGGCGAAGTTCGTCTGAGACGTCGGCGGGAGCGACTGCTGCGGCGGCTCGCCTGCACGACCCGTTGGCCGATCGGCGGCGACGGCGAGAGCCAGCGCGCGCTGCATGTCGTTGTCCTTCGCTGCGATCTCGACGTCGAGACCGTTGCGAGCGTGGTCGAAGGTGACCGTCAGCGCCCCGAACTCGCGATGCGTGACGGCAATACTGGCGGATTTCGTCATGTCGAACTCGCGCGCCACCGAGAGACGCTCCACCAGACGTTCGATCCCCTCGACCGAACTCATGGCGCTGGCCGTGGTTGCAGCTGCAACCCGCAGCCCATCGCCCCTGTTTGCCGCAGCGGCCTCGAGCGGAGCGAAGGCCGGCATTGCGAAGGGCTTGGCACTTTCCGGCGATGCCAGCGTGCGTGCGGCGCCAGTCGCGCTTTCCGGGCCGGATGCCTGGCCCGACCGATCACCCGAACTCGCATCCTTCTCAAGCGATGACGACCGGACCGGCTGAGTGCGTTCGGAAGAGATGGCAGCAGGTGGCTGCGCGTCGCGGCCCGCCTGCTTCGGCTCCGCGGCGAGCGTTGCGGCCATCCGGCCATCGGAACGAGGCGCGCGATCCGCAAGGCTGGCGAGGTGCGGTTGCGGAGACGCTGGGACCGGCTCCCCCGCGGTCTTCGGAATGGACCCGATCGCCGCCGAAAGCTGCTTCTCGACGGGCGCGAATACATCTTGCGGTGCGGCGACGCGGAGCGCTGTCGTCTCGAGCGGAGCGAGCGACACCGTCATGCGGATTTGATCCGAGCGCGGCGTGGGGCTGACAGATGCGGCAGCAGCGCCTTCCTTGGCTGCAACCTGCGTCCCCTCGGCGTCAGCTGTCCCCAGCGCACGCCGCACGCTCTGCTGCACAGGAAGCGCCGTCTGCGCCTGCTGAAAGGAAATGATCGTGGCGGAAGAATGCATCGAACCGGCGGCGCCAGGGCGCGGCACAGGACCGGTGGCCGCTTCGCCGACGATCTGACCTGCGGTGGCAGCGGCAAGGTTGCCGCCATCAACCGGCAAAATCTTGCCGGTCGGCAGATTGCCGGCCCCGTCTTCTTCCCCCACCGGCGCGTCGGCTGATGACCCGTTCGGCGTCGGCAGTATCTGCATGAGTTGCGCTATGAGGGCCGCGAAACCATCGATTCCGGAGTTTCCCGAGCTTTCCGATGCCGCATTCTCGCCCGAGACGGACTTGGCCTGCGGCATGTCGATTGCGGCGAGGAAAGAAGGAGGAGCGATCATCATGGGTCCGTCTGCTGTTCACGGCCCTCCCTTCAAGAACCGTGCCAGTTTCGGACTCAGCGCTCCAGATCGGCGATGATGGCGCGGGCGAGGCTTCGCCGGTCTTCCGCCGCGCGGCGCATCCGGCGTTCGGCGGTGGCGAGTTCTTCCAGGCTCGCATCGGAGCGTTGGCCGGCCTCCTGCGCGTGCTGTTCGCTCACGGCGCAAAGCTGCTGCAGCTGGCCCTGCATCGCCTTCGCGCCGCGCAGATCGGTGCCGATCGCCGCATCGCCCTGCTGGGCATAGTGCCGCGCCAGCGAGCGCGTCCGCTCCGCCACTCCGAACAGGCGGCGGCGCGTTTCCTCGGCTTCAGAGGCGGCCAGCGCCGAACGGCTGCGTTCGACGGTGCGAATCCGTTCCAGCAAACGAGCGCGTTTGAGTTTGCGAGGATCAGTCCTCACCGCTGACGAGCTCCCTCATCTGCAGCGCGGCGGCGGAGATATCGACATGGCTGCCGCCCTCCTGAGACAGGAACTCGACCATCCTCGAATTGAGGGCGATGGCTTCGTCAAGCAGCGGATCGGTGCCTTTGCGATAGGCCCCCATCATCACCAGATCGCGGTTCGCTTCGTAGGTCGCGCTCAGCGCGCGGAAGCGGCGAGCGGCCATGGCATGGTCGGGCGCGACGATATCGTTCATCACCCGGCTCAGCGACGCACCGACATCGACCGCAGGGTATTGCCCGCGCTGCGCGATCTCGCGCGACAGCACGATGTGGCCGTCGAGGATCGCGCGCGCAGTGTCGACGACGGGATCGTTCTGATCGTCGCCATCGGCCAGCACCGTGTAGACGCCGGTCACCGCCCCGCCCGTTTCCCCGGAATTGCCCGCCCGCTCGATCAGCTTGGTGATGGTGGCCAGCGCGGAGGGCGGATAGCCCCGCGCCGCGCCGGGTTCGCCGAGCAGGATGCCGATCTCGCGCGCCGCATGCGCGACGCGGGTCAGGCTGTCGAGGATCAGCAGGACGCGTTTTCCCTGACCGCGCAGATGCTCCGCCAGCGATGTCGCCAGCAGCGCGCCGCGCATCCGCAAGTTGGCGGCATGATCCGCCGGAACCGCGACGATCGCGGTCGTGGCGGCGCGTGGCCCGGACATGTGGCGGCCGACGAAGTCGGACACCTCGCGGGCGCGCTCGCCGATCAGGCCGACGACCACAGCATCCGCCTGCGCACCCTCGACGATCATGTCCATCAGCACCGATTTGCCGACGCCCGAACCCGCCATGATCCCGATCCGCTGACCGATCCCGAAGGTGGTCAGCGCGTTGAGCGAGCGAATTCCGGTGTCGAAAGGCTGGGTCACCCGGGAACGGTCGAGCGCGCCTACGCGGTGCCCGCCCGCGGGCCAGGCGGTGGTTGAACCAACCGGTCCGCGCCCATCGATCGGACTGCCCGAACCATCCACGGCACGCCCAAGGAATTCCTCGCCGACATAGAGCATGCCCGGCTGTCCCTCGGGGCGGACTATCGCGCCGGGGCGCAGCAGGACGGTATCGCCTAGCATCATCATCATGGTGTGGCCGTTGCGGAAGCCGATCGCTTCGGCCCGGTGTTCGGTGCCATTGCCTTGCGCGATGCGGCATAGGCTGCCGATCGGCACACCCAGCCCCGAGACTTCGATCAGGCCACCGTCGCAAGCCACCACCCGTCCGAACCGCCGCGGGGCCAGATCGATCGGCGCCATGGCGGCTTCGCTCAGAACGCTGTCGATCAGGGCACGCATGAATCGAGGGCTTCGGCGATGGCGCGGCGCCATTGCTGGGGGCCGTCCTCCACCCCGCCATCTTCGGTCTCGACACGCAGACCGCCGCGTTCGACCGACGCATCGGGCAGGAGTTCGAGCTCGGGCGCCACGCTGTCGCGCACCAGTGCGAGATCGTCGGGATGGATATGGATGATCCTCTGGTCGTGCTTGCGCTGGAGCATGGCCGCCGCCAGTTCGATCCGAGCCGCAAGCGCCTTGCTATCGAGCGCCAGCGGTAGCACCGCATCGTCGCACAGGGCATGGACGGTGGCGCGCAATAATTCGCGCAAGCTCTGCGCGCTTTCCACATCGAAGCGGGCGAAGGCCAGCTCGATCGCGTTGCGCTCGGCGCGTTCGCGGGCGAGCTGCGCCTCGGCATCGGCCCTGGCCGAGTCCTGGCCATCCTCGAAGCCGCTGCGATACGCCTCCGCCGCAGCATCGACCGCGACGGGCGGCGCCTCCTCGACGACGACCGGCGCGTAGCGGGCACTGGGGGTGAACCCCCCCGGTCTACCCAAAGCGGAATAGGCGACCCTAGACATAATCCTCGTCGCCATCGCCCATGATGATCTCGCCGTCCGCCATCAAGCGCTTGGCGATCGCGACCACATCCTTCTGCGCCTGTTCGACTTCGGTCTTCTTAACCCGGCCGCGACCTTCGATATCGTCGCGCAGCCCATCCGCCGCGCGCGAGGACATGGCGCCGAAGAACTGTTCGCGCTGTTCCGGCTCGATGCCCTTCAAAGCCAGGATCAGCGTGTCGTTTTCGATCTCGCGCAGCAGGACACCGGTCATCTTCACATCGAGAGCGAACAGATGCTCGAACTTGAACATCTCGTTCTCGAGCTCCTTGGCGAGCTTCTTGTCCACCTTGCCGATCGACGGGATTACCCGCTTCTCGACGCTGCGATGAGAGCGATTGATGATTTCCGCCGCCTGTTTGATCCCGCCCATCGAGAGCGGGATCGTGCCATGCAGCTTCTCGATCTTGGCATTGAGCGTCTGCTCGAGAATGGTGATCGCCTGGCGGGAAACGGGCCCGAGCCGCGCCACGCGGTGAAGGACCGGGGTGTGCAGATGCTCGGGCAGCGCCGCGAGCGCGGCCGCCGCCACTTCGGTGTCGAGCTGGAGCAGCAGCACCGCGATCGCCTGCGGATGTTCGTCCGCAAGAATCTCGCCGATGATCTGAGGATCGAGCCAGCGCAGCAGGCCCAGCGCCGGTTGCCCCTCCTCTTCCGCCTCGGGCGCGATCTGGCGCATGAGGTTTTCGGTTTTCACCTCACCCACCGCGCTCGAGAGCAGGCGCCGGACGCTGGCCACGCGGCCATGATCGCCGATTCCGCTGTCCTGCGTCGAGCGTGAAAAGCCCGAAATCGCATCGATGATCGACTGTGGCTGCACCTCGCCGATCCCGCACATGGTGCCGGCTAGCTGGCGCAACTCGTCCGGGGTCAGCTGCGAAAGGATTTTCGAGGCATCCTCTTCGGCGAGCAGCATCACCATGATCGCCGCCTTGTCGGTGCCGCCGAGCGGCAGGGGCGTGCTCATGCCGCTTCTCCTGCCAACCTGGCGTCTTCGGCGAGCAGCCGCCGCAGCGCAAGCACCGCATCGTCGGGATTTTCACGTGCGATCCGCTGCGCGAGTTCGATCTGGCTATCGAGCGCCTCGCGGTCGTAGGCGACCAGCGCTTGCGACGATCCGGGCAGTGCGGGTACATCTTCGCCGCCTACGGTTGGGTCGTCCTTGCTTGCAGGGCCGCGCAAGGCCTTGATCGCCGGTCGCACGGCGAGCAGCAGGACCAGCAGGACAGCAAGAATGGCCACGCCGTTGCGCACTGCCATGCCGAACCAGCTGGTTTCATAGAAGGGGATCCCCTCGGCTTCGACCTTCTCGAACGGCCGCATCACCACAGTGACCTGATCGCCGCGATCGGTTCTCGCTCCGACCGCAGCCGAGACCAGCTCCTTCACCTTGGTGATATCGGCGGCGCTCGCCTTGGCCAGCGCGGCCTGGTCGATGGCGACAGCCACCGAGAGATATTTGATCGAGCCGGGGCTGAGGTTCGAAACCGACACCTCGCGGCCCATCTCGAATACCCGGGTGGCGCTTCGCTCGCCGATGCCGTTTGCGGCTGCGGCTTGCTGAGTATCTTGCGGCGCGCCATCGCGCGCTGCCGCGTCGGCGGGCGGAGTATTTGCGAGCACGCCGGGTATGCCGATGGCCGGGGTTGCGACATTCTGCGATTCCTGCGTCGTCTCGCGCCGAACCGAACCATCCTTGTCGTAGCTCTCGCGTGCCGAGGTGACCTCGTCCATATTGAGTTCGACCTGCACCTGCGACGAAAACGCGCCGCTGCCGAACATCGGCGCCAACAACTGGTCGACCTGCGCGTTGAGCTTGGCTTCCATCTGGGCTTGCAGATCGAGCCGTCCGCTGTTGGGATCGCGCGCCTGGGTCAGCAATTTGCCGTGCTGATCGACGACCTTGACCGCATCGATCGCCAGACCCGAAACCGAACCGGCGACGAGATTGGTGATCGCGCTGACCTGGCTGTCGGCGAGCTGGCGCCCGCGCGCCATGCGCACCATGATCGAAGCGGAGGGCGAGACATCATCGCGCACGAAGACCGATCTCTCGGCCTTGGCTATATGGACGCGGACCGCCTCGACCCCGTCGATCTCCATGATGGTAAGAACGAGTTCGCGTTCCTGCGCGGCGCGCAGGCGATCGCCTTCGAGGGTGCGGCTGGCACCCATCGGCAGATTGTCGATCAGGTCGGTCCCGCTGGCGGGCGCTGCCAGCGAACCGTCGGCAGCGACCAGCATCCGGGCGCGGTAGACATCGTCTTCGTTGACGGTGAGCGTACCCGAGCCGTTGTCGATCTGGTAGGCAATGCCCGCCTGATCTAGCGAAGCGACCACGCCCGCCCGCCCGGCATCGTCGAGCGAGGAATAGAGGACGCGCTGCGGCGCGGGCGAGAGCGTCGCCCAGGTCAGCGCCAGCAGGCCGAGGCCTGCCGTACCCGCGAACCACGGCAGCATCTTGCGCACCGAGGGTTGCGCCGCGAAGGCACGGGCGCGTTCGGTGAAGGTGCCCGTGCCGCTTGTCAGCGTCGAAAGCGCGCCGCCGCCTGTAGGCGCGGTGGGAACGAGTCCGGTCATGGCTTAGATGCCCATCCGCATGGTTTCCTGGTACGCGGACAACAGCTTGTTGCGCACCTGGAGGGTTGCCTCGAAGGCGACGCCGGCTTCCTGCCGGGCCAGCATTACCTTGGCGATATCGGTCACTTCACCGCGCTCGTAAGCCTCGGTGATTCCGCTGGCGCGGGCCTGGGTCGCGTTCACATTGTCGAGCGCGTCGCGCAGCGAATTGCCGAAGTCCGCCGGCTGCGATGCCGCGCCTTCTACCGGTGACGCCGGCTTGGCCTCGTGCAGTTCCTGCAGGACTTTCGAACGATCGATGATCTGCTGGCGCAGCGCGATGATCTGGTCGATCGATCCGCCTCCGCCGATGCCGCCTACGGGGTTCATCGTGTGCCTCCCACTGCAATGCCGGCTTCACGGAAGGAAGCCAGACGGTAACGCAAGGTTCGCTCGCTGATGCCGAGCGCGCGGGCCGCATTGGCGCGGTGCCCGCCGACCGAATCCAGCGTCTCCATGATGGCGCGTGCCTCGGAGAGCTTGACGATCTTGGACAATTTGGCAGGCGCTTCCTCGGCGACCGTCTCGGTCTCCACCGGTGCGGTCGGCGCGACGGCGCGTGCGGTCATGTCGAAGATGATGTGCTGCGGCCCGATCACGGCTTCGCCCTGCGACAGCAGCAGCGCGCGCCGCATCACGTTCTCGAGCTCGCGGACATTGCCGGGCCATGGATAGCTGCGCAGCGTGGCAAGCGCCGCCTCGTCGATCCACGGCACCCGGTCGCCCTTGGCCGAATGGCGCATGAGCATGGTGAAGGCGAGCGGCGCGATATCGGCCTGGCGCTCGCGCAGCGGCAGCATCGCGATCGGAAAGACATTGAGGCGATAGTAAAGGTCGGCGCGGAAGCGGCCCTCGGCCACCTCGAGCGGCAGGTCGCGGTTGGCGCAGGCGATGATCCGGACATCGACCTTGATCGGCCGGGTCGCGCCGATCGGGACGACCTCGCCCTCCTGAAGCGTGCGCAGCAGTTTCGCCTGGAGCGAGAGCGGCATTTCGGCAATCTCGTCGAGCAGCAGCGTGCCGCCATCGGCAGCGCGGAAGAAGCCCTCGGCTGCCGCGCTGGCACCGGTGAAGGAACCCTTCTCGTGCCCGAACAGCATGGCTTCGAGCATCGTCTCGGGGATCGCGGCACAGTTGAGCGCGATGAACGGCTTGTCGCGGCGGTCGCTGCGGCGATGAATGAAATTGGAGAGGACTTCCTTTCCGGTGCCGGTGGGACCGTTGATCAGCACCGGGATGTCGGTCCGCGCGAGACGGTCGGCCAGCGCGATCACCGACAGCGAAGCGGGATCGGCCGCGACCGGACCATGTCCGGCGTAGATCATCGCGACCAGCGCCGCGATGCTGCTTTCGGCGATCGGATCCTGATAGGTAAGCGCGCCGCCAGTCCCGGCGAACGCCAATTCGGCCATCTCGCCGCGGGCGAGCGTAATGGTCCGGGCATCGCGGTTCGCTGCGGGTTCGTCGGCATCGGCCAGGGTCACCGGTCGATCCATGAAGAGTGACGACGCAATTCCCGCCAGCCGTGACTCGATCGTCGAGTGCCGCCTCGTAAAATTCGTGGTCTTCGTAATCCCGTCCATCACCGCCCCCTGGTGGCATGTCTTACCGACGGGAGGTGAAATGCACCCGGGACGTCGAACAAATGGATAAATTTAGACCCCGTAGAATTACGGATATGGTTAACGGATCCCTGCGGCCGAAACGCTTTTTCTCTTAATTCCTGCTCGATCCGGTCGGTCTGGGTATCGGCTGCCGCATCCTGACCAGGGGCAGTGATCGTAGACCAAGAGGGATATCTGTCATGAACGTCATCAATACCAACATCGGGGCACTGAAGGCCTCCAACGCTTCGAACGCTGCCGGCAAGTCGCTTGCTACCGCCATGGAACGCCTGTCGACCGGCAAGCGCATCAACTCCGCCAAGGACGACGCGGCCGGCCTCGCCATCGCCACCTCGATGACCTCGCAGGTTCGCGGCATGAATCAGGGCATTCGCAACGCCAACGACGGCATCTCGCTGGCGCAGACCGCCGAAGGCGCGCTCAACGAAGTCACCAACATGCTGCAGCGCGTCCGCGAACTTGCAGTTCAGGGCGCCTCGGGTACCTATGGCACCGAAGACCGTGCAAATATGCAGACCGAGGTCAACGAATTGACGGGCCAGATCAAACAGATCATCGACAATTCCGAGTTTAACGGCGTGAAACTATTTGACAGCTCAGTTGCAGAGGTCTCGATTCAAGCGGGTGCCAACGCAGTAGATACTATTGATCTCGGAATGGCTGACCTAACCACTCTCGCGGCGGATACGTATGACCCAGACAACGCCACTCCGGTTACAGACGTCTATAATATATCTGCGGCTGATGGCGCCACAATCGGTGCCGTCGATCTCGAACTTGAAAGCATTTCGACCGCTCGTGCAACGCTCGGCGCTGGACAAAGCCGTCTGGAATCTGCGGTGAATAACCTCAGCAACAACATCACCAACCTCTCCGACGCGCGTTCGCGGATCGAAGACACCGATTACTCGGCCGAAACGACCGCGCTCGCCAAGTCGCAGATCCTCAGCCAGGCTTCGAGCGCGATGCTCGCACAGGCCAACCAGAGCCAGCAGAACGTTCTTTCGCTGCTTCGCTAATTTCGAGACAACAAGCGAACGCGGCGAGGCCCGTCGTCCCCTGGGACGGCGGGCCTTGTCCGTTCATGCTGCCAAGGGTGATGCTGCCAGTGCCATTGCGACCGGAAATCGGCCTCACGCTTCTGCTTGCTCAACGAGGCCTACCGGTTTAGCTTCCAGACGAGACGCAGCAGTGCGGTCGGGTCCCGGTTCGGCGGTCGACTGGCGGAGCGGGAGCGACAGGCTTGCCTTTGACGATCGAGCCTGCCGGGCCGTGAACCGGCAGCCACTGTACGTCTCCGCTGTCAGACCCACCGCTCTCGAGGAATGGAAGCGCGGCGGCTCGGTGGTGGCGAGCGCGCATGTCGGGATGGCCACCGGGGCCGGGCTCTATTTCTACACCTCCAGCCTCTTCGTCATTCCGCTCTCCGAACAATATGGCTGGAGCCGCGGCGATATCGCCATGGGTGCCGCGCTCGGCCTGCTCGGCTCGCTCACCGCCCCGCTGATCGGCCGGATGACGGACCGCTTCGGCGCCCGGCTGATCGCCGCGACAAGCTTCCTGCTGATGGCTGCGGTGTTCGCGGCAATGTCGCAAATGCCGGGCCCGTATTTCCATTTCGTACTGCTCTCCGCAGTGTTCGGGATTGTCGCCCCCGGCGCCACGGGCATGACTTTTTCGCGCGCGGTGACCGGATGGTTCGAGCGCGCGCGCGGGCAGGCGCTGGGCATCATGGCGGCAGGCGCATCGATCGGTGCGCTCCTGTTCACGCCGCTGATCGCGCACATGATCTGGCAATATGGCCCCGAAGGCGGGCTGCTCACCCTTGCGGCGCTTGCTGCCTTCGTGGGAGCACCCATCGTCCTGCTCGGGCTCAGAGACAGGCCGGCCGCGGTCGAGGGTTGCGAAGACGAACTGTCCCGCGACCGCGACGCGCTCCTGCCGCTCGCCGTCGCCGAACGCCCTGCCCCTGCGAACAGCGCAAAGGTCTGGGCTTCTCTGCGCAGTCGCAGCTTCGTCGCGCTCGCCCTGGCGGTTTTCGCAACCAATATCCCCACCTCGGGAATTCTGACCCAGCTAGAACCGCTCCTCCGTCACAATGGAATAGAACGAACCGCGCCGTTGATCGCGATGTACTCCGCTGTCGTGTTGATCGCGCGCATCGCGATCGGATGGCTGTTCGATCGCACCGACGCCCGCTACGTGGCGGCTCTCGTCACCATGGCAGCGGCGGGGGGCTGCTTGATGTTCCACTCCGGCGCGCCAGCGTGGATGGTGATACTTGCGATCGTCTGCGTCGGCCTCATGCAGGGACTGGAACTCGATGCGATCGCCTATTTCGTCGGTCGCCATTTCGACCGCGAGGAATTCGGACTGATGTTCGGGATGCTGCTCACGATTTCGCTCCTCGGCACCGCACTGGGCGTGGTCGGCTTTGGAATGGTCTACGATGCGACGCTGTCCTACGATCTGGCCTTGGGTCTCGCTGCGGGGGGACTCGCCTTCGCCCTGATCGCCTATCTCGCGATCCCGCGCGACGCGCGCTAGCGGGACGCGCAACTAGCCCCGGCAGCGGCTAGAAGTCCTTCCAGTCCGACGCGTCCAGTTTCAGCGCGGCATTGCCATTCGCCTTCGCCATCGCGGCAACCGGCAGCGCCTTTACGGGCGAGACATAGTCATCCGATCGCTTAGCGGGCTGCTCGACGATTCTTGCGGGACGCTTCGCCGCTCTGTTTTCCAGATGGAAGTGCCCGGCTTTGTCGGCCAGAGACTCGACCTCGGTGTTGAGATTGCGCGCGGCGGCGGAAGTCTCCTCCACCATCGCCGCGTTCTGCTGGGTCGACTGGTCCATCTGGCCGATCGCCGCGCTGATCTGGGTGATCGCCGAGGCCTGCGCCTGATTGTCGGAAGCCATCGTGCCGAGCAATTCGTGCACCTCGCCCACGCCTTCCGAAATATCGACAAGCGCCCCATCGACCTTCTGCACAGCTTCGACGGCGGTAACGATATCGTCCTGGGTGACGGTGAGCTGGTCGCGCGCCTTCTGCGCTTCTTCTTCGGCACGCATCGCAAGTGCCGAAACGAGATCGGCAACCACCGCAAATCCGCGCCCGGCATCGCCCGCACGTCCGGCCTCGACGGCGGCATTCATGGCCAGCACGCGGGTCTGGAACGCAATCTTGTCGACGCCTTCGATCACCTCGTCGATGCCCTTGGCGCTTTCGCGGACCCGGCTCATGGCCGCGACTGCACCATCGGCGGTGCTCCGACCGCTGCTGACCGTCGAGATCGCCTGATCGGCGCGCGTCACGGTGCGTTTGGCCGCTTCGGCGGTCGCCTTGATCCGACCGTCGATCTGCGTCAGGGCGGCGGATGTTTCTTCCAGGCTGGCCGCATTGCTCTCGGTACGGCGCGCCAGATCTTCGGACGCCTGAGCGATCTCGCCCGATCCGGCACGAAGCGAGTCCGCGCTTTCATCTGCTCGTCGAGGTCGGCGGCGAGTACCAGCCGCACCTTCAGATCTTCCGCGGCGATGGTGTTGCCGTGGACGGGAAGGCGCAGCGAGCGGTCTTCGGTGGGTTCAGATGCGGACGGTGAGATCATCTTTGGCCTCGTCGAGAGCAGCTTCGAGCTGTTGGAAGGAAGGGGCGTGGACCGTGGGAGTCATCCGGCGCGCGATCTCGATCGCCACCTGCACGGGCATGTTCTGGGCGTAGGCGACGATCGCGGTCTTCGCGATGTCGAACGGCTTGCTGTCGTCCTCGATGATGGCGAGCAGCTTGGTCGCCAGCGGTCCGACGACGCAGTAGGACAGCAGCACGCCCAGGAACGTACCGACGAGCGCACCCCCGATCATCGCACCGAGGATTTCGGTGGGCTGGTCGATCGATGCCATGGTCTTGATCACGCCCAGAACGGCCGCCACAATGCCGAGCGCCGGCAGACCGTCGGCCATGATCTGGAGAGCGTGCTGGGCAGCCAACTCCTCGTGATGGTGCTTCTCGATATCCGCCTCCATGGCCGCTTCGAGCTGGTGCGGGTCCTCGAAATTGACGGTCATCATCCGCAGGTAGTCGGAGATGAACTCGACCAGGTGGTGATCGGCGAGCAGGCGGGGATAGCGCGAGAAGATGGTGCTTTCTTCCGGCTGGTCGAGATGAGGTTCGATGGCGGTGGCACCGCCGTTCCTGAAGGTCGTGAGGAGACCGAACAGCAGGGTCAGCAGATCGCGATAGTCGCCATCGCTCCAGCGCGAGCCCTTGAAGGCGCGCTTGATACCCCTGCCGGCGTTCTTCACCGTGGCCATCGAATTGCCGACGATGAAGGCACCGGCGGCGGCCCCGCCGATCGCCATGAACTCGTGGGGCAGCGCATGGAGCACGATCTCCATCTTGCCGCCGGCGAGCATGAAGCTGCCGAACACGCAGACCACGATAATGAGGAAGCCGATGCCGTTGATCATAATCTTTCCAGCCCTTGATCGGGACATGAAGATTATAGGATGGAATGCGGGCATCCGGAGCGGGCCTCGCTCTTTTACCGCATCACTTCGTGCCTATGGCTCGGGTGCAAAGACCACATGCGCCGCAGCGCCTCTTTATTGTCTAGAATAGGGGAAACGACAGGAGCCATTGCATGTCACTTGCCAATTATCAGCGCGTGCAAACGATCGCCGAATCCCCTCGCAACACCGAGTTCCGGCTGGTGAGCCAGATCACCGGCGACATGATCGCGGCGCGCGACGCGGGCCTCAAGGGGAGCGAACTCGTATCCGCGCTTCACCGCAATCGCGAGATGTGGGGTGCCTTCAGCACCGCTTGCGGAACCGCGGGCAACGCGCTGCCGGACGAACTGCGCGCCGGCATCATTTCGCTCGCACTGTGGGTGGACCGCTTCACCAGCGAAGTGATCACCGGCCGCGAGCCGATCGACGAGCTGATCGCCGTAAACCGGCTGATCCTCGAAGGTCTCGCGCCCGAACAGGCCGCCGCCGCCTGAACCGGCCGCACAGCAATCAACGCTGGCTCAGGCGCTCGGATCAGGCGCAGCTGTAGATTTTGTCGAGCACGGCAGAAACCTCCGCCAGCCGGTGGGCCTCTGGATCGAAACCACGATCCTTCGCCAGCCGGCGAGCCCAACCGCAGGCGGCCCGTCCCCCCCATTCGTCGGGGGGCGCGGACAGAGGTTCTTGCTCGGTGCCGCGGTTCACGAAGGCCTCGAAGTCGTAGAAGCTGCCGCCCACATTTCGAAAACCCGCGGCGGCTTGCGAGCCGTAGAAGCTCGCCTCGATTGCCGCTTCCCTGCCGGCATTCAGGTTCCATGAGCAGGCGAGGCGCACGATCGCGCCGCCTGCGAGGTCGAGCTGCGCGATGGCATAGTCCTCCACCTTCGTCGTCCCGGCGTCGAGCCGATCGCCCTGCGAATAGAGCCGCGAAGAAACTCCTTCGACCGCGGGGAAATCGAGCAACCAGAGCGCCAGGTCGACCAGATGGACCCCGAGATCCATCACGCAGCCGCCACCCGCCTCCTCGCGCCGGTAGAACCACGGTTTGTCGGGGCCGTAGGCATTGTGGAAGGTAAGGTCCGCCGCGAACACTTCGCCGAGCCCGCCCTTGCCTATCAGTTCGGCGATCGCCCGGGTTGCTGCCGTATGGCGATAGGAGAGGTCCACTCCGAGCAGGCGGTCCGCCTTCTGCGCCGCCTCGATCACCGCGCGCGCTTCGGCCTCGTTGCGCCCCAGCGGCTTCTGGCAGAACACTGCGATCCCCCGCTCGAGAGCCGCGATCGCCTGCGACGCGTGCAACGCGCTCGGCGTGGCGATGACGAGGCCATCGAGCTCGCAATCGAGCATCTCGTCGAGCGAACCCGTGACCTGCGCCGAAGGGGCGACTTCCAGGGCGGTTTCGACACAGTCGGGCGACGGATCGCACAGCGCCGCCGCAGACACCACTCCTTCGGCGACGATCGCCTCCATCCGGTGGCGGCCGATCCAGCCGGTGCCGAGAAACCCTACACGCGGAAGGCTCATTCGAAGAGCACCAGCGCCTTGACGAAACCCTCGGGCTTGTCGCGGGTCGCATCGAGCGCTTCGGCCAGCCGGTCGAGCGGGTAGGCATGGGTGTAGAGCGGCGCGGGATCGAGCCGCCCGCTGGCGACCGCCTCGGCCGCCTCGCGCATGCCCTGCATCTGCACGGCGAGATCGCGCTCGTGAGCATTCACGACGTCGATGCCCTTCCAGTTCCAGCTCTGCATGCTGACCTGGCGGGGCCCGTCCTGATGATAGCCGGCGACGACGAGCTTTCCCCCGAAGCCGATAAGCTCGCCCGCCAGATCGAGCGGCCATTGCTTGCCGACGCATTCGATCACTCGCTCGCACAGCGCGCCGCCGGTAAGCTGCCCGACCCTGTCGACGATCGCCTGGTGATCGTCCATCGGGATGGTTTCGGCGGCACCGTACGAGCGGGCGAGCTCGAGCGATTCCGATCGCCGCGAGATGGCGATCACCCGCGCTCCGGCATCGCTGGCGAGCTTGGTCAACACCGCGCCCAGAAAACCTATCCCGATGATCGCGACGGTCTGCCCCGGCCGGATGTCGCTGCGACGGAAGATGTTGAATGCGCAGCCGAGCGGTTCGCCGGGAAACGGCTTGCCGTCCAGTTCCGGGGGCAGCCGGAGCACCGCATCGGCCTGGGCGATATCGGCTTCGGCATAGGCGCGATAAGTCAAGGCCGCGACCCGGTCGCCCATCCCCACATTGGCCACTCCAGGACCGATCGCATCGACCACACCCCAGCCTTCATGGCCCAGATCGCCGGGGGGCAGCGGAAACTCCATCCATTCTGGGCCGGCCCACGGCCCCAGATTGGAAGCGCACACCCCGCAGCCCTCGAGCCGGATACGGACCTCTCCTTCGCCGGGACGCGGCCTTTCCACTTCCTTCAGGGCGACGCTGCCCGGGCCGGTCACCGCGGCCGCTTTGATTCCAACCATGGTTCTTCAATCCTGCGCGATGAAGGTTTCGAGCGCGGACCAGGCTTCATCGTCGGTCATCTGGTGCGGCGGATGCTTACAGAAATAGGAGGCCGCAGGATCGACCGGCCCGGCCAGCCCCCGGTCGCTCGCAAGCTTGGCGCAGCGGATCATATCGATCGCCACGCCCGCGGAATTGGGGCTGTCCTCGACCGACAGTCGCATCTCGAGGTTCATCGGCACGCCGCCGAACAGCTGGCCTTCCATGCGGATGAAGGCGACCTTGTTGTCGTTCTGCCAAGGGACATAATCTGACGGGCCGACGTGGATGTTCTCGTCGCCCAGCCTCGCGGCCGCGACCGATTGCACCGCCTCGGTCTTCGAAAGCTTCTTGGAAGCCAGGCGATTGCGCTCGAGCATGTTGAGGAAGTCGGTGTTGCCGCCGGTGTTGAGCTGGTAGGTTCGCTCCAGCTTGACCCCACGTTTCTTGAACAGATCGGTCAACACCCGGTGGACGATGGTGGCGCCCAGTTGCGACTTGATATCGTCGCCGATGATCGGGACCCCCGCCTCGCGGAACCGACTGGCCCAGGTTTCGTCGCTGGCGATGAACACCGGGATGTTGTTGACGAAGGACACGCCGGCCTCGAGTGCGCATTCTGCGTAGAATTCGGTGGCCTGCTGCGATCCCACGGGAAGATAGTTCACCAGCACGTCGGCTCGGGTCGCGCGCAGCACCTCGATCACCGCGTCCTTGTCGGGCTCGGCTTCGTCGGCGGTCTGGAAGGTGCGCGCATCGGGATAGGCAGCCATATGCTCGGCCACTCCGTCGAGGACGCGGCCCATGCGGACTCTCGTCCCGGTCGGCTCGACCTTGTCGCAGAACGTCTGCGTGCAATTGGGCGGGGCGAAGATGGCTTCAGCGACATCGTGCCCGACCTTGCGGCGATCCACGTCCCATGCAGCCACGACGCGGATGTCCTCGGGACGATACCCGCCCACTTCGGCGTGCATCAGGCCGGTCAGGTCATTGGCGCCGGTGCGATAATGCGCGATGCCCTGGACGAGCGAACTGGCGCAATTGCCGACGCCGACAAGCGCCAGATTGATGCCGGAGGGGGTAGGGGAAAGCATGTTCGAAACTCCTCGCGCGGGGGTCAAAGGCGGGCCTGGTTCTTGTTCTGCGCCGGCGCGTACCGCTCGGTCATCCAGGCGCAGAAATCGGCGAAGGCCTGCGGGTCCTTGGCGCAGGAGGTGTGGTGCGCCTCGACCCCCAGGTGCTCGGGGGTGAAGCAGAAGGTCACCAGCACCTCGAAATCGGCGAGCGCCTCCATCTGCCGGTCGAACCAGTCGAGCGCACCGGGGCGAAAGCTGTCGGCCCACGACAGGCCGGTACGCAGCTTCTTGACGCCTAGGTCCTTCATCCAGCGCACCGCATCGTCGAGCCGCGGATCCTCGAAATGGAACCACTGCATCAGTCCCATCCGGTCGGCATATCTGCGATAGTGGTCCAGCGCCGGCTTGGGAGAGCCGTCCTCGCGGATCAGCCCCATGTAGAAATGGCGGTAATAGCTCGATCCCTCGGCCTCGCGATGGCGGGTTTCCGCGCCCCAGCTGTGCGGCAGGTCGAACAGCGAGTACCAGTAGACGTTAGGCACACGGTCGAGCAGCAGCTCGGCGGTCTTGTCGATGCCGAAGACCTGCACTTCTTCCGCGCCGAAACTGCCCACGCCCACTTCGGTCGCCCAGATCGGCTTGTCGGGGACGACCGCCTCGATCTCGGCGATCCTGTCGGGCCAGGAATGGATCGGCCACAGGTTCCAGTCGAGCGGAAAGCCGTGCACCGCAACGACATCGACCTCTTCGAGAGCCCCGTGTCCGCGCATGCGCTCGATCCAGTGCGGATCGATCGGCGACATGCCGCCGAGCACCCGGGTGAGACCGGGGTTGATATCCGCGATGGCGCCGCCGGTACGGATCACCGTATCGGCATAGATCGACCAGTCGGGATCGAGCTCGGGGTTCCAGTGACTCTTGTTGTTCGGCTCGTTCCAGATCATCGCCGCTTCGATCATGGCGTGCCTCCTTTTTCCTGGTTTCCGCCCGCCGGATAGACCGCGGCCGGCCCATGCTGCGCATAGGGAACCTCGCTCACGCGGCAGAGGTAGACCTCCGGTTCGGGCTGCTCTTCGATGGTGAAACCCGCGGCGCGCAGCATCGCTTGGCTGCAGGCGGCATTGGGCGCCCACCAATTGGTCCAGTCATGCGCGAACTCGCGCTCGATGAAATGCATCCTGGGATAGGCCGGATTGTCGAAATAGTCGGGTGGCTGGGTCGTCCCCGGCTTGTGAAAGGGATGATCCTCGGGAACCTGGAGCACGGCCTCGGTGCCCTGCTGCATCGTCTGGAACAGCATCATGTCGCCGGCGACATGTTCGCGAACGAGGTCGAGCGCGAGCAGCGGATGCCGCAGATGGTAGAGCACGCCCATGAAGATCACGAGATCGAATTTCTCGCCCAACGCACCGACGTCGTAGACCGACAAATTGCGATATTCGATATCGGGAAAGCCGAGCGTCTGGGAGGCGAGCCGCGCCTGTTCGAGATAGCGCTCGTCGCTGTCGATGCCGAGCACCCGCCCCGCCCCGCGCTTCTTCATCTCGATCGAGTAAAAGCCGGCGTTGCAGCCGATGTCGAGCACCGATCGGCCTTCCAGATCGGCGGGGATGGCATCGGCGAAGCGCCGGAACTTGAACGCGGGGTAATCGCCGAGGAAATGATCGGGGGCGGTGCGCACGCCGCGACCCAGATCGATGTTCTGAAACCATGGCCCCAGCGCATCCACGCGCTCGCGCAAGCTATCGGTCGGGTCGCCGGCGACGAGGCGGGCCCGGGCACCGGAGCGGCTCATGCCGCACGCTCGTTCAGCGACAGGACCCGCGCGCCCCAATCACCAACCTCGATCCGGCTGACGGAAGCCGGGGCGATATCGAAGCGCAGCAGGTGATCGAGCGATAGACCCAAAATTCCGGCGATGGCGGCACGAATTGTGTCGCAATGGCTCACCATGGCGACGATCCCGCCCGCCAGGCGCTCCGCCGTCTCCTTGAAATGGCGTTCGATCCGCTGCTGCACTTCCAACATTGTTTCTCCTTCCGGTGCGCGCGCCTGCGCGCGGTTGTCATTCCAGCTTTGCCACGCCGGATCGCGGGCCAGTTCGTCGAAACGCTTGCCGGTCCACTCGCCGAAATCCACTTCGTCGAGCGCGGGCTCGGACGAGAGATCCAGCCCCTGCGCGGCGGCGATCTCTCCGGCGGTTTCCTGCGCCCGCAGCACCGGGCTCGAATGCACCTCGGCGATGGGTTGATCCGCCAGGTGCCGTGCGATGTGCCGAGCCTGCAGCACCCCGTCGGCTGTCAGAGAGCCGCCTGCGGTCCGGCCGGATAGAATATGCCCGAGGTGTGCATGCGCCGCATGCCTGATCAGTAGGATGGTGACTGTCATTGGCGCTCGATGGTTCCCCTTGGCTAAGTAGAAGCTTCCTTCCGAATGCTTCGCCGCCAGTCAAGGTTCCCTTCCGAAACGAAAATTTCAAGCATCAGCGGGAACAAACAAGAAGAAGGGTCATTCGAGCGTCATGATAACGCCACCTGAAGGCGAAGGCAAAAATAGCCAATGTTAATTAACATTTGTTATTTTGTTATCCCGGCAGGTAGTAGGCCCAATAGCGGCCCGTAACAGGGTAGCTATTGGCAAGACGCGAACTACGAATTCTGTGGGAGAGAGGATTGACTGAGCGTATTCTGGTCACCGGCGGTGCCGGATTCATCGGCAGGGCAGTCTGCCGCGAACTTCTCGAGCGGGGCCATCGGGTCCGGGTGCTCGACAGCCTGATCGAGCAGGTGCACGGCAAGGACGCCCGAACCGCTCCGCTTCCAGACGAGGTCGAATTCGTCCACGCCGACGTGCGCGACGGCGACGCGGTCGCCAGCGCGCTCGAGGGCAGCGACAGTGTGATCCATCTCGCCGCCGAAGTCGGCGTCGGCCAGTCGATGTACGAGGTGGAGCGCTATACTTCCACCAACGACGTCGGCACCGCCGTGCTGTTCGAAAGGCTGATCGATCATCCGGTCCGCAGGGTGGTCACCGCCTCTTCGATGAGCATCTACGGCGAAGGCCTCTATCGCAACGCCGACGGAGCGATGGTCGAAGACGCCGCGCGCAGCACGCTACGCGACGGGCAGGCCAATTGGGAACCGCTGGACGCGCAGGGGCGATCGCTCTCGCCGATGGCCACGCCCGAATGGAAGCGGCCGAACCTCTCGTCGATCTACGCGCTCAACAAATACGTGCAGGAGCAGATCACCCATATCATGGGTGCGCCTTACGGCATCGAAAGCGTCTGCCTGCGATTGTTCAACGTCTATGGCCCGGGCCAGGCGCTCTCCAACCCCTATACCGGCGTACTCGCGATCTTCGCCTCGCGGCTGCTCAACGGGCAGCCGCCGATGATCTTCGAGGACGGCGAGCAACGCCGCGACTTCGTGCATGTGCGCGATGTGGCGCGGGGTTTCGCCGATGCGCTGTTCCATCCCGATGCTGCGGGCGGCACCTTCAACATCGGATCGGGCCACGACCGTTCGATCGCCAGCGTCGCGCGCGACCTTGCGCAGGCCATGGGTCGCGAGGGGCTGGAGGCGGAGATCGTCGGCAAGGCCCGCACGGGCGATATCCGGCACTGCTTCTGCGACACGACGCTGGCGCGCGAAACGCTTGGCTTCGAGGCGCGCGAAGGCTTCACCGAGCGCCTGACCGAACTGGCGCAATGGGTCGCCGAGCAAAGTGCCGAGGACCGGGTCGGCGAAGCGCGCAGCGAACTCGAACGGCGCGGGCTGGTGGCATGAGCGGCGGAGGGAACGACACCGTTCTGGTCACCGGGGGCGCGGGCTTCGTCGGTTCGAACCTTGCTCATCGCCTTGCGCAGCGCGGCCACCGCGTCCGCGTGCTGGACACGCTGGGCCGAGCGGGGGTCGAGCAGAACCTCGACTGGCTCTGCGCCGCACATGGCGACCGGATCGAGCCGGTGATCGGCGATGTCCGCGACCGGACGGCGGTCGCCAAGGCTGTTCGCGGCGCAAATGCGGTCTACCATCTTGCCGCGCAGGTCGCGGTGACCACCAGCATGGTCGATCCGCGCGACGATCTCGAGGTCAACGTGGCCGGCACTTTCAATCTGCTCGAGGCTATCCGCGCCGCGAACCCCTCCGTGCCGGTCATCTATGCGTCGACCAACAAGGTCTATGGCGATCTCGGCTCGCTCGCGGTCTGCGCCGGCGAGCATGGCTATGCTCCCGTCGATGCCGCCATCCGCCGGCACGGCGTGTCGGAAGATCAGCCGCTCGCCTTCCACACGCCCTACGGCTGCTCGAAGGGTGCCGCGGACCAGTACGTCCTCGACTATGGTCGGAGCTTCGCGATGCGCACGGCAGTGCTGCGGATGAGTTGCATCTATGGCGAGCGGCAGATGGGCACCGAGGACCAGGGATGGGTCGCGCATTTCCTGATCCGCGCGCTTGCCGGCGAGACCATCACCCTGTTCGGCGATGGCGAGCAGGTGCGCGACGTCTGCGACATCCGCGATACCTGCGACGCCTACTTCGCCATGCTGGATCGCATCGATGCGGTCGCGGGCCGCGCCTTCAACTGGGGCGGCGGGCCCGACAATGCGATCAGCCTGCTTACTCTCATCGAGGAGATCGGCCGGATCACCGGGCGACGCCCACCGGTGGACTTCGCACCGACCCGCCCGGGCGATCAGCTGTGGTTCGTCGCCGACACGCGCCGCGCCGAGCGCGCTCTCGGCCTCGGGCCGCGAATTGGCTGGCGCGACGGGGTGCGCGATCTCGCGGACTGGCTGCAGCGGTCCCGCGCTGCGGCGAATGCCCAGATCGCCTCCTCCGCAGCGGCGCGAGCGACCGCATGAAAGCGGCCTATCCCCTCCATATCCTCATGACCGCCGATGCCGTTGGCGGCGTATGGCAGTATGCGCTTACGCTGGCTTCCGAACTGGCGGACTGCGGCCACCGCATCACGCTCGCGGTGCTCGGCCCGGCTGTCAGCGTCGAGCAGCGTGAGCAGGCGGCTGTAATCTCCGGCCTGTCCCTGCTGGAAACGGGCCTCGCGCTGGACTGGCTGGCCGATGGACCCGAGCCGGTCGAGCAAGCGGCCTGCGAGCTCGCCGATCTGGCGAGGCGGCGCGGTGTCGATCTCGTTCATTGCAACAGTCCCGCGGTGATGGCGGCCGCCCCCTTCCCGGTTCCAATTGTGGCGGTGGCGCATGGCTGCGTCGCCACCTGGTGGCGCGCCGCCCGTGACGAGCCCCTAGACCCGCAATTCGACTGGCACGCGCGGATGATGCGCGCGGGACTTCGCGCGGCGGATGCCGTGGTGGCCCCGAGCGACAGCTTCGGGCAGACCCTTCGCGAGACCTACGGCCTCTCGCAGGTGCCGATCGTCGTCCACAACGGGCGCGCGCCGCTCGGCACCGGCGACCGCATGCACCAGCTCGATGCAGCGCTGACCGTCGGTCGGCTGTGGGACCCGGTGAAGAACGCCCGCGTTCTCGATCGCGCCGCCGCACAGATCGAGGGCGCGTTTCTGGCTGCGGGTACCCTGCGCGGTCCGCATGGCGAGGAATACGCGCCGCAGAACCTCCAGTGCCTGGGTTACCAGAGCGAAGCGGCCCTCGCGCGATTGCTGGATTTGAAGCCCGTCTTCGTCTCGGCGGCGAGCTTCGAGCCGTTCGGGCTGGCGGTGCTGGAGGCGGCCTCGGCGGGTTGCGCATTGGTGCTGTCCGACATCCCGACGTTCCGCGAATTGTGGGAGGGAGCGGCGCTGTTCGTCGACAGCGAGGATTCGGCGGGCTTCGCCGCCGCGATCGCCTCGCTGATGAATGATCGCGAACGGCGCAATGCGGTGGGCGCGGCGGCGCGCGAGCGGAGCGCCCACTACACCCCTGCCGCCAGTGCCGAGCGGATGATCGCGATCTACCAGGCGGCGCTGGCTGCCCAAGAGGTGGCGGCATGAAGATCGCCTATTTCACCCATTCGCTGCAATCGTGCTGGAATCACGGCAATGCGCATTTCCTGCGTGGACTGCTCGACGAGCTGACGATGCGCGGGCACGCGGTGGAAGCCTTTGAACCGCAAGGCGCGTGGAGCCTGGAGAATCTGCTTCGCGATCACGGCGACGAAGGTCTCGCTGCGTGGCGCAAAAGCTATCCTCGTCTCTCGTCCTCGGTCTATTGCGAGGATGCCGATCCCGCCGAACTGGCTGCCGATGCCGATCTGGTGATCGTTCACGAGTGGAACGATCCGGCTTTGATCGCGCGGCTGGGATCGGCGCGCAAGCGCGGTGCCGGCTTCCGCCTGCTGTTCCACGACACGCATCACCGCGCAGTAAGCGCGCCCGAGGAGATGCGCGCCTTCGATCTTTCGGGTTTCGACGGCGTGCTCGCCTTCGGGGAAGCGCTGTCCGAGGTTTATCGCGGCTGGGGCTGGGGCGACCGGGTGTGGACCTGGCACGAAGCCGCCGACACCCGCCGGTTTCATCCCCCAGCGCAGGAAGTGGAGCGCGAAGGGCTCGTCTGGATCGGCAATTGGGGCGACGACGAACGCAGCGAAGAGCTCGCCCGTTTCCTGCTGGAGCCGGCACAGTCAGTCGGGCTCGGGCTGGACATCTACGGAGTGCGCTATCCGCGGGAAGCGCTGGAGATGCTGGAGCGCTACGGCGCCCGCTATCGCGGCTGGGCGCCCAACGCGCAGGCGCCGACGATCTTCGCGCGCCATCTGGCGACCGTCCACGTCCCCCGGCGGTACTACGCCCAAACTCTCCCCGGCATCCCGACCATCCGCGTCTTCGAGGCGCTGGCCTGCGGCATCCCGCTGGTCTCCGCCCCGTGGGACGATGCCGAGCATCTGTTCCGCCCCGGCGAGGACTATCTGGTCGCGCGCGACGGTGCCGAAATGGCCCGGCACCTGCGCGCGCTGCAGGAAGATCCCGATCTGCGCCGCACCCTTCTCGCGAGCGGCCTGGAAACCATCCGCCGCCATCACACCTGCGCCCATCGCGCAGACGGATTGTTGAACATCGCCGACGAGCTGGGCTCGCACGGCGATGCGAGGATGATTGCATGAAGATAGCATTCTACGGATCCAGCATCCTGTCCGCCTACTGGAACGGCGCGGCCACCTACTACCGCGGAATCCTGCGGGCTCTGGCCGATCGCGGCCATACGATTACCTTCTACGAGCCCGATGCCTTCGACCGCCAGCAGCATCGCGACATCGAGCCGCCCGAATGGCTTCGCTCGGTGGTCTATCCCGCGACCCAAGCGGGTCTCGACAGCGTTCTCGCCGAAGCCGGCGGGGCCGATATCGTGGTCAAGGCGAACGGCGTCGGGGTGTTCGACCGTGAACTGCTCGAAGGGGTGTTGCGGCATGCCAATCGCCGCGCGCTGACGATCTATTGGGACGTCGATGCCGCGGCGACGCTCGACGAGATGCGACGCGATCCCTCGCACCCGGTCCGCGAGGCGCTGCCGCGGCTCGACGCCGTCTTCACCTATGGCGGGGGGCCGCCGGTGGTCGAGGCCTATCGCGGGTTCGGCGCGAAGCGCTGCGTGCCGATCTACAACGCGCTCGACCCGGTGACCCACCACCCCGTCCCCGCCAAGCCGCAGTTCGCCTGCGACCTGGGATTTCTCGCCAACCGGCTGCCCGACCGCGAGGCGCGGGTCGAGGAGTTCTTCCTGCGGCCCGCCCAGCTACTGCCGCAAAGCCGCTTCCTGCTCGGCGGCAATGGCTGGAGCGACAAGGCGCTGCCCGCCAATGTGCAGGCGATCGGCCATGTCGGAACCGGCGATCACAACGCCTTCAACTGCACGCCGCGCGCGGTGCTCAACGTGGCACGCGATTCCATGGCCGACGTCGGCTTTTCGCCCGCAACACGCGTGTTCGAGGCGGCGGGTGCGGGAGCATGCCTCATCACCGACGCATGGGAGGGGATCGAAATGTTCCTCCAACCCGGAGAAGAAGTCTTGGTTGCCCGCGACGGCAAGGATGTCGCCGAAATCCTCGCCAGCCTGGAGCGAGAGCGCGCCGAAAGCATAGGGGCGGCCGCCCTGGATCGGGTTCTGGCCGAACACACCTATGAACTGCGCGCTGTCGAGGTCGATGCCGCCTTCGACGAATTGCACGCCCGGGAGACGGTGGCATGAAGCTCGTCGTGCTCGGCCTCAGCCTGTCCTCTTCATGGGGAAACGGCCACGCAACCACATTCCGCGCCCTGCTCGGCGCATTCGCGGCGCTGGGGCATGAGGTTCTGTTCCTCGAACGCACCCAGCCCTGGTACGCCGAGAACCGCGATCTGAGCGACCCGGATTTTTGCCGGCTGGCCTATTACGACGACCTCGCCGCACTCGCTCGTTGGCGCGAACAGGTGAGCGCGGCCGACGCCGTGATGGTCGGCTCCTATGTTCCGGACGGCGTGGAGGTCGGCCGCTGGGTCCAGAATACCGCTCGCGGGACGACCTGTTTTTACGATATCGACACGCCGGTAACCCTCGCCAAGCTAGCACGCGGCGATTACGAATATCTGTCGCCCGAGATCATCCCAGGCTACGACATCTACTTCTCCTTCACCGGCGGACCGACACTGGCCCGGCTGGAGGAAGAATTCGGCTCGCCATGCGCTCGGCCGCTCTACTGCTCGGTCGACACGCGGCGGTACCGTCCGCTCGACGTACCGACGCGCTGGGATCTGTCCTATCTCGGCACCTACAGCCCCGACCGGCAACCCACGCTCGATCGCCTGCTGCTCGAACCGGCCCGCCGGCGCCCCGACTTGCGCTTTGTGATCGCCGGTCCGCAATATCCCGACAGCCTCGAATGGCCCGCCAATGTCGAGCGGATCGCGCATCTTCCGCCCTCGGAACATCCGGAGTTCTACGCCGCTTCGCGCTTCACGCTGAACGTCACCCGCGCGGACATGATCGCAGCCGGATGGTCGCCCTCCGTGCGATTGTTCGAGGCGGGCGCCTGCGCCACGCCGATCATCTCGGACCGCTGGCAAGGTATCGACAGCATCTTCGAGCCGGGCGAGCAGATCGTCCTCGCCGATGGCGCCGAAGACGTCCTCGCGGCGCTCGACGCATCGGCCCGCGGGATCGGCATGGCCGCGCGCGAGGCGGTGCTGGCGCACCACAGCGCCGAGCGCCGCGCCGAACAACTCGAACAGGATCTCGAACGGATCGGTACGGCCCGTTCGCCAACCACAGGAAAGGTGTCGCAGTATGAATGGTCGTAGAGGTTTGACGCTGGTCGCTGGCGGTGCCGGCTTCGTCGGTTCGCATCTTGGCCGGGCGCTGCTCGACGCGGGGGAGCGGGTGATGTGCGTCGACAATCTCCAGACGTCGCGCGAGACCAATCTGCTCGGGCTGCAGAACCATGCGAACTTCCGTTTCGTCCGCGCAGATATCACCGAGCCGCTCCCCGCCGAGGTGATGGAGCGCGCGGGCGAGTTCACCCGGATCTACAATCTCGCCTGCGCCGCCTCGCCGCCGCTCTACCAGGAGAATCCGGAGCATACGATGCTCACCAGCGTGCTCGGCACCAACCGGCTGCTGCGGCTGGCGGAGCAGTCGGGAGCCCGGCTCCTGCTGGCCTCCACCAGCGAGGTCTATGGCGATCCGGAGGTCCACCCGCAGCCGGAGGACTACCGCGGCCACGTCAACTGCACCGGTCCGCGCGCCTGCTACGACGAAGGCAAGCGTGCCGCCGAATCGCTGGCCTTCGATTTCGCGCGGGCGGGACGTGCCGAAGTCCGCGTGGCCCGCATTTTCAATACCTACGGACCGAACATGCGGATGGACGATGGCAGGGTCATTTCCAACCTGGTCTGTCAGGCGCTTTCGGGTGAACCGCTCACGGTCTATGGGGACGGCAGTCAGACCCGCAGCTTCTGCTATGTTGCCGATACGGTGGACGGGCTTCGCAGATTGATGGAATCGCCGCTTGCCGAGCTGCAGCCGGTCAATATCGGCAATCCGGAGGAGATCACCATCAAGCAATTGGTCAATGCGCTGGCGGCGATCATCGGCCACCCGCTCGAGCTGGAATATCGCGAACTGCCCACCGACGACCCCAAGCGGCGGCGGCCGGTCATCGCACGGGCCAAGGAATTGCTCGGCTGGCAACCGACCACTGCGCTCGATCAGGGACTTGAAAAGACGCTCGCCTGGTTCGCGCACGAACTCAAGACCAACCACGCGCGGCGGCTGGTCGAGCGTCACGGCTACGAACGGGTTCTGCGCTCCGCGATGGGCGAGGATCGTGTCGAACGGGTGCCCTTGCAAGTCCCGTCCTAACTTGGCTTCGTAGCAATCATTCGGGCGGCCTCATCGCGGCTCGCGCCCGCACATCGCAAGGGAGAAGCATCCCCGAACAGTCGCGCACAGCGGTCGCGCCACGCTGCGAGGCAGGCGCCGCTCAGAGCTTCGTCCCGGACCAGCGCATGCAGCACCAGCTACATGCCTGCGGCAACCGAAGGAGGTCATGATTTCTATTCGACATCCTCGTCGTGGTCGCGCCCCTCTCGCGGACTGCGCCTGTTCCTCTCCTTGGCTGCAATGGGACGGAAGGCCTTCGAAAGACAAATCGAAAGGGACGTCGAACCGGGCCGGTCCCTTCGCAAGAAGCTCGTGGGCGACGGCTGGAGCCTGGTGAATTCTACTCCCTTTCCGGTGGATCATCTTCTCGGGCAAACGGCCGGTTAGCTTTATCGCAGTCGTTGCGGGAGTGCGACTCGGCTGCTGTAGAACGCGCACAAGCGCCTATCGGGCGGCACACCGTTCTGGTAAGCACGGCCGCGACCCGCCGCGGGTATTGGGAAATACAGCGTGCTGTCGCAGTCGAAGAGAGTTGTGAACAGGCGATCGATAGCGAAGCAGGGGCGAAGCGAGCCCCGACTACGCGTGGCACTGACGTCAACCGGACGCGATTTGCTGAGCGAGGGAAGATTTGAAGACGGCGGTATTCAGTTCCCGAGAATATGATCGCCACTTCTTGAGAGGCGCGAACGAGGCTGCAGGTGCCGGGCACGACCTCACCTTCTTCGAAATCCGACTGGACTCCGATACCGCGCAGCTCGCCAAGGGTCAGGAGGCGGTCTGCGCCTTCGTCAACGACCAGCTCGACCGGACTGTGTTGGAGAAGCTTGCGGCAGACGGGATCAAGCTGGTGGCTCTTCGCAGCGCCGGTTTCAATCATGTCGATCTCGAGGCCGCATGCAGGCTGGGGATTACCATCGCCCGGGTGCCCGCCTATTCGCCGGCTTCCGTCGCGGAGCACACGGTCGCGCTGACCCTTTCGCTCAACCGCAAGATCCACAAGGCGTATTCGCGGGTACGCGACGGCAATTTCGCGCTCGATGGGCTGTTGGGCTTCGACCTCGAAGGCAAGACGGTGGGGATCGTCGGAACCGGGACGATCGGTCTCGTCGTGGCGCGCATCCTGCGCGGTTTCGGTTGCCGCGTGGAAGCCTTCGACCCCCGCCCCTCACCCGAGTTGGAGCAGATCGGCGGCGTCATGGTCGACTTGCCCGATCTTCTCGCAGGCGCGGACATCCTGACGCTTCACTGCCCGCTCACCCCGAAGACGTTTCATCTGATCGATAGCGCGGCGATCAAGCAGATGAAGCCAGGCGTGATGTTGATCAACACCAGCCGCGGCGCAGTGGTCGATGCACGGGCTCTCATATCCGGGCTCAAGAGCGGCAAGATCGGCTCGGTCGGGCTGGACGTCTACGAAGAGGAGGGCGATCTGTTCTTCGAGAATTTGTCCGACAAGATGATCCAGGACGACGTGTTCGCGCGGCTGCTCACCTTTCCCAACGTGCTGATCACCGGGCACCAGGCGTTCTTCACCCGCGAGGCGATGACGGCGATTGCGCAAACGACGATCGGCAACATCACGAGCTTCGAGATGACCGGCAGGGCGGATCATGAGGTTTCGGTCGAGAAACTGGCCTGAGCGGTGCAGTATCTGCTCGCGCTCCTGCCGCCCCTCCTGTTCGTCCTGCTGCTCGCAGGCCTGCACCGGACAGCAACAACGCCCGGGTTGATCGCCGCCGCTCTTGCAGCCACGCTGGCGGTTGCATGCTTCGATTACCCGGTAACTCCCGTCACTTTGCTTGTTCCCCTCTTCGAAGCGGCTTTCACTTCGGCGGCGATCCTCTGGATCATCTTTCCCGCCCCCGGCATCTACGAATTCCAGACTGGCACCGGCGCGACCGAGGCGATCGGCACCTGGCGTCGAACCCTCTCTCCCAAGCAGCCTTCATTCGTAAGGGCGATTTTAGCCGCTCGAGCGATGGAGCTACGCCGAAACGATGAGTCCGCCTTGGTGCCGAGCTGGTGTTGCCTGTCAGCAAACTCGCTCGTCGCCAGTCCTAAACGAATGGATCGGCCCGGCCGATTTTCATTCCGACTACCCGAATGCCACAGCTCAAGGAACCGAGCGTCCGAGGAGAAATTCGTTGTTCGTGCTTAGCTCATTCATCTCCACTCGTAGCATGCTGCTCGCCATCTTCATCCTCATGGCGGGCAATGGCGTCATGTCGACCTTGGTCAGCTTTCGGCTGGAAAGCGCGGGAACGCGCGCAGGCTTGATCGGGCTGGTGGCGACCGCCTATTTCGTCGGCTTGACCATCGGAGCTCTGCGCGCCTCGCCCATCATCCGCCGGGTTGGCCATATCCGCACCTTCGCCGCCGCGGTTTCCCTGCTTTCCGCCACCACGCTTGCCTATACGCTGTTTCAGGGCACCGCCTTTTGGGCTCTGCTGCGCTTCGTGGACGGATTATGCGTCGCAGCAGTCTTCGTCTGTCTCGAGAGCTGGTTGAACGAGAGGGCGGAGCCCAGCACCCGCGGCTCCGTATTGGCTGCCTACATGATCTCGCTCTATGCCGGACAGGCGCTGGCGCAGTTCCTGCTGAACCTCGATGGAGCGCCCGCCGCGCCATTCATCGCATCCTCTTTGCTGGTTTCGCTCTCCGTTCTGCCAATCGCGCTCACGCGCCTGAAGGAACCGGCAGTGACGCAACAGGCACCGCTGTCGGTCCGCGGCCTCTACGCAGCATCGCCGCTGGGAGTTGTGGGATGCGGCATGATCGGTCTGATGCTCGGCGCCTTTTATGGCCTGGGTGCCGTCTATGCTCGTCGGATCGGGTTGGAAATGTCGCAAATAGCTCTTTTCATGAGCGTGGTGATCGCCGGCGGGGTTGCGTTGCAATGGCCGGTCGGTTGGCTGTCCGACCGTTTCGACCGGCGAACCGTGATCGTCGCAACGCTGCTGGGAGCGACAGGCGTTTGCGCCGGCCTGGCCTGGATCGCAGGGCCCGGTCCCCTGCTTCTGGTGCTCGGCGCGGTATTCGGCGGGTTGAGCTTCGCCCTCTATCCCCTCTGCGTCGCGCATACGAACGATCATCTGAGTGCCGAGCAACGGGTGAGCGCAAGCGGCGGTCTGGTGCTCACCTATTCGATCGGCGCTGCGGTCGGCCCGACCGCAGGCTCAGGGGTAATGATGGCCGCAGGCGTAGGGGGGCTGTTCCTGTTTATCGGCGCCTGCGCCCTGCTGACCCTGGTCTTCGCGATCTGGCGGCAGCTTCGCCGCGAGCCTGTGCCGAGCGAACTGCAGCAACCCTATCAGATACTGCCGCGTACCACCCCTGCGGCTGCCGAGCTCGACCGGCTCCCCCGGACCGCCGACTAGCCTCTGCGCTGGCACATGCAACCGACCGCCGTCCGCCGCGTTCGAGAGAGTGTACCAAGCGCCAGCAGGAAGATGTCTTGTCCGATCCCGTTCTGAAGGAAGCCGCCCCATTGCAGAAAAGCGCGCGAATTCAGGTCAACCCACCCGTCTTCTACATCTCGGCCGGACTGATCCTGCTCTTCGCCGTGTTCGGCGCCGTGTTTGCGGAGCCGGCTGCGGTGCTGTTCACCCGCCTGCAGGCGACTATCGTCTCGGACTTCGGCTGGTTCTACGTCGCCGCCGTCGCCGGGTTTCTGGTCTTCGTCATCTATCTGATGTTCAGCCGCCATGGCGATGTGAAGCTCGGCCCGGACGAGAGCGAACCCGACTACAGCTATCTTTCATGGTTCGCGATGCTGTTCAGCGCCGGAATGGGCATCGGCTTGGTCTTCTTCGGCGTTGCGGAACCCATCCAGCATTATGCCGCCCCGCCGAGCGGCGAAGGCGGCACGGTCGAGGCCGCGCGGCAGGCGATGGTTCTGACCTTCCTGCACTGGGGCCTTCATGCGTGGGCGATCTACATCGTGGTGGGTCTTGCGCTGGCGTATTTCTCGTTCCGTCGGGGCCTGCCACTCGCCCTGCGCTCGCCGCTCTATCCGCTGATCGGGCGCCGAATCTATGGGCCGATCGGCCATTCGGTCGATATCTTTGCAGTCATCGGAACGATGTTCGGGGTGGCGACCTCGCTCGGCCTGGGCGTTCTCCAGGTGAACGCAGGTCTCGATTACCTGTTCGGCGTTTCCGTTTCGGTGACCACCCAATTGCTGCTGATCGCAGTGATAACGACCATAGCGACCCTGTCGGTCTTTCTCGGTCTCGACAAGGGGGTGAAGCGCCTTTCGGAACTCAACATCATCCTCGCCGTGGTGCTGCTCGGCTTCGTCATGTTCGCCGGGCCGACGATATTCCTGCTCGATGCCTATCTTCAGAACATCGGAGCCTACCTCGATTCGCTCGTCCAGCGCACCTTCCGCCTCTACGCCTACGAGCCGAACCCCTGGCTCGGCGACTGGACCCTGTTCTACTGGGGCTGGTGGATCGCCTGGTCGCCCTTCGTAGGCATGTTCATCGCCCGGATATCCCGGGGGCGGACGATCCGCGAATTCATCGGCGGGGTGCTGCTGGTGCCGGTGTTGTTCAGCTTCCTGTGGATGACCGTGTTCGGCAACACGGCCATCGCTCTCGACATGGGCGGGATTGCGCCCATCGCCGAGACCGCTCTCACCAATCTCCCTGTGGCGCTGTTCGAGACGCTGGCGGCGCTGCCGTTCGGTGCCGTCACTTCCTTTGTCGCGACACTTCTGGTGATCACCTTCTTCGTGACTTCCGCGGATTCGGGCGCTTTGGTCATGGACACGATCACATCGGGTGCCGCCGAAAACCCGCCGGTGTGGCAGCGCATCTTCTGGGCCGTTTGCGCGGGTACGATCGCCGGAGTGCTGCTTCTTGCGGGCGGTCTCCAGGCGCTGCAGACTGCAGCGATCGCCAGCGCCCTGCCGTTCGCGGTCATCATGATCTTCATCTGCGTCGGCCTGCTGCGAGCGCTGCAGATGGAGAAGGACGGCTCGACGATCGATCTTTCCGCGGCCGAAACTGCCGCCGCCGATCCCGAACTCAACTGGCAGCAACGCCTGACCTCGCTGATGCAGCACTTCAGCGCCGACCAGATCGCCGGCTTCATCGGTGCGACCGCCAGACCTGCGCTGGAAGCGGTAGCCGCGCAGATGCGCGAGAGCGGCTTCTCGCCCGAAATCTCGGAGGAAGCAGGCCGGCTCGACCTGAAGATTCCTCACGGCGAGAGAGGCGTGTTCCAGTACACGGTGCGGTCCCGCAGTTTTCTGTCGCCAAGCTTCATCTGGGTGGAGAGACGCAAGTCTGCCGACGGAGAGCAGCGCCACTTCCGCGCGATGGCGCACAGTTCCGAAGGCGACCAGCCGCACGATGTCACCGGGTTCAACCAAGACCAGCTGATCAACGATCTGCTCAATCGCTATGCGCGCTTTCGCCATACGCGCCGGATCACCTGACGATGGCCAAAGTTACCGACCTCCATCTGGAGCACGCCCGGCAGATGTTTCTGGCCGAGCGCGCGCGGCGTGAGGCAATTCGAGGCAGCCTCAGCACACCGGTGGCCGCAATCTCCTTCGCGGTGTTCGCTCTGGGTACGCTCAGCGTGGAGATCGATGTCGGAGGGTTGGAGCATGGCACGACCGTGGCCATCCTGCTCCTCGCGCTGTGTTCGGTGGCCGCGCTGTTCGCTTCGGCCTATCAGGTGCTGCTGTCGGAGTGGTTGTTCGTCTATCACGAGCCTCCGCGGCTTGCGGATTTCGTCGCCGGAGAAGAGACGCACGACCAGGACCACGACCGCGACGCGCAAGCGAGGAGCGTTCTCGCCGCCAGCTATGCCATCGCCTATGAAGAGCAACTCAAAGGCAATGCAATCAGCGCAATGCGCCGAACATGGGCGCTGCGTTTGATCCTGTTGGCTCTTCTGCTCCAGGCAGTGGCTTTCGCAATCCTTCCGTTTCATCGCGGCGGCTTTTAGCGATGGCAATTCTTGGAACGCTCTTCACTCGCCGCCGGACCGTACCGCGCTTCTCTGCGCTTCCTCGACGGACGCGGCAGCGGCTTGGACTGGTCTGCGACGATCTTACCCGCGCCGAGAACGAGATGGCATGCAAACTCGGCATCAGAACGCCGCCGCGTCTGATGCTGATGGATGAGGAAGAGGCTGTTCTCGTCCTGGCGAACGACAGGAAGCAAACGGCGGATTGAAGAGGTCATGACCGATGACCGGGCAGTCGAAGGCCCGAGTTCGGGCGCAAACCAGCTGCTCGGACCGATAGTACCCTCTATGCAGAGCATTTGCGCCGGGTAGGTCTGAAGCGGCCAGAGGAAAAAGGCCCGCCCGCACCCAGTGGGCAGTCCTTCAGCGCCCGAGCCGGCAAGCGGCGGCTGGATGTCGGGATCTACGGTCGAAGTGCGACGGTGTCTCTCACCGTATGGCCCACTCCCGGGCATTGCGATCGCGCTTCGAGCCCGCGACGATCGTCTTAGATGCAGTCGCACAAGTTAGCGGAACAAAGCTGGGGGTCACGACAGCTCTCCCTTCGATCGCCAGCGGCGCTCGCAATCCTCGATGTCGTCGACGTGATAACGAACACGACTGCCGATTTTCGTCCAAGCAATTCCGATGCCCTTGTCACGCCAACCTTCCAGAGTGCGCGGGCTCACACTCCAGCGGTCGGACAATTCTCTCTGGGTCAGAAAAACTTTAGTTCTCAAGAGTGCCTCCTACGATAAGGAGGTAATTAGAGGTAAGTTAAAAACGACGTAAATGCAGTCATTAGAGTATAAATAGCCCAACGGTCACATTTAATCGACGAACTCGATACTAATGGGACCGCTGGGTATAAATTGAGGACGCTGGAAGCCTTTAGCTGATCGAAAATGCCCCTACTTATCGGAAAATATTGTCACTCGCGATCAGCGCCGTGACGGGATAACGGCGATTATGCGAAATCGACTGCCCAGCGGTCACACGGGAAATTTCGGACCGGTGGGTCTGGCGCCAGCCGTCGGTCTTAGCGGCAGCTCTTGGGCCGGTTGCTGAAAGGCAAGTCTTGGCGGGGGACGGGGCAAAGCCGCAGGTCGGCTTTCAGTTCACCGCCCCGAGGCATTCCATGGCTGCAACTGGGTGGAAAGCAGCCATCCGCCCAGCATCATCCTAGTGGCGGCCCCTTGGGCCGTTAGCTGACTGGCAGCTTTGGCCCACAGAGAAATGAAAAGCTGGTTCTCGCGCAACGACTAAGAACTGATATAATTGATGTCACTTGCGCCGTAACTGGACCGGTGTAAGGCCTTCAGAATGAACAACTTCGCGTCAAAGATCGAAGCGCTGGAGCACCGCTGGATGCGGGCATGGATTGCCAGCAACCGAACGGACATGAAGATTCTCTCATCTCGCGATCTCATCATTTTGTTCGGTGCCGATACGCCGGCGCTACTGGATCGCCCGAGTTGGCTCGACGCCGCCGAAACCCGCTTGCGCTGCAAGAGCTACCACTTCGGCAACGTTTATGTGCGGAAGCAGGGTAAAATCGCAATCTTCGCTGCTCCCGTCGATCTCGAAGCCACCATCGATGGCAATGCTGTCCTATCGAAATCTTTCCTCTCCTCAATGTGGATGCGTTCTCCACTGAGGCGGAAGTGGCAGCTGACCGAGCGCATAGTAACGAGCCGGAATGACGATGCTCACCTGCCAAAAGCGGTTCGTTCCATGCAGCACTGGCGATAAGCCTTCGGTATTATGGTCTTACTATCGGCAAAGCCGGCGTGATCGAGGTGGAAACTTTCAGACCGGGAACTTCAAGTCGCTCGACAGGCACAGCTATCGCTTCTCCCCACCAAGCTTTGGTGGGCTTACCCGCTAGAGAAAGACGTGAAGCCGAAGTGTGACTGAGCCATGCGAATGGCCTGTTAGGCCGACAAGAGAATCTCGGCGTTCGGCGGCGAAGCCGCTACAGCTGCTAAGCAGTTTTCGACGCCGCGTAGGGTAGCTGGGGATGGCTTGAATTGCGTGGGAAGCGGACATTTCTCTCCGTTCTGCTCGTCGGATCGAGGCTCGCTAAGGCAGGCCAGACTTGCGATCCGATGCACTCCGAAAGAGCCATGCCGAGGCCAGCCACAGGATGGTGAAGAGACCCAGTCCGACCAACTCCATCTCCGGGTCTCCATCTGACACACCGTTGGCATCGATCAGCAGGACTGTGCTGACAGCTATGTGGGTGCCTGCCGCTGCGAGCATCACCTTCGCCATTGGCTCGGGCCGGCCGCCCGCAAGAATGCTACCAAAGAATGCAACTACCAGGACGGTGAAGAAGAAAAGGTTGTGTGCTTCGTCCTCGGACCCGACGAGCCCAACCGCACCATTCACGACAAACAATCCGAAGGTCGCCGCAAGAGCCGCTGCCGCCCCTGCAATGTAGGAAAAATTTTGAGCTCTGCGAGCAGCGAGATCGAAAATGGCGCTGCCGAAAAGAAGGATCATCGCGACACCGACGAAATCGCCGATACTCCATCCGAAGTGACCGCGTGTAAGCTGCACTGCTATCGGCACCAGCATGAGTGCCGCCGCCGTTGACCAAGCCGCGACCCGCCATGGCTTGCTGTTCCAATGGGCTCTATGTTCCGCAGCTTCCTTCATAGCTCGTCTCCTCAATTGCCAGCGCCACAGCTAGAGGCGCTGTCGCTGGGAATCATGAGTAAGATGTGAGCAATCGGTGAAATCGGCTCGTGAGAGCGACGCCTGCGGCCACATTCCCATTCTCCCGTGGCGACAACCTACCGGACTTGCGTCCATAGGCTGTACTGGCCGCAATTGGGCCGGTAGCAGAAGGGCCGGTTTTGGCGTGGCGGCTGATCAAGCCGACTAGGAAGGCTAATCAGCTAAACTGTGCGATCGTCATCATTCGTACGAGATCCGAAAGCGTCTTGGCCTGCATCTTCATCATCGCGTTGGCGCGATAGACTTCGACCGTTCGCGGGCTGATTTCGAGATCGAAGGCGATCACCTTGTTGGCCTTGCCGGCCACGAGGCCGTCGACCACCTCGCGCTCTCTTGCCGACAGCAGTTCGATGCGCTCGATCACTTCGTTCCGCTCAGCCTGAAGCTGGTCGTCGCCCGTCTTCTCTGCGAGCGATTTGCGGATCGAGGACAGTATCGTCTCGTCGTCGAACGGCTTCTCGATGAAGTCGGCGGCACCTGCCTTCATGGCCTGGATCGCCAGCGGCACGTCTGCATGCCCGGTGATGACGATGACTGGCACCGCGGCGTCGCGCTGTTTCAGTTTGGCCGCAAGCTCGACGCCGCTGGTGCCAGGCATGCGCACATCGGTGACGACGCAGGCACCTGTCAGCGGCGGCGAGGATTGCAAGAAAGCATCGGCCGACGCGAAAGAGCGCACCCGGATCTCGGCGACGTCTAGCAGGAATTCGAGCGAATGCCGGGCGCCCTCATCATCGTCGATCACATAGACGATCGGATCCTTTGCACTGCTAGTCGCCATCGTACAGTTCCTCACTTGTGACGCGTTGCAAGGTGAAGCCGAACTCCGCACCCCCGCCGGGTGCCTGCTGGGCCCAGATGCGCCCGCCATGCGCCTCGACGATCGTGCGCGAGATCGAAAGACCCACACCCATACCCGTTCGCTTGGTCGTGATGAACGGCTGGAACAGCTTTTCGGCGACGTCGGGATCGATCCCGGGTCCTGTATCGGTCACCACGACAGACGCCATCTCGTTACCGACCGGTTCAATGGCTATCGTCAGCAAGCGCTGCGAGGATGCGGACCCCGCCATGGCATCGACGGCATTGCGAACCAAATTGAGCACGACCTGCTGGATCTGCACCTTGTCCGCCAGTGCGAGGTCGACCTCGGAACTGAACGCGTATTGCACGCGGATGCCGTGTTCCTTGGCTCCCACCAGCGCCAGTGCGCTTGCCTCCTCGACCAGTTTCGGCAGGCTTTCGATCGTTCGCTCGGTCTCGCCGCGGGCCACGAAGTCGCGAAGCCGGCGGATGATCTCGCCTGCGCGCAGGGCCTCGTTGGCGGCGCGATCGACGGCGTCTGCGACGCGTTCCTGGGGTACATCTTCGCGTGCAAGAAGCATCCGACTGCCCTTGAGGTAATTCGCGATCGCCGAGAGCGGCTGATTGATTTCATGCGCGAGTGCCGACGCCATTTCGCCGAGCGCCGTAAGACGCGAGACGTGAACCAACTCGCTCTGCAATTCCTGCAACCTCGCTTCCGCCTGCTGACGTTCGGTCAGGTCGCGGATGAAACCGGTGAAGAAGCGCTGTCCTTCGGCCTTCATCTCGCCCACCGCCAGCTCGAGCGGAAAGGTGGACTCGTCCTTCCGCTCGCCGACGACAACGCGCCCCTTACCGATGATCCGCCGTTCGTCCGTGCGATAGTAGCGCTCCAGATAGCCGTCATGAGCGCTGCGATAGGGATCGGGCATCAGCAGGCTGACATTGCGACCGGCGACTTCATCGGACCGCCAGCCGAACATGCGTTCGGCCGCGAGGCTGAAATCGCGGATCAGACCAGCTTCGTCGATCACCACCATCGCATCGGGCACCGTATCGAGGATCGAGCGCAGATGGGCCTCTCGGCGCGTCAGCGCCGCCGCCGCGGCCTCTGTCTCGGCCCGGGCGTGCTGGAACCATTCTCCCCCCACCGCCACCGCGATCCCGATGAGCACGAATGCCGCCGCTGCGATCAGACTGCCTCCCGCGACCGGGCCGACGAGACTGTCGCACCACAGCCCGGCAGCAGCGCCCGCCAACGCCGCGAAAGCGCCTGCGCGAAGACCGGAAAGCGCACTCGCTACAACGACCCCTGGTACGAAGAAAATAAACGTGGCGCGTTGGCCGAGCTCATCGGCGAATAGCAGTCGCACTGCCACCGCTCCGCCGATCGCCAGCAGCGCGAGCAGCAGCGCCGTCGGAAACGAAAGGCGGGGCAGGAAACGGCTGACGAAACTGGGTCGCCCCACCTCCGGTAAGGCCCTTAGGGAGCTCACAGTAGGGTGATCATCCAAATTTCGCATGTCCGTTCATAGCCGTAGATCAGGGCCAACGGCGGCGCTCCATCCAACGCGCTGCCAAGCGGAGTGAATTCAATGACTGCACCTCTCATCGATTTGGGCGTTCATCACAACCCTCGCGGTCTGTCGGACCGCGTCGCCTTCGGTTTTACCAAGGCCCTGCGCTGGTCTGCCGATACCTTCTTCGCCGAGCGCTACGGCCACCGTGCGGTGGTGCTCGAGACGGTGGCGGCCGTTCCGGGCATGGTCGGAGCGACGATCAACCATCTGGCTTGCCTTCGCCGCATCTGTGACGACAAAGGCTGGATCAAGACGCTCATGGACGAAGCAGAGAACGAGCGGATGCATCTGATGACCTTCATCGAAGTGTCGCAGCCGACCCGCTTCGAGCGCGCGGTGATCATCGGGGTGCAATGGGTGTTCTACCTGTTCTTCTTCGCGCTTTACCTGATCAGCTCGAAGACAGCGCACCGCGTGGTGGGTTATTTCGAGGAAGAAGCCGTCATCAGCTACACGCATTACCTCGCGGAAATCGACGAGGGGCGCAGCCCGAATGTCCCGGCACCCGAGATCGCTAAGAAGTACTGGGGCCTACCCGAGGACGCCACCTTGCGCGACGTGGTGCTGGTGGTCCGGGCTGACGAAGCACACCACCGCGACGTCAACCACGGCTTCGCCAACGAGCTTGCCGGGATCCCGGTGGGCCGGATTGCCGAGTGTCCGCCCCATGTGACGCTCGAGCCCAACTGGAAGAAGGCGGCCTGACTCGGTCGTCGCGGGGGAACTGGGCATGACGGAGCAAAACGCCATCCTGCTGTTCGTCGAGGATCGGCCGCTCCTGTCTTCGCTCCAGTTCTCTCTGGCGATCGAAGGCTTCGAGGTCGTCGACGGGACGGCAGGCGAGGCAGAGGCATTTCATCCCTCGCTCGCCGCCGCCCTAGTCATCGACCAGAGCTACCTCGAGGATGGACTGGCGGCGCTTCGCAGCCTGCGACTGCAGGGCTGCGAGTTGCCGGCGATCACTCTTGCCACCAATCCGACGGTCTCGCTGCGTGCCAGCGCCGCGGCACTCGGCGCCGAGTTGATCGAGAAGCCGCTTATGGGCGACGATCTCAGCTATGCGATCCGCGCCCTGCTCGAAAACCGAAAGGCCGCCTGACATGAACGCCGATCTCGTGCGAAACCTCGAAACCTACAAGCGGACGGCCACGTTCACGCAAGACACCATACCGGCTGGATTGCTCGCCGACCATTCAACCAAGGAGGGGGTCTGGGGTCTGATTCACCTAGAAGAGGGGAAGCTGCGGTATCTTGTGACCGATCCCCGCCGCGCTCCGACCGACGAGATCCTCACGACCGAGACTGCACCCGGCGTCGTCGAACCTACGATCCTCCACCGGGTGGAGCCGATCGGGCCGGTGAAGTTCCATGTCGAATTCCTGCGCCGTCCGCAGCACGAAAGCCAGCAGGCTAATCCTGCTCATAGAGGGAATACGGTATGACAGGAGCCCTCCACAACGAGAGGACGGCCGCCGAAGCCCGCGCCTACGCACAGCAGAAAAGAGCCGAGAAGCGCACCGCGGCAGAGGAAATCGGCGTCGATGCAGAATTCATCGACCGGTTGGTCGAGGGTTTCTACGGCAGGATCCGCGAGGACGCCCTGCTCGGACCGATCTTCGCCCAGCACATCGCCGATTGGCCACCGCACCTCTCGCGGATGAAGGCCTTCTGGCGTTCGGTGCTGCACAACAGCGGCGAGTTTTCCGGCAATCCCATGCTCAAGCACCTCGCGATTCCGGACTTGGGATTCAGGCACTTCGCGCACTGGCTTGATCTATTCTACGAGACGCTGCGGGACCTTCAAAGCCAGAGTGCGGCAACCGAGCTGATCGGTGGCAGGGCGAGGATGATCGCCGACAGCCTGTTGACGGCAATTACGATCCGCCGCGACGGCCTGGGCGGAGGTTGCGGAGGCGAGGATTTGCCTCATGTCTGATGTTGGTGCCTTGCATCTTGCCTCTGGACACCGTTAGCCGCACAACGAACGCTGGAACGCGTTCTCCGCGGGCATACGCTCAGTATTTATTGATCGAGCTAGAATATAACGGTTGCGGCGATGCAGAGGGCGACCTGAAGGTTGGGGCGCAGCGGTTGTAGCGAGTGTGGATGCGGCGCCGGTCCCTGAGTTTGCCGAGCATGTTTTTAGTCAGCAGAGATTTTGTTGAACACGCCCAGTGGGCTCCACAGGATGAACTGATTTTTGATCCTCGTGCGAACCCATCGCCGCCATTCGAGCTTTGGCGAACCTATGTCTGCTTCCGGGAAGTCGAAGCATGATCGGTAATGAACGAGATTAGGGCGCAAACCAGCCGCTCAGAACCATAACACCATTTATGTGAAGCCTTTAGCGAGGAACGGTCGCGGTCCATAGCTTAGTGAAGTCGGCCATTGGTCGCATTGTTTAATTGGGACCGATTGATTATCGGACCGGCACCATGCGGAAGCCAATCGACAGAGTTCGGGAAGAGCTCTCAGCTAAATCTTGGACCGCCGGTAACCAGCTGCGCGTGCCTCTGTCTCAGAACAGAATATCTCTTCGGCCCGGGTTTCTTCGTAGTATTGCATGCCTGGCAGATGGTAAATCCAATCTCCGCGCCGGCTTCGGTTTCCCTTGATCCTGCAACCGCGGTAACCTTGATCCGCAGCCTGCGAGCGCCCTTGCGGAGAGATTGGCCGGTCCTCCAAGACAACTGGTGCGGCTGCCTCGGCTTTCGCAAGACGATGATGCTCGGGCAGAACGAACTCCGATCGCCAGATGCCCTGCCCTGCCGCCTTTGCACGATGCTCGTGTCCGATGTAGGCGCTGCTGTAGCTGCGATAGGCGGTCGCCCAGCCATATTCCACCATCGTTCCGCCCAGTTCGAGACCGTTCGCATGACAGGTCGCTAACACGCGCCCGTGAGCGTCGTTGCCTTGCTCAAAGCAGGTCACGGTCTGATTCTCGGTCAGCGAGCGCAATTGGGCTGCGGCGGCTTCGCCGCATGCCCATTCTTGCCCGTCACGTGTGCAACTCTGATCAAGCTCCGGAGCATCGATGCCTACCAATCGCACTCGGGTCTCGGCGATCACCAGCGAATCCCCGTCAACCACCCGAGCGGTTCCGGCGACATCCTGCCCGCTGGCGGGAGCCGAAAGGATCAACAGAGCTGCAACGGCAAAGCTTCGCATCCGCGCAGAACTACCGCGAAATGGTGAAGGGTCGGTAAGCCTCCATCGCAGCGATCAAGACTTGAATCCCGGCCCCATCCGCACATCTCGGCTGCCGCAACTCGAGCAGCGCAACCGTCGCTCCACCGCGCCGATCTGCTTGGACCAGTTTCGCCGCTGACACAGCAATGTGATCTTGAGCGGATCGATAATGGCCAAGCGCTTGCAGGCTCTGCAATCTACCCGCAGGGTGTAACCGTGCCTCGTGTAATCCGAGATAGTGTCGGGACGCTTCGAGTTCATGGCTTGCGCCGGATGGACCAGATGAGCGCCGAGCAGGCGGTGATGACGGCAGCGAGAGCCGCAAGCGCGGCCGCTGCGCGTCGCAAATCTTCGGCATGGAATGATGGTCACTTGCCAGCGGTATGGCAGCTATAGGTCGGGACGGCGTGGCGCCAAGGGTCGCCTAAGCTCAAGATATATATATGCTAATTTTGGCACCCAAATGTCCCCCTCGCATTGAAGTCCCGCAAGGGCGCAATGAATTGTCACCTCCCGTCCGATTTGTTTCGTCCTTGCACAAAGGGGGAGCCAAGCGCCGTGGCCAGGTCAGCGGACAAGAATATCGGAAGGCGCGAAAAGTCGCGCAAAATCATCTCAGTTCCCGGAAAGATTAGAACGGGTCGGGGTGTTCCGCACCACGTAGCAATAACCGACCTCTCCGAAGGGGGCTGCCGTGTCATCGATTCGAGCGAATGGATCAAGGAAGGCTCTAGCGTGTCCATCCGCGTCGGCAGACTTGATCCGATCTATGCGACGGTGCGGTGGGCTAAAAAAGGAGAGATCGGCCTTGAGTTTCACCAGCCGCTTTACGGTCCAGTGTTCGAGAATATCAGAACGATTCTAGCGGGGGCAGAAGAGGCGCCCGAACGACGCAGTTTGATGCGTCCGGTGTAGCGTGCATCCTTTTGACGTTTGGGCCCGCCATGCTCCATATAGCGAATAGCGCGTCGCCAGCTCGACTTTGTCAGTGACTTTTAGCGCCGGGGCTACGATCTCCGCATTCGATGCCCGAGATGCGCGCGAGCTCTAGATCCATAAAAAAGAGGCAGAGAGTCGCCCCTCCGCCCCTGATTTCGTTAGCGCGTAAGCTTACGGGCTGACCGCCAGGTCATCGTCATCATCTTCAGTGATGAGAATGAATGCGCCAATAAGGGCAAGTCCAGAGACAACCGCGAAAAGGAGTGTCGAACCTCCGCCCATTTCGCTTTCATCAGCGATCGGAGCCGAAAGACGCTCGGTAGCGGCAACCGGCGCAGCGATCATCGCAGCGGCGGCGGCAGCACCAAGAAATGTTGCAGCCTTTTTCATATTGGACCTCCAAGGATTGCGTTAAAATGACGGTTTCTTAACGGTCGCGACACGCATCGCTCGGCCCTTCCGCCTAGACCTTGGCGACTTGTCAGGGTTCTAGCACGATTAGATCACGCCGGAACTGTGTTCTGTGAAAACTCACGGAGCTGCGACGAATGCTGTTTTTGCTCACGCGTTGCCAAAGCTGCGGGCATAATGGCCGTGATGGAGGCCAGAGAGGGCATGGTGACCATCGCCCATTTGCCGACAGACAGACCCTCAGGTTCAATCTGGCGGTTTTGAACGCTCGCCGATCTGCTCGTAGCTGCGAGCCACCCGCTCCCAAAGTGCGACTGCCTGGGTTGAGCCCTCTGCTTCGAAGTGGATAATCCGCTCGGCGATGAAAGAGGCACCAAGCTCTCCGTGCGTCCGCTCCACCCACAGCGCCAAAGCCCAGATTTCTTGCTTCCGGGTCACCGCCATTGCAAGATCATCCGCGGAACAGAAACAGCAGCAAGCCACCAGCCGAGAAGATCATGAGAACGCCGAGCAGCGTCGCTTCCAGCGAGGCTCGGCGCTCTTCTTTCGGATCGTGTGGCTCCCAGTCCTTCATCTCCGCGACATTGTCATCTGGCGGTGGTGAATGGCAAGCCCAGTCGAGGAGTTGAGATGACCTACAAAGCCGTCCTGATCGCCGCTACCGTCGCCGCATCGCTACCCTCCCCTGCTGCCGCATGGGGTCAGTTGGGCCATCGCGTCATCGGTGAGATTGCCGACGAGCGGACCAGCGGCAAGACCCGTGCCGAGATCGAGCTTATTCTTGGTGAAGAAGATCTGGCCGAAGCTTCGACCTGGGCCGATGAAGAGCGCTCCAACCCGGCTGTGTTCTGGCAGCGCGAAGCCGGCCCCTATCATTATGTGACGGTGCCCGAAGGTCAGACCTACGCCGAAGTTGGCGCACCGGAAGAGGGCGACGCCTTGAGCGCGCTGGACCGGTTCGTTGCCACGATCCGCGACCCCGATGCCTCTCGCGAGGACAAGGCTCTCGCGCTGCGCTTCATCGTCCACATCGTCGGCGACGTTCACCAGCCGCTGCATGCCGGCAGTGGAGACGATCGCGGCGGCAACGATGTGAAGGTGCGCTGGTTCGGCGACAACACCAATCTGCACTCGGTCTGGGACAGCAAGATGATCGAAGGACAGAACCTGTCCTACACCGAGTATGCCACCTGGCTGAACCGCCAGATCGAGCCCATCGAGACGATCGCCTGGTGGGATGCGAACCCGCAGGTCTGGATCGGCGAGAGCACCCGGATCCGCGACACGATCTATCCTGCCGCTGATGAAGAGGTGCCGAACCTCGGCTACGCCTATCAATATGAGCATCTCGGAACGGCCGAGAAGCGCATGCAACAAGCCGGTGTCAGGCTTGCAGCGTATCTGGACTGGTTGTTTGGCGTAGCCGTGCTTCCCGGGTAAACGCGCGCCCTTCAACCTCTCAAAAACGACCAGATCTGCTGCGCACACAAAATGAGAAACAGCAATGCGGCCGCGCTCAGAACTGTGTTCGACAACCAGCCGTTCCGATCGGCGGACGGCACTCGCTTCGAGTTCAGCAGCAGCAGCAGGGTCACTGCGAGGAACGGCATAAAGAACGCGCCTACGACGCCATAGACGATGACGAGGAGGAACGGCTCCTCGAAGAACAGCAGCGTCATCGGCGGAAAGGTGAGCCACACCAGATAGGCGCGGAACGGCCATTCGCGATCGGGACGCGAGCTACGCTCGCTGCGTCCGCGAACATGTTCCACGAAGTCGGAGAAGAGCAGGCTGACACCGTGCCATACGCCGAACAGGGACGACATCGCGGTCGCGGCAAACCCGAGGAGAAACGCCAGCGCGATCGGCCGCCCGAACCGTGCTTCCAGCACATCGGTCAGGTTGAGCAATCCCCGGTCACCAGCCGCAAGTGCGATCTGAGCGCTGTGCAAGAGCTCCGCCCCTACGATCAACATCGAGACGACGAAAATCCCGGTCATCGTATAGGCGACGTAATTGTCCAGCCGCATCATCGGAATCCACGTCGGACCGTGCCAGCCCTTGGTGTTCACCCAATAGCCGTAGGCGGCGGTGGTTATCGTCCCACCGACACCGCCGATCAGTCCGAGCGTGAAGAAGATCGAACCCTCCGGCAGTGAGGGGACCAGGCCACCGACCACATCGCCGAAGCGCGGGGCCACCAGAATGGCGAGGCCCGCCATGACCACGAACATGATCGCGACGAGCACCTTCATCACCCGCTCGAAGGTCTCGTATCTGTTGAGCGCGACGAACAGGAAGCTGGTCACCCCGGCGACGACCGCCCACGCCGGGAGTGGCAGGATCGGAAACAGTGCAGCGAGCGGCAAGGCTGTCGCACTCATCGCCGTCGCGCCGTAGATGAAGCCCCAGATGAGAATGTAGATCCCGAAGTACCAGCTCGTCCATGCGCCAAGGGAGCGCCAGCCTTCGAAGATCGTCGTTTCGGTCGAAAGGTGGTAGCGCGCGGCCCCCTCGGACAGCGCAATCTTCACGATACATCCGAGCAGGGCCGCCCAGAGCAAGGCATAGCCGAAGCGCGAGCCTGCAATAAGCGTCGCGACCAGGTCGCCGGCACCAACGCCGGTCGCGGCGGCCACGATCCCGGGCCCGATGAGCTTCCAGCGCGCAGAACGCGCTGGAAGCTCAGTGGGCGGACGGTCCGACGTCTCGACGCGAGCCTCGCTATGCGCTGGCGAGCGCAGTTCTCTATCGGACATCCGTAAACTCCAAAGGGCTATCCTGAGCTTGAAGCTGTTGCAGCCTCCCTCGGCAAGCTATCGTTGCCGTAAATTACCCGCCGATCCAGCGCCGGTACGCGCCCCCAAAGATCGAGAGCCGCGTCCCTCCCATGGAGTAGTTTCGCTCGCGCACTATTGCGCCCAATATCGTCCGCAGCGGGACCGTACGAGGTGGGAGGCCGATGAGTCCAGGGTGGGTCTACAACATCCTACAAAACCCCATCTATGTCAGAAAAATACGCGGGCACTATCAGGTTCGATAGACCTACACCCAAAGGCTTGAACCCTGTGGATACGAAGATCGGAGCGGCGGGAATGACCGGAGTTGGGCCGGTAGCGGACAGGCAATTCCTGGCTGGGGGACGGGGCAAAGCTGCAGGTCGGCTTTCAGTTCACCGCCCCGATGCATTCCATGGCTGCAACTGGGGTGGAAAGCTTCCGGTCCGCTTTCAGGAGGCTAAAGCGAGAAAGCAAACCTTGAGGCGACCAGCAGGGTTGGCAGCTACGCGCCCAATTTCGAACATTCGTGACTGTAATCATATCGCGCGAAAGTCGAAATTGCATGCGATTGTGCGAAACCGAGACCATGCAGTTTGGCTTGAGGCGAAGCAGGTTCATCGCTGGGGAGAATGATCGATTGCGAATTCTGCTCGGCAAACATTTGTCATTGAAATCATTCCCGCTTTGCGGGTCATCCCAACTACGCCGCGTCTCGGCGCGAGACCCGTCACTTTGCCGGAACTTTGGACCGCTCCTGCGTTGGTTAGGGAATTGCAACCAGACAGGAGATGACCATGACTACAGCCGAAACAACCCGTTCCGGCGTGTCGTCGTCGGGCGCTTCCGGTTCTCTGAATAAGGAGGAGCTGAAGGCCGATGCCGATCGATTAAAGGACACCGCCCAGGGTCGCGTGAGCGACGAGGCGAAGAAGCGTAAATCGCAGGCGACGCAAACCGCTCGTTCTGCCTCCGACGCGCTTGAAAAAGCTGCGGGCGAACTGGAGCGCGACGAGAACGCACCGGGCTGGCTCAGCTCTGCGTTTCGCGAGACCGCCAAAAGCGTCGAGCGCTTCGCCGGAAGCGTCGATGGCCGCAGCCCGGAACAGATCGGCCGCGAGGCATCGCGCTTCGCGCGCCAACATCCCGGCAGCTTCCTTGCTGCTTCTGCCGCCGCAGGCTTCGCCGCAGCGCGGTTCCTGCGCGCCGGAGCCGATTACCGCGAGCATCATCCCCAGGATGGCTCCAGCAGCAGTGGCTCTGAAAACATGACCGGCGGCAGCCGCTCCGGCGAGATGGCCGAGGGACGCTTCGCCAGCGAAGCCTACGCCACTCAGCGGGGCTTCGGCAAAACCCAGGGAGGTATGGTGCGATGAACGAGCAGAGCAAGATAACCGCTGCACCCGGAGAGGAACTGCGCGACCCGCATCCGCATGACGAGAACGTCGTCGACCTCATCAGCAAGCTGACCCGCCAGGGTGCCCACTTGGCCGAGGAGCAGGTCAGTCTGATGCAAGCCGAAGTGCGCGAGACCGCCCACGACACCAAGCAGGCAGTCGGCGCCTATGCCGGTGCCGCAGTTGTCGGCATCGCAGGTCTCGGCGTGACCCTGATGGGGTTGGCCTATCTGGTCAGCGAATGGGTCGAAAGCCTTTGGGGCGGAACCCTAATCGTCGGTGTCCTCACGCTGGTCATTGCCGCCATCCTTTATTCTAGCGGCAAGTCGAAGATAAGCGCCACCAGCCTCAAACCCGAACGTTCTATCCGGACCGCCGAAGACACGCCCGACGCTGTGACCGGAAACATGTCCACCAAAAGGAGGACCCTATGACCCAGACCGACACACGAAACCCGGCTGAAATCGAAGCCGAAATCCGCCGCACCCAAAGCGATATGAGCCGCACGGCCGGTCGCATCGGTGAGCAGATGAGCCCGAGCAACCTGCTCGATGCCGTAATGGTCAAGGCCGATGAGAATGGGATTGATGCCCGTTATCTGCTCGACACCGCGCGGCGCAATCCGCTTGCGCTCGGGATGATCGCCATCGGCGGCCTTTGGCTGGTTAGCGATAGTGATGCGCGCGCCAAGACGCTGACCGACCAGTTCGGCGGCGGCGAGCCTGCCCCTGGCGATGAATGGGATCATTCCCACCATCAGGGCTTTGTTTCGCATATGGCCAAGGTTGAGCCCCGTGCCGATGAAGATCACGAGACGTATCGTTGGCGGCGCGATTGTGCCCGTGCCAGCTATCTGATGATCGAGCAGCGGCACGACGAGGATGAAAGCAGCTTCCGCAAGCGGCTCGACGAAGCGACCGACCAAATGCGCGATCAGCGCGATCAGGTGGCGCAGAAGGCTCGCGAACTGGGCAGCAAGTCACGCCGGACCGCCAAGGGTCTCGCCGGAAAAACAGAGCGCCTCTACGAAGAAAACCCCCTTCTCGGCGGCCTCGCGGCAGCCATGGTGGGGGCCGTCGCAGGCGCCGCTTTCCCCGCCACCCGGTTCGAGGAAGAGCAGCTGGGCGAGTATGGCAGCGAAGCCATCGATGCCGCCGAAGATGAGGCCCGGCAGGCAGGGCAGAAAGTGCGCGATAAGAAGGACGAAATGGTCGATCAGGCTGATCAGAAAATGAAGCAGTCCGATCGCTCAGACGGCACGGATGAGGCAAGCTCCACTCGCACTCGCACTTTTGAAACCACCTGAGCCGCTTAGAGGAGAAAGCGCGGCCGTGGCGAAGTAATGCCAGCGTGGTGCGCCCCCAACGCAACGAACCGAACGACAACCGGTCGCAAGACGTCGGCCAAAACGTAAGCCTCCCTTTTGGTGAGCAATCAGAATCCCCGCGCCGTCGTGGTGCGGGGATTATGCTGCCAGCCTCAGTCGTCGCGACGCCTTGGAGTAATTTTGGCTCCTTCCGTTCCGAAAGACGGCTAAAAGGGGTGGGCTGAACTAACGGCAGGTTCCGGGAAGCAGAAGCGTCCGGCCAATGGCCGCTATTGGGTCGTAAGCTGCCATGCAGCTTTTGGCACAGAATCGCAGAAAGCCGCCAGTCCGCTTTCGGTGAACAGCGACCGAGGCGCGAACGTCCGAAATTGGGGTGGAGCGCGGAATGTCGCTTATTCTGATCGCAGTTCGGTTATCGTGCGGTGCTGAGACTTAAGGACGATTGATATGCAAAGACTACGAAAAGCCACGACTAATACAAGCCAGCTATCTGTTTAAGATTTAGCGAACCAAAATGTGATAAACGCAACCGTTGCAAGAATAGCTTCTGACGCTGCCTTCTGAATACTTCTGCCACAATCACGGCATTCAAAAGGCTTTCTCGTGCCGAACATGGCTGCTTGCAGTGCGCTGACCCTTGTCCCGCATTGAGGGCATCGCCCCCGTCGTGGTTTTTCGGTCATTCAGTACCTCGAACCCCTCGCATCCTCGATCCGTTGAGATTGGGCAAGGTCACATGATTTTCATTTCAAAACAATCAATTCTAGGGCCGCTTCTGGGCCGATTGCTGACTGTCTGCTTTCCGGCGAGCAAGCTATGGAGGCGGCCATTCCTACGATACTCACCCCGCGTCCGGTCGGCCTACTTTTCAGGACGAGGAGCAGGAAAAAGATTTCTGGCTTAGATTGGATTTTCGATCGAAGCGGCGGGCTGGCTGAACCAGTTGGGTCCGCTTTCGGTCATATAGATGCAGTCCTCCAGCCGAACACCGAACCGGCCCGGTAGGTAGATGCCAGGCTCGTTTGAGAAACACATGCCAGGAGCCAACGGAGTTTCCTCTCCTCGCACCAGATTGATCGGTTCGTGCCCGTCCATGCCGATGCCGTGGCCGGTGCGGTGGGAGAGACCAGGCAGCGTGTAGCCGGGACCGTAGCCCATGCTATCGTAAAAGGCGCGAACCGCATCGTCCACGCGGCCCGCGGGCCTGCCGATCTGCGCCTCGTCGAACACAATGCCTTGTCCGCGTGCTGCGGTCTCCCACACGCGCGCCACGTCTGCGCGGACCGATCCGTAAGAAAAGGTGCGCGAGACATCGCTTTCGTAGCCGTGGACTGCACAGCCGCAATCCATCAGCAGCACCTCGCCGTCGGCAATGCTATGGACCTGCCGCGAGCCGTGGGGATAGGCGGACGCCTCGCCCACCAGCGCGAGCGAGAATTGCGGTGTGCCGCCCAGCGCCCGCGTCGCACCGCTCATCAGTGCAGAAATCTGCGCACCAGTCATTCCGGCCTCGACGCGCGGCCAGGTCCAGCGATAGGCCGCCATCGTCACGTCGGTTGCGAGCTGCATCAAAGCGATTTCCGACGCGCTCTTGTGCATCCGCAGCGTGCGCACCACCGGATCGGCGGACACCGTGCGCATCTGCGGCAGGCGGGCCACCAGACCGTCGGCCACGAAGAAGCGCGCGGTCTCCTCGATCCCCAGCAGCCCGCTTGCAAGGTCGCGCTCGTGCAGCCAGTCGGCGATCAGCGCCAGCGGGCTTTCGTCTTCCTGCCAGACGCGCAGCTGGGCCGGAATATCCAGCGTCTCGCGCACGGAGGGTTCTTCGAAGAACGGCGTCACGATCAGCGGCTCACCCTCGCGAGGCAGGACCGCGCCTGTCACGCGCTCGCTGCGGCCCCACTCGACGCCGGTGAAATAGGTCAGCGAGGCGCCCGGTTCGATTACTACGGCGGCAATGTCGTTCGCTTCCATCAGCGCCTGCGCACGGGCGATCCGCTCCAGCCGTTCCGCTGAGGTGATGGGCTTGGCCGCGCCGGTCATGTCCGACAGCTGCGACAGATCGGACTGTGCGGCGCGCAGGATCGGCGCGTAGGCGAGCGCGGGAATGGCGAGCGAGGCGCTAAGAACGGCGCGTCGGGAAGCGGTGAAGATCATGCCTGCCGGATGGCCGGTTCATCCGCACTGCGCAACCGGCAACCGCGGCGAAGGTCCGGACTTCGGTCGGCTCCGGACGTTCTGCTTTGAAGCTGCAGGCGCGCTCAGCTGCCGTTGGGCGAACAGGTGAGAGCAGAGCATCTGGGGGCCAACGGCCTCCTTGACAGCAAGACGATTGAGGCAGAACCTACAGCGCTTCAGACAAACTAAAACGGCAAGTCTCGGGTCGCTCTCGATGGTGGCTGGCATGGATGCCCGCGGCACATCATCACTGCCAGGCGGAGCGCCATCATGAACGAACCAGATCCAGACACACTCAACCAACTCGTAGGCAAGATGCTCGGGGACTTGGGAGGTGCCTTCAGTGTGCCGACCGTCCGTATCGGGATGAGGCTGGGCCTCTTCAACTCTCTTCACTCGGATGGACCAGCAACAGCAGCAGAGCTGGCCGGGAGGCTAGGGCTGGCGGAGAGATATGTCCGCGAGTGGGCGATGGCGCAGACAGTCAATGGCTACATCCAGTTCGCCCCCGCGACCGAGCAGTTCAGCCTCTCACCTGAGCAGGCGATGGTGTTCGCGATCAAGGACAGCCCGGTCTATCTGGAAGGAGCCTTCGAACTGGCGGCTGCTATGATCGAAGGCGAGCCAAAGGTCGAGCAAGGCTTCCGAACCGGAGAGGGGGTTGCCTGGGGCGAAAGCGCAGGATGCCTCTTCTGTGCGGTGGGTGCGTTCTTTCGACCCGGCTACGTCAACGGCATTGTCCAGGCTTGGCTTCCTGCCCTCAATGGCATGATGCCGCGACTGAAGGCGGGAGCAAAGATCGCCGACGTCGGTTGCGGCGTCGGCTTTTCTACATTGGTCATGGCCGAGGCTTTCCCGAACAGCCAATTTATCGGCTACGATTTCCACGAACCGTCGATCGAGCAGGCGACGGCCCATGCGGCAGCTCACGGACTGAGTGACAGGGTCAGCTTCAAGACAGCACCCGCCAAGCAGATCGCAGAAACCGACTTCGACCTGATCACCATGTTCGATTGTCTGCACGACATGGGCGATCCTCGCGGCTGCGCAGAGCACATGCGGCAGCTGCTGAAGGAGGACGGCTCCTGGATGATAGTGGAGCCGATCGCAGGAAACAGCCCGGGCGAGAACATCGGCAACCCGGTCAGTCGCCTCTACTACAATGCCTCGACCATGATCTGTGTGCCAACCTCACTGGCACAGGAGGTCGGAGAGGCGGTAGGCGCACAAGCAGGTCAGGAGAAGCTGACACAGCTTCTAACGGGAGCCGGGTTTGGAAGCGTGCGGAGGGCCACCGAAGGCCCCTTCAACATGGTCCTCGAAGCGCGCCTATAGCAACCCTTGAGATGGAGGCAGCTTCTGGGCCGTTAGCTGCCAGTCCGCTATTCGGGAGCCGAGTTCGAAAACTGCCGCTGGCGGACACACCGATTTTGGCAAAGCTGCCGGCAGTTCTTCGCATACAAGAGCAGCGCCACACCTTCAGGGTTCGAGCATTCGACTAGCCGCTAATATCGCTGCGTCACATGCTGAAGGGAGGGCTTATGGCTCATCAGATGCTCGGGCCGAATTGCCAAACTGCGACCGGCAGGGCGAGCAGCAGTGCAAGCGAGACAAGCACCAGCGCACCGTCGCGCGTGAGAAGCGCCGCGGCGAACAGCGCGATCACGGCAGACGCGATCGAACCCGATGTCGGGATGGCTTCGAGTAGCGGCATGACCATGGTGAGCGCCAGGATTAGCACGAGCGGCAGCAGGATCCACGGCCGGTGGAGCAGGAAGGTGAATCGCGGACGCAGGAACCGCTCGACGAAATGCACGGGCTTGCGAAGCCAGCCGACCCCCTTGCACAGCTTGGCGGTCGACATCGAGCGCCGGACCACGAAGCCGGGCAACCACACGCATTTGCGTCCGATGATCAGCTGAACGGCGAGGATGAAGACGAGAAACGCAACGGTCGCGGTGATGCCGGGGATGCCGCTCGCCGGCGAAGTCGAGATCAGCGCGAAGACCAGCATCAAGGAGGCGAAGGACTTGCGACCCAGATGCTCGACAACCTCACCCACTCGTATGCTCTCGCCTCCGGCCACGCTTTCCAGCTGATCGAGGACATCGCTCAACGCCCGTGTACGCTCGCTCGGCATTCGCCACTCCTTCGCAGCTCTAACGGGGCACCCCATCGGCCCGTTCCTTGCCAGAGCTGTGCTCGTCCCGCCGGAGCCGTCTTCAGACCGCATCTCGTGGCATCACTGGTCCGTAGCCCGGTGGTAGGCGACCGCCGCCTCGACCGCGGCCTGCATCAATCGCCTGCGTTCGGCGCGCGGGCGGCTGGTTCGGCCGATCAGCACCGCGACCGCATAGGTTTGCCCGTCGGGCGCGCTGATCAGACCGACGTCGTTGTAACCGGTCTGCGTGCCTTCGAGGATCTGCCCGGTGCCCGTCTTGTGCGCGATCGACCAGCTCGCGGGCACTCCGCCGCCCAGTCGCCGTTCCCCCGTGGCCGATCTTGCCATCAGCTCGAGCAAGCGGCGGGTTGTTGACGGCGAGAGGAGTTGCCCCTTCTCCAGCCTGGCCAGCGCATGCACGATACCGATCGGCTTTGCCCCGTCCATTGGCTCGTCCAGATAGTCCTTGAAAGCCGCGCGGCGCTCTTCGAGCGGCACTTCGGCGCGCGCGTTGATGAAGGCGGGTCCGATGGAATACTCGGGCTTCCATTCGAGCCCGGCGATCTCGCTCTGCAATTCCCGTTCTCCCGGCCCGAACCTGATCCCGCCGAGGTCCTTTTGCGCCAGCGTCCGACGCACCGCATCGGGTCCGCCGGCGCGGCGCAGCAGGAAGTCGTTCGCCGTGTTGTCGCTGCGCACGATCGCCCGCTCCAGCAGGTCGCCAAGAGTGGTCGTGTAGCCGTCGTTGCGCAGCACGAGCGTGCGGACCGGCTGGTAGAATACTGTCAGATCGTCGCGCTCCAGCGTGACTTCTTCCGACAGATCCAGCCAGCCGTTGTCCACCTGATCGAGCACGGTAACCGCCACCCACAGCTTGCTCACGCTTTGCTGCGGGAAGAAATCGTCGCCTCCGAAGTGCGCCGTCCAGCCGCTTGCGAGATCTCGCACCGCAATGCCGAGATGGCCCGCAAAACCATCGCCAAGCTGCCGGATCGTCTCATCCAGCTGCTTTCCCGCCTCGATCTCCGGCGCGCGCGGGGACGGCACGGCGGGCGGCTCCGGTGACGCTTGCTCTGCCTTCGCATTGGCTTCGCGCCCGGTCGCGGTCTTGCCTGCAGCATCGCCGGCGGTGCCAACCGTCGGCTGCGAATCCGGCTTGCCGGACCCATCGCCTTGCGAACATCCGCCGATCAGGATCGGCAAGGCCAAGGCAAGCGGACAAAGCCATTTTCGCGCGGCAGGAAGCGAGGGGCTGGACTTCTTTAGTCGGTCGGGATCGGTGAGTGGATGCAAGGAAACTCGGCAGGTGGTCGGCTTGTCGGCTCGGGCAGCTCAGGCGCTGGCCTATGTGCAGGATGTGCAGTTCGAACCGCCGGCACGGGGCGATGTTCCGGCGTAACCGGCTGCGATATTGGGCAGGAATGGTCGCTTGCGTGAACCATCGCCGTTCTCGTGCTTTGTCTAGACCCATGCCCTATCTGAGAATTACGGCCCCGCTGCTGATCCTCTTGCTCGCCGCCTGCGGGGGCAAAGAAGCCGTTGATCCGGTCGGCACGGCCGAACTCACCGGTCTCTATCTCGGCGATGGCGAGGGCAAGCAGCAGGATCGCATATGCATGGTCAAGGCTCCTTCGGGTGCCGTTCGCTTCGGCATCGTCACTCTGGAACTCGACCGGGCGGCGTGCAGCGGGATCGGCCGCATTGAACAGGGCCGCGTGGAACAATCTGGCGCCGAACTGCGACTAGTCATGGCCGGCGAGGAGGATTGCGTGGTTCCGGCCAGCGTCTCGGGCACCCGGGTCACACTGGCCGCGAGCGTCCCCGAAGGCTGCTCCTATTACTGCGGTCCCGGTGCGATGCTGGCGGGCAAATCCTTCGAGAAGACGCAGGACAGCCTGGAAGGCGCCATGAGCGCCGACGATCTGGTCGGAAATCCGCTCTGCAGGTAAGGGCCCGCTCTGCGGGCAAGAACAGGCGCTATCGGGTCTACAACACCCGGTTGCACGGCGAGCTCGACCCGCGGCCGTCGGCACCCCAACGGCGGTATCCGTTGCTGTCGACGTGGAAGCGCAAGCCGCTGTAGAAACCCAGCCCCGCCTTGTATGCTTCGCCCCGTTCGGCATGGGCGCCGCACAGCTCCGAAATCAGTTCGCCGCGATTAATGTCGCTTGCCGGAACCAGATCCATGGCGAAAAACATGCGGTGGGCTGAGCCCGGCCTTCCACCCGAACACGTGTTCAGTTCCTCGTTGCGAAACGCCGACAAGGCCTCGACCTCTCCCACTGCCGGCACGATTTCGTTCTTCACAAAGGCAAGCGTGTTCACGATGTTCTGCCATTGCTGAACCGGGGCGACCTCGAAGCGCTCGGCAGAACATTCGCGCCACGAGGAGGAGGTGCGCACCAGCTGCCATGTCGGCAGGACGTTCCTTGCGCGTTTCTGCGCGAGGAAGGCCTGAAACGCGAGCACGCGGTCGCGGTTCTGCGGCGATTGAGCGAGCCAGGCGTGATAATCGGCCTTCTCCTGGCCGGGTGCCGTGCTCTGCCCGCTTGCGGCGGTGGTAGCCAGCAGGGCGAGCGCCGCGGCGGTGAGCGATGCGATGTGCTTGAGCATGGGTCTTGCCTCGTAATCCGACAGAATTCTCCTGCCTGCAAAAATGGGTTCTCGACGAAACAACGCATGGAAACCTGCGGGGTTCACGAGAGTGCGCCACGCCGGCGGCGGGCCGGAAAGCAGGTCACGACGAAAATTCTCGGACCGCAGCGGCCTGCAAGGCGTTGAGGGCAAAAGGCTATATGGTCGCAAACAGAAGAAGGTCCAGTGAACAGAAATTTTGCATTAAGCTCGGTCGCAGCGCTGGCGCTGTTGTCGGCCTGCGGGAACGCGGGCGAGGCGACGACACAGGCGAACCGGTCGGAGGCCGGTTCTGAAAACCGGATCGAGGCCGCCGCGATGGTGGAGCCGCAAGCCGTCGGCGAGGCCGATTTGAAAGTGGCGGTTTCCGACGAACGCGTGCGGCAGTTCTATCAAAACCGAAATTGGGCACCGGCCTGGACGAGCGCTACTGCGCCGGGTCTGGTCGAAGCGCTGCGGGGCGCAGGCCGGCACGGGCTGGATCCCGGCGAATTTATCGCTTCGGTTGAGCAGGCGAGCGGTCCCGCCGCGCGCGAAGCCGCTCTGACCGGGGCGGCGCTTGAGCTGGCCGACGCACTGGCCGACGGCAGGGCGAACCCGAACGACCTGTTCACGATCTACACCCTGCCGCGACCGAACTTCGACCTGGTCGGGGGGCTGAGCCAGGCTGTAACCCAGGGGCGCGCGGGCGAATGGATCGAGAGCCTGGCGCCTTCCGACGCGGAATATCGCGCCCTTTCGCAAGCCTATCTGCGCTATGCCAAGCGCGCGGCGGGGAGCGAGGGCAGCACCATCGGAAGCGGCGAGCTGATCCGCGAAGGCGATAGCGATCCGCGCGTGCAGCAGATCGCACAGGTTCTTCGCAGCAACGGCTATCTCGGACAGGGGGAAGGCCGGCGCGATCCCGGCACGCAGCAGCGCTACAACGCCGAACTGGCGCATGCGGTAGAGGAGATGCAGCAGGATTTCGGGATTACCTCGGACGGCGTGGTCGGGCCGGAGACACTGGCAGTCCTCAACACCGGAGCGGAGGAACGCTCGCGCCTGCTCGCGGTGAACATGGAGCGGCGGCGCTGGCTCGAACGCAACCGGCCCGACACCCGCGTCGATGTGAACATCGCGGCCGCTGCGCTGGATTACTATCTAAACGGCGAACACCGCGACCGGCGCGTGGTGGTGGTGGGGCAGCCCGGATGGGAAACGCCGCAGCTCGCGTCGCCGATCTATCGGCTGGTTGCAAATCCAACATGGACAGTTCCCAAATCGATCGAGGAAGAGGAGATACAGCCTCGCGGCCCCGGCTATCTGCGGCGGAACAACATGGTCCGGCGCGACGGATGGGTCGTCCAGCTGCCGGGTCCGGAAAACGCGCTGGGAGTCGTCAAGTTCGACATGAAGAACGAACATGCGATTTATCTTCACGACACCGCGGCCGAGCAGCTGTTCGATCGCAACCAGCGCCACCTCAGCCACGGCTGCATCAGGGTCGAGAACGCCCCCGAATTCGCCCGAATGCTGGCGCGCGAGGCGGGTGTGTCGGGCGAATTCAACCAGGCGCGGGCGAGCGGCGAAGAAACCTTCGTCGATCTCCCGCAGAACATCCCCGTTAGGCTGCTTTATCACACCGCCTTCGTCGAGCCTTCGGGTGAAGTGCGGTTCCGTACCGACCCTTACGGCTGGGACGACCGCGTTGCCGAGGCGCTCGGATACGAACCGCGCCAATCGCCCACATTGCAGACCCACATCAGTGCCGTTGGCCCTTAATGTGCTTGAGCGTGCAGCGCTATTGTTACCCGGTTGAAAGCGTCAGCTGCATGCGCAGGCGTCGGTTATCACCACTTCAATTCGCGTCGCGAACGGCAGCTTCTGGGAGCACGCAGTGTTCATCGGGATGACCGAAATCAGGGCGCGAAGCGGAACTCCTGAGGGTGTTGCACAATCTGCATCCTGTGGACATCATCGACCTGTGGAGCTTCATCTGGGTGGTTGGCGGGTACACTGATCCTGTCTTGCCAGAGGGGGAAGCCTGATAATCTGCGCATGGTTGAAGTACAGTGCTGCCGGGGTCCTGCCGCAAACGCGCGCGATCGTCCGCGCCCCCGTGTCGATCTTCGCCGGCACCCCGGTCGGCCCCAACTCCGACATCGAAACGAGCTCGCGCCAGCCGACGACGGAAGGTTCTTCCCGTTGCCGGCCATGCGCGAGCTCTCTCATCACGAGCGTCTTACCAGCCCGCTTTCTCGCCCTCGTTCTGTTCTTCGAGCCACTCCATCAGCGGGGCGAAGTATTCGAGCATCGGCTTGGCGCTCATCTCGCGGGTGCCGGTGAACGCTTCGAGCGCGTCGGGCCACGGCTCGCTCGCGCCCAGCTCGAGCATGGCGTTGAGGTTCTCGCCCACTTCCTTGTTGCCGTAGAACGAGCAGCGGTGCAGCGGCCCGTCCCATCCCGCCTGCTCGCATGCCGACTTGTAGAACTGGAACTGCAGGATCCGCGCAAGGAAATAGCGCGTGTAGGGCGTGTTCCCAGGGATGTGGTACTTTGCTCCCGCATCGAAGGCATCGACCGGCCGCGTCGCGGGCGGAACGATGCCCTGATATTCCAGCCGCATGTCGGTCCAGGCATTGTTGTATTCTGCGGGGGTGATCGAACCGTCGAACACGCCCCAGCGCCAGCGATCGACCAGCAGGCCGAACGGCAGGAAGGCGACTTTGTCCATCGCCTGGCGCAGAAGCAGGCCGATATCCTTGTCCGCGCTCGGCACCTGGGCCTCCTCGAGCATGTCGATCTGGACCAGGTATTGCGGCGTGATCGACAGCGCGACCATGTCGCCGATCGCCTCGTGGAACCCATCGTTGGCGCCGTTCAGATAGAGATAGGGCTGATCGTTGTAGGCTCGCTGGTAGTAGTTGTGACCCAGCTCGTGGTGGATAGTGATGAAATCGTCCGCGTTGGGCTTGATGCACATCTTGATGCGGAGGTCGTCGACATTGTCGATGTTCCAAGCGCTTGCATGGCATACCACCTCACGGTCCTCGGGTTTCAGGAACATCGAGCGCTCCCAGAACGTCTCAGGCAGCGGTTTGAACCCGAGCGAGGAGAAGAAACCCTCGCCGATATTGACCATTTCCTTGGCGTCGAGATCTTTCGCCGCGATGAGCTCGGTCAAATCATAGCCGATGTCGCCCGCGCCTTCGGGCGCGACCAGCGGATAGATGTTGCCCCACTCCTGCGCCCACATATTGCCGAGCAAATCGGCGCGGATCGGGCCGGTGGCGGGCTGGACGGCATCGCCATATTTCTCGTTGAGTTGGCTGCGGACATACGTGTGGAGCGCCATGTAGAGCGGCTTCACTTCCTGCCACAACCGCTCGGTCTCGGCGGCGAAGGCGTCGGGCTCCATGTCGTAGCCTGACCGCCACATCGCGCCGGTGTCGGGAAAGCCCAGCTCGGTCGCGCCGAGATTGGCGATCTCGACCAGACGGACGTAATCTTCCTTCATCGGCGTGCCGACATTGTCGTGCCAGCTGACCCACATTTCCTTGTATTCCTCGGGCGTGTGCTCGAGGTTGCCCATCTCGGCCTCGATGTCGGAGCCGCTGATCGGCTGACCATTGAGCGTGCCCTTGCCTGCGCCATATTGCGCTTGGAGGTCGGTCGCGATCGTGTTGAGTTCCTCAGCCGCGCCGGGGGTGGTCGGCGCGGGTAGCACGAGGCCGTTGCGCAGGATATTGAGCTTGCGCTCGACATCGGGGGAGAGTCCCTCGACTTGCGCGTATTGGGCCGCAGCGAGCGCGTATTCGACGGACTTTTCGGTACCGAGCGCACCGACCCGCGCGGCCATCGCGTTCGTGTCAGGGGTGATATAGGTCGCGTTGACCCAATAGACCTGGCCCGCCTCGACCGAGTAGTCGAACAGGTCCTTTTCCACTGCATCGACGAAGGCGGCGGCACCCGCGGGAGTCATCGGGAAGCTCGGCCCCGGCTCGGCGGCGACGGGCGCGTCGGAGACGCCCTGCGCCATGGCGGGTGCGGCCAGGGCAATGGCGAGCGCGGACAGCGCGACCGGTGCGAATTTCATAATGGCGTCCTCTCGTTCGATTCTCTCGGGGGGAGTGGGTTGGTAACTTTGACTACCGGATTGCCCCTGAGGCCGCGCTTAATCAAGCTCTTCGGGCTGATTCTCGCCTTCGGCCGGCGCGCCGTGACCCCGCAGACCAACCTATCAGGCCGTGCCCAGCCACTCTGCGAACGCCTCTCCCGGATCGGGCTTGGTCACGGAGCTCATCTGGGTTCCCGGCACCTCGACATACGTCGCCTCGGGAAGCATATCGGCCAACTATTGCGCCGAGCCGTTGTCGCGGACCTCCTCGCTGCAAACCACCAGCGTCGGCATTGTCACACGCTGCAATTCATCGAGCGGCATATTCGTCCATTACCTCTCGCTATTCACCAGCAGGTAAATCCCAGCTCCCGTGATCGATGCAATAAATGAACGGCAGTTATTTTGGGGCACTGTCCGATAGCGGGCGGGCCGTAATCGATAGTCGTGTCCCAAAATCGGGATTTTTAGCCGGCTCCGTCGACGACCGCAATTTGGGGCGCAATTCGGACCGGCAGCAATCGGAGCGGAAGCTGCCCATCCGCTATCGGCGGTGTGAGGCGCATAGCCAACGATGCTTCCAGAGATTCACTCGATCGGAGCTGGAGAGGTTACCACTGCCGAAATCCTCTTGCGAAATCACCGATGTCCGCTCAAGTTTTCCCTCGGAAGAAACGAGGAGCCTTTGACCGGCGGAGCACGCCCGTCAGGAGTTGGCCTGGCTACAGTTCCAGCCACCCGCTACAAATGGGCCGATGCCCTCATCGCTCAGTCCTTGACCTTCAGGACCTGATCGACCTTGCTGCGAGTGTAGGAATGATAAGAGGGCCGGGTGCGGTCATAGATGCGGCGGGCGATCGGAAAGCCCCAATCGCCCTCATCCACGAGCGCCTTGAACAACGGCTCGACAAACTTGTTGCGTCCCACGGTGGAAAGAAAAGCCTCCGCCTGAGCAACCGCGGGATCGTAGCGATTGCGCAGCGCTGCCTCTAGCCACAGGAATTTGATCTCGTTGTTGCCAGTGGTCGACAGGCTCAAAGTCCGGTCCAGCAGCGCCAGCTCTTCGGCCGAAAGCGCTTCGGGCAGGCTGCGCAGGAACCGCATCTGCTCGGCCGCGCTCCAGCCCTGCCATGCTCGTGCGTCGAGGGTGCGATCGGCCAGATAGGCGCGGGCCGCTGCATCGCTTGTGGCGAAGGCCTGCGGATCGGGCCGCTTCACATTGGCCGGAATGCCGGTTCCATAGACCCACTGGTCGAGCATCAGCCGCTGTTCCAGCGCCCGGTCGTCCCCGATGAGATTTGCACGCATGTCAGCCAGGAACATGGCAGAGGTCGCCGGCTCGAAAGCGTGCCGGTCGAACCAGCTACGCAGCCACGGATCGAACCGCTCGCGTCCGACGATGCTCTCCACAGTGTGCAAAAACAGCGCGCCCTTGTCGTAGGTGATTGCGGAATTGTAGTTCAGCGGATCGAGTGCCTCTGGGGTCAGTAGCGTGGTTTCAGGCGCTTGGGTGCCCAACTCTTCCACCGCTTCTATCACTCCGGCATAGCTCAGCGCCCGTTCCTGCGCGGCGCGAGTCTCGCCGAACACCACCTCGGAAATCCGGTTTTCGAGGTAGGAGGTCACGCCTTCATTCAGCCAGCCATCGCGCCAGCTGGCGTAGGTGACCAGATTGCCCGACCAGCTGTGCGCCAACTCGTGCGCCACCAACCCGGTCAGCGAGCGATCCCCGGCGATGAACGTGGGGGTGAGAAAGGTCATAACCGGGTTTTCCATGCCGCCATAGGGGAAGGCAGGAGGCAACACGATCATGTCATAGCGACCCCAACGATACTCGCCGTAGAGTTCCTCGGCGGCATCGATCATCGCCTCGGTATCGACCAGCTCGGCCGCGGCGCGGTCCAAGGTCGCGGGCTCGGCCCATACGCCCGAGCGCGGACCGAGGGCGCGGAAATCAATTTCTCCTGCAGCGATGGCGATGAGATAGGGCGCCACGGGCTTGTCCATCTCGAAGCTAAAGGCACGCCGGCTTCCGCCCGCATCGATCGGCTCCCCTTGCAGGATGCCCGACATCACGACGTCAAGCGGCGCGGGCGCGGTGATCCGCGCCTGCCAGGTCTGGCGGATACCGGGGCTGTCCTGCGTAGGAATCCAGGTGCGGTTATTGATTGCCTGGCCTTGACTGAAGACGAAGGGATGCTCGCCGCCCGCCGTCTGCTCAGGCGCAAGCCATTGCAGCGCATCGGCCTGTGGCGCAGACTTGTAATCGATCGTGATACGACGCGCCTCGC
>NZ_JAVAIL010000001.1:0-487500 GCF_030717865.1 Qipengyuania benthica | reverse complement strand
CGGTGTTCGATCTCAAGGGGGCCGGCGCTATGGTCAGCTATGGCGGCGCGATGACGCTGTGCCAGATGCTGTGGATCGTCCAGAGCCAGAGCGACATCTTCATCGCCGGGCGGATCTTCGAGCCGTACGATCTGGGGCTTTATGCCGAAGCCCTGTTCCTCACGCTGATCGTCACCGGACGCTTTCTGCCTCCGCTCAACGAGGTGGCTTTCCCCGCCTATTCCGAACTGCACAAGGCGGGGCACAGCCTCGCACCCTATTTCCTGCGCTCGATGCGCAGCGTCGCCATCATCACCGGCCCGATCTACATCGGCCTCGCCCTTACCGCGCCCGAAGCCATCGCCACCTTGTTCGGCGAGAAGTGGCTGCCGATGGCACCGATCGTCGCCGGTTTGGCGTTGGTGATGCCGCTGCGCTCGCTCGAGATCATCTGCACCCCTGCGACGAACGCTACGGGGCGCCCGCGCATCTATGTCTACACCAGCCTGTTCGGTGCCCTGCTGTTCACCTCCGGATTTCTCGTCGGAGTCCAATACGGCGCGATGGGGCTGGTTCGCGCCTGGTGGGTCGCCTCGCCGCTGCTGCTGGCCTTCACGCTCGCGTTCACCCTGCCGGTCGCCGGGGTCGGGGCATGGGAGTGGTTCAAATCGATTTGGCCCGCGATCGTCGGCTGCGGTGCGATGGCCGTGGGCGTGATCGGGCTGGGGACGATCCTGCCCGACTGGCCCGCACCGCTCAGGCTGGCGGCGCTCGGAGCGGCGGGGGCCGCGATCTATGCGGCGGTCATCTGGTTCGGCTGGCGTAGCGTGGTCTACGACAGCTGGGCGATGGTCAGACGGCGGCCCGCATCCGCGCCAGAGCCAGGCGGTCGAATGCAAACCACAGCGGGCTGAACCGCGGGCGCAGCCGCGGCAGGCATTCGGGATAGAGATCGGCCATCCGCGGCGGCAGCGCTGCGGGACCCTCGCCCTGCATCAGCGTGCTGATGATCCGGTTCTGGAAATGGCGGACCGAATAATTGACCATCCGGCGCGCCTGCAGATTCAATCTCTTGGGGGTCAGCTGGGTCGGCTCGCACAGGAAGCCGCCGGTGTCGCACGGCACCACCGCATCCTCGCGGCGGTCGGCATCGCGGCCCAGATCATTGTTCGCCAGCGCCGCGATCAGACTGTCGTCGCCGACCAAATCTTCGGGCAAACGCACGCCGCTGGCGCGCAGGCGCGCGACGAAAGCCCCGCTCAAGGCATAGCAATCGCCGAATAGGCCGTGCTCCTCGGCCAGCAGCCGCCGGTAATAGGCCGCCCGCCGCCCGTTGCGCGGCATCCCCGCCGCTGCGTTGGCGTGCGGGTTGTTGCGCAGGCAGCGCTCGAGGCCGCGCACTGTGCCGGGCAGCAATTGGGCATCGCCATCGACAAAGACGTAGCAATCCGCCTCGGGCGCCTCGTCGAGCATGAAGCGGTTCCAGCTGCGCGCCTTGCCGCCAGCTGTATATTCGACCAGCCGGACCCCGCGATCCGCATAGCCGCGCACGATGTCCGCCGTGGCGTCGCTGCTGCCATTCACCACCACGGCGACCGCGGCCTCGTCCAGTGGAAGACTGTCGAGACACAGCGCGATCCGGCGCTCCTCATTATGGGCCAGAACGGCGATCTGGATCGTCATGGCCGGGGCGCTCGCATCATCGATCGCGCATCTATCAGCGCATCGCCGACCGGCATAGCGCGATCGCGCGCAGGCTCCTGCCGTTATTTGGCCATCGTGGCGTGATCTATCCCGAAGATTGGAGACGCGTCATGGCACGCATATTCTTGAACGCGGCGGCGGTTGGCGGTGCCCTCGTGCTGTCGCTCTGGCTTGCAACCCCGACCCCGGCGCTGGCGCAGCCCGCCTCGTCCGCACCGGTCGTGGAAGACGACCTCAATCCGATCGAGGATTTCATCGTCGATCTCGACCGCTATCTGCGCATGACGGTGCCCGTCACCATCGATGGAGCCGGACCCTTCCGCTTTCTTGTCGACACCGGCGCGCAAGCCACCGTGGTGACGCATCGCGTGACCGACCGTTTGCAGCTGGTCCCCAGCGGACAGGCGCTGCTGGTGGCGATGGGGAGCAGCCGCATGGTCGAGACCGTCGCGCTCGACGGGCTCGAATTCGCCAATCGGCGGTTCGACGGACTGACCGCACCGCTGCTCGACGACCGCCATGTCGGCGCCGACGGCATCTTGGGGCTCGACAGCCTGCAGAACCTGCGTGTGCTGATGGACTTTCGCGACAACCAGATCTGGGTTGCCGATGCCCACGACGATCGCGGTTCGGGCTACGAGATCGTCGTGCGCGCGCGACGCAAGCTGGGGCACATGATCATCACCGATGCGCAGATCGACGGGGTGCGCACTGCGGTGATCATCGACACCGGCGCCGCCAATTCGCACGGCAATGCCGCGCTGCGCCGTCGGTTGCGGGCGCGCCAGCAGGACCAATTGCTCACCACGGACGTCAACGGCTTCGAGCTCCGCAGCGATCTCGCGCTGGCAGGGACCCTGCGCATCGGCGGTTTGACGATGGCGCGGGTGCCAATCGGCTATGCCCAGAGCCCGGTGTTCGCGCAGCTTGGTCTCGACGATCGTCCCGCGCTGATCCTGGGAATGCAGAACCTGCGCGTGTTCGACCGCGTGGCGATCGATTTCGCCGACCGTCGCATTCTGTTCGATCTTCCCGACGGATCGCAGTCGGGCGCGATCAGGAAGCAGATCTTCTTCCCTTCACGGATCGGCACCTGACGCTGCCCTTCCCGCCGCTGCGCTTGTGCTGAGCGCCGCGGGGCACCAAATGGGCGGTCCATGCCGCCCGACACGATAACTTCCAGCACCCCGCGCGACGCCGAGAGCTGGGCCACGCTGCGGCGGTTCCTTCCCTATCTCTGGCCCCAAGGCAATCCGCAGCTGCGGGTGCGGATCGCGATCGCGCTGCTGCTGGTGCTGCTGGCCAAGGGCGTGATGCTGGCGCTGCCCTTCGCCTACAAGGGCGCGGTCGATGCCATGTCGACGCCGGCCAACGAAGCGGTGATGGTCGCGCTGGCGCTGGTGCTGGCCTATGGCCTGGGCCGCTTCTCCGCCACCGTGTTCGACAATCTGCGCAACATCGTGTTCGAGCGCGTCGGGCAGGAAGCCACGCGCAATCTGGCGGTCGACGTGTTCCAGCGCCTCCACCGCCTGTCGCTGCGCTTCCACCTCTCGCGCCGGACGGGCGAGGTCACCAAGATCATCGAGCGCGGGACCAAGAGCATCGATTCGATGCTCTATTTCCTGCTGTTCAACATCGCGCCGACCGCCATCGAGCTGATCGCGGTAGCCGTGATCTTCTATCTCAACTTCGGGCTGGGTCTGGTTGCCGCGACCGCGCTGGCGGTGGTCTGCTATATCGTGGTCACCCAGCGGATCACCGAATGGCGCACCGATCTGCGCCGCGAGATGAACGATCTCGACGGCACCGCGCTGTCGCGGGCGGTCGACTCGCTGCTGAACTACGAGACGGTCAAATATTTCGGCGCCGAACACCGCGAGGGGGAACGCTACTCGCGCGCCGCGCATGCCTATTCCGAGGCGGCGATCAAGTCCGACACCTCGCTCGGCCTGCTCAACATCACCCAGGCGCTGATCACCAATGCGCTGATGGCGGGTGCGATGGCCTATACCGTCTGGGGCTGGAGCCGCGGCGATCTGACCGTCGGCGATCTGGTGTTCGTGAACACCTACCTCCTCCAGCTCTTCCGCCCGCTCGACCTGCTCGGGGTGGTCTATCGCACGATCCGCCAGGGACTGGTCGACATGGCGCAGATGTTCCAGTTGATGGATACAGGCGTCGAGGTCGAGGACGCGCCGGGCGCCCCGGCGCTGGTGGTCGACCGTCCTTCGGTCACCTTCGACAAGGTCGTGTTCGGCTATGATGCGGATCGCACCATCCTGCAGGGACTCAGCTTCGAGGTGCCCGCCGGGAGCACGCTGGCCATCGTCGGTCCCTCGGGCGCGGGCAAGAGCACGATCGCGCGATTGCTGTTCCGCTTCTACGACCCGCAAGGCGGGCGCATCCTGATCGACGGGCAGGATATCGCCAGGGTCCGGCAGGACAGCCTGCGCGCCCATATCGGCATCGTCCCGCAGGACACCGTGCTGTTCAACGACACCGTGGGCTACAACATCGCCTACGGCCAGGAGGGCGCGACCCCCGACCAGATCGAACAGGCCGCGCGCGACGCCGCGATCCTGCCCTTCATCGAGCGTCTGCCCGCAGGCTTCGACACCGAGGTCGGCGAGCGCGGGCTCAAGCTGTCGGGGGGCGAGAAGCAGCGCGTCGCGATCGCCCGCACGCTGCTCAAGAACCCGCCGATCGTGGTGCTCGACGAGGCGACCAGCGCGCTCGATTCGCGCACCGAGCAGGACATCCTGCAGACGCTGCAGCGCGTATCGCAAGGCCGCACCACGCTGGCGATCGCGCATCGCCTCTCGACGATTGCCTCGGCCGATCGGATCATCGTGCTCGACCACGGCCGTGTGTCCGAGACGGGCTCGCACGAGGAGCTGCTGCGGCACGACGGTCTTTATGCGGAGATGTGGCAGCGCCAGGCGGCGGAGCGTCGGCCCGGGCCGGGGCTGGAAGCGGAAGTTTAGGGAAGTTTAGGCCTGGAACGCGAATCGGCGCGGCGCTTGGCGGCGGGCGGGTCCGCGACCATTTCTCCGTCCGGCCCGATGGTGCAGCCTTGCTTGGCGGCCTCGAGCCGGCGTTCGAACTCCTCGCCCAGCGGCATCGGATCAGACGGGGCCTCGGGCGGCAGCGGGCAATAGCGCTGCGGCAGCTGGCCCGGCATGATGTCGGCGACCTCCAGCTCGACGTCGAGTTCCTCGGGCGGCATCAGCGCGTGCGGCTCGGGCGGCAGCGCTGGTTCAAGCCGGGCGATGGCGGCGGCGAGCGGTAAAGCGGGGAGAGCGGGAGGCGCGTCGGCGGGTAGCTCGGCTCGGTGCGCGTGCGCATAGCGCTCGGGCAGATGCGCGCGCAGCAGGAACATCATCAGCCGCTCGCTGTAGCGGGTCTTGCAGCCGATCGCGATCCCGGCGCGGTCGAATACCGGCTCCTGCGTCCCCATAAGCGCGCGCTCGAAGGCGACATCGGCAAGCTTGAGCGCGCCCTGCTGGAGCGCCGCCGTCCACGCCACCGCGAACGCCTCCCCGCCCGGCGCGCGCCGCAAGCCATAGGCGCTCTGGACGCTCATCTGCACGGCAGTCGCCGCGGTCTGGACGCAGCCGCTGTCGGCCAGTGCCTCGATGAACAATCGCTGCCGGGCTTCCGACCACCCGTCCTTGCGCGGCCGGCGGCGGACCGGGATCCATTTGTACTCGGCCGGATCGAACCCGTGCGCATCGATATGCGGCGTGAGGCTGGGGCCAGGCTCGCCCCCCTCGCCCGGCGCAATCGTCCCGACCACCGCCGGAAGCGCAGGCGCGGGTGCGGGTGTGGGCAGAAGATCGGCAGCGGACCGCCCGTCACGCGCGGCGCAGGTCGAACGGGTGGCGGGACAGTCGGGGCGCTCGGAGTGGCCCGGGGACTCGCGATGTGTGCTCATCCGCGAGTTTGGAACATAAAAGGAACGTGTAGGAAAGTGGTTTTTGGGCAGAGCGGGGTGGCGGGTGGATTTTGGGGTGGGAAGCGGACTTTATTGCTTGCCCCAATACGCCGTGTAACTCGGATGCTCTTTGAAAAGCTCATCAAAGCTCGGCTCAAATATTCCGATCAAATCAACCTGGCGCTCATGCAAAGTGGGATAGTCTTGGATTGAGATGGCCTCACTCTTCACCATTGACCCATCAGCCATTTCTAGCCGTAAGATTTCAGTGCGATCGCCAACGTAATCTCCGTCGATCACATTGGCGTGTCGGTTCGCATCATAGTCTCTTGCCGGAGAAAACTTTGCCATTGCCACACACATGGGTGGGTCGAGCGCAAACACGTCAGCGTCGCCAATGTGTGTTTCACCTTCAAGGATTTTCAGCCGCATGCTCCCGAATTACAGCAAGTTTTCGACGACCGCTATTGGGTCGTGAACCGACAGGCGGCTTTTGGTACAGTATAGCAGCAATCGGCCCTCCCCCGTTCATCGAGATCCTCGCGGCATTGGCAAATCGGTCGGGGGCTGCCCCCCGCGTCGCCCCGTGCTTGACCCGGGGCCCCGCTTTCGTCGTTGCGAGGAGCGCAGCGACGAAGCAATCCAGGGCGTAGCGTCGCGGCTGAGCGACTGCGTTGGTGCCGGGCGGCACGCGCAGTCCATGGATTGCCGCGCCGCCTGCGGCGGCTCGCAATGACGAGGGATGGATTTGGTCGCGGAGGGGTGCCTGCCGGTGGCGCTCGTGGCTACGCGCGCCGTACCCCCACCCCCGGCGCCTCCCCAGGGGGAGGGGAGGACCTCGCTACCCATCGGGACGAACGCGCGGGGTTTTCCGATGCCCCCGGACGGCTCTCGCGCTCAAACGCACTAGCCCCCGTTCTCGTCATTGCGAGGAGCGTAAGCGACGCGGCAATCCATGGCGTGAGCTCCGGGCTCATGCGGCGGGCGGGACGGGCGGAAATCTCCGGCCGTGGATTGCCGCGCCGCCTTCGGCGGCTCGCAATGACGAGGGGAAGGGTTTGTCCGCGGAGGGGTGCCTGCCGGTGTCGAGCTTTTGGGCACGGAGGCGGCGGGACCCCGGGTCGAGCCCGGGGCGACGATTCGGGCGAGCGCCGCTAGCTGCCGGGCAGCCCTCCTTCTCCTCCCCCTTGAGGGAGAGGTCGGGTGGGGGTGTTCGGCGCTCGTGGCTACGCGCGCGGTACCCCCACCCCCGGCCCCTCCCCCGGGGGAGGGGGGAGGGCCTTGATACGAAGCGGGGCGAGCGCCTCGGGGTTTTCCGATGTCCCCGGGCCACGCTCGCGCTCAAACGGGCCCGCCCCCGCTCTCGTCATTGCGAGGAGCGTAAGCGACGCGGCAATCCATGGCGTGAGCTTCGGGCTCACGCGGCGGGCGGGACGGGCGGAAATCTCCGGCCGTGGATTGCCGCGCCGCCTGCGGCGGCTCGCAATGACGAATGGAGGGGGTGTCCCCGCTCAGCCTACAGGATGTATTTGCTCAGATCCTTGTCGCCGGCCAGATCGTCGAGCCTTTCGCGGACATAGGCGGCATCCACCGTCACCGTCTCGCCCGCGTGCTCCTCGGCCTCGAAGCTGATGTCCTCAAGCAGCCGCTCCATCACCGTCTGCAGCCGCCGTGCGCCGATGTTCTCGACGCTTTCGTTGACCTGCGCGGCGATCTTGGCGACCTCGGCCACCGCCTCGTCGCGAATGTCGAGCGTGACGTCCTCGGTCCCGATCAGCGCCTTGTACTGTTCGACCAGATTGGCGCGGGTTTCCGAGAGGATGCGGACGAAATCCGCCTCGGTCAGCGCGCGCAGTTCGACCCGGATCGGCAGCCGGCCCTGGAGTTCGGGGAGCATGTCCGAGGGCTTGGCGACGTGGAAGGCGCCGCTGGCGATGAAGAGCACGTGGTCGGTCTTCATCGGCCCGTATTTGGTCGCCACCGTGGTGCCCTCGATCAGCGGCAGCAGGTCGCGCTGGACGCCTTCGCGGCTGACCGAGCCGCCGCGCACGTCGGAAACCGCGATCTTGTCGATCTCGTCGAGGAAGACGATCCCGTTGGTTTCGGCATTCTCCAGCGCGACGCGGGCGACATCGTCCTGGTCCATGCGCTTCTCGGCCTCTTCCTCGACCAGCTTGTCCCAGGCGTCGGGGACCTTGAGCTTGCGGCGCTTGGCGGCGGATTTGCCCATCGCCTTGCCGAGCATGTCGGACAGGTCGATCATCCCGACCCCGCCGGGCATGCCGGGGATATCCATCGACTTGTTGGGCGCATCGCGCACCTCGATCTCGACCTCGGTGTCGTTCATCGCGTTCTGGACGATCCGCTCGCGGAAGGCCTCGCGGGTGGCTTCGGAGGCGTTGTCGCCGACCAGCGCGACCAGCAGCCGGTCCATCGCCGCCTCGCTGGCGGATTCGCGCACCGCCTCGCGGCGGCGCTCCTTCTCGAGCCTTATCGCTTCCTCGACGAGGTCGCGGGCGATCTGCTCGACGTCGCGGCCGACATAGCCGACCTCGGTGAACTTGGTCGCCTCGACCTTGACGAAGGGCGCTTCGGCAAGCTTGGCCAGCCGCCGGCTGATCTCGGTCTTGCCGCAGCCCGTGGGGCCGATCATCAGGATGTTCTTGGGCGTGACCTCGTCGCGCAGCTCGGGGCCGAGCTGCTGGCGCCGCCAGCGGTTGCGCAGCGCGACGGCGACCGCGCGCTTGGCTTCCTTCTGACCGATGATGTGCTCGTCGAGCGCGGCGACGATCGCCTTGGGGGTGAGGGCCTGGATCATAGAATCGACAGTTTTCCGTTGAGGTTCGCGCCATAGGATCGGCGCCGAATATGAAGGGTCAGACGGTCTCGATCGTCACATTGCCATTGGTGAAGACGCAGACATCCGCTGCAACCGCCATGGCCCGGCGCGCGATCTTCTCGGGATCGTCCTCGTAATCGGACAGCGCCTTGGCCGCGGCGAGCGCGAAATTGCCGCCCGAGCCGATCGCGGCGATCCCGCCCTCGGGTTCGAGGACATCGCCATTGCCGGTGAGGACGAGGAGGTTGTCCTTGTCCGCGACGATCATCAGCGCTTCCAGATTGCGGAGGTATTTGTCCATCCGCCAGTCCTTGGTCAGCTCGACCGCGGCGCGCAGCAATTGTCCGTTGTACTGATCGAGCTTCTTCTCGAGCCGTTCGAACAGGGTGAAGGCATCCGCGGTCGCGCCCGCGAAGCCGGCGACCACGGTTTCCACCCCCTTGTCGTCCTTCGCGCCGATGCGGCGGACCTTCTTCGCATTGGGCTTCATCACGGTGTTGCCCATCGAGACCTGTCCGTCCCCGGCAATGACCGTGGTGCCGCCGCGCTTGACGCCGATGATGGTGGTGGAATGCCAGGGGATCAGCCCGCGGCGGGAATCTGTGTCAGCCATGCGCGCGATATGGGGAGCGCGCCGGTTCGGTCAAGCGGCACGGTCAGGCGCGGGCACCGTCAGCCGCCCGGGCCCGGACCGGCACCGCCGGTGCCCGGCGCTCCGACCGTACCGATATTGCCGAACAGGTCTTCCAGGAAGCTGCGCTCGCGGCCCAGCGTCGGGGTCTCGTCGCTTTCGGGCGAGAGATAGACCACCTTGTCGATCCCGGTGCGGTCGGAGGCGACCACATTGCCATCCGCATCGAACTTCACCGCCAGCACCGAATGCTGCCGGATCGTCGGGCGCACGAAGGGTCGGCGGCCGGTGGTGCTGGAGACGTAATACCAGGTCGGGTCGCCATATTGGCTGGTGAAGGTGGGTCGGCCCAGAGTCTGTTCGACCGAGCGCCGGTTGTCGATCCCGGGCTGGATCACGTTCACCAGCGTACTGTCGACGATATACCCGCGCGGTTCGCGAATCGAGGTGCATGCCGAAAGCGCGAGCACGGTGCCCGCGACCAGAATTGCCTTGCAGGCGAGGCGACCGTTTGCGCGCATGAGACTCACTCGAACTCCAAATGCCGAGGCGCGGCTTGGCCGGAACCGCCGCGCAACCTATATGTCGTGGGCACGCCTTAAGCCGCCGTGCGCCTGCTTGCAATGCGCGAGCCCGGCATGGACGGCGCATCGGCTGCAGTGCCGCGCTTGGAAGGCGCGGCTTGAATTGCCGCTGAACACGGCGACCCTGCAATTTCTGTCGATCCGGAGACCGATGACCTTTCTTTCCCGCCTCTTTCGCCCTCGCGCCGATCCGCGCGAAGCGCTGCGCCCGCTGTGGCACCGCACCGTCGAGATCGCCCGCGAGCCCGAATGGTACGCGCAATGCGGCGTCGCCGACACGCTGGAAGGGCGCTTCGACATGATCACCGCCGTCCTCGCGCTGGTGCTGCTGCGGATGGAGAACGATCGCATGCTGGCGGCGCAGACCGGTCTGCTGACCGAGCTCTTCGTCGAGGATATGGACGGCCAATTGCGCCAGTCGGGGGTGGGCGACCTGATGGTCGGCAAGAAGATCGGGCGGCTGATGGAGACGCTGGGGGGCCGGATCGGCGCCTATCGCGATGCGCTGAGCGAGCAGGAGGCTGCACGGACCGGTGCGCTCGCCTCGGCGGCGCGGCGCAACGTCACGCTTGCGGACGAGAGCCGCGCCCCGGCGCTCGCGGAGCGGCTGCTGGCGCTGCAGGTCCGGCTGGCCGCCGTGGATGCCGACCGCCTGCTGGAAGGGACCATGCCATGAGCGCGGCCAACCGATCGCAACAGGGGGAATTCGAACGGATCGTCAAGCTCGATCGCCTGCCGCGCGAGCCGTTGAGGATCGAGGCCGACGAGGCCGAGCGTGCCGCGCTGGCGCGCCGCTTCGCAATCGACGGGGTGCATTCGCTGGAGGCCGAAGTGCATTTCGTGCCGGAGGGCACGATCGTGACGGCGACCGGTCGTCTGACGGCCGAGATCGACCAGCTCTGCGCGATCTCGGGCGAGCCTTTCCGCAACCGGATCGACGAACCGCTGTCGATGCGCTTCGTCCCCGCCAGCGAGGAGCCCGAGTTCGATCCCGAGGAGGAAATCGAACTCGACTCCTCGGAACCCGACGAGATTTATTACGAGGGCCAGGCGTTCGATCTGGGTGAGGCGGTCGCGCAGAGCTTCGGGCTCGCGATCGATCCCTACGCCGAAGGTCCCGATGCCGGGACCACGCGCGAGAAGGCGGGGTTGCTCGACGCGGCGCCGAGCGGTCCCTTCGCCGCGCTGGCCGCGCTCAAGAAGGACTGAGCGCGGCGCGGGCGAGAGCTTCCTAGAACGGGATGTCGTCGTCGAGATCGTCGTAGTTCGAGCCGCCGCTCGAGCCGCCGCCGCCGGAGCTTCCCCCGGAACCGCCACCCGAGCCGCCGCCCCAATTGTCGCCGCCGCCGGAGGACTGGCCGCCATAGCTGCCCGAGCGCTGGCCGCCACCCGCGCCGCCGCCGCCGCCAGCCCCGCCGGGACCGTCGAGCATGGTCAGCGTGCCGTCGAAGCCGCGCAGCACAACTTCCGTCGAATAGCGGTCCTGGCCGTTCTGGTCCTGCCACTTGCGGGTCTGCAGCTTGCCTTCGACGAAGACCTTGCTGCCTTTCTTGAGGAAACGCTCGACCACATTGACGAGCCCTTCGGAGAAGATCGCCACCGTGTGCCACTCGGTGCGCTCCTGGCGCTCGCCGGTGTTCTTGTCCTTCCACTGCTCGCTGGTCGCGATGCGCAGGTTCGCGACCTTGCCGCCGTTCTGGAAGCTGCGGATTTCGGGATCGGCCCCGAGGTTTCCGATCAGCATGACTTTGTTGAGGCTACCGGCCATCGATTCGTTCCTTCTTGTGTGTTGCGTGGGGCCTATCGGATGGCGGGCACGGGGGCCAGTGGGGTTTGCCCCGCTATCACAACCCTTGTTCGAGTGATTCACGCGAAGGCACGCAGAGGATGAGCCGGCGGCGGAGCCGCCATTTTCGATTCACATGAAGACACCAAGATGTCCTGCCCGCTTGCGAGGGAGCGCGGTATTCTTCGTGTCTTCGTGTGAGAGATTCCGCGGCTCCGCCGCGCAAGCTTTGCCCCCGCGCCTCCGCGCGAACCTACCAGCCCAGCGCCACCGCACCCCAATACGTCAGCCCGGCGAAGATATAGGCCAGCGCGAACAGGTAGACGACCATGAAGATCGGCCATTTCCAGCCATTGGTCTCGCGCCGCGCGACCGCCAGCGTCGAGAGGCACTGCGGGGCGAAGACGAACCAGGCGAGGAAGGCCAGCGCGGTCGGCAGCGTCCACAGATCGGCGATCCGCTCGGTGACGCCCTGCGCGGCGAGTTCCTCGTCCTCTGTCTCGACCGCATAGGTAGTCGCCAGCGCGGAAACCGCGACCTCGCGCGCGGCCATGGCCGGAATGATCGCCAGGCTGATCTCGCGGTTGAAACCGATCGGCGCGAGGATCGGATGGAGGCCGTCGGCGATCGTCCCGGCGATGCTGGCATCGAGCTGGCTTTCGCCCGGTTCCGCCTCCGGGAAGCTGAGCAGCACCCACAGCGCGATGGTGGCGACGAAGATGATCGTGCCCGCACGGCGCAGGAACACCCAGGCGCGCTGCCACAATCCGATGCCGAGATCGCGCAGGCGCGGCATCTGATAGCGGGGCATTTCCATGATGAAGCCGCTCGCCGCGCCCTTGGCCACCGTCCCGCGCAGCACCAGCGCCACCACCATCGCGCCGACGATCCCGGCGAGATATAGAACGAACAGCACCAGTCCCTGAAGCCCGATACCCGGACCGACGGTGGTCTGGGGGATGAAGGCCGCGATGATCACCGCATAGACCGGGAGCCGCGCCGAACAGGTCATCAGCGGCGCGATCAGGATCGTGGTCAGCCGGTCCTTGGGATCCGAGATCGATCGGGTCGCCATGATCCCGGGGATGGCGCAGGCGAAGCTGGAGAGAAGCGGTATGAAGCTTTTTCCCGACAGACCCACGCCCGCCATCAGCCGGTCCATCAGGAACGCGGCGCGCGCCATGTATCCGCTCGCCTCCATCAGCAGGATGAAGAAGAACAGGATCACGATCTGCGGCAGGAAGACGACCACCGAGCCGACGCCCGCCAGCACTCCTTCGGTGACGAAATCGCGCAGGACTCCCTCGGGCAGCAGCGCGATGGCCCAACCGCTCAAAGTGCCAACCAAACCTTCCAGAGCATCGGCGAAGGGAGTCGCCCAGGCGAACACCGCCTGGAACACCACGAACAGCAGCGCGAACAGGATCAGCGGACCGACCCAGGGATTGAGCAAGACCCGGTCGAAACCGTTCTCGACGGTGTGGCGCGTCGTTCGCGACAAGATCGTACCGCGCGCGATGTGCTTCGCCGCCAAGCGCCGCTCGGTCTGAGTCAAATGCCAATGGCGCTGCGGGGCTTCAACAGCGTGGCGTTCCGCCTCGGCGATCGCCTGGCCGAGTTCGGCGATACCCTTGCGTCGCACCGCGACGGTCGGAATCACCGGAACGCCCAACGCGGCGGACAAGGCTGCGGGATCGAGCGTCAGGCCGTCGCGTTCGGCAAGATCGACCATGTTGAGAGCGACCACCGTCGGACGGCCAAGCTCGAGGACTTCCTGCGCAAACACCAGATGCTGTTCGAGATTGGCGGCATCGAGCACGAGGACGATGACGTCGGGCAGCTTCTCGCCCTCGAAGCTGCCCTGGATGACCTGACGGGTGACTTCTTCATCGGGGCTCGCCGAATCCAGCGAATAGGAGCCGGGCAGGTCGAGCAGCTCGAGCGATTCGCCGCTCGGCAGCGTCAGCCGGCCCGCCTTGCGCTCGACCGTTACGCCGGGATAATTCGCGATCTTCTGACGCGCGCCGGTGAGCGCGTTGAACAGCGCGCTCTTGCCCGAATTGGGATTGCCGACCAGCGCGGCGCTGCGGTGACGGCTCATGCCGCTGCCGCCGTTTCGTCGGCGCCGCCGTCGAGCAGTTCGACCTCGATCGCCAGTGCGTGCGAGCGACGCAAGGCGATCGTCATATTGCCGAGCCGCAGAGCCAGCGGATCTCGCGTCCCGAAGACCCCGCGATGAATCACCGCCAGTTCCGCGCCCTCATCGATGCCGAGCGCGCGCAACCGCTTGGCCTCGTCCATCGCCAGCCGATCCCAGGCGACGGCGACGATTCGCGCCTGCCTGCCGTATTCGAGCCCATCCAGTGTCATGGCAGCGCGCTGCCAGAGACAGGGGCTATTTGCAACCGATTATCAATAGCGCGTCAGCGTGCGGGGTAGCGCAGCCGTCCGAGAAATCGCGTGACGCTGAAGCGATCGCGGTCGGGCTTGAGCCATTTGGCCTTGGCCTTCTCGAACCGCATCACCCCGTCGATCCGACGATCGAGGAAGGCGCGGGTGTCCACCTTGCCTTCGCTCGCGTCGTCGAGAAAGACCGCCAGCGTCGCGCCGTAGATCGCGGCGAGCGTGGCGCGCTTGGTGTAGTGGTTGTAATCGGTCGCCGTGTCGCCGGCGAGCCGCCACATGACATCGGCGCTGTGCCAGCCGGTGCGCAAAGCCGCCGCGGCGTTCTGCGGCATGGCCATGATCGCCATCGCCCGGCGCAGCGCTTCCTCGCGCCCCGCCACGGCATCGAGCCGGAACTGGACCAGAATGCGGATCCGCTCGCGGATCTTCATCTGCGCCAGCTTTTCGGGCGGCAGCGCCACGGCCATCGCTGTATCGATGGTCTCGATCCAGGCGGCAATCATGTCCATCGCGCCGCCATCGTAGGCCAGTCGCGCCACATCGGCATCGACCCCCGCCTGCTGCGCCGCCATGGCGAGCGCGGCGTCGCTCCAGCCATCGAACACCGCCGCATCCGCAATGAGCGGAGCGAGATGCAGCCGCAACTCGTCCAGCGTCATCTCTGCGGGGGCTACTGCCGGGTCCGGAGCATCGCTTGCCATGATCAGAGGCTCGGCCCGTAGGATTGCCGGGTGCCGTCGGCGCTGCGGTCCTTGTCGGCCTGCGCGATGACATCCGTGATCTGCGTCCCGCCGGAAATCAGTGCGGCATAATCGCGCGCCGAGCGGCCCGAATTGTCGTTGCGGTCGGGGTTCGCACCCTTGTCGAGCAGCAAGCGGATCATGGGCACGTCGCGCCGGTGGATCGCGGAGATCAGCGGGGTCTCGCCCGCGGCATTGCTCTGATCGACGCGTGCGCCGGCTTCGAGCAGCGCCTCGACGCCCTCGATAAACCCGAGATTGGACGCGATCTGCAGGGGAGTGATGCCCTTCTTGTCGGCGATGTCGGGGTTGGCACCCTTGCTGTGAAGAAAGCGGATCCAGGTGAGGTCGCGGCGCTCCACCACGATATGCATCGCGGTGCGCCCGCTGGTGATGTCGCGGGAATTGGCGATCACGGTGCCCGGCTGGTCGAGCATCTCGGTCACCGTCGCGCCTTCGCGGTCTTCCACCGCCTTGAGGAACTGATAGCCCTCGGAGAAATTCTGCCCCGCCAATGGACCCGCCAGCAGCGCTCCGGCGAGCGCAGCAGCCAATCCGTATCTTGTCCCGACCCGCAGCTTCACCTGACCAACCTCGCGTGTTTTTCGCATTTGCATGGGGCACAGCCCTTGTGCCGCCAGCGTTAGCAGAGCATGAATTGCAACGCCATGGCCCACCGCAAAGCGTTGTCGCTCGCCCTCCCCGCCCCGCTGCTCCTGCTCGCCGCCCTGACCGGCTGCGATTCAGCCGGTTCGTCCGTCGACGCGGGCGAACCGCCGCTCAAGGGCGCCGCGATCGGCGCCCCCTTCGAGCTGACCGGCGAGACCGGCGACACGGTGCGCTGGAGCGATTTCGACGGACAGTACCGGATCCTCTATTTCGGCTACGCCTATTGCCCCGACATCTGTCCGACCGATGTCCAGCGCGCGATGGCCGGATTGAAGCGCTTCGAGGAAGAAAATCCCGAACTGGGTGCTCAGGTTCAACCGCTTTTCATCAGCGTCGATCCGGAGCGCGACACGCCCGAAGTGCTGCGGGAATTCACCGACAGCTTCCACCCGCGGCTGATCGGCATGACCGGCGAGACCGAAGCGCTCAAGCATGTCGCCAGCGATTTCGGCACAACCTTTTCGAAGGGCGAAGTACAGCCGGGCGGCGGCTATCTGATGGATCATCTGGGCTACACCTATCTGTTCGGCCCCGCGGGCGAGCCGCTGGCGATCCTGCCGACCGATCTGGGGCCAGAGGCGGTGGCCGAGGAGCTGGACAAATGGGTGCGCTGAGGGAGCGCTTCTGGGAGCGCCCGCTGGCCGAGCTCACCCGCCCCGAATGGGAGGCGCTGTGCGACGGCTGCGGGCGTTGCTGCCTGCACAAGATGGAAGACGAGGACACCGGCCGGATCGAGGAGACCAACGTCGCGTGCCGCCTGCTCGACTGCGCCAGCGCGACCTGCCGCGACTATCCCAACCGCAAGAGCTTCGTTCCCGACTGCCTGCGGCTGACGCTCAAGATCGTCGATCGGGTGCCCTGGCTGCCCTCCACCTGTGCCTATCGCCGCCGCGCGGAAGGCCGGTCGCTGCCCGATTGGCATTACCTGCTGTCGGGCGACCGCGAGGCGGTGGTGCGCGCGGGCGTTTCGGTCGCTGGCCGGGTCGTCAGCGAAGTGGATGCCGGGCCGCTCGAACACCATGTCGTCGAGTGGGACGAAGAGGGCGATGGTGGGGGCCAAGGCGGCCGCGACTGGCACCGGGAAGCCGCAGAGTGATCGAGTGGCTGCGCGGCGATAGCAGGCCCGCTGCCAAACCTAGGGCGCCTACGATCGAGCTATCGGGTCGCACTCTGCCGATTGCGCTCAACCGCCATCCGCGCGCCAAGCGGCTGACGCTGCGGCTGGCGCCCGATGGCAGCGCGGTGCGGATCACCCTGCCGCGCTGGTGCCGCAGCGCCGACGCGGTGGCTTTCGCCGCGGTCCGCCGCGAATGGCTCGAGGCGCAATTGGCCAAGGTTCCGCAAGCGACCGACCCGGTCGCGCGCGGCACGATCCGCTACCGCGGCAGCGAACTCGCGATACGCTGGGCCGAGGACGCGCCGCGCAAAGCCATGCTGGAAGAGCGCAGGATCCGGCTCGGCGGTCCGCACCACACGCTGCCCCACCGGCTGCATCGCTGGCTCGAAGCCGAGGCGATCCGGCTGATGCGCGCGGATCTGGCCCATTATTGCACCAGCGCCGGCCTTTCGCCGCCCGATCTGCGGCTTACCCGCGCGCAGCGACGCTGGGGCAGCTGTTCGAGCAAGGGCGTGGTGCGGGTCAATTGGCGGCTGGTGCAGGCGCCCGATGCGATCCGCCGATCGGTGGTGGCGCACGAAACCGCGCATCTGGTCCATTTCGACCACAGCCCGGAATTTCACCGCTTGCTTCGCGACATCTACGAAGACGATGTGGACGCGGCCGACGCCTGGCTGCGCGCGCACGGTCGCAGTCTCTACACCGATTTCGGGTAGGCCCTCGCGGGTCTTGCGACCGGTCGAACCGACGGGCTGATAAACAGCCGGCTGGTAACTTGGCGCCGGCCCCCCTATCTCTCTCGCCATGCGGATCAAATCGCGACTCAACCCCGTCGGTGGGTTCCAGGATTTCTGGAGCGAATTCAAACGCCCGAATCCTTATCGTTGGCCGATCCTGGCGGCATCCCTGCTGAGCACCTTCGCTCTGATGTTCTGGGTAACGCAGGAGCGGGTGATCGGTCCGCCCGTACGGCCACAGGTCTCGATCATTTCCACCTTCGCCGATGGGCGCAGCGAGGCCGAGATCATCGCCTCGAACCTGGAGAACCAGCGGTTGAAGGAGCAATGGGAAGCCCGGCGCGATGCACGCGAGGCCGAGATCCAGGATATGTATCGGACGCTCGGCCGGGCCACCGGGATCGATGTCGATGCGATGGAGCGCCAGATCGCCGAGGATCGGGCGCGTGAGGAGGCCGAGCGCCTCCGCGCACTCGATCGGGCGGGCATCCCTGCCGGGCCGCAAACCGACCTTCCGGCGGACGGCGCGATTGACACTGCAGCCGAATGACGCGCGCTGGCTGACGGCTGCTGCGCGGCTGGCGCTGCGCGGCCGCCCCGCTAGCCGCCCCAACCCTGCCGTCGGAGCGATCCTCGTCAAGGACGGTATCGTGATCGGTCGCGGCTGGACGCAACCCGGCGGCCGACCGCACGCGGAAGCGATCGCGCTCGGTCGAGCCGGTGCCGAGGCGCGCGGGGCGACCGCCTACGTCACCCTCGAGCCCTGCGCCCACCGTTCCGACCGCGGACCCGCCTGCGCCGATCTACTGGCGGATGCGGGCGTCGCACGCGTGGTAATCGGCTCCGAGGATCCCGATCCGCGAACTGCCGGCAGCGGGCTGGCGCGGCTGCGCGACGCGGGGGTGAGCGCCGAGTTGATCGAGTTGGCCGCTGCTCGCGAAAGTCTGGCAGGGTATCTGACCCGCGCCCGTCGTGGCCGCCCCCACGTCACTCTCAAGCTTGCGCTCTCGCTCGATGGAAAGATCGCGCTGCCCTCGGGCGAGAGTCGCTGGATTACCGGCGAGGCGGCACGCGCGCACGTTCATTCGCGGCGCGCGCTCGCCGATGGCATTTTGGTGGGTGGCGGAACCTGGCGCGCAGACCGGCCCCGCCTCGACGTCCGCCTGCGCGGCCTCGAAAGCCGCAGCCCGCTACCTGTAGTGCTGACTGCTCTCGCCATCGATGGGGTGCGGACGATCGCCGCACCCGAGGACATCGCCGGGTTGCAGGACATGCTCTACCTCTATGTGGAGGGCGGCGCGCAGACCGCTGCCGCCTTCCTGGCCGCCGATCTGGTGGACCGGCTCGATATCTATCGCGCCCCGATCCTTGTGGGCGAGGGAATTTCCGGAATCGCGGACATTCGGCTGGGCGATCTCGCCGAGGCGCATGGGCGCTGGAAGCTGGTCGAGCGGCGTGGGCTCGGCACCGACAGCTACGAAGCCTTTGCGCGCGTCCGCTAGCTGCGGATTCCTTGCGCTTGGCAGCGCGGACGCCGATGCGTACCAGCGCGAGGCCCCCCACTCGCCCGCTCACCGGAGCAAGAGCGACAGATCTGCAATCGAAGCGCCGGACGGCGCGAGGAGACACGACCATGTTCACCGGGATCGTCACTGCCGTCGGGACCATCGACAGCGTCGAAGATCGGGCCGACCGGCGAGTCAGGATCACCTGCCCCTTCGATCCGGAAGCAATCGACATGGGTGCCTCGATCGCCTGTTCGGGGGTCTGCCTGACGGTCGTGGAGCGCGGCGGCAACCCCGGCGACGCCTGGTTCGCCGTCGATGTGTCGGGCGAAACCGTCTCGCGCAGCGTTCCCGAGATGTGGCAGGAAGGTCGCCGGCTCAACCTCGAGCCCGCGCTGCGCTTGGGCGACGAACTGGGCGGCCATCTGGTCACCGGCCATGTCGATACCTGCGGCACCGTCCAAATGGCGCGAACCGAGGGCGGTTCGACACGGCTGGCGATCCGAGCTCCCGCCGAATATGCCGCGTTCATCGCGCCCAAGGGTTCGATCACGGTCGACGGGGTCTCGCTGACCGTGAACGATGTCGACGATCGCGCCGATGGCAGCTGCGATTTCGTGCTCAACATCATCCCGCACACCGCGGAGGTCACCACGCTGGGCTCGCTGACTCAGGGGGATTCGGTCAATCTCGAGATCGATGTGCTGGCCCGCTATCTCAAGCGGATGCAGAGCCTACAAAATTAGGTTCGGCGGGAACGCAGCCCGATTTCAGCGTCGCGGATCAGCGCTGCGTGACGTCCGCCAGCGCGGCGATGAACTTGCCGATGTTGCCTACGTGCAGCCCGGCGATGTTGATCCGGCCCGAGCCGGCCATGTAGATCGCATGCTCCTCGCGCAGCGCGGCGATCTGGCCGCGATCCAGCGGCAAGACGGCGAACAGCCCGTTCTGCTCGGTCAGCGCGGCCAGATTGAGCCCCGGCGCATCGCTGTCGGCCACAGCTAGCTGGCGGCGCACATCGCGCATCCGATCGCGCATCCCGTCGAGTTCGGTGCGCCACTCTCTGGTCAGATCGGGATCGCGCAGCGCAATCCGCACGGCCGCGGCGCCATGATCGGGCGGCATCGACCAGGTCGCCCGCGCCAGCGCATTGGCGTTGGACAGGATCGTGTCGAGCGTCCCGCCATCCTGCGCCATCACGTAGAAAGCGCCCACGCGGTCGCGATAGAGACCGAAGTTCTTGTCGCAGCTGTAGGCGATCAGCGCCTCGGGCACGGCGGCGAGCACGCTGCGAACCCCGGCGACGTCTTCGTCGAGCCCGCGACCCAGCCCCTGATACGCGATGTCGAGCAGCGGCAAAACGCCGTTGCGCTCCAGCGCTTGGGCGATGACGTCCCAATCCTCGGGCGTGTAATCGATCCCGGTCGGATTGTGACAACAGCCGTGAAGCAGCACCATATCGCCGGGGGCGGCGCCATCGATCGCGGCGATCAGCGCCGCGAGATTGGCGCTGCCGTCGGCGTTGGCATGGTCGAACGGTACCGCTTCCATTCCCAGATCCTCGAGGATCTGCACATGGTTGGGCCAGCTCGGCAGCCCCAGATGAACCCGCTCCGCCCCGGCACGCTGCGCCAGCGCCAGCGCGAGACGGACCGCACCGGTGCCTCCGGGGGTCTGCATCCCGGCAATGCGCCCGCCCATCGTCGCATCCTCGCCGAAGACGTAGGGCATCAGCGCCTGGACGAAGCCCATGTCACCCTCGGGGCCGAGATAGCTCTTGGAATCCTGCTGCTCGAGCAGCCTGGTCTCCGCGCCCTTGATGGCGGAGAATACCGGGGTCGCGCCCTCGCCGGTGCGATAAACTCCGACCCCGAGGTCGATCTTGTCCTCGCGCTCGTCGTCGGCGTACATCTTGATCAGCGCGAGCAGCGCATCGGCGGGTTGTGACTGAAGCTTTTCGAGCATGCAGCGTCCATGCCGACAGCTGCGGAACGCGGCAACAGGAAAACACTTCCCGTCGGGTCAGCGGTTCTATCGCGCTAGGCGAGCGGCGATACCCGTCTCTCGCAAGGCCCCGTCAGAAGGGAAGCCAGCGCTGTTCCTTGGAGAACTTCATGTAACCGGCGTTGATACCCAGCCGCAGCCCGGCACCCACGCGGATCGGGATCAGCACCACATCGCCCTTGCGCATGTAGGAGGCGGTCAACCCACCGACTGCATAGAGCTGACCCTCGCCCGCGGGATAGCGCTCGTACAATTCCTCGCTGTCGTAGAGATTGTAGACCAGCACGAAGGTGCTGCCGGCGTTGGCGCCCGCATCGAATCCGATCGAGGGGCCGGTCCAGTAGACCGTCCTTTCGCCCTCGACCTTGTGATAGAGCGTGCCCGACCCATAGCGAGCACCCACGATGAAGGCACCGCTCGCTTCTCGTCCCACGATATAGGCATTGGGTTCGCCCTGGTCGGCCAGAAGCCGGCGGATCAACGTGGCGACTTCCTTGGCGCCGTCGCCGAACACCCCCTGCGCGGCACCGATCAGATCGTCTTCGCGATAGGTCTGCTCGGCCTCGGCGACGACGGGCGGGATCGCACTGCCGGTCGCCTCGGGGCCTGCACTGTAATCGATAGCGGCCGAGCCGGGCGAAGCGGGCTCGCTCCAGCTTGGCGCCACATTCGTCCCGTCGCGGGGTTGGGGCTCTGGGGAATAGGGCGCTGCCGGGGCGGAAGTCTGCGGCTCGGCATAGACCGACTGGTCGCCCGGCGTCTCTTCCAGGTCGCCATCGATCGGATATTGCAGCGCCTCGTTCGGATCGACCGTCTCGAGCTGCGCTGACAGCGGACTGGCGAGCAAGGCGAAAACCGCGGCAGCGGCTGCAGTGAAGCGGCGGGCAAGGCTGGCGGGTCTGGTCATGATGCGCCCCTCCCTGCGGGCATAGATCGGCAGTTCGACAAGAATCCTCCAATCGCCGCCCCGCAATGAGTGAGCGATGAACCGAATCGAAAACGAGGCGAATCGAACCGCGCCAATCCCTGCCGGTGCTAATCGCACATCGCGGCGCCAAGCCCCTTGAAGGCAAACAAAGCTCTGGCTATAGCGCGCTCCTCGCAGCCGAGATGCGTCCGTTGCGGAGACGTGGGTGAGTGGCTGAAACCAGTTCCCTGCTAAGGAACCGTACCCCAACCGGGTACCGAGGGTTCGAATCCCTCCGTCTCCGCCACCGGCCTTTTCAGGCCGCTCCAATCCCCTCCAGAATCACGCGGAAAAGCTCTACATTTCCGCTATTTGCAACTCCTATGCCGTCCGACGCCACCCATCTCTAGCCGAACGCAAGTGGGGTTTAGATGGGAAGTGACGAACTCGTCTGCATGGGGGTAGCGCCTCCCGGCTTGGGGCCTGCCGATTCAGCTCGATGGCTCCAAGCGTTTTTCGCCGCACTGTCTTGGGTGGGAGGGAGTCTGGTCTTTCTCGAGGCAGATCAGCCACGCCATGATTTCATCCTATCATCACCTCTCAACCCGGACCGAATGGTTGGTTCTATTTCCCTGTGCCGCAGTTGATCGACCTCCAGGGTTAGACAGACTTACTTGCTACCACCTTCTTCGTTTCGGCTTTCGGCGGCAAAGTCGCTGAAGTTGCCAGGCAGGTTTCGGGCTGTCCTCGAGTAGCTGGAAGTGGCTAGTTCTGGGTGGGAGCTGACATTTGAGGTCAACACCCTGGCGGATAGGCTGAGTATCTCAAGCGGCGTTTAATCAGAACTATTTTGCTGCCTACATTGCAGTCGGCAACATAGGGTGCTTCGATTAACACCGTTTGGATTGTCCCGTCGGGTAATTCGACAGTGAGCACCGGACCGTCTCCAAACCCATCGGGACTGCTCCCAATTCGGAGGATGTGGCCTTCTACGTTAGACGATGGGCCAGCTTGGAGGGCAACGAGCACAAGCGCCAAACATCTGAAGATAATTAGCAATGCAATCTTTCCTGACCAGTCGTATCGGATGCGATGCCAGGTGCTATCCATCTGTCGAGGATGAGCCATATTCGGGACGGCTGCAACTGGGTCGTCAGCAGTCAGGCAGCTTTCATTACGAGGAGGCGGCCGCCGGCGCCTCCAAGGGGCTGTCGGTTCCGGGCTAGCGAGAGTTGGTCACGCTGACCTTTCCGGTCGATTCAAGTATCAGTCGGGCCGCTTGCTCTGGGCAGTCCCAGATCGAATAATGCCCACTCTCCTCGAACCAATGGAGTGCGGCATGAGGGAAGGCTTCGCGAGCGCGGGCGGCCTGCCGCGGCGGGCACAGGCGATCCTTTCCGCCCCAGCCAATTGTGATGCGACCAACCGATGACGAAGCTGGCCCCTCTTGCGCGGGACCGTCGGCCAGATCCTTGATCAACGGAGCCACAGTTGGCGTCTTGGCAAAGGATGCAAGTTCCCTCTCGACCAACTCGGGGGACAAAGCCCACGGCCTCGCCGAGAGTTGAGCGAGCAGGGCAGTTCGGGTGACTGGCGATGCGCTGAGCATGCCAAGCTGACCCTTCAGCAGGCGCAGGAGCCTGAGCGAAGCGCCGAGCGTCCATCTAAAATAGGCTCGCTCCCACCCCTGCCAGAAACCGCCGGGATCGAGTGCCACGACATCCCGGACACAACCCCGCCTCGCCAGCTCCAACACGAGGCGCCCGCCAAGCGAAACGCCTGCGACATCAACGGGACCTAGGCCCTCGCGAAGGATGTATGTCTCCAGGCTGTCGGCAAGGCCGCGAAAGGTGCCACTATCAGGGCGGGCAGGAGATTCGCCGTGCCCCGGCAGGTCGATCATGATCGCTTGTCTTTGCGCGGAAACTATCGGAAGGATCGGCGACCAAGACCTCCAGCTTCCTCCAAGCCCATGCACAAGCAGCAGCTTCCGTCCGCTTCCTATCGTGTGCGTCTCGATCGATGAATCCACCAGGCTCTCCTTTACGACACTAACGCCGCCGGCGGCAGTCAGCTCCAATTCCTGCTCGGCATCTCGGTTACACGCTGGTCACAGTTACTGCTCGGTCGCACGTCCAGTCGCCTGTCTTTGGGCGGCTTCCTGACCAAGCCAGATCCAGAGCGGGTCTTTACCTGGTTCTTGCAGCGCTGAGGTCCACCGCCCGAGTGTTGAGCCAGCTCGTTCCAGTCCGCGTCGATCAGGCAGCGCACTCCGGAAGAGGAGCGAATATCCCGAAGAGCCGACCTTCAGCAGACGGACCACTCGCCGACGAGATGATCAAGCGGGACTAGATCAATCAGGCGGCGCTGCTCCCGCATCGTGCAACTTAGTTCTCAGCAAAAAGAGCAAAACCCGAGGAACTCGCCGGCCTAGCGCGATGCTGGCGAGCGAAGAGGCGAGCCATATCGTCGGCGCGACATTGCCGTCACAGGGCAAGGTGCGTTTTCTGCTGCAGATATCGGGAAACCCCCGTCGGTCGGACCCGTTGGGTTCGCCGAGAGGAGACATCGCGATGTCCAGCGACACAGGCAAATCTTCATTGCCCGCAACGGGGTCGCCGTGACGCAGCAGGTGTGGCTTGGCTGGAAGCTCGATGCGGAGCATCGATCCAACCTGCTCGACCGGTTTCCGCCTCGCTATTGCAACACGATTGCCGATCACGTCACCCACGGCCCCGCCGACGGATCTTCGCCCGTGCCCGATGCCGATCGGGCCGTCGTGATCGGCCATGCAGATGACGGTGCGGGCGTCGAGGCGCTGGTGGTCGAGGTAGCGGGCAGCCATCGACGCCCGGACGGCGGCACCTATCATATCACCTGGTCGCTCGAACCGGGGCGCGAGGCACATGAGAGCAATGACGCCATCGCCCGATACGGCTGGGAGGATGTGGAGGACGCGCCGAGCGTGAAGCTGGTGAAGGCACGTTGGCCGTGATCGCGGAACCGGGGCCGTTTGCTGCTGCGAATACCGCACACGGAACCAAGGTCCGCTCCAATGAACCCGGGCGACGCTCGCGCGTTGGTTATGCAGCAACCAGAGGAGTTTATAGATGCCAAAGCAACCCACCGACCCCGCCGCAAAGAAGAGCGACGATGGTTCGACCCAGGATACCTATCGGCTCCAGAAAGGAGGGGAGGCTGCCACAACCCGGTTCGGAATGGAGGACGGTGACAACACGGATGTGCCCGCCACAGGGCTCGATCCGGAGCGGCAATCTGCGTCCAAAAGGTAGGAGCGGAGCCGGACCCGCCCGACGAGGCCTGCCCGGCAGCAACTGCTGCGTTGCGCGCTTATGAGCACTTCCTTGCGGCCACGGCTGGTAAACGGCCGATATGGCGATCCCGCGCTTTTCGTGGAGTTTTCGCACCAGCGCGAGGCGGTTCTGCTCGACATGGGAGATCTGTCCGCACTCTCCGCGCGTGACCTGCTGCGTGTCGGCACGGTTGGCGTGTCGCACATGCACATGGACCATTTGATCGGTTTCGACGCCTTGCTTCGGGTGAATGTCGGCCGCGATGCCCGCATAGAATTGGCCGGACCCGAGGGTTTTGCAGACCGGCTCGGGCACAAGCTGCAGGGCTACACCTGGGACCTGGCGCAGCGATATACGACCGAACTCGTCATCGAGGCAGCTGAACTGGTTGCACCCGAATGCCTGCGACGCACGCGATTCCGGTTCTCCCAGCGCTTCGAACCCGAGCCCCTGGGCGAAGCCGAGGCCCGAGGAGGCATGATCTTCGAAACCCCTCGCTGGAAGCTGTCGGCGAGCATTCTGGAGCACCACGGTCCCTGTCTTGCGTTCGCGCTGGAGGAGCCACATCGGGTCAACGTCTGGCGCAACCGGCTCGACGAAGCGGGGCTCGAGCGGGGAAAGTGGCTCCATGGCCTGAAGGAGGCGATCCGCCGCGGCGGTGACGACCAACTGCCTATCAGATTGCCGAGCGGATCCGCAAAACCTCTATCCGAATTGCGCCATCTGGTGAGCGTCGAGCCGGGCGGGAAGATCTGCTACGCGACCGACCTTCGCGACACAGCCGCCAACCGGCAGTCACTCAGATCGCTTGGTGCCGGTGCGAGGATCCTGTTCATCGAAGCTTCCTTTCGCGCCGCCGATGCCGCGCTCGCATTCGACCGAGCGCACCTCACCACGCGGGCGGCAGGCGAGATCGCGCGCGAATGCGAAGCGAAAAGGGTAGAGCCGTTTCACTTCTCCCCCCGTTACAAGGATTGCGAGGCAGCGCTGCTGGCGGAGGTAGAGGAGGCATTCGCCGGCTCCGCCTGACGCCTGATGACCGAAGCCGTATCCTCGGCGGGCAAACTCGAGTCCTCCTCGGCAGCGACCGTCTTCACCAATGTCGATGCCGCTCTACGGCACGTCGTAACGGTATGTTCGATGCCGACGGTTCGACCGGCGGATCGCTGCGATTTTTGTTCATGTTGCTGAAGGCACCCGGTATTGCACAAGTTCCATCACAGCGCTTCGCAGCCACCGGTTGATCCCTCGGACAGGCCGATCTGGAACCCGCCGAACAGGAACGCGTAGATAGGGATGACCAAGAGCAAGCAGGGTGGGCACTCTTGATGACAGCTGGCGTGAATTCCTGGGTACCTTACTGTGGGGTTGCTCCCGTCCCGGCCGAGTGGTGGCTGCGGTTCAACTTCGATCCGGTGCTGATGCTGGTGCTGGCTGCGGCTCTTGGCTGGGCATTGCTTCGCGGCGGCCTCGATGGCGAAGGCCGCAGACGCGCCATCGCCGCTGCCGCCATCTTCGCCTTCCTCTACATCTCGCCCTTCTGCGCACTGGGTTCGTCCCTGTTCGCGGTGCGGGCGGTTCATCACGTCCTCCTGGTTGCGGCCCTCGCCCCGCTCATCGCCGGGTTCGGCCCCGTGCAGCGGGCATTTCGGCACCTGTCCCTGGCGCAGCTCACGGCGCTGCACATGCTGATCTTCTGGGCCTGGCACGCTCCGCCGCTCTATTCCGCAGCTCTCTCCAGCGACGCGCTGTTCTGGATCATGCAAGCCAGCCTGCTGCTCTCCTCCGCCGGCTGGTGGGCCCGTTTGCGGCAGGCCGATGCAGGCGCCGCCGTGATCGCGCTTCTGGCAACCATGGTCTTGATGGGGCTATTGGCCGCGCTGCTGATCTTCGCCGGTCGCGCCTTCTACCAACCGCACTGGCTGACGACCCAGGCCTGGGGGTTTTCGCCGCTCGAGGACCAGCAATTGTCCGGCATCCTAATGTGGGTGCCCGGGTCGGCCATCTATCTGCTGGTCGCGCTCGCCGTGCTCTACCGATCGTTGCGACTTGAACCCGCCCGGTGAACCTGTCCGAGTTCTTCCGTGATTGGTCGAAGAGCTATCGCGACCGCGGGAAGTACACCCCTGTGGGGGTTACCTTCCATTGGACCATGGCCGCACTCGTGATCTATCAATTGCTCTCCGGCTGGTGGATGCAGCGCTACCTTGTCGGGGCCGACAAGCTGGATGCCTATGCCCGCCACAGCGGTCTCGGCCTCACTCTGCTGCTGCTGGGCGCGCTTCGCCTGCTTTGGCGGCTGATGGTGCCCGGGCCGATCAACGATGCCGACAACGCCGGTTGGCGCAGCGGGGTGGCGCATCTGATCCACGCCATGTTCTACACGCTGTTCGTGATCATGCCGCTGAGCGGGTACATGCTATGGTCCGCGATCCAGCCTGCCCGGCCGCTGCATATCGCCGGGCTGGTGCGGATACCCCCCATGCCGTTCCAGGACTTCTCGCCAGAATGGCAGTCGTGGGTGCTGGAAAGCTCGCTCGACGTGCATGTCTTCTGCGTCGTGGTTCTCGCGCTTCTGATCCCGGCCCACGCAGGAGCGGCGATCAAGCACCACTTCTGGGATCGGGACGACGTGTTCGAAGGCATGCTGCCGGAAGTGCCGGATACCGACTGGAATCCCGCAGGCGCGAGGCGAAAGCCGCAAGGGGGGCAATCTCCTCCTCGTGCAGAAGCCGGCTGATATGAGTCATCGCGCCGTTCGGATCGCCATAGCGTTCTCCAGTCCGCCAGTGTCGCAGCTGCGCCTCCAGATAGGGCGCGGGCTGCGCAGCGAGCGGCGGATTGCCCTGCCCTCTCCCCACCCCGTCGCGACCGTGGCATTCTGCGCAGGAGATCAGGCCGCGCTGCGGATCGCCAAAGAAATAGAGCCGCACGATGCGGGGAGAACAGACCGCATCCGGCAAGGGCCCGTCGGCGACGGTGCGCGGCACCTCGGGGGGGACGGGCATTGCTGCGTAATGGAACGCAACCTTTTGGCGGGAGTGCCAGTCGAGCTGGTCGGCGATCCAGACCATTTGCGGATGCCGCCTGAGACCCGTGGCGAAATAATCGAGCTGCCGGGCGATATAGCCGGGGTTGAGCCCGGCGAGCCGCGGCACGAGCTTGCCATCGCCCTCTCCACGAAGACCGTGACAGGTGATGCAGGCACCGCGCGCGCCGGCGTCGCCTCCGGACAGCGCCACCAGTTCGCCGGTGCGCTCCCACTTCCCGACGGTCGGCTCGGCTTCGTTGCAGGCGGTCGCAGCGGCGGAAGCGAACAGGATCAAGAACGAACGGAAGAGCCGGGCCATCCCGACGGGAACCTTCCCCGCACCGTGACGGTTCCCGAGCGAGCGACCCGCCGAGTGCATCGCGAAGGGCAAAAAAGCCGCTGGTGGTGGCGCCATACGAATTCCGCCGTATGGGCCGCTGCCGCGCTGGCATTGGCCGGCTGCAAGGAGGTTCCCGGCCCCCGTTATGTTCGCAGCGGAGCCGATGCAGAGAGGGGATTGGCGCTGATCAAGGAAACAGGTTGCGCAGCATGCCACGAAATTCCGGGCATCGGCTGGCCCAGGGGCCGGTTGGGCCCATCGCTGGTCGGCTTCGACGATATCGGTCTGATCGCCGGAGCGCTTCCCAACACCCCGGCCAATCTCGCCCACTTCGTCCGTAACGCACCCGAAGCAAAGCCCGGTTCGACGATGCCCGCCATGCCGCTTACTCAGCCACAAGCCGCCGATGTCGCGGCCTATCTCTACGGCCTCGACGATGCTTGACGCGTTCTGGGGATGGCCGCCGCCGGTGCTCGATCCGGCAGGTCCCTATGCGGACAGCGTAACCGTGCTCGCTTGGGCGCTGTTCGGCATGGGCGTGATCGTCACCTGCGTCATAGTCGCCGCCTTGTGGGTGGCGGCCAAAGGACCGGACAAATGGCGTCGCAGGCTGGGCGGCGAGCGCGCCGTGTGGATCGGCGGGATCGCCTTTCCCGGCATCGTATTGACCGTTCTGCTGGTGTGGGGCCTGCTGCTCACCGCCTCGCTGACCGAGGAGATCAGCGGCGATGAAATGCGCGTGCGCGTGACCGGGCATATGTGGTGGTTCGATGTCGAGTATCTGGACGCCGATGGCGATGTGCTGCTGCGCGATGCGAACGAGCTGCATCTGCCGGTCGGCGAAAAGGTGGTGCTGGAACTGCTGAGCGACGATGTGATCCATTCCTTCTGGGTGCCCCATCTTTCGGGCAAGAAGGACATGGTCCCCGGCCGTCTCAACGAATTGCTGGTGCAGGCGGACCGGCCCGGACGGTTCGGCGGGGTTTGCGCCGAGTATTGCGGGGGGCCGCATGCACTGATGGGCTTCGTCGCGGTGGCGCATGAAGCGGGTGAATGGGAAGCGTGGTTGCAGGCGCGGCTCGAGGGCGGCGACAGCCCCGCCGCTCTGCCAGCGCGAACCGGCCCGATGCCTGCGGTGGTCCGAGATACAGACTTGCCCGCGCGAACGGATCAAGCCGCCGCCGCAATTGCTGGCCGCGCTCTGTTCATGGACAGCGGCTGCGGCGCCTGCCACCGCGTCGCCGGGACCGAGGCCAACGGGCTGGCGGGGCCAGATCTGACTCATGTGGGTGCACGCCTGACGCTGGGCGCAGGCATCCTGCCCAATCATCGCGGGACGATGATGGGCTGGATCGGCGACAGCCAGTCGATCAAGCCGGGCAATCGCATGCCGACCTACGACCGGCTTTCCGCCGACGAGCTCGAGGCTATCGCAATCTGGCTGGAGCAACAGAGGTGAGCGCAGCTGGCGGAGGCGACGCAATGGCCGGGCGCGAATCCGAAACCGGCTTCGATCACGATCTCTACAAGCTCTTCCCGGTTCACGCCCCGCGCCCCGAAGGCGAGGTGGAGGAACTCGACCGGATCTGGAAAGCGCCCACCGGCTGGGGGCTGCTGAAGGGCATCAACAACAATTACATCGGGTTTTTCCACCTCTCCACGGCCTTTCTGTTCTTCCTGCTCGCCGGGATCCTCGCGCTGGGGATGAGGGTGCAACTGGCCGCTCCGCTGGAGGATTTCCTGCCGCAGGAGACCTACAACCAGTTCTTCACCATGCACGGCACCATGATGATGTTCCTGTTCGCCGTGCCGGCGGTGGAGGCGGCGGGGATGCTGCTGCTGCCGCAGATGCTGGGAGCGCGCGAACTGCCGTTCCCCCGCATGGCCGCCTACGGGTTCTGGATGTTCCTTATCGGCGGCCTCTCGTTCTTCGCTTCGATCTTTTTCAGCCTCGCCCCCAGCGGCGGCTGGTTCATGTATCCGCCGCTGACCAGCATCGCCTTCTCGCCCGAGATCAACACGGATTTCTACCTGCTGGGGATCGGCTTCATCGAAATCAGCGCCATTGCCGGCGCGGTGGAGATCATCGTCGGCGTCCTGCGATCCCGGGCACCGGGGATGACTCTCGACCGGATGCCGATCTTCGCCTGGGCGATGCTGGTGTTCGGCGTGATGATCATCCTGGCTTTCCCCGCGATCATCGCCGCCACCTCGCTGCTGGAACTGGAGCGGGCGTTCAACTGGCCCTTCTTCGATCCCACCCGCGGCGGCGACCCGCTCCTATGGCAGCATCTGTTCTGGTTCTTCGGCCACCCGGAAGTCTACATCATCTTCATCCCCGCCGCGGGCATGATGAGCATGATGGTGGCCACCATCGCACGCACGCCGCTGGTCGGCTACCGGCTGAACGTGGTCGCGCTGGTGGCAACGGGGTTCATCAGCTTCGGCGTCTGGGCGCATCACATGTTCGCCACCGGCATGCCGCGCGTCTCGACCGGCTATTTCAGCGCCGCGAGCATGGCGGTGAGCCTGCCCGCGGGGATACAGGTGTTCTGCTGGATCGCCACGCTGGCAAGCGGGAGAATTCGCTGGTCCGCGCCGGCGCTGTTTGTGACCGGCAGCATTGTAACCTTCACCATCGGCGGGCTGACCGGGGTGATGGTGGGAATGGTGCCGTTCGACTGGCAGGCGCACGACACCTACTTCATCGTCGCCCACCTGCATTACGTGCTGATCGGCGGCATGGTGATGCCCCTGTTCGGCGCGTTCTATTACTGGGCCGGGATGACCAGCAAGAACGCGCTGTCCGACCGGCTCGGCCGGTGGGTGTTCGCGCTGTTCTTCAGCGGCGTGCACATCACCTTTATGCCGATGCACCTGACCGGCTTCCTCGGCATGCCACGCCGAGTCTACACCTATCTGCCGGGCCGCGAGCTCGACCTGGTTAACCTGATCTCGACCGTCGGTGCCTTCGTCATTGCCGCCGGGGTCGCGCTGTTCCTGTATGACCTGGCGCGCAATTTCCGCTTCACCGCAGCAGAATCGGCCGGCAACGTTTACGATGCCGGGACGCTGGAATGGCTGCCCGCCGGCCTCTACTCCAGCCGCTCGCTGCCGCTGGTGAAGAGCCGCGATCCGCTGTGGGACGATCCCGATCTGGCCAAGGATACGCAGGAAGGGCGCTACTTCCTGCCCAACAGCGCCACCGGGCTGCGGGAGACGATCATCACCAGCCCGATCAATGCCGAGCCGCAATATCTGCAGATCATCCCCGGACCCTCGCCATTTCCCACGGCGGCGGCGTTCTTCACAGCCGCGTTCTTCCTGTCGCTTACGGTGCAGGCCTATGCCTTCGCGATGTTCTGCGGTGTGATCGCGGTGGGCTGCATGTTGCGCTGGATGTGGGACAGCGATCCGCCCCTCGAACAGAAGACCGCCGATATCGGCGCCGGGATCACGGTGCCGGTCGCCATTACCGGCCCCTCGAGCCATGGCTGGTGGGGGCTCAATGTCCTGATGGTGGTCATGGGCATGATCGGCGCCATGATGCTGTTTTCCTATCTCTACCTGTTCGGCCTGCGTCCGGACATCTGGATCGCCGCGCCGCCGCTGGAACAGACGCTGGGTATCCTTGGGCTGTTCGGAGCGACGACGGCCCTCGCCTGGCTCTCACGCCGCATGCTGTCCTGGCGCAAGCCCGGGATTCCCGCTGGACAGTTGCCATGGATCACCGCGGCGCTCGCTGCGACCTGTTTGGCCCTTGGCGTCTGGTGGGACTGGTCCGGCTGGAGCGAAGCAGGGCTCGATCCCGTGGCCAGCGGGCAAGGCGCCACGGTGTTCGCGGCGGTGGGTTATCAGGGCTGCCTGACCGCAATCAGCGCGCTTCTGGCCGGTTATCTCGGCTTTCGCAGCGGTCGCGGGCTGATAACCCCGCCGGCCAGCGTCACGCTCGACACAGTCAGCCGCTTCATCGGCTACGTCGGCGTGCAGGGCGCGGTCCTGGCGCTCGTCATCCGGCTGCTCCCGGGAGGGTAAGGCCATGCAGGACTTTCGCAATCGGCACGACTTCCGCACGCTTGTCCTGGCCTTCATCGTCTGGGCGGCGCATTTCACCCTGCTGTGGGTCGCCAGCGTCACCTTCCCCGGCGAACCCGCCGCCCGCTGGCTGGCGCTCGCTTTCACCACCTTCGCGCTGGGTGCACTTTCTTGGCTTTTCCTGCGCGCCGGCAAACCTAAGCTCGCCAGCGTTGCGGGACTCGGACTTGCCATCGCTACTGTCGGTACGATCTACGATTCCATTCCACCGCTGATCGGGTGATCTGGCTCGCCACAACTGCGGCCGGGATCGCGACCAGGCCATTCGAGGTTTCGGCCATGGGCAAGCCGCGGCGTCGGCCCCTTGTTCACGAGCAATCAGAGGCGACCCGAAGGTATCCTCCTGGCTGTGGCAACGAGAGCTCACGTGGATAGGCGTCGAGACGAGAAAGGCGAGAGACCTGTCAGATGGTCTGCGCTGACTTCGTTGTATCGGACTCCCTATGGCTCCTGGATCTCCTCGCACGCGAGATTCCACCCGGAATGGGGCTCCAGGATTACGGTGCTTGCCCTATGGCGGCTGGAACCGCTTAATTGTCTGAAGAGCTGGATCATGGAGCAATCGCAGCGGCTCCCTGATGCTCCTCGTTCTGTCCTTCGAAGACCAGCTCTATCCGTAGCCGAGCGCGAGAATCAGCCCGTAAGCGGTTTGCGCCAGGACAGTTATGAGCGGAGTGTTGCGGCCATAGTTGAGGCCGAAGGCGCCTGGCGGTTCGATCCTTCTGGTCCGGTCTGGCCCATCGAATTCGGTCGCCAGGCGCGGATGGATGTAAGGGAGCATTGGCAGGAACACCGCTATCAGGAACAGGCCGTGGGCGGCGCCCAGCAGCACGCCTACCCACCAATCCGATCTGTCGAGGGTTGCGAACAGCAGAGCGTAAACGAAGGCGAACAGCCACCCTCCCAAGAGATAGAGCGCATAGCCCCATACAATCGCCTTTCGGCGGCTGGAAACCACGAAGGTGCCGAACAAAAAGGGCAGGCTCAGGCGGGACAGGCCGATAAGCTGAGCAGTTTGCAGCACAGATGCCATGATAGCCGTTGCCACGAGTCCCCAGACGGCAGGCGATATCCAGTTGCTGATGATCTCGTGCAGCGCTGGGTTCATGCCTCCCCCTCTCCTGCGGCATAGGCCGCGTCGACAAAAGCCGCGTGAGAGAGACCCTGCGGGAAGTTGCCGAGCATCGTGTGTGAGGCGGGATCATACTCTTCTGCCATGAGCCAAAGGTCGTTGGCCGCTTCGAGTAGCGCGGCAATGCGTCCGCGTGCTGCCGCCTTCTCGCCGCGCAGCGCAAGATATTCGCACGCCCAAAAGCCGCAGGCGAGGAATGAACCTTCGGGTTCCTCCATTCCATCCACCCCGCGCGCATAGCGCCAGACGAATGGTCCTTGCGCCAGTTCGTCTTCGATACGATCGAAGGTGCTGCACATGCGCGGATCGTCCGCGGCTATGAGACCGATGCGGGGCAGCAGCAAGACGCTGGCGTCCAGATGCTCGTGACCGAATGCTCCGGTAAAGGCGCCGCGCTGTGCGTTCCATCCATGCTCGAGAACGGCGTCCTTGATACGGCGCCTTTCCTCCTCGAATCGTAGACGGTCGTGGAGCAGCGGAACGGTGCGATCAATCTCCAGCAGGCCGTCGAGCGCGGCCCAACACATTGCTTTCGAATAGACGTGATGCATGCGGCGCCCGCGGATCTCCCATATCCCATTGTCGGGCCGGTCCCACATCTCGCATACAGTGCGCCCGAACCCTCGCAGGCGGCTTGCTTCGGAAGCGTCGAATTCGCCTCCATTTGCCACGAATTCGCGCGCTGCCAGCACGACGGAACCGTAGCTGTCGAGTTGCAGCTGATCCTTGGCATTGTTTCCGGTCCGCACCGGAGCGGAGCGCCGGTATCCTTCCAGGCCGGAAACGACCTTCTCCTTCAGATCGCTGCGCCCGTGAATATCGTAGAGCGGGCGGAGACCGGGCTGGTCGCGTTGTGTCGCATGCATCAACCAATGGAGATAATGCTTTGCTTCGAAATCAAATCCCGCTTGCATGAAGGCGGCAAGAACCAAATGGGCATCGCGCATCCAGCAATAGCGATAATCCCAATTGCGCGATCCCCCGATCCATTCTGGGAGCGACGTCGTCCCGGCAGCCGCCACAGCTCCGGTCTCTCCGCTGGTGAGCAATCGAAGCACGATCAGGCTGCGCTCGACCGCCTCGCGGAACGGTCCGCGATAAGTGATCCGTTCGGTCCAGCGCCTCCACCAGTCGATCGTCGTCTCCAGTTTTTCTAGATTTTCAGCCCCGAGCGGGGGGATAACGCCCGCGTCGCGCCGACAGAAGGAGAGCGACGCCTGACGCGTCGCACCCGCTTCGAGCCGCTCGTTCGCGGTTAGCCCCCCGTCTGTCACTTCAGCATTCGCAATATCTGTCTGGAGGAGCACGACATCGGCTCCATACTGGCAGGCCCAACCCATTTTCCCGCGCGTCTGCAGCTTTGGTCGCTTCCGGGCGGGCGGGCGCGGCTGACAGTCGAGCCGTACGACTGGGCGTCCCTCTGTCGCTTCGACCAGTCGGACAAGCTGGCGTTCCGGTTCGATGCGCCCGGCGAGGCCTTTGACAGGGCTATGGATAAAATCAGTCACCGTGAAACTGCCATCTTGCGCATCGAAGCGGGTTCGCAAGACCGGGGTGCCCGCTTCGAAGCTGCGCCGGGTCACGGCTTTTCCGCCGGCATGAATCCGAAAATGGCCGCCCGCGAGATGATCCAACAGTCCTGCGAAAAGCGGCGGATCGGAGATATTGGGCAGGCAAAGCCAGTCGATGCTACCTTCGCGTGAGACGAGGGCACAGGCTTGCAGATTGCCGATAGCGGCATAGTCGCTGATCGGCGGATAGGACTGGTCGGGCCCAGGGCCCCGCATCAGCCGCGCCGCCTTCCGAGAACAAGCCGGGAGGCGCCGATGAGCGCAAGGCCGAGCGCCGCCGCCCCCAGCGCCGAGGCCCCGCGATGCATCGTCAACCACAGCTGGGGACTGTACTCTCGGGCCTCAGCGTCGAACCGGCCATGCGCACCATGATCCCCTGGCACCGGTTCGTAGAGATTGTTCTTCCGGTCGGGCGATACGAGTTCGCTGTCCTGCTGGCCGGAAATTGCGGTTCGGGCGAGATAGCGGTCGAGCAGGGGAGAGGCGAGCCGGTCACCGATGATCGCCTTCAGCGTGGGGAAGCCGACTTTGAGCGACTTGCGCCGGTTGTGAGCGGCAAAATGGATCGCCTCGGCGGCAACCTCGGGCTGATAACTGGCACTGGCGGGGCGGGGCTTTTTCGGCAGGTTCGTCTTGATCCAGTCGAACTGCGGGGTGTTGACGCCGGGAAGTTGGACCATGCTTACGTGGACCTGCGATCCGGAATGGATCAGCTCCGAACGGATGGAATCGTGAAAACCCTGGATGGCGTGCTTCGCGCCGCAATAGGCGGACTGAAGCGGAATGCCGCGGTAGGCGAGAGCGCTACCGACCAAGACGATGGAACCTCGGTTGCGCGGCAGCATCCGTTTGAGTGCCGCGCGCGTTCCATAGACCTGGCCCAAATAAGTGACCTGCGTCACCCGGTCGAAATCTGCCAGCGACATATCCATGAAGCGCGACAGCACACCTGCAAATGCAGCGTTGATCCAGATATCGATCGTGCCGAGCTCGTTTTCGATCCGCTCGGCAGTTTCCTCGAGCTCTGCGGCATTGGCGACATCGCACTGGCAGATCAGCGCCTTGCCACCGGCCTGCTCAATCTCGCGGCGGGCGCCTTCGAGCCCGTCCACTCCCCGGGCAATCAGCGCGATGCGAGCGCCGTCCCGCGCAAAGCGACGGACCACGGCACGGCCCACTCCAGCCGAGGCTCCGGTGACGACGACGACGGGCGGTTCAGGGACGAGGCGGTTGCGCATGTCCTTAAAAAGCACCTGATTATGCGCAAGTTCCCCGATGCGGCTGTGCGGGCTTAATGGCCGATAAGCGATCAAACCTGCTGATGTGCGCTCGCCATCACGCGGCCTCCTCATTCCCGCTTTTCTCGCTCCCCGTTTCCCGGAACGAACACGAGCTTGCAGAGACGGGGAACCAAGACCGCATTAACGCGCTCGCAAATTGATGGAACCGATCGGAAAGAAGCGCTGGGCAATCGCGGAAGGCTATATTCCCTCCGACAGCTTGGATCAGGACGATCCGGCGCTGGTCAGCCATGAGACGGCCTGCATTCTCAACGCCGGTGACGGCGAGGCACATCTCACTATCACGATCTTCTTCAAGGATCGCGAACCCGTCGGGCCGTATAGGGTCTCAATAGCACCCCAACGCACGCTCCACCTGCGTTTCAACGATCTGGAAGAACCGGAACCAGTGCCACGCGACACGGACTATGCCAGCATCATCGAATCCGACTTACCCATCGTCGTGCAGCATACACGGCTCGATTCTAGGCGAAGCGAGATTGCGCTTCTTTCCACTATGGCATTTGGAGAGAGCTGAACGAGAGAATAGACAGATGGGTCCCGATCCATCCGGGCGTCAATACCAGGGCGATATCAGGCCGAAATGAAAGAGAGGCCATGACCACGAAGCTTTCGGTGATCTCAAGCGGCGACGGGCCACAAATCCTCCATGGGCCGACCGGGCTTTCCGCGATCGTAGTGATGGGGCCGAGTGGTTGCGGAAAATCAACGCTCGCCAAGTCTCTTGCCAAAACCCTTGATTGGAATTTTATCGAAGGGGATGACCATCACCCTCCCGCGAACATCGTAAAGATGAAGGCAGGGAAACCTCTCACCGACGCAGATCGCTTACCTTTTTTGAGAAGCGTAGGACGCCAATTGGCCCGAAATTCTCCCACAGTGGCGAGCTGTTCTGCTCTCAGCAGTTCGCATCGGGACGTTTTGCGAAGCTTCGTCGATGACATCCTCTTTGTATGGCCAAAGACCGACCAAGGAGAACTCATGCGGAGAATGGAAGAAAGAGAGGGGCATTTCATGCCTCCAGACCTTCTACAGAACCAGCTATCTTCCCTCGATGCCCCCTCTTCCAATGAGAGCTCTCTGACGCTCGACGGCCACTTGCCAACTCAGGCGCAAGTCGAAGTAGTGCTTGGCTACCTATCAGCACTGAGCAGATGATCGTCGCAACGATTGCCGCGGAGCAACACCGCGTCTTTCCAAAGGACCGCACAGAGCCCGTGGGGACGGCAGCGCGTACCTGATTATGGATAAACGACCTCTGTGATAGACGGCCGCTCTCGGGATGGAACCGCAATCTTCTTGATAGCCGAAATTGCGGCGCGAAGCAGAACTTCCGGATCTGGGACGCTTGTTACCACTCCGCATTTCACTCGCGACGCTGGTCGGTACGGGGCTGCGGATCGCCTGCTTCGAAGATCCGGATGTTGTCTTCATCCGCGACCAGGAAGACGGCCTGCGACGGCGACGATATTACTCATCCAAGTCTTCTCTACCGCCGATCTGGCGATGGCGGAGTGTAATTGTTTTTCGGCGAGTTTTCGGTTCGATGCCTGCAGGCCAGTGATCAGCCTCGGGATGGCGCTCGACGGGTCAACTCGCCTCGGTCGCACCTAGCTGCGACGGGTCTGCGAAAAGCGGATCACGACCCGCAGCCCCGGCTTGTTCTCCTGCAACTCGAGTTCGGCGCGATGCGCGCGAACCGCCGCCGCCACGATGCTCAACCCTATGCCGCTGCCGGGTTGCGAGCGGCTGGGATCGAGCCTGGCGAAGCGATACAGGACCTTCTCTCGCTGCGCTTCGGGCACACCGGGCCCTTCATCCGCGACGCTCAGAACGACGTTCTGTTCGGTGGCTTCCACCGCCACCAGGATGCGCCCACCCTGAGGCGAATACTTGATCGCGTTGTCGAGAAGGTTCGTAACCATGCGGGCAAGCAGCGAGCGCGAGCCGGACAGTTGCGCCGGTGCGGTATGCATCTGCAGACGCAGTCCGCGCTCCTCCGCCAGCGGCTCGTAGAGCTCAACCGCTTCGGCGACGATCGCATCGAGCCGCAGAGGCGCAAAGCCAGCCTCCGCAATCGCCTCGGCACGCGCAAGTTCGAGGATATCCTCGATGAGCCGCAGGATGGCGTCGAGATCCTCGCGGCTTTCCGCCATCACCGCATGCAACTGCTCGGCGTCGGCCTGCTGCATCTCCGCCAGTTCGAGCCGTGCCCTGATGCGCGTGATCGGCGTGCGCAGATCGTGCGCCAGCCCTTCGGTCGCGGCGCGGAGCGAGCCGATCAGCCGCTCGATCTCTTCGAAGGTCGTGTTCAGGGTGCGTGCGAGCCGGTCATATTCGTCGCGCCGGGCGGACACGGGCAGGCGCTCGTCCAGCTTGCCGCGCAGGAACCGGTTGCCGGCATCGGATGCCGCCTGCACGAAGAAGAGGCCGCGGCGGCTGTACCAGAAGCCGAGCGCCAGACCGAGAATGCCGGTCGCGAGGAGCGACCAGACCAGCGCGGAAAGATAGCGATCGCGCAGCACCATTCGCTCGTCGGACAGATTCCCGACCAGCAGGCGATAGCCGTCCGGCAGGATGATCGCACGCGCCTCCACATTTCGCTCGCGCAAGGGGGCGCGGCTGCTGGCGACCCGCGTTTCGAACCGATGATAGCCTGGCCGGTTCACTTCTCGCGGCCATTCGACGAGATTTCCGGCCAGCGGTCTGCCGCCCGGTGTCGCCAGCAGATAGAAGAATTCGTTGAGCCGCGGTGCGCCGCCTTCCTGCCGGACGGCCCGGGCGACCCCCTGCAGCCCCGCCGCTCGGTAGCGCGAAAGGAGGCTGGCGGCCTCGTCGTCGACGAGGGCATGATTGCGTTGCTCGAGCAGGCGCATGGTCTGCGTGAACTGGACCGTCAGCGCGAACCCCGTCGTGGCGAGTGCGATCAGCGTGATCCAGATCGCGCCGCGCAGGGCCGCACTGTGGAACAGGGCGGTGCGATCAGAGGGCATCGAGGCGATAGCCCGCGCCGCGGACGGTGCTGATCATTCCCGTCTCGCCCTCGGCGTCGATCTTCGCGCGCAAGCGCGAGATATGCACGTCGATGACATTGGTGCCCGGATTGAAGTTGTAGTCCCAGATCGCCTCGATGAGCATGGTCCGGGTCACCACCTGGCCCGCATGCCGCATCAGGTATTCGAGCAGCTGGAACTCCTTGTTTCCGAGTTCGATCTCCCGCCCCGAGCGGCGGGCGGTCCGGGACAGCAGATCAAGCGTAAGGTCGCCGACCTGCAAGCGGGACCCATCCGTGCTGGCGGCGGCGTCCGTCCGCCGGGTGATGGCCTCCAGTCGCGCGATCAGCTCCTGAAACGAGAACGGCTTGGTCAGATAGTCGTCGCCGCCGGCCTTGAGACCGGCGACCCTGTCATCCACCTGACCCAGCGCCGAGAGCAGCAGGACGGGTGTGCGAACATCTTGCGCTCGCATCGCGGTGAGCACCGCGAGCCCGTCCAGCCCCGGAAGATTGCGATCGAGGATCGCCGCATCGTGCTCGTCGTCGAGGGCGGCGGAGAGGCCATCGAGACCATTCGCGAGATGGTTGCAAGTATGGCCGAGCTCGCGCAGACCGCGCGCGATATACTCGGCGGTCTTCGCATCGTCCTCGATCAGCAGGAGTTTCAAGAGAAGGTGGCTCCGAAAAGGGCGTCTTATGATGCCGACGCCCTTTCGGTCCGGCAGTTCCCGCTCGGGTCAGGACCACGCGACCCGATCGCTGCCGATGACCAGTTCCAGCGCGAGCAGTCTGCCGTCGCGATAGACTTCCACCGGCACACTGGTTCCCGCTTTTGCCTCGCCCACCGAACGGGCGAGATCGCGGCCATCCTCGAGCTTCTCGCCCGCGAAGCGCAGGATGACGTCGCCGGGCTTCAGACCGGAGCGCGCCGCAGGGCCACGCGCTTCGACCTCGGCGATCAGTGCGCCGACCTCGCTGGACAGCCCGAGCCGACGGGCAATGTCCTCGTCGAGATCGGTCATGGAGACCCCGATGCGGCCGCGCGAGACGCTGCCGTTCTGGACGATTTCTGTGGCGATCTCGCGGGCGAGGTGTGCCGGAATGGCAAAGCCGATGCCGACATTGCCGCCCGAAGGCGTGAAGATGGCGGTGTTGACGCCGATCACACGACCGCTCGCATCGAACAGCGGCCCACCCGAATTGCCCGAGTTGATGGCTGCGTCGACCTGCAGGAAATCGTCGTAGGCGCCCCCGATCTCGCGACCGCGCGCCGATACGATGCCGGAGGTCACCGTATTGCCGAGCCCGAACGGGCTGCCGACCGCGAAAACGCTGTCGCCGACACGCGTCCCGTCGCTGTCACCCCAGTCCACGGCCTGAAAGCCGCTGCCTTGGGTGATTTGCACGACGGCGACATCGGTCTTGTCGTCGCGGCCTAGCACCCGCCCTTCGAGTTCGCGGCCGTCGCTCAATTGCACCGTCACCACGTCGGCATTGGCGACGACATGGTTGTTGGTGACCACGAGACCGGAAGGATCGACGATGAAGCCGGAGCCGAGCGAGCCGCCCGGCCGTGCCCGGTCGCCATGGGGCGAGGGCTGCCCGAAAAAGCGGCGCAGCGCTTCGTCACGGGTCATGGGGCCGGCGGCTGTGCGCGAGCGCGCTTCGGGTTTTACCTGGATCTGCACCACGCTCGGACCCACCGCCTCGACCATGTCGGCAAGGTTCGCATGGACGCCGCTCTGCATCACCGCAGCGGGACCCGGAGCGGCGATCTCGCCGGCGATCGCGGCGTCGTCGCTGGCCAGCGCCGCACCACCGACTATGCCGCCCAATGCAGCACTCCCGAGCAGAATGGCGGCCGATGCAGGGCGAAGTGAGAATTTACGCTTTGTCATGAGTATCCTGTCGCAAGAGATTCTTGTTCGACAGCCCGTTTACCCAGCCAACATCACGCCAGCATGAGACGCGCATTAAATCCGCTTCATAAACGGGCTTGCGGATTGGCCGGGGGAACAGGGGTCTTCGTCAGGCGCTCTAACGAAACGGACGGGGTTACAAACGCTTGAGGAGAAAGCGAATGACCAGATTAGCAGTAGTCACCGTCCTGTCAGCAGCGGCCATCAGCCTGGGAGCTTGCAGCCAGTCCACCCCCTATGCGCCGCAGAGCGCATCGGCGACGGCACAGGACTTCGGCTATAGCAGCACCCGGCTGGGCGAAGGAATGTACCGGGTCTCCTTTGCCGGTAACCAGTTCACGTCTCGCGAAACAGTCGAGGATTACCTTCTCTACCGCGCCGCGGAACTCACGCGCCAGCGCGGCTATACCGGGTTCAGCCTGATGCGTGAAAACATCGATCGGAACGTGGCGACCGATGTGGATACCTACCCCACCACCGGCATCGGGGCCTATCCCACCTTCACGCCGTATTACGGCTTTTATGGTACCGGCGGGATCTACAACACCTATGATCCCTTTCTGGGAGGCCAGTTCCCCGGAACCACAGTCGATATCGACCGCGTGGAACGGTACGAAGCAAGGGCCACGATTCAGATGTATCGCGGCACGCCTCCGGCCGGACCGCAACCGAACTTCGATGCCTCGGCAGTGATGGCTCGTCTGCAAGGCACGGTAGAAATGCCCGGCTGATAGCGAGATCGGTCCGCTGCTCGCTCGCCTGCGCGCCCGTCCAGGCGTGGCGGGCGGCGGGCCGCTCTAATCTGGTTCGAAACGCCGCCTCCGTCTTCGTTGCGGCCGGCGAATAGGCATTCGACCGCTGCGCTGGATCTCAGGCATAATTGGACCGTACAGCAGGCTCCGGCGTCGGAACCACTCTCCTGTGGGCGCGGATTGGCGACGTCTGCTGCCTTTCGCATGCGTGTCTTATAGGGAACCGCCTTCTCGCAGACGGCGTGGAATTTGCGACGCGCCAACCAGGATCATCCGATGAAGTCCCTTCTGATGAATGCAACCAGCGGAAACAAAAATCCCCGCCAGCTTGAGCGAAGCATCAGGCAATCGACCGATCGGCCAATGAAGTTCCGGCGCGGAATCGTCGCCATTTCGCTCGTCGGCATCGCAGCGATGGGTGTCGTCAGCCTGCTGCAGACCGGGCTCGTACGGCACCTGCCCGATCCACCCACCAAAAAGCCCGACTTCGATTCCGACAAGGTGAATACGAGCCGCGAAGCATACAGCTACGGCATGCCGGATGCGCCGCTGACGATCGCTGCCCATGCCGTCACGCTCGCGATCGCAGCGGCGGGACCTGCGGATCGCTATCGCGACAGACCGTGGTTGCCGTTGCTCGCGGCTCTCGTAGCATTGCCACAGGCTGCCGTCGCGGGGCGGTATCTTTTCCATCAAATGCCGAAGGTCGACAAAGCCTGGTGCCCCTGGTGCGTGGTCGATGCTCTCACGCATTTCGCAACGGTCGCTTTGACCGTGCCGGAAGCTCTGAAAGCGGGTAGAAGCCTCATGCCCAAAGGTGCGATCTGACGCAGAGAGCCTGCAGCCGAGCCTTTGCCAGGACCTGGCGCGGCCATTCCGGGAGGGCGCATCGTGAAGCCTGTTCTGGAACCCAGACGAGCTCGTCTGCGGAACCTCGCAGATGAGCCGTATCAAGCTCCTTGCGTACCTGGCTGCTGGAGGCCTGATCGCGTTGATCGCTTCCGAGAGGCGGCGGCCCCTTCGCAAGCAGTGCAGACCCGAACTGCCCCGCAACCTCCGCAATGCCGCCATGGGAGCCATGTGTGCGGCGGTAATCCAGACGGTGGAGGTTCCCCTTACCCAACGGATTGCCATCGCCAATGCGCACTCGCCGCGCGGCATAGCTGCCTGGCTGCCCCGGCCATTGCGCGCTGTCGCTGGCTTCGTGCTCATGGATTACATGTTTTATCTCTGGCACATCGCGACGCACAAAAGCCGTTTTCTGTGGCGCTTTCACCGCGTTCACCACATCGATCCCGATATGGACTCATCCACCGCCGTGCGGTTTCACGCGGTCGATATGCTGGTGTCACTGCCCTGGCGCCTTTTACAGGTCAGATGCAGCGGAATCGCACCTGGGACGCTGTCGGTCTGGCGAACCTTTTTCAATGCCTCGATCCTCTTTCACCATTCCAACCTGCAGTTGCCGGACGGATGGGATCGACGTCTTTCATGGCTGCTTACCACCCCCGAAATGCATGGCATTCATCACTCGATCGTTCCTGCCGAACGCGACAGCAACTGGTCGAGCGGGCTGAGCCTGTGGGACCGTCTGCACGGAACCTACCGCGAAGACGTGATCCAGAGCGACATCGACATCGGTGTCGCAGACAGTCGCGCCGCGGCGGACTTGAGCTTGCCTGCCAGTCTCAGCGCTCCGTTCAAGCGAATACCCATGTCCGTGGAGTGATCGGCAACCGTCTTGCGGAAGTCGCAAGGGAACCGTTTGGGGAGGGCCCCGCAGCCTCCTTAGTGGTCACGCATATCGACAAAGGCCCGCAGGAACGGGCGATCCCTCAGCATGAAGCTGCGGCTTGAGGGTCTTGAGAGGAGCGGGAAGATGGGTCGGAGCTTTCAATCCGAACAGATGCGGTTTCGCCCTTCGGCCTTGGCGCGGTAGAGGGCCGCGTCGGCACGGTGGATGGCGGCGATGCTGTCGGCGTGATCGCCGGTTGCCGTCGCGACGCCGCCGGAGAAGGTGATCTGACCCATCGGCTGGTCGTTCTCGCGCAGCTTGAATTCCCGCTTCGCCAGATCCGCGCGCGCCTGGTCGAGCAAGGCGACGCCGGCTGCTGCATCGTCCGACTCCATCACGACGAGGAACTCTTCGCCACCCCAGCGACCGACGAAATGCGGGGCACAGGCGCTGGATAGCGAGGAGGCGACCTGTTTGAGGACCCGGTCGCCGACCCCGTGTCCGTATCGGTCGTTGATGCTTTTAAAGAAATCGATGTCGCACAATCCGACCACGCGCGGGCTTCCCTTGTTCGAGAGCCGCTGCAGATGGCGATCGATGGCACGGCGATTGCCAAGCCCCGTCAACTGGTCGCGTTGAGCGTCGTCACGCGCGGTTTCCAGTTCCAGTCGCAAGGCGGCAACTTCGCTGGCTGTGGCGTCCAGATCGCTTGCGGTGGATTGGGACCGTTCGATCATCCGCGCGACGATCTCGACCGTGCGCGTTTCACCCTCCCCGAAGCTGCCTGCTTCCGCGCTCAGTTCCCGCGCGAACGCCCCGGTTGCCGCTGCAGCCGACGATGCGGCCTCGCCGAGTTTGAGCGCCTGATGTCGCAGCGCGTCGTGTTGCGTGCGATCCTGGCGTGCAGCCCCCCGCACCGAACGGGTCAGGTGGAGGCGGATGATTTCATCGGCGTCGCTTTGCCGCAGGCGAAACCCTTCGGACGTGAACGCCTCGACCATCCGACCGATCGGCGAACCCGGATCGGCCAGCGCCATATAGGCGAGCGTATAATTTTCCGGAGTCGGCGAAAGGTGCTGGTCGACCAAAAAGGCAAGGGCGTCGGCGCCCGGTTTATGATCGATCTTCGACATCCGCCCTCCAGAATAGCCCTGCTCGCGACGCCAGGCCGAACCCTCCGCTTCCGAGAAGACCGGGATTGGGACCGGCGGGCGATCCACCAGCTATGTCTCGGCCGCCATCCCTACATCGGAGGGCGTTAACGCATTGGCATCGCCCATACGCTGGCTCGGGCAATCGAGCAATTCAGGTCAACTCGCGCCTTGGACAAGACAGGTGCGGATCGCACGGCGAGAGTTCCGTCGCGCTGTCAAACGCCGGTCGCGCGGATTTCGCGGCGACGAGAGCCGGGATTCCGAGACAGTCCGCCATCGGTCGTTCCGCCTTTCTGCTCGCTCATGCCGAAGTGATGCCTTGCGTGAAGCGTCGAGACCATCTATCTCGAATGGGATGTTGTAACATCCATTCCGGAGAATTTGCTTTGAAGAAATACGCGCTGCTGGCGACCAGCATTCTCGCCGGCCCGGCACTGGCCCAATCCGCTGCGCCCGATACCAGTCGCGATCCCGTTCACGGCGAAGAGGGCCGGGTAATCGTCGTCACCGCCGATTTCGTCGAAGAGCTCGATATCCTGGCCGGTACCTCGGTGGTAACCGGCGACGATATCCTGCGCGATCTCGAGCCGCAGATCGGGGACATTCTCGCCGACCAGCCGGGCGTCTCGGCAACTTCCTTCAGTCCCGGTGCCTCGCGTCCGGTCCTGCGCGGCTTCCAGGGCGAACGCGTCCGTGTTCTGACCGACGGGATCGGAACTCTGGACGTATCGAACACCTCGGTCGATCACGCGGTCACCATCGATCCGCTGGTCACCGAACGTGTCGAGATATTCCGCGGTCCCGCGGCGCTCCTGTTCGGCAGCCAGGCGATCGGCGGTGCGGTCAACGCGCTCGACCGGCGCATCCCACGCGCGGTGCCCGAGAGCGGCTATCATCTGGACGCAATCGGCTCCTATTCCTCGGCTTACGACGGCTATAGCGGCAGCGCTGCAGCCGATGTGGCGCTCGGCGAGCAATTCGTGGTCCATGTGGACGGCAGCTATCGCAAGACCGAGGATGTCGAGGTCGGCGGCTATGTGCTGTCACCGACGCTCCGCGCGCAACAACTGGCGGTTGCCGAGGAAGAGCGCGAAGAAGGGCATCTGGAAGAAGCCGAAGAGGCGCGGGAGTTCGCCGAACTCCGAGGCGTCCTGCCCAACAGCGCGACCGAGACCTACACGCTGGGTGCCGGCTTCGCGCTGATCAACGAGGGCGGTAGCCTGGGTGCATCGGTCAGCTATTTCGACAGCCGGTACGGCATCCCGGCTCGACCGGGCGCCGAACATGCGCATGGCGAAGAGGGCGAGGAGGATCACGAAGAGGAGGAGGAAGGCCACGACGAACATGGCGAAGCTCCGGTGTCGATCGATCTGAAGCAATATCGCGCCGATTTGCGCGGCGAGCTCTTCACCGAAGGGTTCCTGGAGAAGATCAAGTTCCGCGCCGGCTTCTCCGACTATCAGCACACCGAATTCGAAGGCGACGAGGTCGGCACCGTGTTCAAGACCCAGGGGTTCGAAACCCGTCTCGAACTGGTCCAGGCGAATCGCAACGGCTGGCGCGGCGTGACCGGGTTCCAGGGTTCCACCCGCGACTTCGCGGCGGTCGGGGCCGAAGCCTTCGTGCCGCCCAATGTCACCGACCAATACGGCGTGTTCACGCTGCAGGAATTCGATCTGGGCCGCCGGTTCGGCCTGGAAGCGTCGGCACGCTTCGAACACACCGACGTGCAATCCGACGCGGTCGCGATCGGGTTGGAGGAGGATGCGGTGATCACCGCCGTCGACCGCAATTTCAACGCCTTCTCCATCGCTGGCGGGATCAATTACGAGATCGTTCCCGACGTCAAACTGGGCCTCAATCTGAGCCGCGTGGAGCGCGCTCCTTCGGCCGAAGAACTGTTCTCCAACGGCCCGCATATCGCCACCCAGGCCTTCGAGATCGGCGATCCCGCGCTCGACAAGGAAAGCAGCCTCGGGATCGAGGCCTATCTGCGGGGCGCAACCGGACCCGCACGCTTCCAGCTTGCCGCCTATTACAGCCGGTTCGACAATTTCATCTACGAGACCGATACCGGGCTCGAAGCCGACGGCCTCCCGCTGTTCCAGTTCCTGCAGTCGGATGCCGATTACTACGGGGTCGAGGCGCAGGCAGCCTACGATCTGATCGATCGCGACGGGCTGACGGTCACGATCGACGGTGTGGCCGATTACACCCGAGCCGAAATCGACGGCGACGGTCCCGCGCCGCGAATACCGCCGCTGCGGGTTCTCGGCGGAATCGAGGCCAACCGGGACGGTCTGGGCGCCCGGGTGGAAGCCGAATGGGTCGCCGATCAGGACCGGACCGCATCGTTCGAACTGCCGACCCAAGGCTATACCCTGGTCAATGCTTCGGTCTCGTGGCGGCCGTTCGGCGCGCGCAACGAGACGCTGCTGATCCTGTCGGCCGACAATCTGTTCGATGTCGATGCCCGCCGCCATGCCAGCTTCACCAAGGACTTCGTCCCGCTGGCCGGGCGCAACATCAAGCTGTCGGCCCGCCTTAGCTTCTAGGAGCTGGCCCCGAGCCATCACCGCCCCGACGGCGGGGGTGGCTCGGTTCGGCCTGTGGGGCAGCGCCAATCCGACCTTGCCCCTGTTGGCGTTGAGTGCATTCTGGTATCGAGGTCGCAAGCCGCTTGGACGGTTGGCGCGTCGCACTAGGAATGTTGGACGCTGACATGGATATCGAGAAGCCGGAATCTTCGAACCAGCGCCGCGAGCCGCGCCACGAGGTGCAGGTGGCGGGACGCTATCGCTCGCGCATCGGCTCGTCGCGCGACATCTGGATCAAGGACATATCGGAAACCGGTTGCCGCTTCTTCGACAGATTCTCGGTGCTGCCGATCGATACCGCGATCACTTTCCGCGTCGGCACGATCGGTCCCATCGCGGCCAAGGTGCGCTGGCGCGAGAAAAGCGTGGTCGGTATCGAGTTCGAGACCCCGCTCCACCCCAGCGTGCTCCAGCACATCGTCGAGACGATGGACGAGCCCGGCGAAGGGGGCTGAGCCTGCCTAGGGGAGCAACTCAGAACCCGTAGCGCAGTCCCGCCCACAGCGTGCGCGGCGTCCCCAGATCGATATCGCCGTCCGAATTGCGGGTGACGATCCGCTCGTCGAGCAGGTTTTCCCCGCGCAGCACCAGTGCGAAGCCGCCCGCCAGCGGCGCCCGCAGATAGGCACCCAGTGTGGTCGCCGGCGGCAGGCGATCGGTCTCGACATCGCTTTCGAACTGCGCGCCGACGTGACGCAGTGTCGCCGCAACCAGCCAGTCGGCTGCCGGTTCGTAGGCCAGCGACGCCGCGGCCGCCCAGCGCGGGGTCTGCGAGGGGCGGTTGCCGTCGAGCGCGAGCGTCGCCCCGCTCCCGTCCACCTCGGCATCGGTGTAGGCCAGCGTGCCATCGAAGCTCAATCCGCCGCTTTCGACCCGCAGGCCCGCCTCTATGCCGCGCGCATCGATCGCGGGGAGGTTTTGTCGCTGGCGCAGATTGGGGCCGATGGTGACGTTTGCGATGGCGCCTTCGACCCGGTTGTCGAACGCGGTCAGCGCGAGCTCGACGCCGAGTGCAGGAGTCCAGTCGAGACCCGCTTCGTAACCCACCAGCCGCTCGTTCTCGAGCGCCGCATTGGCCTGCGTCACAACCGGGAAGACCACGAAGGGGCGCAGCAATTCATTGAGCGTCGGCAGGCGTAGGCCGCGATAGGCGGCGGCGCGCAGGCGCAATTGCTCGTCGAGTGCATAGGTCGCCCCCGCCCGCCACGACAGGGTCCAGTCGGTGCGTGAAGGCGTCAGCTCTTCGGTGACCACCGCACGGTCGGGGGTCCGGGCGATGTAGAAGCCCTCGCCGATCCGGGTGCGGTCGAGCCGCAACCCCCCGGTCAGAACCAGCGCGCCGCTGGTCCAGTCGTTCTCGACGAACAGGCCGATGTCGCTGGTGGTGCCGCCGGCTCGCCGGGTCTCGGTGAGCGCGCCGCTGAAGGCGCTGTAGGCATCCTCCTGCAATTCGCCCTCGGCGCGGCGGTAGTCCAGCCCGAGCCGGAGCACGTTGTCGCCGCCGACGGGGGGGCGCAGTTCGAGCTTGCCGCCGATCCCGGTGGTGGGCGTATTGCGTTGATCGAGGACGCGGGTGAAGCGGGAGGAGCTGATGACAAGATTGGTAAAATTGCGCGTGTGCACATAGGCGAGCGCGTCGATGGCCCAGGCGCCGCGGCCGACCAGGCGCAGGCTCGCGTCGGCGCCGCTGGCGCTGCTGTCGGCGCCTTCGAAGCGCAAGGTGCGCCGGTCGTCGAACACCAGCCCCGCCGCCTGCAGCTCGAGCGTGTCGCTCAGCGGCGCGACGCCGCGCAAGGCCAACGACCAGCTCTCGTAACCCGCACGCGCCGAGGCGGGGACGCGCTGGTCCTCGGGCGTGGTGAAGTAGCCCGGCCCGCGGTCCCAGCGTCCCGCCGCGGTGACGAAGCCCGCGCCCAGTTCCTGCGCCAGCAGCGCGGAGGCCTCGGTGCCGCCGCGATCGTTGACCAGCACGCTCGCGCCCAGCGGCGGCAGCGTGCCGACCCCGGCGCTTTCCAACTCGATCGTCCCCGCCAGCGCGCCCGCGCCGAACGGCCCCGCCCCGCCCCCGCGCGTCACCCGTATGCTCTCGAGCCGCTCGGGCGCCAGCGCGGTCAGCGGGACATAGCCGAAAAAGGGATCGCTCACCGGCACCCCGTCGAGCAGCACCAGCGCGCGGCTGGTGGCGTTGCCGCCGAGCGCGCGCAGCGTCACCCCTTGCGCGCTGGGGTTGGACGAGCGGCTGTCCGAGCGGCGGAACTGCTGGAACCCCGCGACCGCGCCGAGCACCTCCTCGATCCGCCCCGAGGGTGCGGCGACGATCTGTTCGCGGGTCAGCTCGCGGCTGGCATAGGCGGTGACCGAGGGCGTGTCGGGCAGACCCTCGCCGATCACCACGATCTCCGCCCCGGTCGCGTCCGTCGGCTGCGCTTTGCGCGGCGCGGCCTCCTCGTCGGGACGTTCCGACGCGGGCGCTGTCTGCGCCCCCGTTTGCGCAAGGGCGGGACCGGCGAGACACAGGCTGGCGGCGGCGAGCAGATGGGCTTTCATGCGCTGCCGCTACCCCAAACGGGTTGCAATGCGCAACGGGGCTGGCGCCGGCGCGGGGTCTGCGTTACCTTCGCTCCCGGGATTAGGAGAGCAAAGATGACCGAACAGGCCAGCCATTTCGACGTGCTGATCGTGGGAGCGGGGATTTCCGGGATCGGGATGGCCGCGCATATGACCGCCAAATCGCCGCACGCCAGCTATGCGATTCTCGAACGGCGCGACAATCTGGGCGGCACCTGGGACCTGTTCCGCTATCCCGGGATTCGCTCGGACAGCGACATGCACACGCTGGGGTTCGATTTCGAACCCTGGAAGCACGAGAAATCGATCGCCGACGCGCCCGCGATCCTCGACTATCTCGACCGTATCGTCGACGAGCGCGGCATTCGCCAGCACATCAGGCTGGGCCACAAGGTGATCGCCGCCGATTTCGACAGCGCCACCGCGCGCTGGACGGTGCAGATCGAGACTGCGCAAGGCGAGCACAAGCGGCTCACCGCCAATTTCCTCTATCTGGGCTCGGGCTATTACGATTACGACGAGCCCTACGACCCCGGATTCGATCTCGGCGCGTTCGAAGGCCAGGTGATCCACCCGCAGTTCTGGCCCGACGATCTCGACTATGCCGGCAAGCAGGTGGTGGTGATCGGCTCGGGTGCCACCGCGGTGACGATCACGCCCTCGATGGCGGGCAAGGCCGCCAAGGTCACCATGCTCCAGCGCACCCCGACCTGGATGTTCTCGCGCCCGGCGAAGGACCGACTGGCGAACCTGCTGCGCAAGTTCCTGCCCGAGGAGACGGCCTACCGGCTGACCCGCTGGAAGAACATCAAGATGCAGGACATCGGCTTCAAGCGCGCGCGCACCAAGCCCGAGAAGGTGAAGCAGTTCCTCTACAAGAAGATCGAGAAGGCGCTGGGCGACAAGTTCGACCGCGCCACCTTCACCCCGCCCTACGATCCGTGGGACCAGCGGCTGTGCCTGGTGCCCGACGACGATCTGTTCAACGCGATCAAGAGCGGCAAGGCCGAGATCGTCACCGGCCAGATCAAGGCGTTCGAAAAGGGCGGCGTGCGGCTGGCGGACGACCGCTTCCTGCCCGCCGATATCGTGGTCACCGCGACCGGGCTCAAGCTGGCGGTCGCGGGCAAGATCGCGGTCTCCGTCGATGGCGAGAGCGTCGATTTCGCCGAACGCTTCTACTACAAGGGGGTGATGTTCTCGAACCTGCCCAATCTGGCGGTGGTGTTCGGCTATCTCAACGCCAGCTGGACTCTGCGTGCGGATCTCAACTCCGATTACATCTGCCGCGTGCTCAATGCGATGAAGGCCAAGGGCGCCGATATCGCGGTGCCGGTGCTGGCCGAGGATCACGCGCTGGTCGAGGACGACATCTTCGATTTCTCCAGCGGCTATATCCAGCGCGCCAAGCAGATCATGCCCAAGAACGCGGTCGCCTATCCCTGGCGGCTCAACCAGGAATATGTCGTCGACCGCAAGCGGATGGCGAGCGATCCGATCGAGGATGGCGTGCTCGCGCTGCGCCGCGCCGATGCCGATGCGGCACACCGCGAGGAACGGCTCGAAGCGGCGGAGTAGCTGCATGGCGATGGGGACCCTGCAACGTTGGCCAAAGCCGATTCGAAGAGTAACTCGCTTGATCCGACCACAGCCGAGTGGCTGCTGAGATGACTGAACAAACGATTGTCCGCTGGTCGGTGCTGGGATGGGTGATATGCCTGGTTGCGGCGGGTGCACTTGCGATAGCGATCGAAAACTCGTTGCTCTTCAGTCTTGCTTTTCTCACAATTGCGTTCGCCGCTTGCGCCGTCATTTGGTTCAAGTTTCCGCAGTATCGTCCAAAAGCGAGCACGAGCCTTATTGCAACCCTGTTGATAGTTATATCTCCGCTCTTTCACTTAGAAGACGGCGCACCGATGAATGGCTGGATTTACGGATTGGGGTTCTCGATGTTTGCGATCGCATTCTTCTTGCCCGCGCCGAAATAATAGATAGTTTTAGATGCACATCGCGACACCGGAGCCGCACAGTAGCCAGCGCGCCCTCTCCGGGCTAAGCCAGCCGGTATGAGCGAACGCATCTGGACCGCCGGTCTAGTCGTCATCGGCGACGAGATTCTTTCCGGCCGCACCCACGACAAGAACATCGCGCAGGTCGCCAGCTGGCTTCAGGTGCAGGGCATCCGCCTCGCCGAAGTGCGCGTGGTGCCCGATGTCACGGCGCGGATCGTGGCCGCGGTCAACGCCTTGCGCAGCGAAAACGACTATCTGTTCACCACCGGCGGGATCGGCCCGACGCATGACGACATCACCGTCGATGCGGTGGCCGAGGCGCTGGGTGTGGAAGTGGTCGTCCACCCGGAGGCGCGTGCGCTGCTGACCCGCTATTATGCCGACAAGCCCGGCGGGCTGACCGAGGGCCGGCTGCGGATGGCTCGAGTGCCGCAAGGCGCCGAGCTGATCCCCAACCGGATGTCGGGTGCGCCCGGCATCAGACTGGGCAATATCCATCTGATGGCGGGCGTCCCGCATATCACCGCCGGGATGCTCGACGCGCTTACCGGGACGCTCGAGGGCGGAGCGGTGCTGCTCACCGAGACGATCGGCTGCTGGACCGCCGAGAGCGAGGTGGCCGATGTGCTGCGCGAGGTCGAACAGGCGCATTCCGCCTGCCAGATCGGCAGCTATCCCTTCTTTCGCGAAGGCCGGGTCGGCGCCAATTTCGTGGTCCGCTCGACCGGTGCCGATCAATTGGCGAGCTGCGTCGACAGCCTGTGCGACGGGCTGGCCACCGCGGGCTACGATTTCACCCCCGGCGGGATCTGAATTCTCGGCGCCCGCGATCGAACGGTTCTCATCGAGGCTTTGCGGCGAAGCCAAAGCGGGTTAGCGTGGCGGCGGAGAGGGGACGCGGCGCGTGGAATGGCTGGTCATCATCGCGCTCTGCGGCGCTGCAGCCTTTCTGTGGCAGCGCCTCGCCCGCGCCGAACGCGCGCTGGCCATGCTCGCGCAGCAGCAGGAGCTGACCGACGCCGCGCTGGCCAGGCTGACGGGCGATGGCGCGAGCGACCGATCGGGCGGCGCGCCGCCGCCTGCCGAACACGCCGCTGCAGAATCCGCCGCACGGGCGACCCGCAATCCATGGGTCTCGGTCCCGAGCGTCACGCTGGCGCGCTCCGCTGAAGACGCCGCCGCGCGGACCGAGCCGGGACCCGTATCCGAGCCTGCGCCCCTATCCCAGCCTGCGCCCCTATCCGAGCCTGCGCCCGACGACCTCCACACGCGGGACGAGCCCGACGCGCCGCCGCCTCGCTGGCGCGAGAAATTCGATTTCGAGGACATCTTCGGGCGGCGTCTGCCGATCTGGGGCGGCGGAGTGGCGCTGGCGGTCGCGGGCGTGTTCGCGGTGCGCTATTCGATCGAGGCGGGTCTGCTGACGCCATCGGTGCGGGTCGGGCTGGCGTTCGCGTTCGGCCTGCTGCTGCTGGCGGGCGCCGAACTCGCCTATCGCTTCGAGCGCCGGGTCGCCGATCCGCGGGTGCGCCAGGCGCTGGCGGGCGCCGGGCTGGCGACGCTCTACGCCGGGTTCTATCTCGCGGGCAGCCAGTACGGGCTGATGGGCCAGACGCTGGCCTTCGTCGGGCTGGCGCTGGTTACCGCGGGCGCGATCGCGCTGTCGTTCCGCTTCGGGCTGCCGAGCGCGGTGCTGGGGCTGGTCGGCGGATTCGCCGCGCCCGCGCTGGTCGGCGGCGAGGAAGCGAACCTGCCGCTGCTGGCGCTCTATCTCGGGCTGGTCACCGCCGGGCTGACGCTGTCGGGGCGCAGCCAGCAGCGCCCGTGGATGGGGGCGACCGCTCTGGTCGGCGGGCTCGGCTGGGGCGCGCTGCTGCTGCTCGCGGGCGATCCGGACTTCGTCGATATCCTTGCATTGGGGCTCTATTTCATCGTGCTGGGCGCGGTGTTGCCGGCGCTTGCCGACACCGGGGCCGAGGCGGAGCGGTTTGCGCGGCCGATGTGGCTGGCGGCGGCGGGGCTGGCGAGCCTTCAGCTTGCGGTGCTGGTCGCGCAGGGCGGCTTTGCGCCGCTCGCCTGGGCGTTCTACCTGCTGCTCGGCGGTACGCTGGCGGGGTTCGGCTGGCGGCGCACGGAATTGCGCGAAGCCAATGGCGTGGCCGCGGCGGTCGGCGTGCTGCTGCTGGCGCAATGGCCCGCGCCGGAGCCGCTGGCGTTCGCCGCGTTCGGCGCGGGGCTGGCGCTGGTCTTCGCCGGGGTGCCGCTGGCGCTGGCGCTGCGCGGGGCCGCGCGGAGGTTCGACCTGTGGCAGATCGCCGGGGTCGCGCCCGCATTGGCGCTGGTCGCCTATGGCCAGTTCGGGCAGTTCGATGCCGATCCGTTCGAGCCATGGCTGGCGCTGGCCTGCGTGGCGCTGGCGGCATTCCCGCTGGTCGCGGCATGGCGGACGACGCGCGCAGAGGGGGCGGTAGATTTTGCATGGTTGCTCGGCTCGGGTCTGGCGCTGGTCTATGGCGCGCTGCTGTTGTCGACCCCGGGTTGGGGCGCGCCGCTGCTCGCGCTGCCGGTGCTGGCGTTGCCCGCTTGGTTGCTGCGCAAGGAATACGACGCGGCGCTGGCGACATTGCTGTGGGCGGGTGCGGCGGCGGGGCTGCTGGTGCTGGTCGGGACGCCGCATTTCCTTTCCGAGGCCCTGAAACTGGCGGATGGCGGCGAGCCCGCTCCGCCGCTGCGGGGCCTGCTGCGCTGGGCCGCCGCCGCGCTGCCCTTCGTGGCGCTGGCGCTGCTCGAGCGGCGCGATGCCTGGCGGCGCGGGGCCGAGGCGCTGGCGGCGCTGCTGGTCTATGGCGCGCTGGCGCAGGTCCTGCCGGCGGAGGCGCTGGCATGGTGCGCAGCGACGCTGGCGGTGGCGCTCGCCTGGCGGGCGCCCGCCCGCGTGATGGCGCGGCTGACGCTGCTCGCCATCGCGCTGCTGTGGGCGCTCGACCCGCTGGGCGAATGGCTCGGCGCGGGCGCGCTGGCGCTGGTGGGCGAGCCGTTCATGCTCGGCGATACGCCGGGCTGGCGCGAGGCGCTGGCCTATCTGCTTCCCCCCGCGGCGGCGCTGGCGGGGCTGGCGGCGCTGCGCCTGCGCGCACCGGTTCTGCCGGGCACGAGCTGGCGCGGGCAAGGGCTGGCCGCCGGATTGCTGCTGGTGGTGATCCACACGCTCTACAAGCAGGTCTTCGCGATCGATAGCCTGGCGCGCTTCATCGAGTTCGGCATGGCGGAGCGCACGGTGTGGCAGATCGCGCTGCTGGGCGCGGCGGGGCTCGCGGCGGGGCTCGCGGCGGCGGGGGTCCCGCGACTGGGCGCGAGCCTCGGATTGGCGCGCGGCTTCGCCCTCGCCGCGCTGGCGCATTTCGCGGTCTTCACGCTGCTCTGGCACAACCCGCTGTTCGCGCGGCAGGCGGTGGGCGCGCTGCCGCTGGCGAACTGGCTCACCGCCGGTTTCGGCGCGGGTATCGCGGCGGCGTGGCTGGCGCGGCGCTGGTCGGGCGAGAGGCTGCGGCCGTGGTTCGACGCCGCGATCATGGCGCTCGCCAGCGTCGGCGCGGTGGCGCTGCTGCGGCAGGCCTATGCGGGGGCGCTGCCTGCCGCGGTGCCGCTGGGCGAGACCGAGGATCTGCTGCGCTCGCTGGCGGGGATCGTGCTGGCGCTGGGGTTCCTGCTGCTGGGCAGCCGGCTGGAGCAGCGCAGCTGGCGGATCGGCTCGCTGGTGCTGATGCTGGCCGCGGTGGTCAAGGTGTTCGCGATCGATGCCGCCGAACTGGGCGGGCTGCTGCGGATCGCCTCCTTCGCGGCGCTGGGCGCCAGCCTGATCGCGCTGGGCTGGTTCTACACCCGGCAATTGTCCGCCCGGCCCGCGCCTGCTTCCGGCCAATTCCCCTCGCGATGAAATAATGCTACCGATCCCGCCCGACATGCTGGCCTATATCACCATCGATACCGAATATTCGTCGGGAATGGTCCGCGAACGGGGGCCCGATTGCCGCGCCCGCAACTTCGCCGCCGCCGTATCGGGGCAGACAGAGGCGGGCGAATACGGGCTGGGCTACAAACTCGACATGTTCAACCGCCACGGCCACCGCGGGGTGTGTTTCGTCGATCCGATGCCGGCGCTGCTGTGGGGCGTCGCCGCGGTCGAGGATGTGGTCGGCCCGATCCTCGAGCGCGGGCACGACGTGCAATTGCACATCCACACCGAATGGCTCGAACTGGCGGGCGCGGTGCATCCGCTGGCCCGCGCGACCGGCGGTGCGACGGGGCGCAACATCAAGGATTTCACCTTCGAGCAGCAATGCGCGCTGATCGACTGGGCGCGCGATACGCTGGTCGCGGCGGGGGCCGCGCCGCCGGTGGCGTTCCGCGCGGGCAATTACGGCGCCAACGACACCACGCTGCGCGCGCTGGCCCACTGCGGGATCGGTTACGACACCAGCCACACGCCGGGCATCGCCGGGGGCGATTGCGCGATCTCGCTGAGCCCGGAGGACCGCGTGCCCTTGCGCCACGAAGGCGTGATCGAGGTCCCGATCGGCTGCATCGCAACGGTCGGCGGAGGCTTGCGCCACGCGCAGATCACCGCGCTCTCGGCGCGCGAGATGGTCCGCGCGCTGCGCCATGCGCGCGACGCGGGCAAGCCGTGCTTCACGATGGTCTCGCACAGCTTCGAGCTGGTCAACCGCCGGCGCGGCAAGGTCAACCGCATCGTCCGCCGCCGGTTCGAGCGGTTGTGCGAGGCGGTGGCGCGGATGAAGGGCGTGCGCACCGGCACCTATGCCCAGGATCCGCCCACGGTGGTCGCGCTCGACCCGGCGGAGACGCTGGCGCCCGCCGATCCGGTGGCGGAAACGCTGCGGATCGCAGAGCAGCTGGCCTCCAACACGCTCTACGGCTGATCCGCGCACACCTATAGTCAGCTAGAGATCGACGTCCTTCTGCGGGCGGTCCTCGATATCGTGGCGCAGATCGCGCGCGCCGCGTTCGGCCTCGATCTCGTTGCTGCGGCTGGCGCGGCGGTTGCGCTGCCAGGCCCAGATCATCGCGGCAAGCAGCAGGATCGGGCCGATGACGGTGGCGGCGGCGAGTACGGGTTCCATGGTGTGTCCTTCCTGGTTTCACCCCATCAACGGTCGAGGCCCGCAATTTTTCCGCAAACCTCCCGCGCACGGCAAAAGGGCCGGAGGTTTCCCCCCGGCCCCTTGCTGTATCTTTGGCTCCCCGGCGCGAACCGGGAGAGCAATTCCTGAAATCAGGCGCCTTCGACTTCGGCCAGATCGACCTTCAGGCCGGGGCCCATGGTCGAGGTGAGCGAGATCTTGCGGACATATTTGCCCTTCGAGCCCGAGGGCTTCGCCTTGACGATAGCCTGCGTCATGGCCTCGAAATTGGCCTTGAGCGCGGCGTCGTCGAAGCTGAGCTTGCCGATGCCCGAATGGATGATGCCCTGCTTTTCCACGCGGAACTCGATCTGGCCGCCCTTGGCGTCCTTCACGGCCTGTTCCACGTTCGGGGTCACGGTGCCCAGCTTGGGGTTGGGCATCAGGCCCTTGGGGCCGAGCAGCTTGCCCAGCCGGCCGACGACACCCATCATGTCGGGGGTGGCGATGACGCGGTCGTAGTCGAGATTGCCGTTCTGCATGTCTTCCATGAGATCCTCGGCACCGACCTTGTCGGCTCCGGCGGCGGTCGCCTTGTCGGCATTGTCGCCGCGCGCGAACACCGCGACGCGGACGTCCTTGCCGGTGCCCGAGGGCAGCGAGACCATGCCGCGGACCATCTGGTCGGCGTGGCGCGGATCGACGCCCAGGTTCATCGCGACCTCGACGGTCTCGTCGAACTTGGTGGATGCGTACTGGCGCAGCGTGGCGAGAGCCTCGTCCACCGAATACAGCTTTTCGCTATCCAGCTCGGCGAGCGTCTTCTGGCGCTTGGTCAGCTTTACCATGTTCAGCCCTCCACCACTTCGAGGCCCATCGAACGGGCGCTGCCGCTGATGATCTTGATGGCCTGGTCGATATCGTTCGCGTTGAGGTCGGCCATCTTGGTCTCGGCGATTTCCTTGACCTGGCTCGATTTGATGGTCCCGGCGGAAACCTTGCCCGGCTCCTTGGAACCCGACTTCAGCTTGGCGGCCTTCTTCAGCAGGAAGCTGGCGGGCGGGGTCTTGGTGATGAAGGTGAAGCTGCGATCCGCATAGACCGTGATCTTGGTCGGGATCGGAGCGCCCTTCTCGAGCTCCTGCGTGGCGGCGTTGAACGCCTTGCAGAATTCCATGATGTTGACGCCGCGCTGACCCAGCGCGGGGCCGATCGGCGGAGACGGGTTGGCGGCGCCGGCGGGCACCTGAAGGTTGATGTAACCTTCGATCTTCTTGGCCATTGTGGCCTCCTTTTCTCACTGTCGCCCGCAGTGGTTACACGGCAGGCTCATGGTAAGCGGTTGAGCGATCCGGCTGACCGGACCTCCCGCGGATTCCCGAACTGTTGCTTGGGAGGCGCGCCGGTAGCGGGAAACGGGGGGATTTGCAAGGGTTGGGTGGGGCCTAGAGCCCCCGCTTTTGAGAGAGGCTATCGTGCCTTCCGCTTCTCTCGGTGCTTGGCATCGTAACCCATCCACTGGATGAAGATTTTCACTACCCTAAAAAAAGCGAGTAGCGCAGTTACGGCTAAAGCGAGCCACAGCGCATCAATCGCCTGAAGCCTCCAAATGCCGCCATTCTTAGTGGCCATGTAGGGAAGGCTAAGAGCAGCTGACAACGAGCCGAGAAGCAACGCTTCGACCACGTACCGCTTAAACTCTCTGAACACTGATGTGCGGAAAATCCGCTCGATAAAGCCACCGCCGGGCGCAATTGCTAGAACGAACACGGAAAACAGAAATGCCGTGAGGGTGACCATCACGTCAAAATTAGCTGAAACTAACTCCGCCGAGCCGAAACCCATAGAGCGTACATACGCACGACCAGCTTCATGCCACACGGTGGCGGCTACGAACACCGCAGCTCCTAGACCGTATGGGTAAAGCCGTTCGAACCACAGTTCGGCGCGTTCATCCCATGCCATAATACCTCTCAAGATAGTCAATGTGGGCCGCGAAACAATCGTGGAGGAACCTTATCCGCTCGTTGTAAGACTGATCGGCATCTAATTCGGTCAGATCAATTTCTTCTCGTTCTCGCAGTACGTCATCGAGAAAATCGATCGCCGTGCTTCCCCGGTCGTCCTCGTCCTCTCCAGACACAGAGAGGGCCGTAACTTCGTAGTTCGGATCACCTCCAAGGAGGGTTTCGATTGCCCCACGAATTGCGCCCTTCTCCAACCCATCCTCGGCTCCGCCAGAATACATGCTGATATGAACCGTGGGCGCGTGAGTCATATCGTGGAGGCGTTTGCTCGCGCTGCTGACAGCTCCAGCTACGCCGCCAATATCGGCAGGGTCGGCAATCGCCGAGAGCCCCACAGAAAATCGAGAAATGGTCTTCCGTCCGAACTTGGCCCAGCTATCTTCGTCAGCGGTCGGCGGTGCTACGTATCTAGCCAAGGGATCGTTCCGCTTAAGGTAGCGGAGGAACCGAGAAACCGTCATTCCTATGCGGTTTTTTCCGCCAGAAGAACGTGCATTCTCTTATGATAGCGGAAGACCATGCTGTGGCCCTGTGACTGCGCTCGGCTGCGCTGCAGTCCTTCAGGAAAAGCCTCTGGTGGGATGTTGGACGTTTGGACACGAACGACTTCTCCCTCGATCCAGTCTCCCTGTTCGGTGAATCTCTCGATACGGATTCGTGTATCATCCGCAGAAAGCTCAAGTTCCCTCTCGCCTGGCTCTTCCCCCAATTCCCAAACCGCGCGAACAGCATCCTCAAAATCTGGTGCCGTAGCTGTCCGCTTCTCAATCCCGAAAAAGTGCGCCCAAACAACTGTATCCATGTACCTCCCCCCAACAGAATGCGGAAGCTATGGCGCGCGGCACAGGGTGTCAAAGTCTTACGCAGGCGAAGGGACATTCCTCTAAACGGGTTTCATTAGGTAATCCCGGCCACCTGTGCCATAAGGCTCGGGCAGAAGTCGAAAGTTGCGACACTCCGAAGTTGACGACCGCCGCATGCTCTCACGAGCCCCGGCGTAAACCAGGCGACGATTCCCTTTCATCTGACGACCAGACGCACGGCCCGATCGGCACTTCCGCCGCCCGGGCAAACCAAGGTTTCCTGAAAGGAATCTCCCATGGCCAAGACTGGCACCGTTAAATTCTTCAACGCCGACAAGGGCTACGGCTTCATCCAGCCCGACGACGGCTCGGCCGACAGCTTCGTTCACATCTCGGCCGTCCAGGCTGCCGGCATGCAGACGCTCGACAAGGAACAGCGTCTGAACTTCGAAGTCGAGCAGGGCCGCAACGGCAAGGAAAGCGCCGTGAACCTCTCGCCCGCCGATTGATTCGCGACACCGCCTGCGCGCCGCATTCGCATCAGCGAGTGCGGCGCGCGGCACTTTTGCGGGACGCCTGACGCACCGACGCCGAGCCAGCCGATACCGAGCCGGCCGAGGCATCCGGTCAGATCCCGCCCCCCACTCCCCAGGAGCCCGACGCGATGAGCCAGACCTTCGAATTCTATCACGCCCGCGCCGAGGAATCCGCAAGCGAAGCCCAGGCCGCGCAGCTGGACAACGTCCGCGATCGCGCGCTGCGCTCCGAAGCCACCTGGCGCGGCCTCGCCGAACAGGCGCGCAAGGTCGCCGAAGACCGGGTCAAGGCCGAGCACGAACGCTCGCTCAAGCGCGCCGCCGAAGCCGAAGCGCTCGCGCGGATCGATGCCGATGCGCTCGAGGACCAGACCGCCCATTGAGCCGGGCGGTGCAGGCCCGGTCGACCGGGCGCGCCGCCATTTCGCTTCCATCCGGCCGATCTGCCGCGCCGATCCGCCGTACCGGTCCGCCGTGCCGGAGCGTTACGCCGCGCCCGAACGCCGGCAGCGCAGCGGTACCGCGCGGTTAACCAACTGTCATTCCGCTACTATCCCGGCCATTCGCGTTCGGCTAAGCTGCGCGACGATCTGAGATAAGCCAGTCGAACAACAACCGGTTGTCGGGGCCCGCCTGATCGGGCAGCGGGGCGCTGTTCGCGCCCCTTTCGGAGTCTGCGCATGAGCCATTTTTCCGATATCTGGCAATATATGCCGCATGGCATGTGCCTGCTGTGGCAACCGTGGCTGGTGGTGCTGTGGGCCGGGTCCGACCTGCTGATCTTCCTGTCCTATTCGGCGATCCCGATCGCGCTGCTGACCGTGCTCAAGCGCCGCAAGGATGTGCCGCATCGCGGGCTGGTGATGCTGTTCGCCTCCTTCATCCTGCTGTGCGGGATCACCCATGCGCTCTCCATGGTGACGCTGTGGGTCCCGATCTATCCGCAGGTCGGGCTGTTCAAGCTGGCGACCGGGGTGGTGTCCTGCATCACCGCGGTGGTGCTGTTCCGGTTGATCCCGACGCTGGTCGCGCTGCCCTCCCCCGCCGACATGGCCGCCGCCAACGAGCGGCTGCGCGGCGAGATCGAGGCGCACAAGGCGACGCTCGCCTCGCTCGAGGAGACGGTCGAGGCGCGCACCGCCGAGCTCAGCCGGCTCAACGCCACGCTGGCGGTGCAGGCGCGCGAGGCGATCCACCGCAGCAGCAATCTGCTCGCGGTGGTGGCCTCGATCGCGCAGCAAAGCGCGCGCTCGGCCACCACCAAGGACGATTTCCTCGAAGCGCTGCAGGGCCGCATCTGGGCGCTGGCCGACGCCACCCGCACCGTGATCGAGGGCGGCGACGGGCCCGCGGGCGATGTCGAGACCGTGGTCCTCACCCAGCTCGACAAGCTGCTCCCCAATATCCGCACCCGCGTGACGATCGCCGGCCCGGCGCTGGCGATCGGCTCCGAAGCCGCGCAGCAATTGAGCCTGGCGCTGCACGAGCTGGCCACCAATGCGCAGAAATACAGCCTCGGCCCGGCGGAGCAGGCGCGGGTGGATGTTTCCTGGTCCTTCGAGGAAGCGGCAGAGCCCGGGGACGGCACGTTCCGGCTGGTCTGGCGCGAGCATGGCGCCGGTCCGACGGCGGAGGAGGAGGCTTCGCAGGCGCGCGGCTTCGGCACCAAGCTGCTGACGCGGGTGATCCCGGCCATGCTGCGCGGCAGTGCGACGCGCGAGTTCACCGCCGACGGGCTGGTCTACCGGATCGAGGCGCCGCTGTCGGCGATCCGTCCGGAACCTGTCCAAGGCGGCGAACCGTGGCGCGCGGCCGAGATCGTCGACCGGACGTTCGGATTGTAACGAGTCGCCTGCCAGTCGCCTGCTAGCGGGCCGGCTGGTAGGGCCGGTCCGCAGCGGGCGGCTTACTTGCTCAGTTCGACCTGCTCGAAATCGAGCTCCACCGGAGTGGCGCGGCCGAAGATCGAGACGCCGACCTTGACCTTCTGCTTGTCGAAATCGAGTTCCTCGACCAGCCCGTTGAAGCTGGCGAAGGGGCCGTCGAGCACCTTGACCTGATCGCCGATCTCGTAATCGACCGAGATCTGCTGCTTGGGAGCGGACTTGGCTTCTTCCACCCCGCCGAAATAGCGCGCCGCCTCTTTTTCCGAGATCGGCTGCGGCTTGTTGTCATTGCCCAGGAAGCCGGTGACCTTGGGGGTGTTCTTGACGAGGTGATAGACGTCGTCGGTCATCTGCAGCTTGGCGAGCACGTAGCCCGGCATGAACTTGCGCTCGGTCTGGACCTTCTTGCCGCGCTTGACCTCGGTGATGGTCTCGGTGGGAACCTGGACGTCCTCGACGCCGTCGGACAGGCCGAGCCGTTCGGCTTCCGAGATGATCGAATCGCGAACCTTGTTCTCGAAGCCCGAATAAGCGTGGATGATGTACCAGCGTGCCATGGATTACCTTGTCGAAGAGTGACCTGTCGCGCGAGGAACGCGGCGATGGAGGGAAAGCGCGATCAGCCCAGCGTCAGCAGCCAGGCGACCACCGCACCGAACAGCGAGTCGATCCCGAGGAAGAACACCGAGAGGATGATCACCATGATGAACACGAAGATCGCGGTGCGCACGGTCTCCTGCCGGGTCGGCCAGACGACCTTGCTGGTCTCGGCGCGAACCTGGTTCACGAATTCTGCCGGCGATGTCTTCTTGGTCTTCTCGGCCATCCGGGACGCCCTCATCTGCGATCGAAACTGTCTGCCTTCCGGGATGGGGGCAGCGCCGCCCCGTTTCAAGTCGGGAGGGGCATAACCGGGCCATCGATGTCGGAAGACGTTCTGGCGTCTAGGGCCATGCGCCCGCGAATGCAAGCGCGCCGCGGTGCGCCGGCGATCGGGCGCGGGAAAGCGCGGCCAAGGGGCGGTTAGGGGCTGGTTTTTGCCGCCTCGCGGCGATAGCGTGCGCCGCTTCGAACACTGGCCCGGGAGCAGGGGGCCGAAAATGGGGGTGCCTTGATGGCCGCTAGCGATACCGGGTCGTTCTCTTTGATCGACCGCGTCACCAATATTTCCGACTTCATCTGGGGAGGCACCTGGAACGGGGTCGAGGTGATCCCCTTCCCGCCGATGACGCTGGTCCTGCTGGGGATCGGGCTGTGGATCATGGTGGGCCTGCGGTTCTACCCGCTGGTCAAGCTGGGCAGCGCCTTCGCCGGCCTGTTCAAGAGCCGCAAGGGTGCCGGCGCGGGCGAGATCTCGCCCTTCGCCGCGCTCTCGACCGCGCTTTCGGGCCAGGTCGGCACCGGCAATCTGGCGGGCGTCGCCACCGCGATCGCGCTGGGTGGCCCCGGCGCGATCTTCTGGATGTGGGTGACCGCGATCTTCGGCATGGCATTGGGCTTTGCGGAAGGCAGCCTCGCGATCCGCTACCGCGAGAAGACCTCCGACGGGGTCTATCGCGGCGGGCCGATGACCTACATCATGATGGGGCTGGGGCCGAAATGGACCTGGCTCGCGATCCTGTTCTGCCTCGGCACGCTGTTCAGCGCGCTGGTGACGGGCAATTCGATCCAGGCGAACGAGGTCGCCAGCGGGCTCAACGAGCTGTTCGGGTGGGAACGCTGGCTGGGCGGGCTGGTGATCGCGATCGCGGTGTTCGTGGTCATCATCGGCGGCATCAAGTCGATCGGCAGCGTCGCCGAGAAGGTCGTGCCGTTCATGGCGGGCGCCTATATCGTGATGGCGGTGATCGCGCTGATCCTCAATTTCGGCGATCTTCCCGAGACCTTCGGGCGCATTTTCTCGGGCGCCTTCAACCTCCAGAGCGCCAGCGGCGGCTTTGCCGGGGCGGCGATCATCCTCGCCATCCGCGCGGGCGTGGCGCGCGGGCTGTTCTCCAACGAGAGCGGCCAGGGCTCCACCCCGATCGCGCATGCCGTGGCGCAGACCGACGATCCCGAACAGCAGGGCCGCATGGCGATGCTGGGCACCTTCATCGACACCATGGTGATCTGCACCATGACCGCGCTGGTCATCCTGACCGTGCAGGGCGACTTCACCTACCAGGGCCAGGCGGTCGCGCATGTCTGGCAATCCGATCTGGGGACCACCGCGCAAAGCGGCTTCGTCACCACCTCGGGCGCCTTTGCCGCGGCTTTCCCCTACGAGATCGCCTCGATCCCGCTGGGCACGCTGGTCGCCTCGGTGGCGCTGATCCTGTTCGTGTTCACCACGCTCCTGACGTGGAGCTACTACGGCGAACGCGCGATCACCTTCCTCTACGACCGCGTTCCGGGCTCGACTCGCGGCGGCGAGAAGATGCTTCACATCGGCTGGCGGGTGATCTGGTGCATCGCGATCTACATCGGTGCGACCCAGCCTTCGCAGCTGGTCTGGCGGCTGGGCGACATCTCCAACGCCGCGATGGCGCTGCCCAACCTGCTGGCGCTGGCACTGCTTTCGGGCGTGGTGTTCAAGCTGTCGCGCGGCGATCGCACCGCGGGCAAGGACTTCCATCGCGAAACCCCGGAAGAGCCCGAGGAATATTGAGCGACGATGCCGATGCTATAGACGGCCTGCCGACAAGCGTGGGCCTACAAACAGAGGGGCCGGAAGCGTCACGCTTCCGGCCCCTTTGCTGTGTGTCGCAATCCTGGTCGGGTGATTGCGCCGGCTCAGCGCATTCCGAACAGCCGCTCCAGAAAGCTCGGGGGGTCGAGCGGCTGGATGCGGCCGTGGATCTGGCGACGCAGGCTGGTATCGCTCGCGCCCCTGGGCATGGTCCAGCGATCCGGACTGCTGCTGCGATAGGTCGAGTGCGTCATGGCTGCTTCCTTTCGAACGGGTTTCCCGGTCCTCGGTCTGCAACCCATCAGCGCCCGCTCGGGTTCCCACGACTCCAGACCAGCGCCAGCAGCGCGGCCGAGGCCAGCGGCATGAGGTTCGCTCCCAGCGGCAGCGCCAGCGCGCGACTGGCGAAGGGGGCGAAATAGAGCAGCACCAGTCCCAGCTTTTCATAGGGGCGGAAACCCTCGGCCAGCCCTTCGCGCACGAGCCACAGCGTCGGCACGATCAGGAACGGCAGATCGTAATTGAACAGATAGGGCGGCGCGAGCGCGGCAGCGGCGAGCACCGCAGCCGCCGAACCCGGCGCATCCCCGGCAAAGCGCCGCCAGGCGAGCAGCGCGAAGCCGACCGTCGCCAGCGCCAGCGCCGCTCCGGCGATCATCGCCGCCGGCTCGCCCGCGATCAGCCGGACCTGCGAATAGAGGCTCGCCATCCGCAGGAAGAAGTCGGCCCGGGTCACTTCCATCAGCGCCGCGCTCGCCTGCCAGCTGTCGGGATAGGCGAGCATGGTGCGCGTACCGAACACCGCCCAGCTCGCCAGCACCAGTCCCGCCGCGCTTGCTCCCGCCGCCACGAACACGCGCCAGCGCCGCCCCGCCGCCAGCCAGAACGGCAGCAGCAGCGCGAGATGCGGTTTGATCACCAGCGCGCCGATCGCCGCCCCCGACGCCAGCGGACGGCGATCGAGCTGCGTCGCCGCGAACACCAGCAGCGCGCCGGTCAGCAGGCCGGTCTGCGCATGGGTCGCCGCGATCAGCGCCCCGGGATAGACCAGCACCAGCGGCCACAGCCGCGGAAACGCGCGGACGCTCGCCCATGCCCAGGCCGCGAAAGTGAGCGCCACCCAGACCGGCCAGGCCAGCGGATAGGGCAGCACGCCCAGCGGCGTGGCGGCGAACAGGAAGGGCGGCGGATTGACGAAGGCGAACCAGCCGAGTGATCCGGTGGCGGTCTGCACCCGCTGCTGAACCGCAAGGTCGTAGGCGCTGGCCGGGTCGCCGCCCGCGCTTACCCGCCCCGCACCCCAGAAGGCGAGAAAATCGCTGCCCGTCGGTCCGGTCGCTTCGACATAGGCGGCGACCAGCAGCGCCGCCGCAGCGACGCCGACAATCACGGCATAGGCCCGCACCCGGCCCGAATCCAGCCAGCGCGCCTCGCGCAGGGCCTCGATTCCCATGGTCAGCCAGCACCTCCCCAATTGCGCGCGATAACCGCTCCGCGCGAGACTATGCGGATAGCGCGCAGCGACAAGGTTGCAAACCGGCGCGAGACCGGGAGCGTGCTAAGGCGAGGGATCGGCAGGAAATGGCAGGGGTGTGCGGACTCGAACCGCAGGCCCTCGGTTTTGGAGACCGATGCTCTACCAACTGAGCTACACCCCTGCAGCCGGTCGCGGCACGTAGCCCCGGCGGCGCGCAATGGCAAGGTTTTGGTTATTCCGGGAGGTATTTTGCCCGCACCCCTGCTAGGGAGCCGCAATGCACGCGCCGCCGCCCGATTCCGCTGCCGTGACGGCGCCGATCCCGACCCAGCTGCTGCTGCGCGCCTATCGCGCGGGCGTGTTCCCGATGGCGGATTACCGCGAGGACGAGGAGGTCTATTGGGTCGAGCCGCGCGAGCGGGCGATCATCCCGCTCGAAGGGTTTCACGCCTCCAGGAGCCTGCGCAAGCTGATCCGCAGCGAACGTTTCGCGGTGACTCTGGATGGCGATTTCGACGCGGTGATCGACGCCTGCGCCCAGCCCCGCGAGGAGCATGCCGAAAGCTGGATCAGCCTCAGGATCGAGGCGAGCTACCGCGCGCTGCACCGCGCCGGACACGCCCACTCGGTCGAGTGCCGGCTGGATGGCGAGCTGGTCGGCGGGCTCTACGGGGTCGCGTTCGACCGGGTGTTCTGCGGCGAAAGCATGTTCAGCCGCGCGGACAATGCCAGCAAGGTGGCGCTCGCCTGGCTGGTCGCCTGCATGAAAGCGGCGGGTTATCGCCTGCTCGACTGCCAGTTCATGACCGGCCATCTCGCCTCGCTGGGCGCGGTGGCGATCCCGCAGGCGCGCTATCTGGAGCTGCTTGCCGCAGCGCGCGGTAAGCCCGGGTGCAGCCTTCCCGAGGCCTGGCAGTCTTTCGTTCAGGCTTCGGGAGCGGACTGCGTCTCGGCGCCCTCGCCCGGGAATTCCATCGTGCAATCCTTGACCCAGACATCGTAGATCGGGTGTTCGACGACGTTGACGCTGGGCGCGTTCTCGAACAGCCAGCCCGAGAAGATCTTGCGGAAATTTTCTTCGGAGCCGCGCTCGAGCACCAGCACCTGGACGAAGGCTCCGACTTCCTGCGGCAGTTCCCACGGCGCGGTGCGCTCGCAGGTCTGCAGCCGCACGATCACATCGCCCACCCGGCGCGATTCGCCCGGCGACATTTCCAGCTCCTGCGAGACGTTGTTGCGCTTGTTGAGCAGGCCGATCGTCGCCACCCGCTCGGCCAGCGGGGTGCCGAGCTGCGCCTCCTCGGCGATCTCGGGCGAAGCCGGGGCTGAATCGCGCAAGCTTTCCGGAATGGCGGTGGCGACCGGTTCGGGCTCGGGCGGCTCTTCGGTGCAGGCGGCCAGCAGCAGGGCGGAACCCAGCAGCAGCGACACGGGCGCGAGGATGCGCATCACGCGATCAGGCGTCCGGCGACCAGGCTTCGTAATCGCCCGTCGCGCGGGCCCGCTTGCCGCCCCGCTCGAGCGCGCCGGCCGGGCGATAGGCGCCCGCAGTCCCGGTGGCGTTGGGCGAAAAATCGGCTTCCCAGATCTTCGCGGGAGGGAGGTGGCTTTCGGGCACATCGTCGAAGGAGCCGTGGAGCCAGCCGTGCCATTCGCTGGGCACGCGGCTGGCATCGTTGGCGCCGTTGTAGATCACCCAGCGACGCTCGCGGCCATCGCCATGCTTCTGCTTGGCACGGTAATAGCTGTTGCCCTGCGCGTCGGTGCCGACCTTGATGCCCTTGCGGGCAGTGTGCAGCGAGGTGCCGATGGTGGCGCCGTTCCACCAAGTGAAGATTTTCGCAAGGATGCCCATGGGCCGGCGGTTAGCCGATTTGCCCCGTATCGCCAAGCATATGTGTGGCTACCATTCGACCAGATCGCCCACTTCGATGCCGAGTTCCTCGGCGCGGCCGCCGCGCAATTCGAGCACTCCGCTGGTGACGCCGGTCGAATAGAGCGAATCGAGCGAATAGGGCGTGGTCATGGGGTGGATGTTGAGGATGCGGCCGTCCTCGCCGATATAGATGATGTCGAGCGGGAGCGGGGTGTTCTTCATCCAGAAGCTGCGCACCTGCGGCGGGGTGGACGGGAAGATCATGCCTTCGCTATCGCCCAGCTCGGTGCGGAACATCAGTCCGCGCTGCTGCGCCTCGGGCGATGCCGCCAGTTCGACGGCGAAGCGATGCACGGTGTCGCCGCTGGTCACGGTCAGCGGAATCACCTCCAGCCCGGAGACCGGGTGGACGCTCGCGACCGCGGCCGCGCTCGGGGTCGCCTCGGCCGCCGGCTGCGGCGAGCAGGCGGCGAGCAGCGCGCAGACGGCCAGTGCGGCAATGCGGCTCATTCCTGATAGTCCTCCCGGGCCTCTGCGACCCATTGCGCGAGATCGTCCGGCGCCGAAGCATCGAGTACCCGGCGCGCGTGGTCGAAATCATGGCCCGCGCGGACCATCGCCGCAAGCTGCTTTTCGCGTATCTTGTGTGCGTCCTCGCCCGTCGGAGCCTGACCAGCGGCAAAGGGTCCGAAGCGCCGCTTGCGCGCCAGCGCCAGCGCGGCGGCGCGGCGTTCGGCCTCCTCGGGAGCGACATCCGCGCGCAGATCTTCGGCGATGCCCGCCTGCATCAGCTGCTGCGATACCCGCCGCGCGCCGTAGCCGCGCCGCAGCAGATCGGCGCTGCGCATCCGCGCATAGCCCGCATCGTCGACATAGCCATGCGCGACGAAGCGCTCGATCAGCGCCTCGAGATCGGGCGGCGGCGCGTCCTCTTCCGCTTCCGGGTCCCCTTCCCCGGCCCAGCCGCGCTCGCGCAGCTTGCGCTTCAAATAGGTCCGCAGTTTGCCCGCGGTGGTCGCGAAGCGCGCGACATAGGCCAGCGCCAGCTCTTCCAGCCGCGCCGGATCGAGCGGTCGGGGCGAGCGCGCTCGCGCCTTCTGGGGACGTTTGCCATGGTCCATTTGCCATAATGGTGCCACACTCGTTATCGAATGGGAAAGTTTATCGCGGCGCGCCGAACGACGCCGCGTTGCCGGGGGTTCACAAGGGATGCCGCAAGGCCCTGACTTTTCACGGAAACCATAGCGCTTATGAGTGACGACGCACTGACGCCGACGCCGAACACCTGCGACCTGCCGCGCCGGCGGTCGGACTTCGCCACCTTCAACGAGGCGATCGACTACGCCGCGCGCAGTGCGAAGGGTCTCAATTTTCACGATATGCGCGGGACGCTGATCCACGCTTATCCCTTCTCCGAAATGCGCAGCGACGCGCTCGAGGCGGCACGCCGGCTGGTGGCGATGGGGATCGGCAAGGACGACCGGGTGGCGCTGATCGCCGAGACCGGGCCCGAATTCGCCGCGCTGTTCTGCGGCTGCGTCTATGCCGGAGCCTGGCCCGTGCCGCTGCCGCTGCCGACCACCTTCGGGGGCAAGGAAAGCTATATCGACCAGCTCGCGGTGCAACTCGAAAGCAGCGACCCCAAGATGCTGCTCTATCCCGGCGAGATCGCCGGGATGGCCAAGGCCGGCGCCGACCGGCAGGGCTGCCTGGGCGAAAGCTGGGACGAATTCGCCGCCCGCCCGGCGCCCGAATGCGCACTGCCCGAGGCGAGTCCCGACGATATCTGCTATCTGCAATATTCCTCCGGTTCGACGCGCTTCCCAACCGGCGTGGCGGTGACGCACCGCGCGCTGCTGCACAATCTGCGCGGCCACGCGACCTCGATGCAGGTCCAGTCCAGCGACCGCGTGGTGAGCTGGCTGCCGTGGTATCACGACATGGGGCTGGTCGGATGCTTCCTCTCGCTGATCGCCAACCAGATGTCGGTCGACTACCTGCGCACCGAGCATTTCGCGCGCCGCCCGCTCGCCTGGCTCGATCTGATCAGCCGCAACCAGGGCCAGACGCTCAGCTATTCGCCCACCTTCGGCTACGACATCTGCGCCCGGCGCATCTCCAGCCAGAGCCATGTCGAGGACCGCTTCGACCTGTCGCGCTGGCGCATCGCGGGCAATGGCGCGGACATGATCCGGCCCGATGTGATGCAAAGCTTCGTCAACGCCTTTGCCAAGGCCGGGTTCAAGGCCTCCGCCTTCACCCCCAGCTACGGGCTGGCCGAATCCACCCTTGCGGTCACCGTGATGCCGCCGGGCGAGGGCATCCGCGTCGAACTGGTCGAGGAGGAACGCCTCTCTGGCCGACCGCGCGATCTGCGCCGGCCCGCCCGCTACCGCGCCATCGTCAATTGCGGCAAGCCGATCGCCGGGATGGAGGTGGAAATCCGCGGCGAAGACGGATCGCGCCGCGCCGATCACCAGATCGGCAAGGTCTGGTGCCGCGGCGAAAGCGTGATGCATTCCTACTTTCGCAACCGCGAAGCGACCGAGGAATGTCTGGTCCCGAGCGAAGATGGCACCGGGGCCTGGCTCGATACCGGCGACATGGGTTATATGGCCGATGGCTATCTGTTCATCGTCGGACGGGCGAAGGACATGATCATCATCAACGGCAAGAACCACTGGCCGCAGGATATCGAATGGGCGGTCGAGCAATTGCCCGGCTTCAACCATGGCGACATCGCCGCCTTCGCGGTGGAGACCGAGAACGGCGACGAGACGCCTGCGGTGCTGGTCCATTGCCGCGTCTCGGACCCCGAGGAGCGGATCAAGCTGCGCGACCAGATCGCCGACAAGGTTCGCGGCGTCACCGGCATGAACTGCGTCGTCGAACTGGTCCCGCCGCGCACGCTGCCGCGCACCAGCTCGGGCAAGCTCAGCCGCGCCAAGGCCAAGAAGCTGTATCTGGCGGGCGAAATCCAGCCGCTCGACATCGCCGCCTGAGCCAGGCCCTGCGCTAGTCCTCGGCGTCGGTGTCCCAGCGCGCCTGCATCACCGGACCGCCGATTTGCAATTGCGGTTCGAGATCCAGTTCGCCGAGGACGGCGGCGGCGATCTCGCGGGTCTCGGGACTTCCGCCCTGCAGCGCGACGGGCAATCCCCGCCGCTGCGCCGCCCAGGCCACCAGCTCGAGATTTTCGAGCCCCGCCGGGGCCAACTCGCCATCGGCAAAGGGAATCGCCGGCAGCGCCGACAGCGGCGGGATCAGTTCCACCGCCCAATCGGGATAATCCTCCGTAATCCGCTCCTCGATCGCGCGATAGGTCGCCAGCCCGGCGCCCTCGAGCCTGCCTGCGCGGACCACGGCGCGCCGGTTCTCGCGGTCGACGACCACCGACCGGTCATCCGCGTCGGCAATCAGCGCGAGGCTCTTCCCCAATTCGCGCGCCGCCTCGACGTCGTCGCGTCTCTCACGTGCTCGGGCGGCGGCGATTTCCGCGGCTTCCGCCTCGAGTTCGGTCCCGACGAGGAATTGCGTCAGATCGAGCAGAACCGGCTTGCCCAGCAGCACCGAAAGCGATTCCTCGCTCTCGCGTTCGGCGACCCGGCTGGTCTCGGGCGTCAGCACGGTGGCATCGACCGTGATCGGGTCGGAATCGAGATCGAAATCGATTTCCGAGATCCGGACATCGGACTCGAAGCTTGCGACCAAACTCGCGCGGATCTGCCGCGCCGCATTGGTTTCCCACACGATCTGCCGCAGCGAGAAAAACAGCGGGGTCGCCAGAGCGACGAAGATCACCACGATCATCACCGTCTGCCAATTGGTCTGGCGTTCCGAGAGAGTGTGGCTGAACCCGTAGAGCCTGGCCATCAGCGTCGCCACCAGCGCGATGGTCATCAGATTGGTGATGTAGAGCAGGCCGGCGCCCCAGAACACGGTCCAGTTCATCGTCGCCAGTCCGAACCCGACCGCTGCCAGCGGCGGCATCAGCGCGGTCGCGATGGCCACCCCGACGATGGTGCCCTCGCGCCCGCGGATCATGGCATAGGCACCCGCAAGCGCCGAAAACACCGCCACCCCGAGATCGAACAGGTTGGGCTGCGTGCGGGCGGCGATCTCGGGGGTGATCGTCTGCAGCGGCGAGACGAACACGATCAGCGCGGTCAGGCCGACGCCCAGCGCCGTCCCCGCCAGCAGCGCCCGGACCGAGCCGGCCAGCCAGCGGTAATCGCCGATGGCGAGCGCGAAGCCCGCGCCGATGATTGGTCCGATCAGCGGAGCGATCAGCATCGCGCCGATCACCACGGCCGGAGACGACAGCAACATGCCGAGAATCGCGATCCCCGCCGACATCGAGAGCATGAACAGATAGCGCGGCGAGGTGTAGGCTTCCTCCCGCCGTCGGGCGATGACCTCGGGTCGATCGACGGTCTCGATCACCGAAATCCGCCACCAGCGACGGAACACCTCGATCGAGCGCGCCAGCGAGACGCCGAAATCCTCGTCGTCGTCGGGGCGGCTGGCGACCGGTCGGCGCTTCGCCGCTTTGTCCGTCACTTGCGCATCTGCGTGCATCCGGCCCTCTATCGCATTCGGAGCCCTTGCCTTAGGCAGCGCGGGAAGCGAGGGAAAGCAAGTTCGGGCGACAAATTCGAGCAACAGGGGAACGCGTTGTTCGCCAGCCGTTCTATTTGCATAACACAGTGGGCGATGCCATATTGCAGCGGACCGCCATCGCCGCGGAACAGGACGAGGATACGAGATGACCGACGAGCTGAATTCCCAGACCGGCCCCAAGCCCGCCGATGCGCCTGCGCCCCGCGCCACGCCCGCGACCGCCACCGCGCCGGAGCCCGCATTCGACCTGACCCCTCCCGATCCGGTCCCGCGCGTCGCGGCAGAGAAAGCCGCGGGCCTCGTGCCGGTCTCCGAAGAGAACAAAACCAAGCTTCAGGCCAAGGTCGACGGCTTCGTCGACGATCTCGTCTCGGCCGATGCCAATTCACCCGAATTCGGCAAGAAGGTCGATCAGCTGACCAATATGGGTCGCAAGGAAATCGCCGCCGCAGCCGGCATGTCCAACCGCTTCCTCGACCGTCCGGTCCGCGCGATGGACAAGGACCAGGGCGTGGGCACCGATCTCGCCGAATTGCGCCGCGTGGTCGAGGATCTCGATCCGGGCAAGCGCGGCAAGCTGACCGGCACGCGCAAGTTTCTCGGCATCATCCCCTTCGGCAACAAGCTCAACAATTACTTTCGCAGCTACCAGAGCGCGCAGACGCACATCCAGTCGATCCTGACCAATCTGGCCAGCGGCAAGGACGAGCTGCTGATGGACAATGCGGCGATCGACGTCGAGCGCCAGAAGCTGTGGGAGGCGATGGGCAATCTGGAACAGATGATCCACATCTCCAAGACGCTCGACACCAGGCTGGAGGAGAAAGCCGCCGAACTCGATGCGACCGATCCGGCCAAGGCCAAGGCGATCCGCGAGACCGCGCTGTTCTATGTCCGCCAACGCACGCAGGACCTGCTCACCCAGATGGCGGTGAGCGTGCAAGGCTATCTCGCGCTCGATCTGGTCAAGAAGAACAACGTCGAACTGGTCAAGGGCGTCGACCGCGCCAGCACCACCACCGTGGGCGCGCTGCGCACCGCGGTGACGGTGGCCGAAGCGATGACCAACCAGCGGCTGGTGCTGGGGCAGATCACCGCACTCAACGAAACCACCGCAGGGATCATCGATTCCACCAGCGCCATGCTGCGCGACCAGACCGGCAAGATCCACGAGCAGGCCGCCGCCAGCACCATCCCGCTCGAGACGCTCCAGCGTGCGTTCCAGAACATCTACGACACGATGGACGAGGTCGATCAGTTCAAGCTGCGCGCGCTCGATTCGATGAAACAGACGGTCAATGTGCTCAGCGACGAGATGGAGAAGTCGAAGGGCTACATCGCCCGCGCCGAAGGGCAGGCGCAGGCGCAGCGGCAGGTTTCGGAATCCAGCCTGCTGAGCATCGAAGATTGAAGGCGGGATTGAACGCAGGAGAAGCGGTTTGGGCGATCTGACGCACGACAGCGACCGGTTGATCGAGGAAGGCCGCAGCTTGCGCGACGACAACCGCTCGGGCGGGCGCCACCGGCGCGCGGTCTCGATCGGCAAGGGTTCGGCGGCGGCCAAGCAGAAGCATTGGGTCGCCAAGATCCGCAACATCGTGATCGCGCTGTTCGCGATCTGGGTGGCGGCCGGCGTCCTCGGGATGGTGCTCGACGGAATCGGCTTTGCCGGGGTGATGGCGCTGCTGCTCGCCAGCGTGGTCGCGGTGGCGGTGCTGGGCAAATTCCCCCGGATGAAGACCCCCAACCGCTCGGACATCAACAAGGGCGATGTCCAGCAGATGGTCGGGCGAACCGAATTGTGGCTCGAGGCGCAGCGGCCCGCGCTCCCGCCGCCCGCGGTGACGCTGGTGGACCAGATCGGAGTCCAGCTCGACGGGCTCGGGCTGCAGCTCGACGGGCTCGACCAGCAGCATCCCAAGGCGCGCGAGATCCGCGCGCTGGTGGGTGAGCAATTGCCCGAGATGATCGACAGCTATCGCCGCATCCCCGCGCAATTGCGCCGCGAGACGCGGATGGGCGGTACTCCCGACGAGCAATTGACCGACAGTCTCGGCAAGATCAGCGGCGAGATCGATTCGATTACCCGCCAGCTGGCCGAAGGCTCGCTCGACGACCTGGCGATCAAGCACCGCTTTCTCGATTACAAGTTCGGGGAAGGCGCCGCGACCTCGCCCGAGCTCGAGCATGATCCGACCCCCAAGCCTACCCCCAAGCCCACCGGAGCCGATTGATGCGCGTACCCATCGCCCACGACCTGCCGCGCGAGGAAGTGCGCCGCCGCCTGCGCGAACGCAGTCCCGAAATCGCCAGCTTCGTGCCCGGCGGGATCGCCGAAGTGACGACCGCCTGGCCCGACGAGGATCACATGACTCTGGGGGTGCGGGCGATGGGACAGGGGATCGACGGTACGGTCATCATCGAGGACCATCAGGTGGTCTTCGAAGTCAATCTGCCGCTCGCGCTGTCGTTCATGGAACCCATGGTGGCGGGTGCGATCCGCGACAAGGGGCAGAAACTTCTCGCCAAGAAGTAGCAAGCGGCGCTCGGCGTCGGTGCATCCGGCGATATTTCGCCGGAACCGATTGCGCTGCGAAGCGCTCCATTCCATTGGACGATCGCGGGTCCGCCAGGACGGTCACGTCCTCCGGCTCGCGAACCTGGTCGGGATATAACGGGACTTGCAGGCAGATCGAGGAAACACGCGCGCGGGCGAGGATACGCTGCGCCGGATAATGAAGCGCGAGACCCGGGAATCGCATGATCGCCTCGATGCGGCGATGGGCGATTGGCCGGTGGATTCGCGCGAAGGCTATGCGACCTTTCTGCTCACCCAATATCGCGCACGCGCACCGATCGAAGGCTGGATCGCGCGGGCGCTGCCCGAGACGCAAGCCCCGCCGGCGCAGGCGCCGCTGATCGCGCGCGATCTGGCGGAGCTCGGTCTGGCGCTCCCGCACTCAACCGCATTCGCGCTGCCGCAGGGCGCCGAGCCGATCGGACTGGTGTGGGCGCTGGCGGGATCATCGCTCGGCAACCGCGCCATGCTCCACCAGCGCCGGAAGATCGGCGCCGCAGGTCCCGAGCGTTTTCTCGCAGATCCCGCTATGTCCGCCTTTTTTTCCGGGCTGCGCGCGCGTATCGAGCGCCCGGCCTCCGCCGAACTCGCCAGCCGCGCGGTTGCCGGAGCGCAAGCCGTCTTCTCGGCGTTCCTTGCCGCCCTAACCGACCAGACCCGGAATACCGACCGATGACCGATACCCCCCAAGCCGTCGATCTGACCAATTGCGATCGCGAGCCGATCCATCGGTTGGGCATGATCCAGGATTTCGGCGCGCTGCTGGCGCTGACGGGTGACTGGATGGTGGCGCACCGCTCGGCGAACTTCGCCGAAATCCTCGGAGTTGACGCTGCGCCCGAGCCCGGCGATCCGGTAAGGACGCTGTTCGCCGCCGATGCGATCGCGCTGCTCTCCAAGGCCGCTTCGCTGCTACTCGGCGGAAACGATGTCGAGCGGATCTTCAACGTGGATTTGGTCGGCAATGGCGAAGATTTCGACTGCGCCCTGCACACCAGCGGCGGGCTGACCATCATCGAGATCGAACCGCATCAGGGCGACCCGATCGACCGCCAGCTGCGCCTGGTCCAGCCGGTGATGCGCGAGCTCGAGAAGGCCCAGGGCGTGGTCACGCTGTGCCAGACGGCGGCGGATCAGCTGCGCGGGCTGCTGGGGTTCGACCGGGTGATGGTCTATCGCTTTCGCCACGACGAAAGCGGCGAAGTGATCGCCGAATCGCTGGCCGAGGGGATCGACAGCTTCCTCGGGCTCAACTACCCGCGCTCCGACATCCCGCAGCAGGCGCGCGAACTCTATATCCGCAACCGCTTCCGGATCATCAGCGATGTCCGCTCCACGCCGGTCCCGGTCGAGCCCGGTGTGGGCGACGACGGCGAACCGATCGACCTGTCGATGAGCACGCTGCGCTCGGTTTCGCCGGTGCATATCGAATATCTCACCAATATGGGGGTCGAGGCCTCGCTTTCGATCTCGATCGTGGTCGGGGGCAAATTGTGGGGGCTGTTCGCCTGCCATCACTACGCGCCGCGGGTGCTGCCCTATACGCTGCGCACCGGCGCGGAGCTGTTCTCCGAAATGTTCTCGCTGGCGGTGGAGCGCTCGCTGGGGCGGCGGCAGACCGAGCTGGTCGCACTGGGCCGCGAACTGCACGACCGGTTGATGCGCGCGGTGGTGGGGGGACAGTCGCTCGTCGAGGCCCTGCCGACGCTGCGCCCGATCATCGAGCGCTCGCTGCCGCACAACGGGATCAGCGCCTATGTCGAAGGCATCTACAAGGCGATCGGTTCGACCCCGACCGAGGAGGAATTCCACGCGCTCAGGCCGCAGCTCAACGCCGCCGCACCGAGCACGGTGATCGCCACCCAGCAACTCGCCCAGCGCTTCGACAAGGCGCAGGCCTTTGCCGACCGCGCGGTGGGGGCGCTGATCATCCCGGTCTCGCGCAGCCCGCGCGACTATGTCGTGCTGTGGCGCAAGGAGCTGAACCAGACGGTCGAATGGGCGGGCAATCCCGACAAGCCGGTCGAGCCCGGAGCCGAGGGCGACCGCCTGTCGCCGCGCCGCAGCTTCGCCATCTGGAAGCAGACCGTCAGCGGCCGCAGCGCCGCCTGGACGCAGGGCGAATTGCAGCTGGCGGAGAACCTGCGGGTCACGCTGATCGAGGTGATCCTGCGGCTGACCGACGAGGTCGCCGCCGAGCGCGCCAAGGCCCAGCAGCAGCAGGAATTGCTGATCGCGGAGCTGAACCACCGCGTTCGCAACATCCTCAACCTGATCCGCGGGCTGATCAACCAGTCGCGCCACGATGCCGTGTCGATCGAGGAATTCGCCGGTCTGGTCGGCGGGCGGATCAACGCGCTGGCCGCTGCGCACGACAACATCACCCGCCAGAACTGGTCGCCCGCCTCGCTGCGCGAACTGATCGAGACCGAGGCGCAAGCCTATGTCAGCGGCAAGATGGAGCGGGTGCGGATCAGCGGCGACGACGCCATGGTCGCGCCCGAAGCCTACACCGTGCTGGCGCTGGTGATCCACGAGATGATGACCAATTCCGCCAAATACGGCGCGCTGTGCGACAGCAGCGGCATGCTCGAGATCGAGGTCGATTGCGACGACGACGGGATGACGCTGTGCTGGAAGGAACGCGGCGGACCGCCGGTAAAACCGCCCGAGCGGCGCGGTTTCGGCAGCACGATCATCGAGAAGTCGATTCCCTTCGAGCTCAACGGCCGCGCACAGCTCGACTACCGGCTCGGCGGGGTCGAAGCGGAGTTCTGGGTGCCCGGCCGCTTCGTCACCTGCCACGAGGTTGATGGCGAGCGCACGCAGCGCAAGGCCGCGGGCGCCAGGCTGCGCGACAAGGGCGCCGATACGCTCGCCGCGTCGATCGGTTCGCTGCTGCTGGTCGAGGACAGCATGATCATCGCGCTCGACACCGAGGAAAGCCTGCGCGAACTCGGGGTCGAACGGGTCGTGGTGCAAAGCTCGGTCGAGGCTGCGCTCGATGCGCTGGACAACACCCGCTTCGATCTGGCGCTGCTCGATTACAATCTGGGGAGCGAATCGAGCGAGGCGGTGGCCCGGCGGCTCAAGGCGATGGGCGTGCCGTTCTGGCTCGCGACCGGCTATGGCGAGATGGAGGACAAGCTCGAGGAAATGGGCGCCAGCGGATTGCTGGTCAAACCCTATGGTCGCGAGGAACTGGCGCGAATCCTGACGGCGTTCGAAGCCGGAAGCTAGACCGCTCCGACCGCCAGGCAGCGCCGGCTGGCGGCGAAATCCACCGCCTCGAGCGAAGCCGCCATCGCGCTTTCGCCCGGACCGGCGACGACGCCGTCCACCTCGACGCAGCCTTCGAGCGGAAGCACCTGGTACGCCCTTCGGTGCACTCTCAGCAAGTCGTCGCCGGGTACACCGACCAGGTGGTCGACGCGGAAATGCGGGCCCTCGACCAGGCAGGCACTCGCGGCCGGATCGACCCGGCGGTGCAGTTCGCGGCGATAGACCTCGCCCGAAGCCACCGCGAGCGCCTGGTCGAGATGCAGGTCGCGCGGGCGGCCGTAATCGAACAGGCGGTAGGTGATGTCGGTGTTCTGCTGGACCTCTATCAGCGAGATCCCCGCGCCGATCGCATGGACCGTGCCCGCGGGCAGGTAGAAGAAATCGCCCGGCGCGGCCTCGTGCCACACCAGCCGCTCCGCGATCGAACCGTCGAGCGCCGCCGTGCGCATCGCCGCGCGGGTGATCGGCCGGTCGAAGCCGATCGCCAGCCGCGCGCCGGGCTCGGCATCGAGCACCAGCCAGCATTCGTCCTTGCCCGGCACTCCTGCCCCGGCCTCGCCCGCGCGCGGATGGACCTGGACCGACAGCCTGGCACTGGTGAAAAGATATTTGATCAGGATGTCGGGCAGCAGCGCTCCGGGCTCAAACCATATCTCGCCCACCGGCTCGCTCTCGATGCGCGCAAAAGGCGCGGGCAGCTGCGTGCGGCCCCAGACCTTGGCGACGCTGCGCGTGGCGAGCAGCGGGCCCGAGCGAGCCGGATCGGCGCTCATTGCCCGCACGCGCCGGGCAGCCTGCCGACCGCCTGCGCCCCGGCGCGCGTGGTCACCAGCACCTCGTCCCCATCGACCACGATCACCACATCTTCGAGCCCGATCGCGGAGACCCGCGGGCCGTCGCTTTCGACCAGCACATTGCGGCATTCGACCAGATCGGCGGGGCCCGTGGCGGAATTGCCCGCAGCATCGCGCGCGCGCGCGGCCAGCACCGCATCCCAGCTACCGATGTCGGACCAGCCCATGGCGGCGGAGACCACCGTCGCGCGATCGGTGTTCTCCATCACCGCATAATCGATCGATTCTCCGGCGATCGCGGCAAAGGGGGCGGGCGCCGGATGGCATTGCCAGCCCCGGTGTTCGGCTTGCGCCATTGCTGCGGCGACACTGGCCGCCAGCGCCGGGCGGTGGCGCGCGAGTTCCTCGAGATAGCGCCCTGCCTGCATGCAGAATATGCCACCGTTCCAGACATGATCGCCGCTCGCCAGAAAGGCTTCGGCGATGGCGCGGTCGGGCTTCTCGACGAAGCGGTCGACGCGGTGTCCGCCTGCCAGCGGCTCGCCGATCCGGATGTAGCCATAGCCGGTCGCAGGCTCGGTCGGAGCGATCCCGAAGGCGGTCAGCCAGCCTTCGCGGGCGAGATGGGCGGCGCGTTCGACGCCGGCCAGGAACGCCGTTTCGTCGGCAATATGGTGATCGCTGGGGCAGACCAGCATGATGTCATCGGGTGCCAGCGCATGCGCCGCAAGCGCGATGGCGGGCGCGGTGTTACGCGGTTCCGGTTCGATCAGCAGACGCGCTCCGGCACTCTTCTCCGCCTGTTCTTCGATTGCGGCGACATGCGCCGCTCCCGCGACGATCAGCGGCGGCGCGAAGCGGGCGGGTCCGCCTACCCGGTCGAGGCTGCGCTGGAACAGAGTTCGCCCACCCAGCAGGTCGAGAAACGGCTTGGGGCGCGCCGGGCGGCTGCGCGGCCACAGCCGCGTACCGCTGCCCCCGCACAGGATGACCGGATGAATTGATGACATGCCCCGCCTCTAGCGCCCTTCTAGCGAACAGCGCCAGCTTCTAGCACCGGATGATAAAGCCCGCTTTAACGCGCGAACCAGTCCTGCCGCCAGCCGTAGGTGGCGGGTACCGGATTGCCCTGCTCGTCGGTCGCCGGGCGGAACACGAAGCGTTCGAGCGCCAGCCGGCAGACGATCGCGTCGGCTTGGGGGTCGGGGCTGGGGCGCAGGATGCGACAATCGCGTGGCCGGCCATCGACGCCGACCGTCATCGCCACCGTCACCGAATTGCCGAACCGCGCCTGGCGCCCGCCCCCGGGGACCGGAAAATCGCGCGCCGAGTTGATATCGCCCGCGATCTTGACCGGCTTGGTCGCGACGGTCCCGCCGCGGCCCTCCCCGCCCCGGCCGCTTCCGGTCCCCTGACCGCTACCCGCCGCGCCGGTGCCCTCGCCCGCCTGCTGCGCGCCGGAGCTGGGGGCGGTCCCGGTCGAGGTAGCGCGCGGCATCGGGCGGTCCTCGCGCAACTGCACCGCCGGGGTCGGCGCGGCGACCGGCGCCGCCACCGCATCGCGCCCCGGATCCCCCTGAGCGCCCTCGTCGGGCTCCGGCTCGGCTTCCGGCGGCGGCGGCGGGGGAGTTTCCTCGGGCGTGGTGACGGTAACCGAGAAGGCCGCGACCACCGAGTTCTCGACCGTCTGCACCGCGCCGGGCGCAAGCGCGCGGATCAACCCGTAGAACAGCGCGACGTGGATCAGCGCCACCCCGGCGATCACCCAGCCGTTGGGGCGGCGCCGGGTCGCGCGGTAGCGGGTCGATTCGACATCCATTGAACGGGAAACGTTCACCCGCCGCGCCGCGTTCCATCATGCGGAACCCGCCGCAAAAGGAAACGGCGGCCCCCGTGGGGACCGCCGATCCTGTATTCCCGTTCAAGCGGTAGGGGTTCGCTTAGAACTCGTAGCGCACGCCAATCTGGATACGCCAGATCGAGGACGAGGTGCTGATTGAGTTTTCGTCTTCCGGGTTGAAGCCGCGAACGATGTAGCGACCCTGCGGGTCGACGCCGCCATCGTAGAGATCGACAGTCTGGCTGAAGCCGCCGCGACGGCTGAAAACGTTCGCGCCATCGTCGAAGAAGTTCAGCAGATTGTCCATGTCGGCGAACAGTTCGATGCGATCGTCCACCAGGCCGGTCAGGCTGCCGATGAACGGCAGTTCCTGGCTGAAGCGCAGATCGAGATCGTAAAACCACTGGTTCCGGCAGGTGTTGCGGTCGATCGATTGCCCGAGGGTGAAATTGCACTGCTCGCCCACTTCGGAATTCGCCAGGTAGTCCAGCAAATCCTGCACCGCACCCGCGTCGGACGAGGGCGAGATGTTGGGATCGTTGATCCCGGTAGGCAGATAGATCAGCGCATTGCCCGAACCCGACGCACTATCGTTGAACACGCCGCCGCCGTCGAAGGTCAGGCTGTAGGGCCTGCCCGAACGGGCGTTGAAATAGACCCCCAGACGGGTTGCGAAATCACCGAAGAACTCTTCGCGGAACGAGAGCGCGGCGGTGAAGTTGTGACGGGTCTCGAAGTTGGAGGTCGAAACCGCCGGGTTCTGCCGGTCGAAAGCCGCCGTAACATCGTAGTTCGAGGTGGCTGTCGAGGAACCCACATTGCGGAAGTTGTCGGAGTCGGTCCAGGCATAGCCGAACCGCAGCGCCGTGCTGCCCCCATCGCTAAACAAGCCGCCTGCAAAGTCCTTCGACAGCAGGATCGAAGCCGTGTGGCTTTCGTAGCTCTGGCCGTTGGTCAACTGCAGTTCGTCGTCACGGCCGGTGTTGAAGCATGCTGCGTTGACGTTGCTGTAGACCGGCGGCGTTCCGCCCGTGCCCTGCAGGACAGCGGTGCAGCCTGCACTCGAAGGGTCGATCGCACGATAGATCGGACGACCATCGACGGTGAAGCCACCATCCGCCCGGCGAGCGTCGGGGGTCTGCGACAGATCGACGACGTTGATCGGGTCGATGAACTTCGAATAGATGTAGTCGAGGTTCAGCCTCCAATTCCCGAAGAACCCGGTCTCGGTGCCGAGATCCGAACTAAGACCGAAATTGGCCCGCAGTACGGTCGGAGCCTTGAAGTCGGGATCGGTCGACTGGGTATCGGCGAGACCGGCAGCGGCTTGGGCCGAACCGGCTGCCGCCGCGCAATCCGGGAAGCCGGTGAACTGGCCCCCGACCACGACATCGGTGATCGCGGGGCTGCACGCCAGCGTCGTGCCGAGACCGGTCGAGAAGCCGTTGTTGGAGAAGGCGTTGGAGAAGAACACCACCGGGTCGCCGCCCGAATACATGCCGACGCCGCCGACCAGCCGGGTGTTGCTCAGCAAGCCGCTGTTGTCGAGTTCGTAGGTGGCGGCGAAGCGCGGCAGGAGCACCGGATCGATTTTGCTGAACGGAACGGCGTTGGTGAAGCCGTAGCGGTTGAAGAAGGCCGGGTTGGGACGCGGTGCATCACCATCGTAGAACTGCACCCGCAGGCCCGCGGTCAGCGAGAGCTGCGAGGTCGCCTGCCATTCGTCCTGAGCGTAGAACGAATAGATGGTGCGTCCGAAGGTCGCCGCAGCCTCGTTGATGTCGCCGGTAGGGGTGGCGTTGATGTCGCCGCCGTAGGCATCGCCGCTTACGACGTCGTCCGCGTCCGGGAAGAAGGTCGTACCCGTGGTGACCAAGCCCTGCTCGAAATCGCTCAGATTGGCGAAGTAGAGCGAACCCGTAGCGTTCACCGCAAACAGGTTGTAGACTTCGAGATCGTTGATCTCGGCACCGATTTTAAACACATGGTCGCCGGCATCGATGTTCATCAGGAAACGCGCCTGATCGACCCGGGTTTCGAGCGCATTGGCCGAGCGGAAGATGCCCGGTCCGGTCGAGAGCACGCCATTGTCGTCGTCGAGGGTCCCGAGAATGCCATCGTCACCGGGCTGCGAGACGCCGACTACGAGACGCACCGTGGGATTCTCTGACTGTGCTTCTCCGAATCCGACCGGCCCCTGGACGTCGGACACTTCAGCGCGGCTGAGGCGCAATTCGGTCGAAACCCGGTCGGTCCAGTCCGAATAGAGCCGGAGCGAATAGTAGTCGGAAACCGTGCCTTCGTCCTCGAACGAGTTCAAGCCCGTGAGGTTGGAGCCGCCGAAGTCGGGTTCGACATTGGTTTCCTCGAGCCGCTGATAGGTGGCCTCGAGCCGCTGTCCCTCGGTAACGTAGGCGTCGAGACGTCCAAAATAGCGGACGCTCGATTCGGGCAGGGTCGTGGGGTAGCCGCCGACATCCTGACCGTAGACCGAGCTCGCAATCTGCGAGAAGCGGTCGAACTGGCCCTGATCGGCGAAGGTGGCTTCGTTGGGGAAACCGGCGCCCTGCGGACCGAAATCATTGGCATCGGCGAGATCGGTTTCCTCGTAGCCGGCGTAGAAGAACAGGCGATCGGGGATGATCGGCCCGCCTAGTGTCGCGCCCCAGCGCTTCTCTTCGAAATCATCGACGATGTTGGGAACGCCGTCGATCGAATCGCCGCGCAGGTCGGCATTGCGGAAGGTGTAGAAGGCTGAGCCCGAAAACTCGTTGGTCCCCGACTTGGTCACGACGTTGACGAGACAGCCGGTAAAATCGGAGTATTCGACGTCAAAGGGCGCGAATTCGACCGAGGTCTCGCGGATGACGTCGAACGGCAGCGGCAGCGCGTTGCGCGCGGCGAACGGCGTGCCGTTGAGGCCGAATACGTCGGCCTGGACGACGCCATCAACCGTGAAGGTGTTCGACCGGTCGTTGCCGCCGAGACAGGAGATACGGTCCACCTCGTTGTCGCGGTCGAGGCTGACGCGCGGATCGAGACGGATGATGTCGCGCACGTCGCGGGTGAGCGAGGGGAAAGCCTCGAGCGTGGCTTCGCCGTAAGCCGTGCCCGGTCCGACCGCGAGCCGCTGCACGTTGGCGCGTGCGCCGGTGACGACGATCAGGCCCTCGGCGGCGCTCGGGGCCAGTTCGAAGGTAAAGTCGGTGTTGCCCGAGACGGTGATGTATGTGCCCTCGACCGTCTGGCCTTCATAGCCACTGGCGGTGGCAGTGACTGTGTAGGGACCGCCGGGGACGAGCGACGCGGCGCGGAACGAACCGTCGCTGTCGCTCACCAGCGTCCGGCTTTGACCGGTGCGGGTATCGGTCACGACGATCGTGGCGCCTCCGAGCGGGGCACCGGCTTCGTCGACGACCCGACCCTCGATTCCCGAGGTGATCTGCTGGGCGGCGGCCGGGGCGGCGATCATGCCGGTGGCTGCGGTGAGGCTGACGACCGACGCGGCCAGGAGGTACTTAATCTTCATCGAGCGGATCCCTTCGACTCGTGAATGGATGGGGAACGAAAAACGCGTCCCGCCGTTAGCGGGCTCGCCGCCCCCAAGCGACTCTTATGTGACATGATAAAGACACGCGCTGACGGTTTATGCTGCAAGAGCGAAAGGACACGAAATCGTCCGCTTATTCAGTGCGTTACAGGTGTGCCCGACAGGACACACTGCGGGAACTTTCGCCGCTGTTGCGCCACAGCCACAGGAGCCGAGCCGCGAATCCGGTCAGGCGAGATTGATCTCGCGCAGGCGCTGCATCAGAAAATCATGGCTCGAGATCGGCGCGGGATGATCCTCGGGCGCGGCGGGATCGATGCAGGACGGCAGCGTCTCGATCACGTAGTCAGGGCGGAAGTGCAGGAAGAACGGCATCGAATAGCGCGCGCGGTAGGCCGCCTCGCCGGTCGGGTTGACCACGCGGTGGGTGGTCGAACGCAGTTTTCCGTTGGTCAGCCGGTCGAGCATGTCGCCGATGTTGACCACAAGCGCGCCCTCGGGCGGATCCACCGCCAGCCATTCGCCGCTGGCCGTCAGCAGTTCGAGCCCGGCTTCTTCCGCGCCCAGCAGCAGCGTGATGGTGTTGATGTCGCCATGCGCCGCAGCGCGAATCGCCCCTTCCGCATCCTCGCCCTCGAGCGGCGGGTAGCGCAGCAGCCGCATCACCGAATTGCCGTCCTCGACCGTGGGCGCGAAGAAGCCGCGCGGCAGGCCGAGATGAATTGCGATCGCCTCGAGCACGCGGCCTCCGGCCTCCTCGAAAGCGGCGTAGAGTTCGGTGAAGGTTGCGCGGAAGCCCTCGACCTCGCCGGGCCAGATGTTGGGTGCCATGAATTGCGAGAGTTCGTGCCCCTCGGACAGTTCGCGCCCGACGTGCCAGAACTCCTTGAGGTCCTGAACCTCGGCGCCCTTGGCCTTCTCGGTGCCGAAGGGCGTGTAGCCGCGCGCGCCGCCGCCGCCGGGGATATGATAGGCGCGCTTGTCAGCGTCGGGCAGCGCGAAGAAGGCCTTGGACATCGCTTCGGCGCGGTCGATCAGCGCCTGCGGAATGCCGTGATCGCGAATCACCGCGAAACCGTATTCCTCGAAGCTGCGACCCAGCTCCTGCGCCACTTCCTCGAGCGGGCGGGCGATCGAAACGCTGGCGATGTCGGACATGGCTTAAAACCCTATCAATACGGCAGGAACAGCCCCGCCAGCGCCGCGCTCATCAGATTGGCGAGCGAACCGGCGGCCAGCGCACGCAGGCCGAGCCGCGCAATAACGGGGCGCTGGTTGGGCGCAAGCCCCCCGGTGACCGCCATCTGGATCGCGATCGAACTGAAATTGGCGAAACCGCACAGCGCGAAGGTGACGATCGCGCGGCTGCGCTGGGACAAGGCGCCGGGGTCGAGCGCGCCCAACTCGATGAAGGCGACGAATTCGTTGAGCACGATCTTGGTGCCGAACAGCCCGCCTGCGATCCCCGCATCCTCCCAGGGAATGCCGATCAGAAACATGACCGGCGCGAAAACCGCACCGAGGGCCATCTGGAACGACAGTTCGGAATAGCCGAACAGCCCGCCGACCCAGCCCAGCAGGCCGTTGGCCAGCGCCACCAGTGCGACGAAGGCGAGCACCATCGCGCCGACCGCGACCGCCAGCTTGACCCCGGTCTGCGCGCCCTGCGCCGCCGCTTCGATGATGTTGGCGGGCTTGTGGCCTTCCTCGAAGGTCTCGGCGATCTCGACCTCGTGCGCCTTGCCGCCTTCGACCAGCGCCGCGGGGCCATCGGCGCTGATGCGGTTTTCGGGGAGGTCGAGCCGCCCCTCCGCCTCGGGCGAGGGTTCGTCCTCGTCGGGCATGATGATCTTGGCCATCAGGATCCCGCCCGGCGCCGACATGAAGGCGCCCGCGAGCAGGAAGGGCAGATATTCATTGCCCAGCAGCCCGGCATAGGCCGCGAGGATCGTCCCCGCGACGCCCGCCATGCCCACGGTCATCAGCGTGAACAGCCGCGAGGGCGCCAGCGCAGCGAGATAGGGGCGCACCACCAGCGGGCTTTCCGACTGGCCGACGAAGATATTGGCGGCGGCGCCCAGCGATTCGACCTTGGAAATGCCGGTCACCCAGCCGATCGCGCCGCCGACCCAGCGCACGACCTTCTGCATGATGCCGAGATGATAGAGAATCGACACCAGCGCGGCGAAGAAGATGATCACCGGCAGCGCGCCCAGCGCGAAGGTGTTGGCCAGCGGGTTGGTCTCGTTGGGCCCGAACAGGAATTGCGTGCCCTGATCGGCATAGGAGAGCAGCGCCGCCACCCCGTTGGACATCGCCTGGATCACCGCGCGGCCGCCATCGGTGGCGAGCACGAGGAAGGCCATCAGCGCCTGCAGCGCGAAGGCCGCGGTCACCACCCGCAGGCGGATGCGGCGCTTGCCCACCGACAGCAGGAAGGCGATCGCGAGGATCACCAAGATACCGATAAGGCTGGCAACGATGGGCGGCATGCGGAGCCTTCCGGTAAGGGGGAACTGCGGATGAAATCGGGCGCTGTCTTGCGCGCATGGCCCCATTAGTCAATTTCGGCGCTGCGTTAACCGACCGATCTTCCACCTATTCCGCGAAACGGGGCCCGACCAGATGACCCAACCTGCCGATTCGACCCGCATCGCTGCCGCAGCCATGCCACGCGGATTGTTCGTTTACCTGCTGTTCTATGGCGGGATGACGGTGCTCGCGGGCGTACTGGCGTTCAAGCAGGTACAGCTGTGGCCGACCGATCTGGCGGTGGAATCGGGAATCTTCGCCTTCCTGCTGCTGGTGGTGATCTCGAGCACCATCGCCCAGCTCTATGGCGAAAAGCTCGCAAGCCGGCTGGTGTGGTGGGGCTTCCTGCCGCTGGCGGTCTCGGCCACGCTGATCTGGGTGGTGTTGTCGCTGCCCGCCTCGCCCGAGATGGTCGAGTTTCGCGGCGGCGATCTGGCCGCCTTCGAGACGGTGCTGTCGCAGACTCCGCGGATCATGATGGCCGGGCCCGCGGCCTATCTGGTGTCGCTGCTGCTCAACGTCTGGATCTTCTCGCGGCTGCGCGGCAAGGGCGAAGGCAATACGCTGGGGCTGATGGCGCGCGGGGCGATCGCCAGCGCCTTGAGCCAGGCGATCGATTCGGTGATCTTCGTCACGCTCGCCTTCTATGGCGAGTTCGACATCACCAATCTGATGATCGGTCAGGTCATCGCCAAGGTCGTGCTCAGCGTGGTGCTGGTGCCATTCCTGATCGTCGGCGGAGTAGCGCTGGCGAAGCGGCTGGATCGCACCCCGGCAGCCTAGCCAGTGTCACGGGCGCTCGATCCCCTCGACCACGCGATCGTCGAGCCGGTCGCCGTGGAGCACCGAGACGTCGCCGGTGGTTTCCAGCACTACTGCGCGAACCTTGCCCATCTCGAGCGCGTTGGATTCGCGCAGCTTGGCGAGGACATCGCTCCTGGCCACGCGCGAAACCTTGAGCGCCTCATCGATGAACTCGCCATCGTACATCAGAAACATCGGCCCGTTCTGGATGGCAGCCTCGATGCGATCGGAACTGCGCCGCAGCCTCGCCAGCAGGAACTGCAGGAAGATCAGCGCCGCCATCGCCAGCAGCGCCTGGAAGAAACCGGTCCATGCCGTCGCCTGCACCAGCCCCGCGAGCAGGGACCCGGTAGCGAGGGTGATCACGAAATCGAAATTGGTCATCTTCGACAGCGTGCGCAGCCCGACCAGGCGGACTAGCGCCACGACCCAGGCCACGCCGATGGCGGACAGCACCAGCGCGCGGGTTACGATGTCGAGTGTGGTGTCGTCGAAGAACATGTCTCGCCCCCTCTTCTGTTTGCCTGCCTCCTTAATCTACGAGGCGGCAAAGCTATCCGCAAACCGCGTCGGTCAGGCCGAACAACTCGCCCCGCCAAGTACGCAGAAACGCGCACAATGCGGATGATTGAGCGCGACCTCGCCCGACGCCTCGGCGAGGCTGTCGCCCATATCGAAATCGGAGTGGTGGGGGATCAGCGTGCAGGCGGCGACGCGCGGGGCCGGCTCGCCCTTGCGATGGACCACCATCCGGCTGGTCGCGCACATGACGTCGGCGGGAGATTTGCCGAGGATCGACCAGCACCCGGTGGTGATCTCGGCAATGTCCGCGCTTTCGTCCATCTCGGGAAACAGCACCAGCCGCGCCGGGTCGCCAGCACCAACCGCGATGCCTTCGCGCGCGAACAATGCGGCATAATGCGCACGCGCCTCGGCCTCGTTCTCGCCTGGCAGCAGCCGCCCGGCGACCGCGAGCGAGAAGCCGTGGCCCGATAGCCAGCGCAGACCCTGCATCGCCGGACCCCAGCTGCGCGGCCCACGCTCGCCCTCGTGCCCCGCCTGCGTGTGATGATCGAGGCTGATCCGCAGCGTCAGCTTCGTGCCGTATCGCGCGCGCAGCGCCAGCAACGCCGTCTCGTGCCGCCGCATCGGCTTCATCGCGTTGGATAGCACCAGCGCATCGAAGCCCCGCTTCAGCGTCTCCTCGAGCAGCGGCAGGAATTCGGGGTTCATGAAGGGCTCGCCCCCGGTGAAGCCGATCTCGCGCGTGCCCAGCGCCTGCGCCTCGTCGAGAAAGGGCAACGCAGCCGCGTGGCTCAGATAGACCAGCGCGTCGTTGGTGGGACTGCTCTCGATATAGCAGGTGGCGCAGGCGAGATTGCACAGCGTTCCGGTGTTGAGCCACAGCGTCTCGAGCGCGGACAGCGGCACGCTCGCGCGCCGCTCGCCGGTGGCGGTCCGTTGGGGATCGGCGAATTTGCCACGCGGCAGCGCGGGGGCCTCGACCCGGAACGGCGACGGCCCGGCGGGCGCGTTGCGGGTCGCGGCCCGGCTCACGCCAGCCGTCGCCGCAGCTTCGCCAATGTCTGCGCCCATTTCTTCGGCACGGAGCCGAACACCGTCGGCTCCCACGCGGTAAAGCTCGCCGCCTTGGAAATCTCGCTGCGGGTGGGATAGGCGATCACCGCCGAGCCGAGCGCAAAACTGCTGCTCTTGCCGGTGATCGACTGGCTGAACGGCAGCAGCATCTCGCCCGCGTTCTTTCCAACGATGCTCGCGCCCAGAACCTTCTTGCCCTTGAGCACCAGCTTGAGCTGGCCCGCGGTGTCGCCATCGGCGATCGCGCGTTCATTGTCGTCGAACCGCTCGACCACCACGGTTACGCCGTCGCCGTGGCGTTCGCGCGCCGCTTTCTCGGTCATCCCGACCTGCGCCACTTCGGGAGCGGTGTAGGTGCACCAGGGCAGCGCCGACCAGTCCACCTTGGTCGGCAGCCCCAGCGTGATCTCGAGCGCGACGTTCGAGCCTTCATAGCCCGAGACATGCGTCAGCCGCGGCCCGTCGCGGCAATCGCCGATGGCGTAGATATGCTTCAACGAGGTCCGCCGCCGCTGGTCGACCACGATCCCGCCCTCGCCGATCTCCACCCCGATCTCCTCGAGCCCGAAGCCGCTCGCATTGGGTTTGCGCCCGGTGGCGATCAGCAGATGCGAGCCCTCGATCGCCTCCCCCTTCTCGACATGCAGGCGAATGCCATCGCCGCGCGCCTCGACTCTGGCGGCCTTGCCCGAAACGAAGCGCACCCCCTCCTCCTCCATCGTCCGGCGCACGATCGCGACATTGTCCGCATCGTCGCGCGCCAGCAATTCGCCCGGCTCGACCAGTGTGACCGCGCTGCCCAGCCGGCAGAAGGCCTGCGCCATCTCCATTCCGATCGCTCCGCCGCCGACCACCACCAGATGTTCGGGGCGCTCGGTCAGGTCGAACAGCGTCTCATTGGTGAGATAGGAAACCTGCGCCAGTCCGGCGATCGGCGGGATGGCGGGGCTCGAACCGGTGGCGATCACGATCCGCGGTGCTGACAGCGTGCGCTTGCCGACCTTCACGGTGTGCTTGCCGGTCACCCTCGCCCAGTCGCGGAAAACCGCGCAGCCCATCTCCTCGAACCGCTCCTGCGAATCATGCGGAGCGATCGCGGCGATGGCGGCGTGAATGTGTGCATGGACCCCGCGCCAGTCCACCCGCGGCCTGGCCAGCATGACGCCATGACGCAGCGGTGTGCGCGCCTCCTGCGCGCGCCTGGCGGCGGCAATCAGCGCCTTGGACGGCACACAGCCGTCGTTGAGGCATTCCCCGCCCATCTCGCGCGCCTCGATCAGCGCCACCTCCAGCCCGAACAGCGCGCAGCCGCCCGCCGCGGTGAGCCCCGCGGCACCGCCGCCGATCACGATAACGTCATGGGTGAAGTTCATGGCTTGCCCCTAGCCGATTATGCCGACAATGCGAGCCCGAAGCCCCCTTTCGGCCTGCAGGAAGCCCCTTTGTCGAACATCCTCGTGACCGGAGCCGCCGGCCTGCTCGGCGGCGAAATCTGCGCGCTGCTGGTGGCGGGCGGACACAGGGTGACCGCGCTGGTACACACCAACCGCGACATCCGCGCCAATGACGGCGCGCCGGTTCCGGTGGCGGCCATCGTGGCGGGGGACGTCTCGCTGGAACGCTTCGGCTGGAATGCGGCACAATTCGAAGGAGTGGCGGCGGAACACGATCTGCTGATCCATTGCGCCGCGACGGTGCGGTTCGATCTCGATGAAGCGGACTATCGCGCCGTCAATGTCGAGGGCACCCGCCACGCGCTGGCGCTCGCCCGGGCCGGCGGCATGGCCTATCTCCACATCGGCACCGCCTATGTCTGCGGTACGCGCGACGGCACGGTGCGCGAGGACGATCCGCTGCCCGAAGGCGGGTTCGCCAATGGCTATGAGGCGAGCAAGGCGGCGGGCGAACGGCTGGTCCGGGCCAGTGGCAGCAAGTGGGCGGTGGCGCGTCCCTCGATCGTGCTGGGCGACAGCGCCAGCGGCGCGATCCGCCAGTTCGACACCACCTATGCCGCCTTCAAGCTGATCGCCGAAGGGAAGGTTCGCGCGATGCCAGCCACCCCCGGCGCGACGCTGGATTTCGTCCCAATCGATCATGTCGCGCGCGGCGTGGCCGCAATCGCGGAGCGGATGGAGCGGGCTGCGGGCGGAACCTATCACCTGGTCTCGGGCCAGCCGCTTGCCGTCACGCGCTTCGCCACCGCGATCGGCGCCTACCCGCATTTCTCCGCACCAGCGCTGGTCGCCCCCGAAACCTTCGACCCCGCCGCGCTCGCCCCGCTGGAACGCCGCCTGTTCCGCCGCATCGCCGGGCTCTACGCCAGCTATTTCCAGCGCGACCCGCGCTTCGACGACACCGCCTTCCGCACGCTCACCGGCCGCACCTGCCCGCCGACCGGCGAAGCCTACATCCGCCGCCTGATCGACCACTGCATCGCGGTGGGATTTCTGCCTGCGGGATGACGGGCGCGCTCACCGCACATCGGGATAATGCTTCGCCATCCGGCTGCGCAAGCCGAAGGCCCACAGCATGCCGACCTTGAAATAGATCCAGTTCGCCTTGAGCGGGCCCCAGGCGGCGATGCGGCGGTCGGAGGTCTCGACCATGCGCGGGACCATGCGGATTCGCCCCAGCGTCGCGAATTTGACGCACAGATCGGCCTCTTCCATCACCGCGTCGCCCGGGTTGCAGCCGCCCAGCGCGAGGAATTCGGCGCGGCGGAAGAACATCGCGTGGTCGCCGAACAGCAGCCGCACGCCCTGCAGGAACAGATGCGGGCGGGTGAGCAGCGGCGCGTACCAGGTCTTGGCCCAATTGTGCGCGGTGGTGACCCAGCGGGTCCGCTGCGGCCCGCGGATCACCGGGGTGAAGCTGGCCAGCGCGGTCCGTGGATCGTCGAGCGTGCGCTCGATCACCGCGACCATGTCGGTGGGCGGCAGCGTGTCGGCGTGGAGCACGCAGACCAGTTCGCTGCGCGCCGCCTTGACCCCCAGATTGATCTGCAGCGCGCGCCCGCGCTCCGCCGCGAGCACCCGCCAGCCCGCGCTGCGCGCGATCTCGACCGTGCCATCCATGCTCCCGCCGTCGACCAGCAGGATCTCCGCCGGCCTGGGGTCGAGCATGGCCGACCGCTCGACCAGCGCAGGCAGCGCCCGTTCCTCGTCGAGCGCGACGATCAGCACGGTAACGCTCATCGTGCGAATTGGGGATGGCGCGCGAGGTCCGCGGGCGTGTCGATATCGCCGAGCTCGGGCAACATGGCGGGGGCGATACCCTGCAGCGCGAAGCGGCGCAGCGCCTCGGGCATGACCGCGTCGGTGCTCCAGGCCATGTCGTGGAACAGGAACGGCATCGGACGCGCCATACCGAGCAGGTAATAGCCGCCGTCGCTCGCGGGGCCGACCACCGCCGGTGCGCGCGCCAGGGCGATGGTGGCCCGGCGCAACATCGCGGCGTCGCAATCGGGGCAGTCGCTGCCGATCAGGATCGCCGGCGCCGCGACCCGCGCCATCCGCGCGCCGAGATCGCCCTCGCCCTGATCCACCACCGCCAGATCGCCGCCCAGCCAGTCTTGAAAGCGCGCCGGCTCGGCCCCGGTCACGCGTAGTTCGATCGGCAAGCCGCTGGCGCGCGCTTCGGCAAGCGTGTGCTCGAGCAGCCGGCGATAGAGCGCCGCCGCACCCTCCGCTCCCAGCGCGGGGATCAGCCGCGTCTTCGCCAGGCCAGCCTCGGGCCAGCGTGCAAAGATCGTGAGCCGGGCTACGCTCATGACCGCGTGGCGCGGGCTGGGTTGCAGGATATTGCGGGCATCATTGGAGGGCGATTGCACATGGCTTTGCGGTTGCAAACCCCCCGCCGCAGCAAGGTTTCAGCCGTTCAGCCAATAGCGGATGATCCAGGCGACGACCCCCAGCACGCTCACGCTCGCCAGCCAGATCGCCGCCATCCAGCCCAGCCTGTGCCACAAGGGACGCTCCTCGGGCCGTTCTCGGCGGCGCTCTTCGGAGCCCGCCATCAATGATAGCCTTCGTGACCGACCTTGCCCCGAAACACCCAATAGGCCCAGGCGGTATAGGCGATGATCAGCGGCATCGTGATCGCCACCCCGATCAGCATGAAGATCTGGCTGCGCTCGGGCGCGGCGGCATCCCAGATCGTGATCCCCGGCGGCACGACATAGGGCCACATCGTCACCCCCAGTCCCGCCATCCCGAGAAAGAACAGCGCCAGCGCCAGCCAGAACGGCTTGCTGTGGCGCTCGACGCTCAGCGCGCGCAGCAGCGCCACCGCGATGATCGCGGTGATGATCGGGATCGGCGCTACGTAATAGATCTCCGGCGCGCTCAACCAATGTGCGGCATATTCGGCGTTGAGCAGCAGATTGTAGAGCGAGACCGCGCCCATCAGCACGAAGGTGGCCCAGGCGGCGCGCTTGGCGAGCGTGCGGCTGTGCTCCTGACTTGGCCCGTCAAGCTTCCACACCAGCCAGGCCGCGCCCAGCAGCGCATAGCCCGCGACCGTGCCGACGCCGGTCAGCAGCGTGTAGGGAGTCAGCCAGTCGAGCCAGCTGCCGGCATAGCCGCGATCGACCACTTCGATCCCCTGCAGCAGCGCACCCAGCGTCATCCCCTGCGCCATCGCCGCCACCAGGCTGCCGCCGGTAAAGGCGGCGTCCCAGTAGCGTCGGTGGCCCGGATCGCGCCAGCGGGCCTCGAACGCCACCCCGCGGAACACCAGCCCCAGCAACATGGCGATGATCAGCGGATAGGTGGCGGGCAGGATCACTGCGTAGGCCAGCGGAAAGGCAGCGAACAAGCCGCCGCCGCCCAGCACGAGCCAGGTCTCGTTGCCATCCCATACCGGCGCGATCGAGTTCATCGCCCGGTCGCGTTCGGGCCCGACCTCGAAGGTCGGGAACAGGATACCGATGCCCAGATCGAACCCGTCCATCACCACATAGGCGAACACCGCGAAGGCGATGATGAAGGCCCACACGGTGGTGAGATCGACATTCACGCCCATCACTCAGCCTCCTCGCGATTGCGCGGCATCGTATCGGGATCGCCGGGGTTCTGCGTGAGTCCGGGCGTGATACCGGCGGTCCGGATCGGGCCGGTATCGCCGCGTTTCACGCCATATTCGCCGGTGTGCGGATGATGGCTCATCAGGCGCAGGATGTACCAGGTGCCAAACCCGAAGACGGTGAAATAGACCAGAACGAAGGCCACCAGCGAGGCACCGACCGCGGGCGCATCGAGCGGGCTCGCGGCATCGGCGGTGCACATCAGATTGTAGATCACATAAGGCTGGCGACCGACCTCCGTCGTCACCCAGCCGGCGATCACCGCCACGAAGCCCGAGGGCGCCATGACCAGCGCCGCGCGGTGCAGCCACGACCACCGATAGAGTCCGCCCCGCCAGCGCGCCAGCAGGCTCCACAGCCCAAGCCCCAGCATCGCGAAGCCGATCGCGACCATGATCCGGAACGACCAGAACACGATCCCGACCGGCGGTTCCTCATCGTCCGGAATGGTGTCGAGCCCGGCGAGCGGCGCATCGAGATCGTGCTTGAGGATCAGCGAGGACAGCTTGGGGATCTCGATCGCATAGTGAACCGTTTTCTCCTCGCTGTCGGGAATTCCGAACAGGATCAGCGGCGCGCCGTCGGGATGGCTGTCGAAATGTCCCTCCATCGCCATGACCTTCTGCGGCTGGTGTTCCAGCGTGTTGAGGCCATGCATGTCGCCGACGAAGATCTGCACCGGCGCGACCAGCGCCGCCATCCACATCGCCATAGAGAACATCTTGCGCGCGTGCAGATTGCTGCGATCGCGCAGCAGGTGCCAGGCACCGACCCCGCCGACCACGAAAGCGGTGGTGAGGTAGGCGGCGGTCACGGTGTGGACGAGACGATAGGGGAAGCTGGGATTGAAGACGATTGCGAACCAGCTGTCGCCGGGCAGGAACTGGCCGTTGGCGCCCATCTCGAAGCCCACCGGCGTGTGCATCCAGCTGTTGACCGAGAGGATCCAGAAGGCGGAGATGAAGGTGCCCACGGCGACCATCAGCGTGGCGGCGAAATGCAGCTTCTTGCCCACCCGCTCCATGCCGAACAGCATGACGCCGAGGAAACCGGCCTCGAGGAAGAAGGCGGTCAGCACCTCATAGGCCATCAGCGGGCCGATGACCGGCCCGGCGAGGTCCGAGAAGACCGACCAGTTGGTCCCGAACTGATAGCTCATCACGATGCCCGAGACGACGCCCATCGCGAAGGCGATCGCGAAGATCTTGAGCCAGTATTTGAACAGGTCGAGATAGAGCTGCTTGCCCGTCTTCAGCCACAGCCCTTCGAGTACCGCGAGAAAGCTCGCGAGCCCGATCGAGAACGCCGGAAAGATGAAATGGAAGCTCACCGTGAAGGCGAACTGGATGCGGGCCAGAAGCAGGGCGTCGACGGAATCGAACATGATGGGTAGATACCCCTAAGCTATTTCCGTTCGTAACGGAAACGGCGCAGCCCGCGTTGCAAAACATGCAAGCACGATGTTGCCAAGACTACTCGCGCCTAGTGCGACAGTGCGGTGAGATCGACGAGAGCCGGAACCTCGTATTCGTCTTCGATATTCGCCTGCAACTCGGCAGCGAGCCGGATCTCCTGTGCCGGGCTTAGAGTGCCTTCGACATAAATGGTCAGCAGCACCGGGTTCTCGCCATGCGGACGGGCGCGGCTGAACGAGGCTTGCGCCGAGATCAGCTCCACATCGTCGCGCTCATCGATCTGTTGCTGAGCCGAAGCCGTGATCCGCTGCGACAGCGAGGATTGCTGGAACTGGGGCGTGCTGGCGAACTGGACCAGGAGCAGCGCGACCACCGCCGCCATGCTGAAGGCGAGCGCGACGAAGGTGATCGCCGACTTCCCGCGCGGATAACGCGCACCCCTGGTGGTGACGCCATAGAGCCGGAAGACGACGAAGCCCGACAGGTTGATGCCGACGATCTGGATCGCCAGCGCCCACAGGCTCGAATAGACGATATCCATCTGTCCGATCACCAGCCCCATCCCGACCAGCCCGGCCGGCGGCGCCAGCGCTGCGGCGACCAGCATCCCCGTCGCCGCGCCGCTCACCAGGCTGCTGCGTTCGGATTGGCAAAGGTTGAGCGCCCCCGCCGCGCCCGCAGCCAGCGGGAGCAGCACCGAAATGACCGAACGCATGCTTACCGAGGTCATCAGCGGCGTGGCGATATCCTGGTCGAAAAGCAGGCTCAGGATCGCCGCCACCGCGATCGCGGTCGCCAGCGCCGCGACGTAGCGCAGCAGCGACCGCCTGAGCAGGTAGAGATCGCCGCGCGCGGTGGCGAGCGCGGTGGTCATCGCCGGCCCGGCAAAGGGTGCGATCAGCATCGCCGCGACCAACAGAAAGATACTCTCGGTGAACAGCGCGATCCACACCACCACCCCGCCGAGCGCGGCATAGCTAAGGAAGCCGGTCCAGGACCCGATGCTCTGCAGCCCCGAGAGAAAGATCTCTAGCGGGCTGCGCGGCTGGATGTCGGTGACCTGATCCTCGGGCTCGTTCGCGGGCGGCCGCAGCGCCAGAACCCCTTGCGTCGCGAAGGTGACGCGAAGCTCCTCGACATCCTCGAGGGCGGCTAGAAAGCCCTCGATCTTCGCATTGGGAGCATCGCACAGCATCAGCGTGCGCTGCGCACCGTCGCGCACCGCCGCCACCTCGGCCATCACCTCGATCGCATTGTCTTCCGCGGCCGCGCGCACGCGATCGGCACCGGCGGGAGGTATTACGATGGTCAATTGCCGCACGAGCTACTCCGATCATCCGGTGACGGGCGAATAAGCAATTCCAATGTCAGAGCGGACAATGCGCGGCAACCGTACGGACCGAACAATTCGCTCCTTAACATTAGTTTAGTTGAGCGATTATTCTTCGGCGACGCAACCGAACGGCCAGCCCTTCGTTAGCGATACACATTTCATACAATCGGAGAATGCGTGTGCCGGATGATCTCGAACTGTCCAAGGGCGGAGCACCCCAACAAAAGCCCAGAGGCGATGACGATGTGCTGACCACTGCGCAGGGGGCGCCGATCGCCGACAATCAGAATTGGCTCAGCGCCGGGCCGCGCGGGCCGCAATTGCTCGAAGATCACATCGCCCGCGAGAAGATCTTCCACTTCGACCACGAGCGGATCCCCGAACGCGTCGTCCATGCCCGCGGTTACGGCATTCACGGGCATTTCGAGCTGAAGAAAGCGATCCCCGAATACTCGAGCGCCGCGATCTTCAACGAGGTCGGCGAAAAGACCCCGACCTTCACCCGTTTCTCAACCGTCGCCGGCAACAAGGGCTCGCCCGATCTGGCGCGCGACGTGCGCGGTTTCGCCACCAAATTCTACACCAAGCAGGGCAATTGGGATCTGGTCGGAAACAACATTCCGGTGTTCTTCATCCAGGATGCGATCAAGTTTCCCGATCTCATCCACTCGGCCAAGCCCGCCCCCGACCGCGGTTTTCCGCAGGCACAGACCGCGCATGACAATTTCTGGGATTTCGTCAGCCTGAGCCCGGAATCGATGCACATGATCATGTGGATCATGTCCGACCGCGCCATCCCGCGCAGCTTCCGCTTCATGGAAGGCTTCGGGGTCCACACCTTCCGGCTGGTGAATGCGAAAGGCGAAGCGAAATTCGTGAAATTCCACTGGAAGCCCAAGCAGGGCCTGCAGTCGGTGATCTGGAACGAGGCGCTCAAGATCAACGGGATGGATCCCGATTTTCATCGCCGCGACATGTGGGATTCGGTCGAGGCGGGCGATTTCCCGCAATGGGATCTGGGCATTCAGGTGTTCGACGAGGCGTTCGCGGAATCCTTCGAATTCGACGTGCTCGACGCGACCAAGATCATCCCCGAGGAACAGGTCCCCGTCGAGATCATCGGCACGCTCACGCTCGACGCCAATGTCGACAATTTCTTCGCCGAGACCGAGCAGGTCGCTTTCTGCACCCAGAACATCGTGCCCGGGATCGATTTCAGCGAAGACCCGCTGCTGCAGGGGCGCAATTTCTCCTATCTCGATACCCAGCTGAAGCGTCTCGGCAGCCCGAATTTCACGCATATCCCGATCAACGCGCCCAAATGCCCGGTCCACAACTTCCACCAGGACGGTCACATGGCGATGACGAATCCGAAAGGGCGGGCCAATTACGAGCCCAACAGCTGGTCGGGCGATATGGACGACAATCGCGAGCCGCGCGGTCCGCGGGCCAGCGCCGAACGCGGCTTCACCAGCTATGAAGCCCCCGTCGCCGGACCCAAGGTGCGGGTGCGCAGCGAGACCTTCGCCGATCACTACAGCCAAGCGCGCCAGTTCTACATTTCGCAGACCCCGGTCGAGCAGACGCATATGGGGAATGCGCTCGTGTTCGAACTCTCGAAAGTCGAGCGGATGGATATTCGCAAGCGGATGGTGGGCCATTTGCGGAATATCGACGACGGGCTGGCCAAGGTGGTCGCCGACGGGATCGGCATGACCGAGATGCCGCCCGCAGCCACCCCGGCGCGCCAGCCGATCACCGATCTCCCCGAAAGCCCGGCGCTGTCGATCCTCAAGAACGGGCCCGACAGCTTCAAGGGCCGCAAGCTGGGCATCTACATCGCCGAGGGGGGCGACGCGGACATGGTCCGGGCGTTGCAGGAGGCTGCGAAAAGTGCCGGCGCCATGGTCGAGATCGTCGCGCCGCATGTCGCGGGGGCCAAGCTCTCCGATGGCAAGATGATGGCGGCCGATCAGAAGATCGATGGCGGACCTTCGGTGGTCTACGACGCCGTGGCGCTGGTGATGGACGAGGCCGCGGCCAGGAATTTCGGCGAGGACAAGCCCAGCATCGACTTCGTCAGCGACGCCTTCGCGCATTCCAAATTCATCGCCTACGTCCCCGAGGCGATGGCGCTGCTCGAGGGGGCCGGGGTCGCCAAGCGAATGGACGACGGCTTCATCGAACTGTCGAAACCAGCCGCCGCCAAGGATTTCATCGCCCGCTGCGCCAAGCTGCGCTTCTGGGACCGCGAAGCAGTGAAGAAGGATTGAGGAGTTACCATGACCAATGACAGACAACTCGGCCTCGCCGGCACCGTTGCCGGGCTGGGCCTGGCGATCGGGAGCATCGCTTTTGGCGCCTTCCTGTCGCAGCGGCGCCAGGGCGGCGACGACGACGCGCCCTTCTACACCCGCAAGAGCCCCGGCCGCGAGAATGCGGTGCTGGGCCGCACGGTCACCATCCGAAAGCCGCGCAGCGAGCTCTATGCCCACTGGCGCGACTTCGGAAATCTTCCCCGCTTCATGGAGAATGTCGAGACCATCCGCTCCGAGGGCGACCACCGTGTCTGGGTCATCAAGGCCCCCGCAGGGCAGACCGTCGAAGTGAAGACCGAAATTACCGAGGACGTCGAGAACCGGCGGATCGGCTGGCGTTCGGTCGAAGGCTCGGACATTCAGACCAGCGGCAACGTCGAGTTCGCCGACGCCCCCGGTGACCGCGGGACCCGCGTCTCGCTGATGATGGCCTACGATCCGCCCGCCGGCGAGCTTGGCCGCGCCATCGCCAAGCTGTTTCAGCGCGAGCCGCAGGTACAGGCGCGCCACGATCTCAAGCGCTTCAAGGCGTTGATGGAAACCGGCGAGATCAGCACCTCCGCCCACCGCAAGGACAACACCCGCGCTGCCAAGCAGCAGGAGAAGGAATCATGAGAGCCCTGACATGGCACGGGACGCACGACGTCCGCGTCGATACTGTCGACGACCCCGAAATCATCAACCCGCGCGACGCAATCATCGAGGTCACCTCGACCGCGATCTGCGGCAGCGACCTGCATCTCTACGACGGGGTCATTCCCGGTGTGGTCCCCGGCGATGTGCTGGGCCATGAATTCATGGGCCGCGTGGTCGAGGCGGGCGCGGACAGCACGCTGGAGAAGGGCCAGCGCGTCGTCGTGCCGTTCACGATCAGCTGCGGCGGCTGCTTCCATTGCCAGATCCAGCAATATTCCGCCTGCGAGAATTCGAACCCGGTCGAAAAGCAGGACATGTCGGCCAAGCTCTACGGCCACCCGATGGCCGGCCTGTTCGGCTATTCGCATATGACCGGCGGGTTTTCGGGCGGACAGGCGGAATATGTCCGCGTGCCCTATTCCGATGTCGGCCCGATCGTCGTTCCCGACCACCTCGACGACGACAAGGTGCTGTTCCTCTCGGACATCCTGCCCACCGGCTGGATGGCGGCCGAGAATGCCGAGATCCAGCCTGACGACACCGTCGCGGTGTGGGGTTGCGGCCCCGTGGGGCTGTTCGCGATCCAGTCCGCGATCGTGATGGGTGCAAGCAAGGTGATCGCCATCGATCACTATCCCAACCGCCTCGCGCTGGCCAAGCAGCTCGGCGCGGAAGTGATCGATTTCCGCAAGACCAATGTCCGCGAGGCGCTGATGGAAATGTCGGGCGGGATCGGCGTCGATGCGGTGATCGATGCGGTCGGCATGGAGAGCCACGGCTTCGCGATCGACAACATGGTCGACATCGTGAAGCAAAAGGTCGGCATGGGCGCCGACCGCGCCAGCGCGCTCAAGCAGGCGATCCTCGCGGTGCGCCCAGGCGGGCGAGTCTCGATCCCTGGCGTCTATGGCGGGATGACCGACAAATTTCCGCTGGGCGCGCTGATGGAGAAGGGGTTGCAGGTCCGCGCCGGCCAGACCCATGTCCAGCGCTACACCAAGGATCTGCTGGCGAAGATCGAGGACGGTACGCTCGACACAACCTTCATGATCTCCCATCGCCTGCCGCTCGAGGATGCAGCGCGCGGCTACGAATGCTTCCGCACCGAGCAGGACAGCTGGACCAAGGTGGTACTCAAGCCGGGCATGGACCTGCCGGCGCAGGGTTGATCGCGATCATATCCCGAGCGGCAGATCGTGCCGATGAAATGCGTCGCGCCGCGTCCTGGCGATAAAGCCGGGGCGCGGCGTTGTAATTTGAGGTCGTAGCACTTTTTTACGGTCGGAGACCGAAGGCGACCTGTTGCATGTTCACCGGACGTTGGGAGAGCTGAGGGCCAGGGGTGGCGCGGAGCGCCCCGATCAAGCAATTGATCGAGGGAGACGGGGCGGGGAAGGTCGCTCCAATTGAGTGTCGCTACTTTTTTCTGGTGACGCATCTGCGGAACCAGTGATGATTATGACGAGTCGCAGAGCACTGCGCGAAGAGTGTTCTCGGACTGGGAAACAATCGGATGATCCATTGCGCGATAGTAGTCGAATGCTTCAATCGCTGTCGCAAGAGCCCAGCCCCGCCCGCGATGCCATTCAGCATCGTCGGGTTGCAGGACCTCGCGCATGGCGGCGCGGCCTTTCGGCCCGAAAGATGTCCAGCAGGCCAATAATTCACAGGCCGTATCGCCGACCCCGAGCCCCCCGAAATCGACGACGCCGGTGATCGAGCCGTTGCGTGTCAGGATATTCGACGGCTGGAGATCTCCATGCAGCCATCGGTGGTCGAATTCCTGTTCGGAACTCTCAAGCGCTCGCGTCCATATCGCCAGCGCCTTTTCTGCATCGAACATCGGGGCATGCCTGCCAATCAAATGGCTTATGCGAAGCGCCCGTTTCCGCAGGTCTCCGCCGCGACCGAAATTATGCTTCCCGGGGCCCGGGCCTGCGCAGGGATCGACCGCACGCAATGCGATGATCCACTCCGCCAGCCGGATGGCATTCTCGGCGGTGTCGAGCTTTACATCTTCATTGCCGGGGGTGCCGTCGATCCAATCGTAGACTACCCATCGAAACGAGCCGCACACTGTGGGCGCAAAATCGCAAATGACGGTCGGACATTGCAGGGGCAGATTCTGCGTAACTCGAGGCATCCAGCGAACTTCCTTTTGAAGCCTTCGGGACGCATCGATGGTGCGCGGGATCCGCAACGCCAGGCCTTCGCTAAGCCGGTAGACCCGGTTGTCGGTTCCCGCACCGACCGGCGTCAACGAGAGTCCAGCCAATTCGGGCCGACTGAATTCGAGTATCTCTCGAATGTCGCCCTCGCCAAATACGCGCTCGCCGGCAAACAAACGAGTTTTCAATACTTGATTCCTCGACGTTTAATTCTCGTGCTCCTCCAAAGGAACGGGAATCAGAAACTCCCGATCTTCCTTAAAAGGCCGCATAATACCACCAGTAGCATTGGTGACATCTCTCGGAAAGTCAAGGTTATGAGCTAGATACTGCGAGAGGGCTGTCTGGATTTTACCCAACTCGTGCGGTAGCAATTCTCGATGGTCTCGAGCCACTTGGTGCTGGAACCAAGACCTTGTGGACGATTGCGCTGGAGCCAGTACTCGCGATGCCGCAAAATCAGGTCTGCCGGCGGGCGATGGTCGATTAGCTTGACGAGAGCGTATTCCTGCATGTTGATCCCGCCAAAAGCGGTAGGAATCCGCGTGTGCGGGAATAAGCCTGCATATCTGCAGACGTAAGGGTTTGCCAGCGGCTGTTCTTGTAGCGTGGTGAGCCCTGCTGGGTTCGAACCAGCGACCTACTGATTAAAAGTCAGTTGCTCTACCGACTGAGCTAAGGGCCCGCACGCATGCCTTGGCGGCCGGTGTGTCCGGCACGGGCGCGTCACCTAGGCAGCGGGCGGGGCCGGGTCAAGCGTGCATCGAGTTGCCTCAGCGTTGCGCCGGTCTGCGGATCGATCCAGTCGGGCGCCACCGCGCGAGCCGGGCCGAGCACGAAGCGGCGCTCGCGAAACCGGGGATGGGGGATGGTGAGTTCGCGCGATTGCCAATGTCCGCCGCTCCACAGCACGATGTCGATGTCGAGCGTGCGCGCGCGCCAGCGCTGGCCGTAGCGGCGGCGGGCGAAGGCAGTTTCGACCTGCGCCGCCAGCGCGAGCATGGCCCGCGGATCGCGCCCGGTCTCCACCAGCACCGCACAATTGGCATAGCGGCGCAGCGCCGGGCCGATAGGGGCGCTGTCGACGATCGGGGAGCACCGCAGCAGCGCGATTCCGTCGCGCCGTGCCAACGCGGCGATCGCCGCCTGCAGCACCGCCCGCGGCGGTCCGATGCCCGGCATGCGCATGTTCGATCCGAGCGCCAGCAGGTAGCGGTGCCCGGCAGCCGCGCCCGCGATCAGATGTCCTCGCAGATGCGGGTGTAGAGCTGCGGCCGGCGATCGCGGAAGAAGCCCATCCCGGCGCGGTGAGTCGCGGCGCGGTCGAGATCGAGCTTGGCGAGCAGCACACCGCTTTCTTCGGCGCCGTAGTGCGCGACCAAATCGCCCCACTCGTTGCAAATGAAGCTGTGGCCGTAGAAGCTCTGCACCCGGTCTTCGGGTCCCTCGGGACCGATACGATTGGCCGAGGCCACCGGCATGCAATTGGAGACCGCATGGCCCACCATCGCGCGGCGCCACATCCGGCTGGTGTCGAGATCGGCATCATAGGGTTCCGAACCGATTGCCGTAGGGTAGAACAGCACCTCGGCGCCCTTGAGCGCCATCACCCGCGCACATTCGGGGTACCACTGGTCCCAGCAAATCCCGACGCCGATCGTCGCGGTCCCGCCGGTGCAGGGCACCTCCCAGACCTTGAAACCGTCGTTGCCGGGGCGGAAATAGTATTTTTCCTCATAGCCCGGCCCATCGGGGATGTGGCTCTTGCGATAGGTCCCCATGAGGCCGCCATCGGGACCGATCATCGCCAGCGTGTTGTAATAATGGTGGCCGTCCCGCTCGAAGAAGCTGGTCGGGATCGCGACGCGATGCTTCGCGGCGAGTTCCTGCATGGCGAGCACCGAGGGATTGGTAGCGGTGGCGCAAGCGCGGGCGAACAGCGCCTCGTCCTCCTCGCGGCAGAAATATTCGCCGGCAAAGAGTTCGGGCGGGAGGATCACCTGCGCGCCCTTGCCCGCCGCCTCCTCGACCAGGGCGGAGACGGCGGCGATGTTGCGCGCCTCGTCGGGGTCCGCGAGCGGCAATTGGAGGACGGCGATGGTGAGCGTGCGCATGACGCCCGAATTAGGTTTCGCGGAGCGCGAAGTCCACCGCTAGCGTATCTCAGCGCTTGCGGAACAGCAGCGTCATCCGGTCGCTCTCGCCGATGTTTTCCAGCTCGGGCTTCTTGCCGCTCCACGACGGGGGAAGCTGCCACACGCCGCCCTCGTGGTCGGCGGTGTCGGCGGGATTGGCGTTGATCTCGCTGGCGTCGACCAGTTCGAAGCCATGCGCCTCGACCAGCGCGACCACATCGTCCTGGCGCAGATAGCCATTGCTGCCGAGCGTGTAATCCGCCGGGGCATCGGCTTTGGCGCGGTGCTGGACGATGCCGAGCATCCCGTCATCGGCGAGCAGATCGCGGATCCGCGTCAGCTCGGTGTACATCACCCCCGAGCGCAGCAGATTGTGCATTTCGCGGAACACCAGCACGCGGTCGGCAGTGCCCTCGAGTTCCTCGGGAATATCCTGCGAGGCGTAGAGAGCGACCGGCGCGCCGGAGAGATTCCAGTCGGGCGATGCCTCGGCGAAACCGGGCGGAAGTCCCTCGAAATATTTGGCGAACCGCTCCCCGTCGGCGGCGGCGGGGTCGGGGGTCAGCCCGACATAGCGGCCCTGCGGCCCGAGATAGGGGACCAGCACCCGCGTGTACCAGCCGCCCGCCGGCATGTAATCGACCACCGTCATGCCGGGTTCGACCTGGAAGAAGGCGAGCGTTTCGGCAGGGTTGCGCCAGGTGTCGCGCGCCTTGTCCTCGGCGCGGTTCGGGCTGGCCAGCGCGGTCATCATCGCGTGCTGCGCCGGGCCATGGGCAGCGTGTTCGGCATCGCCGCTGCCATGCTGGTGCTGGGCCATGGCGGGGGTCGCAAGGGCGGTGGAGGCGAGCGCAGCAGTGGCGCAGGCGGCAAGCAGGGTACGCATCGATTCTCTCCCGAGATTTCTCTGTCCGCAACCCTGCCCGCGCGGCCGGCCAATGACAAGCGGACCATCACAAGCGCGGATGACAAGCCGGGGCCGGCTTCCTATCTGGCAGGCAAAGGAGAGTTCAATGGCTACTCAACAGGCGATCATGGCGGGCGGATGCTTCTGGTGCACCGAGGCGGTGATGAACGATGTGGTGGGGGTGAGCGCAGTCGAGAGCGGCTATATCGGCGGCGACAAGCCCGATCCGACCTACAAGGAGGTGTGCAGCGGCACGACCGGACACGCCGAGGCGGTGCGCGTCACCTTCGACCCGGAAGTCATCGCGCTGCCCGATCTGCTCGACGTCTTCATGGGCACCCACGATCCCAGTCAGCTCAACCGTCAGGGAAACGACGTCGGAACGCAGTACCGCAGCGCGATCTTCCCGCTGGACGGCGCGCAGCGCGCCGAGGCCGAGGCGGCGATCGCCCGCTGGAACGCCGACAATTCCGGAACTGCGGTGACCACTATCGAGGGGCCGGCACAATGGTATCCCGCCGAGGATTACCACCAGGAATATTGGGGGGGCGAAGGCCAGCGCAATCCCTATTGCCAGGCCACGATCCCGCCCAAGCTGCTGAAACTGCGCAAGAGCTTCCAGTCCAGGGTCAAATCCGACTGAGTTTGGGAAGCCGTCCGGCACGACTACCGCGAAGGACTCGCGGCTCTCAAACTTAACATCTGTGAGTTTTGGACCACTCGCTCCTCGGAGCCCGCTGTTCGGAGCATGGCGGACGCACGGTCTGTCGGTGATCTTGAATACGAATGAGGTGGGAAATGGCCGAGATACCAGTCGAAAAGAAAAGCAATCTGACATGGCTCTGGATTCTGCTCGCGCTCATCCTGCTGGCGCTGCTCATCTGGTGGGCGGTCGGCGCGGATGATGACGAAGCCGAACTCGTCGAGCCGGTGGCGGTGGAAGAAACGGTCGTCGTCGATGAAGAGCCGGTGACGCCCGCGGTCGGCGAGGTGACGCTGGCCGCCATCCTGGCGAACCCTGAGCAATATATCGGAACCGAGTTTTCGGGCGATGTGTCGGTGGGCGGACCGCTGTCGGAGATGACGGATCGCGGCTTCTGGGTCGAGAACAATGGCCAGCGCATGTTCGCGCTGATCAATGATGGCCCACTCGAAGAGCCGATGGATATCAATCCGGGCCAGCAATTGCGGATTTCCTCGGGGACGGTCATGAGCGCCGCCTCGATCGGGGACCTTCCCGGTGACGAACTCGACGCCGATACGCGTCGGATCGCCGAGGAACAGCAAGTCTTCCTGCTGGTGAACGAGGACGATATGGAAATCACCCAGCGCCCCTGAACCGGCGCTACAGGAACTGAATACCGAACAGCCGGCGACATTCAGTCGTCGGCTGTTCTTCGTTGGAGGCCCCCAACCGAGCCGCCGTTTCGACTGGCGGAACGTTCTCTGCTTCGATCGGTTCACCTTGTAGCAATGTTCTAGTCAGGGAGAGCGACATGGTTGATACACATAGACACGATCACGATGCGACGCTGGTCAGCGCCACCGACACGCCGGCGCTGTTGTCGCGCGTTTCCTGGGGAGCCATCTTCGCCGGCACGGTGATCGCCGTGGGCGTGCTGATCCTGTTGGGAATGCTGGGCACTGCGATAGGCTTTCGAGCCATCGATCCGCAGCAAGGCGCCGCCTTCGACGGGGTGGGGCTTGGCGCGGGGATCTGGTGGATCGTTACCAGCATCATCGCGCTCGGCATCGGCGGCTATGTCGCCGGGCGGCTTTCGGGCATCCCGGACAAGAACGCCGCCACCGCTCACGGCGCGAGCGTTTGGGGCCTGCTCACGATCGTGATGCTGTGGTTCGCCACCAGCACGGTCGGAGCTGCGGTCAACACAGCCACCAGCGCGGTAGCGGGTGCTGCCAACGCAATCGGCTCGGTTGCCGATACTGCAGCCAGAGCCCTTCCCGAGGACGCCGTTCCCCAGGATGTCTCGCAGCAGCAGGTCGAAAGCCGCGTCGAAGACGCAGTGGGTTCGGTCCGGAACGAGATCGAAGGGGTGGATACCCAGGACTTGCGGCAGGATGCCGGACGTACCGCCGAATCCGCACTGGATGCGCTCTCGAGCGCTAGCTGGTATGCATTCTTCGCTTCGCTGCTCTCGCTCGTGGCCGCGATAATCGCTGCGGGTGCAGGAGCACCGCACCGCACATTCGTCACCGCGCGCGATCATGTCGATGTGAACCGCCGCGACGCAACCTGAAGCGCGGCCAAGACGACACAGCCCGGACCGTCGCGCGACGGTCCGGGCTTTTTCAAATCCGGAGCAGCAAGAGCGCCGCTGCGTTTATTCCGGCTTTCGCCAGCGCGCGACGAAGAACCCGTCGAGCCCGCCCGCCTCGCGCAGCATGCCGGGATCGGTGCGCAGCCAGCCTTCCGCCGTCGGCAGCAATCCGGTTGGCAGTTCCTCGGCGCGGATCGGCTCGGGCACCAGAGCGACCTGCTCAGCCCGCGCTTCGCCTTCGGACCGCTCCAGCGAACACACCGCATAGACCAGCGTGCCGCCGGGCTTGAGCCACTCCGCAGCGCGCGCGAGCAGCGCGGCCTGCAGTTCGGCCATCTCCTCGATCTGGCGCGCAACGATGCGGTGCAGCACATCGGGATGCCGCCGCGCGGTGCCGGTGCTGGTGCAGGGCGCATCGAGGAGGATCGCATCGAAGCGATGCTTGGGCTCCCAGGCCAGCGCATCGGCGCGGACGATGCCGGCCTTGAGCCCGGTGCGCTTGAGATTGTCGCGCAGCAGTTCGAGCCGCCGCTTGGAGATGTCGAGTGCGGTGACCTGCCAGCCGGCGGCGGCGAGTTGGAGTGTCTTGCCGCCCGGCGCGGCGCAGAGATCGAGCGCGTGGCGGCCCTCTCCTGCATTGGCTCCGGGCCCGAGCAGCCGCGCGGGCAGCGAGGCGGCGAGATCCTGGACCCACCATTCGCCCTCGGCAAAGCCGGGCATTTTCTCGACGCTGGCGCCGCGCGGCAGCCGGAGCTGGCCGGGCATCAGGCTGTCGGCGGCAAGCTGGTTGGCGAGATCGGCGGTGCGCGCGGGGTCGCGAAGACTCAAGTCCAGCGGCGGCGGATTGGCGAGACCCGCGGCAATCGGCTCGGCGCGCTCGCCCCAGCGGGCCTCCACGGATGTCGGGAGTGTCGGACTATCGGAGAGCAGGTGCTCGCGCTTCTCTAGCGTGGAGAACACGCCATGCGCCAGCCGTCGCGGACCACCCGCGAGCAGCGGCAGCCCGGTCGCCAGCACCGCATGCGGCGGGGTGTCGAGCCGCAGCCATTGCGCCAGCATCATCCGCAGCACCATGCGCACCTTGGCGTCGGGGGGCAGATTGTCCTTGGTGGCGCTGTCGATCAGCGCGTCGAAGTCGACCAGCCAGCGCAGCACCTCGCTGGCGATGGCACGGGTCAACGCCTTGTCCTCGAAACGGCGGACGTCGCCGGTCGCGGAACCGAAGGCGATATCGAGTGTCTCGCCGCGGCGCAGCACGGCATCGAGCAGGCGCAGCGCGGCGCGGCGCGCGGGGAAACCGGGGGGCATGGCCATCGCGGCTCCCCTACCCGCCCTTGAAACCCCGCGCCAGCCTGCGCATTTCTTGACCATGGACAAACGCGCGACCAAACGCCCCGAGCGCTTCGTGAAGCCCGCTCACTGGACCAACGAGCCAGCCCCGCCACCCAAGCGCCCAGAGCTGGACGAGGAGCTCAGCCCCACCCGCTACGGCGACTGGGTCAAGGACGGAATCGCAATCGATTTCTGACGCAGCTTCTGGCGCAGCGGCGGTTCGCCGCCGCCCTCAGAGTTGCTTCAGCGTGATCTTCAGCCCGTCCTTGGGCTGCGGGATCGGCCATGCCTGCCAGGCGGGATCGTAGCCCGGCTCGACTTCGATCCGGTAGCGGGTCAGCATGTGCGCCATCAGCACCTTGATCTGCATATAGGCGAAATGCAGCCCTAGGCACATGTGCGCGCCGCCGCCGAAGGGGACCCAGGCGTATTTGTGGCGCGCCTTGACCTTGTCGGCCATGAAGCGCTCCGGATCGAAGCGCTCGGGGTCAGGCCAGTGCTCTTCCATATGGTGGACCAGATGCGGATTGATCCCGACCCGCGCCCCGGCGGGAATGCTGTATCCGCCATATTCGAAGCTCCTCAGCGCGCGGCGCGGGATCGAGGGCACCGGCGCGATCATCCGCAGTGATTCCTTGAACGCCATCTCGGTCAGCTCGGGCTTGCCGAGGTCGTCATAGGCGAGATCGCGCCCCTCGCCGCCGGTGATCGCGGTCAGCTCGTCGCGCAGGCGGTCCTGCCATTGCGGGTTCTTCGCCAGCAGATAGACCAGCGAGGTCGCGGAGGAGGTGATGGTGTCGTGGGCGGCCATCATCAGGAAGTTCATGTGATCGACCACCGCCTCGACATCCATCAGGCTGCCGTCCTCGAATTCGGCGGTGGCGAACTGGCTGAACATGTCCTGCCCGCCTCCTTCGGCGCGGCGCCGCATGGTCTCCCGAGTGAAGTAGTCGACCAGATAGGCCCGCCCGTCGACGCCCTTCTTCATCTTCGTGAAGGGCAGCGGACGGCGGATCGGTGCGATCGAGGCCTGGACCATGTCGACGAAAGCCTGGTTGATCCGGTCGGCTTCCTCGCCGAAGGGCAGGCCGATGAAGCTGTCCGCGGCGAGATCGAGCGTGAGCTGCTTGATCGCGGGATAGAATTCCATTGCCCCCGTGCCCCAATCCGTCACCCGCGCGGCGATGCCGCGGTTGAGGCTGTCGGCATAGTGCCGCATCGGACCGGGCTTGAAGGCGATCGACAGCGCGCGGCGATCGGCGCGGTGGTGGTCGAAATCGAGCAGCATCAGCCCGCCGGGAAACAGCCGGTGCAGAACCGGGCTCCAGCCCTGATCGCTCGAGAAGATCTTGCCGCGATCGAACAGCATCAGCTCGTTCGCCTCGGGGCCGATCAGCGCGACATGCCAGCCGCCCATCGAATTGACCTTGTAGACCGGGCCATAGGTCTCGAACATCCGCCGCGCGAAAGCGTGCGGATCGGAGAGCTGGGTGAAGGTGTGGCCGACGAGCGGATAGCCCTTCTCGCCCGGAATATGGTCGAGCGAGCCTGCGGGCAGCTTGTCGCGCCATTCCTTCGGGGTGAATTCGGCGGGCTGGTGGGACGCTAGCGTAGCCATAGGTTGCTCCTTGATACTTACCTGCGTGTAAGCAACCTCGCCGGCTAAATCCACCCGGACAATTCGCGCCGCAGGATCGTCTCGAGCATCGCCAGCCCAGCGTCGGAAGTGTTGAGGCAGGATAGCGCCGCGAATTCCTCGCCCCCGGCCTCGATGAACTGCTGTCTGCCCTCCATCGCGAGCTCCTCGAGCGTCTCGAGGCAATCGGCGGAGAAGCCCGGCGCGGCGATCGCGATCCGTCTGGTGCCTGCGCGCGCCTCTTCCTCGAGCGTGATGTCCGTGGCGGGCTCCAGCCATTTGGCGCGGCCGAAGCGCGACTGGAAGGTCGTGCGGAGCCGCAGGCCGGGACGGTTCAGCCGCGCTTCGAGCAGCCGCGCCGTCTTGCGGCAGTGGCAGTGGTAGGGATCGCCCAGATGCAGCATGCGCTCGGGCATTCCGTGGAAGCTCAGCAGCAGCAGTTCGGGCGCGAAATCCAGCGCATCGAGCTGGCGCGAAATGTCGACGGCGAGCGCATCGATATAGGCGGGATCATCGTGATAGGGCGGAAGCGTTCGCAGGCTCGGCTGCCAGCGCATCGCCTTGAGCGCATCGCTCGCCTTATCGACCACGGTGGCGGTGGTCGCGCCCGAATACTGCGGATAGAGCGGTGCCAGCAGCACGCGTTCGCAGCCCGCCGCCATCATCGCATCGAGCCGGTTCGGGATCGAAGGCGTACCGTAGCGCATCGCCCAGTCCACCCGTACGCTCTCGCCCAGCCGCTCCTGCATCGCCTCGGCCTGACGGCGCGTAATCACCGCCAGCGGCGAACCCTCTTCGGTCCAGACCTTGGCATAGGCGGCGGCACTTTTCTTGGGGCGGGTCGTCAGGATAATACCGCGCAGGATCGGCTGCCATATGATCTGCGGGATCTCGACAACCCTTCGATCGGAAAGAAATTCGCCCAGATAGCGCTTCACCGATCCGGGATCGGGCGCTTCGGGGGTGCCGAGATTCACCAGCAGCACGCCGACCCCGCCCGAGCGGACGGGGGGATGGTCGTGCGGCAAGGTCTGGTTCTGCCAGGTCATAATCCCTCCGATAGCAGCGGCAGGCGGCGAAAGCGCACGCCTGTCGCGGCAAACAATGCATTGGCGATGGCCGGTGGCGCAACCGCCACACCCAGCTCGCCGGGATCGAACGGCGGCGCATCGCTGGCGACCAGATCGAGGACGATTTCGGGCGCGTCCGCCAAGGTCGGCAGGTCCAGGTCGACCAGTCGGGCGCTGACGGGCAGACCACCAAGATAGCTAACGCTCGAGCCGGTCGCCAGCGACAGCCCGAACAGCAGCCCGCCCTCGATCTGTTGGCGCGCGATGTCGACATTCACGATCCGCCCGATATCCGCCACCGCAGTGAGCCGCGACACGCGCACGCCGCCCTGCCCCAATTGCGCCTGCGCCACGCAGGCGATCGCCCCGCTTGCCTCGCCGAAATCCATCCGGATCAGCGCTAGTCCCTGTCGGCTGCCCTCGCCGCCGCCATCCCATTCACCCAGCTCGGTAGCGCGGCGCAGCACCTCGGCGACGCGTTCGTCGTGGCCGAGCATCGTCATCCGGTAGAGATAGGGGTCGCGCGCCGCCTCGCGCGCGAGTTCGTCGACGAAGCTCTCGGTCGCGAAACCGGTATAGACCGCCGAATTGCCGCGCAGCAGCCCCGTTGGCAGTTCGAGCGGAACGGTCACGTGATCGACCGCGACATTGGGGATCGCGTAAGGCGGCACCGCCCCTTCGCAGGCCAGCGGATCGGCTTCGGCCCCGGCCCGTGCGATCGCCGCTTCGGGCGTGGCATTGTCGAACAGGCGCTCGCCGAATTCGCGCATGGTTGCCGGCAGAGCCAGCCGCGCCCGCCAGGCGATCGGGGTCCGCTCTTCGCCGGGTGAAAGCTTGGCCGTGAGCACGAGCGCGACTGGGGTCCGCGGCGGCAGCGCCTTGAATTCCTCCGCTCGGGGCCAGGTCAGCTGCACGGGTCGGCCGATTTGCCGCGCGATCTGCGCGATCTCGATCGCATGCTGCTTTTCCAGCCGCGCATCGAAGCTGCCGCCCGCGCCGACCGGATAGAGCACCACATCGCTTGGGGACAAGCCCGCCGCAGCGGCTGCGGCCTCCCGCGCGGCTTCGGGCGCCTGCGACGCGATCCACAATTCCAGCCGGCCATCGGCATAGCGCGCGGTGGCGCTGGCGGTCTCGATCGCAGCGTGGACTGCAGGGGCGATATCATAGCGCTGGACCGGATCGAGACGGGTCAGCAGCGCGTCGGGATCTCCGTAGCTCGCGATCCGCATCGCCTCACCGGTGCGGACACTGCGGTCCAGCGCCTCTTCGATTGCTTCGCTATCGACTCCGCCCGGCCCCCCAAAGCGCAGCGCCATCCGGTCGAGCGCGCGGTCGGCGCGCCACCAGCTGTCCGCCACCGCCGCGATCCAGCGCTTCGCCTTCACCAGCCCGACCAGCCCCGCGCCGGCAGCGGCCGCTTCGTCGAAAGTCACCAGCTCGGGCAGCCCCACCGGCCCGTGTCGGATCGAAGCATAGACCATTCCGGGAAGACGGATGTCGGCGGCGAACAGATAGGTGCCATCGACCTTGGCCGGCAGGTCGAGCCGGGGGAACTCGTCCGGCCCGGGCATCCCGCTTGCCGCAGGCCGCTCGCCCGGAGGCGAGGGCCGCAGCGGCGGAGGATCGGGCACAATCATCTGCGCGGCTTGTGCAGCCAGTTCGCCGAACCGGAGGCGTTTGCCGTCGTGGACGATAAGGCCGTCCTCCGCCTCGCACTCCTCCCAGGCGATCCCCCAGCGTTCTGCCGCAGCCATGGCGAGCATGGCGCGCGCCGCGGCTCCCGCCGCGCGGCAATCGTCTTCATAGGCGCGCAGGGTCGAGCCCTCGGCGGTGGCGATGAAACTTTCCGCGCGGGCGAAGCGCTCGGCCAGAAGGCTGTCCGGAGCGTCTGCGAGGTCGGGCAGCACCGCCCACAGCGGCGCCCATTTCGCAGCCAGCGCGACGTTGGCTTGCGCACCGTTGGGCGGCACCGTCGCGACGGCGATCTGGCGCCACGAAGCGCCCATTTCCTGCGCGACGATCTGCGGCAGGACGGTGGTCACTCCCTGTCCCATCTCCAGCTGGGGCACCGCCACGGTCACCACTCCGTCCTCGGCCACGGTCAGCCAGGCGCCGAACCGATGCTCGCCCGCCCCGGTCTGCAGGGAAGGAGGATAGCTGCGCGGCCAGGCCCACCACGCCACCAGCAGTCCCCCGCCCACCGCCGCTCCGGTGAGCAGCTGGCGACGCGACAGCGAGACCGAGGTCAGGAGGTCTTTGCCAGCCAAGCTGCGAGCTTTGCGGCGATGGCGCGGAACGGTTCCGCAATCGCGCCGTCGCCTGCCGCGGGCGGCTGACCGGAATCGCTGCCCTGCCGGATAGCGAGGTCGAGCGGGATTCGCCCCAGGAAAGGCAATTCGAGCCGTCGGGCCGCCTCCTCGACACCGCCCGCGCCGAAGGGATCCGAAATCTCGCCGCAATGCGGGCAGGCATAGCCCGCCATGTTCTCCACCAGCCCGATCACCGGCACCCCGGCCTGGTCGAACAACTGCCCCGCGCGCGCCGCATCGATCAGCGCGAGGTCCTGCGGGGTGGAGACCAGCACCGCGCCGGCGGGCTTGAACTTCTGCAGCATGGTTAGCTGGACATCGCCGGTGCCCGGCGGCAGATCGACCAGCAGCAGCTCGGCATCGCCCCAATGCGCGTCGATCAGCTGGCTCAGCGCATTGCCCGCCATCGGCCCGCGCCAGGCGATCGCCTGCCCCGGCTTGACCAGATGCCCCATCGACAGCACCGGCACCCCGACCGCGCTTGCGACCGGGACCAGCTTGTCCTCGCGCGCTTCGGGTCGCACGCCCTGATTGCCCAGGATCGTGGGTTGCGAGGGGCCGTAGATGTCGGCGTCGACCAGACCGACCTTGTGGCCCATGCGGTGGAGCGCGACGGCGAGATTGGCGGTCAGCGTGGACTTGCCGACGCCGCCCTTGCCCGAGCCCACTGCGACGATCCGGCGCGCCTTGCGTTCGGCGGTGAGGATCACGCGGACCTCGTTCACGCCGGCAGCAGCGCCGACCCGTTGGGTCACGGCAGCCTCCGCTTGCTCGCGCTGGCGCGGATCGAGCCCGGCGACGTCGAGCACGACCGTCGCGCGACCGTCCTTCATCGTCGCCGAGGTGACGCGATCGCGGAGCGGAGCGGGAAGCGCAGCGATTAACGGATGATCGACCATGCGCTGCGCCGTGTAGCATCAAAAAGCGCGCGACAACCCCTGTTTTTCTCGCAGATCGACCCTATAGATATTGCATGCGAATATTGGACGGGTTTGGAAAACACATCGGGCTGGCCATGGCCGGCGGCCGCAACCCCTGGGGCAAGGGTCCCGGCAAGGGCTCCGGCGACAGCAATGGCGATAACGGCGACACACCGCCGTCGGACGGATCGGACGACAAGCCCGCTGCCAAGCCCAAGGGGCCAAAGAACCCATGGCTACCGCCGGATGCCACCGGCGGCGGTCCGCGCCGTCCCGCCAATATCGAAGACATCTTCAAGAACCGCGGCCCCGAAGGTCCGCGCCGCTCGGGCGGTCCCGGCGGGCCCAATTTCCGTTTCCCCAGGCGCTCCGGCGGCGGCAGCTGGCTGCCCTTTGCCGCAATCGGCCTGGTAGCGATCCTCGTGCTCGCGACCAGCGTCCATCTGGTCGAGGCGCAGGAAAAGGCCGTGGTAAAGACGCTCGGCAACTACACGAGGACGCTGGAGCCCGGGCTCAATTTCACCGCCCCATTCCCGATCGAGAACGTCTCCATCGAAGACGTCCAGGGCGTCCGCGCGCTGCGCATCCCCGGCTCGGGCGACAGCGCCAAGCTCATCCTGACCGGCGACCAGAACCTCGTCGATCTGAGCTACATCGTGCGCTGGAACATCAAGAGCCTCGAGAATTTCATGTTTTCGCTGGCCGAGCCGATCGAAACCGTCGGCGAAGTGGCGGAAGCCGCGATGCGCGCCGAAATCGCCGAGAAGACGCTCGACCAGACCTTCTCGGGTCAGGGACGTGCCGAAATCGAACAGGACGTGCGTCAGCGGATGCAGACCGCGCTCGATGCCTACAATTCGGGCATCCAGGTGCTCGGTGTCGAAATCGACAAGGCCGACCCTCCCGCCGAAGTCGTCGATGCATTCCGCGATGTCTCGGTCGCCGAACAGAACGCCGACGCTTCGCGCAATCAGGCGCGCGGCTACGCCCAGCAGGTCCTCGCGCAGGCGCAGGGCGAGGCCGAGGCCTTCGACGAAGTCTATGAGGAGTATCGTCTCGCGCCCGAAGTCACCCGTCGCCGCCTCTATTACGAGACCATGGAAAGGGTGCTGAGCCAGACCGATACGACCGTGGTCGAGAACGACGGCGTCACCACCTATCTGCCGCTGCCCGAAGTGCGCCGCCGCAGCAACAATGCTGCGCCCGCCGCGAGCGCTCCGGTCCAGCCGCAGGGAGACAGCCAGTGAACATGACCAATATCTGGGAAAAGCGCCGCGGCGTCCTGATCGCTCTTGCGGTGCTGATCGTGCTGTTCTTCGCCAGCGTCTATATCGTACCCGAGGAAGAGCAGGCCGTTGTGATCCGCACCGGCGAGCCGATCGGGGTCGTCAACACGCCGGGTGGCACCACCAATGCCGGGCTGTACCTGAAGGTGCCCTTCATCGACTCGGTGCGCCGGGTCGAGAAGCGGGTTCTCGATCTCGAGATGTCCGACGAGGAAGTGCTGTCGAACGATCAGCAGCGCCTGCTGGTCAACGCCTATGCGCGGTTCAGGATCTTCGATCCGGTGCGGATGGTCGAGCGCGCCGGGACCACCGAAGGAGTGCGGCTCGCGCTCGAGCCGATCCTCAATTCGGTGCTGCGCCAGGAACTCGGTCGCCGGACCTTCCAGAACATGCTGACCGCCGAGCGCGGCAGCGCCTTGGCGAATGTACGCGCCAATCTGGATCGCCAGGCCCGGCAATACGGCGCCGAGGTGATCGACGTGAAGATCAAGCGCACCGATCTGCCCGATGGCGCACCGCTCAATTCGGCGTTCCGCCGGATGGAATCGGATCGCGAACGCGAAGCGCGCACCATCCGCGCTCAGGGCGAACGCGATGCCCGCATCATCCGCGCCGAGGCGGATGCGGATTCGGCGCGGATCTATGCAGACAGCTTCGGCAAGGATCCGTCGTTCTACGATTTCTACCGCGCCATGCAGAGCTACGACACCACCTTTTCCGCGCGCAACGGCAACGAGAGCAGCATCATCCTGTCGCCCGACAACGAGTATCTCAGGCAGTTCCGCGGACAGAATTGACCGTTCGTCGAGCGGAACCTTCGGCGTTCAATGGCGGTTCAGCGGGTAAGGGTTGAAACGAGCCGAGCCCCCATGAAGGCGCATGCTGGCCCCGGATACCGGGTGCAGGCGGCCCCCACGAAAAGGAACGAGAGGACGTGAAACCAGTGCGATATGCCTATGGATTGACGAGTGTGCTGTTGGTCGGCGGTGCCGCCGTGTCGCTGGCGACCGGCTATCCCGCAGGCGCCCAGGTGGCGCAGAACGATGGCCTGGAGATGTCGCGAGCCGTCCCGCGCGCAGGAGGCCCCGAGAGCTTCGCCGAACTGACTGCGCAATTGCAGCCGGCGGTTGTCAATATCTCTACCCGCCAGCGAGTGGAGGTGAGCAACGCCAATCCCTTCGCCGGCACCCCCTTCGAGAATATGTTCAACCGCCGCCGCGGGCAGTCGCAAGATGAGCCGCAATACCGCGAAGGCCAGTCGCTCGGTTCGGGCTTCATCATCTCCGCCGATGGCTATGTCGTGACCAACAACCACGTGGTCAGCCCGCGGGGCCGGGGAACGGTTGAAGAGATCACCGTGACCATGCCCGACGGCACCGAATACGCCGCCAAGCTCGTCGGCAATGATGCCGATTCCGATCTCGCCGTGCTCAAGATCGTGCGGGGCGAGCCCTTCCCCTTCGTGCGTTTCGGCGATTCCAGCCAGGCGCGCGTGGGCGATTGGGTGGTCGCGATCGGCAATCCCTTCGGACTTGGCGGAACCGTGACAAGCGGCATCGTATCGAGCGTGCTGCGCAACACCGGCACAGGCGCCTACGATCGCTTCATCCAGACAGATGCCAGTATCAACACCGGCAATTCGGGCGGTCCGCTGTTCGACATGCAGGGCAATGTCATCGGCATCAACAACGCCATCCTCTCGCCTTCGGGCGGCAGCGTCGGGATCGGCTTCGCTATCCCGGCGGAAACCGCTGCGCCGATCGTGGAGCAACTGGTCCGCGGCGAGACGATCGAGCGCGGCTATCTGGGGATCAGCATCCAGCCGGTTACCGACGACCTCGCCGCTTCGCTCGGCATCGAGCGCAACCGCGGCGAAATCGTCCAGTCGGTTCAGCCGGGCGAAGGCGCCGAGCGCGCCGGTATCCGCCCCGGCGACATCGTCGTCAGCGTGAACGGCCAGCCGGTCACCCCCGACCAGACGCTGTCCTTCCTGGTCGCGAACATCCCGCCGGGAGAGACGATCCCGGTCGAACTCATCCGCGGTGGCGAGCGCATGCGGGTCAACGTGCCCGTCGGTCGCCGACCGAGCGCGGAAGAACTGGCCCGCCAGCAGATGTTCGATCCCGAAGCCGAAGAGGAAGAAATGCTCGAGAGCCCCGATGACGGGCTGATCGAGCAGCGGCTCGGGCTGCAGGTGGTTCCGCTCAATCCGCAGATCGCCCGGCAGCTGGGCGCCTCGCCGGAGACGCAGGGACTGGCCGTGGGCGCGGTCGATGCCAATTCGGATGCCGCGCGCAAGGGTCTCCAGCGCGGCGATGTGATCCTCAGCGCGAATTATCGCGAAGTGGCGGATATCGCAGGACTCGAAGCCGTGATCGCGCAGGCCGATGCCGAGGATCGCGATGCCGTCCTGCTGCGCGTGCAGCGCCGTGGGCGTCCGCCGACCTACCTGCCGGTTCGCCTGCGCTGAACCGCATCGGCGCGATCTTCGCGACCGCCGATCGTCGAGACCATGAAAACCCCTCCCTCACCGGAGGGGTTTTTTGTTGCCGAACGGCTTTATTGCGGAGGTGGCGGGTTCGGCTGGCGAGGCTGGCGCTGCTGCTGCTGCTCGGCACCCTCTCCGGTCGCACGGCGCAGGAAATCGTCGCTCGCCGCTGCCGGGGCATCGGGCGCGGGATCGCCGGGTAGCGGTTGCCCCACCGGGCGGCGCGGCGGCTGTCCGGGCAGGCGCGGTCGGTCGCCTTCACCGGGTCCGACACCCGCACCGCCACCGGGCTGGTCGGGATAGGGGAAGTAATCCTCGCCCTGGTCCTGCGGCCGCCCCGGCTCGATCAGATTGCCCTGCTCGTCGATGAAATAGTAGTCGTCGGGATCGCCGAACATCTGCTCGTCGTCGGGCTCCAGCTGCCATTCGGGCAATTGCAGATCGGTGTCGAATTCCTCGATCGGCCGGTTCCTGACGGCGTAGCGCATATAGGCGGCGAAGGCCTGCGCCGGGGCGCGCCCGCCCTGCAGGCTGGCTACCCGCGCATTGTCGTCGCGGCCCATCCATACGCCGGTAGTGATGCCGCTGGAAAAGCCGACGAAATAGCCGTCCTTGTTGGAATTGGTGGTCCCGGTCTTGCCCGCCACAGGACGGCCGATCTGCGCGGCGCGTCCGGTGCCGGTGTTGACCGCGGTCTGGAGCAGATCGGTGATCCCCGCAGCGACGTGATCGGGCACCAGCTGCACCTCGCGCGCGCGTTCGTGCTGATAGAGCAGCTCCCCGCTGGCGGTGGTCACCTTGAGGATGCCATAGGGCTCGACCGAGCTTCCGCCGGTCGCCACCGCGGCAAAGGCGCGGGTCATGTCGATCAGGCGGACTTCGGAGGAACCCAGCACCATCGAGGGATAGGTCGAGACCGGGGTGGTGATGCCGAAGCGCCGCGCCATGCTGGCCACCGTCCCGAAGCCGACCTCGTTGCCGAGCTGCGCAGCCACGGTGTTCTTCGAATAGGCGAAGGCGGTGCGCAGATCGATCGGCCCGGCATAGCTGCCGCCCGAATTGCGCGGGCTCCAGCCCTCGATCGTCACCGGCGCATCGACCACGCGGTCCTCCGGCGTGTAGCCCGCCTCGAGCGCGGCGAGATAGACGAACAGCTTCCACGAGGAGCCGGGCTGGCGCATTGCGTCGGTGGCGCGGTTGTAATTGGTCTGGACGTAATCGGTGCCCCCGATCAGCGCGAGGACCGCGCCATCGCGGTCGAGACTGACCAGCGCCCCCTGCGCCCCTTCGGGCGTGTTGGCCTTGATCGAGGCGGTGGCCGCGCGCTGCATCCCGGTGTCGAGCGTGGTCCACACCTCGATCGGTTCGAAGGTCTCGGGCAGCAGCAGGTCGAGCTGGGGCAGCGCCCAATCGGTGAAGTAGCGCACCGAATTCTGCCCGGTTTCCTCCTTGAGATTGACCGCAGAGACATCGACCGACGCCTCGCTGGCGCTGATCCGGCCCTGCTCGCGCATCAGCCGCAGCACCACGCTGGCACGGTCCACAGCGGCGTCGACATCGGCGGTCGGGGAATAGCGGCTGGGCGCCTTGACCAGCCCGGCGATGATCGCCGCTTCGGCGGTCGAAAGCCGGGTGGCGGGATGGCTGAAGAATTTGCGCGAGGCGGAATCCACGCCATAGGCACCGCCGCCGAAATAGACCTTGTTGAGATAGAGCTCGAGAATCTGCTCCTTGGTGAACTTGGTCTCCAGCGCCACCGCCAGCACCGCCTCGCGCAGCTTGCGATCGAGCGTGCGGTTGGAATTGAGGAAGACGTTGCGGGCAAGCTGCTGGGTTATGGTAGAGGTCGCCGCGACGCGGGTATCGTCGGTCACAGCGACATAGAGCGCACGGGCGAGACCGATCGGATCGATCCCGAAATGCGAGCGGAACCGGCGATCCTCGACCGCGATCATCGCATCCTTCATGACCTGCGGGATTTCTTCCGAGCTCAGCCACTGGCCATAGCTGGGGCCGAGTTCGACGATCTCGCTGCCGTCACGCGCGCGCACCACGATGGTCTGGCCGACCTGCGTCGCCTGGAGCTGGTAGAAGGAGGGGAGCGAGCGCGCGGCGAAGGCCACCGCCAGCCCGACGAACAGCGCCGCCAGCAGCGCCAGCGCCAGACCCCACAGGATCAGCCGGCGCAGCCAGAGCCGCCAGCCGCGCCGGGCCGGTTTGGCGTCCGCCGCCTTGCGACGCTCGCCGCGCCGGTTCGTGTCGTTCTGTCTGCGTCCCGCCAATTCACGTCACCCGATCAATGATCCGGGCGTTGCATAGGGCAGTTGTAACCATGCGTGAACGGGGAACCGCCCTGCCGTCCCCCGCCTCTCGCCCCGCCTCTCGCAGCTAGCCGCCGCGGGGCCTCAGGCAGCGCCGTCCTCGGGCTCGAAATCGAGCGCCGCGCTGTTGATGCAATAGCGCAAGCCATTCTCGCCCGGGCCGTCGGGGAAGACATGGCCCAGATGGCCTTCGCATTTGGAACAGACCACCTCGGTGCGGACCATTCCCATGCTGACGTCGCGGTTCTGCTCGACGACGTCGTCCTCCGCCGGAGCGGTGAAGCTGGGCCAGCCCGAGCCGCTGTCGTATTTGTCCGCGCTGTCGAACAGGCGCTGGCCGCAGGCGGCGCACAGATATTCGCCCGTCTGCTTGTTCTTGTCGTATTTACCGGTGAAGGCGCGTTCGGTCCCGCCTTCGCGCAGCACGTGATATTGTTCGGGGGTCAGCTTCTCGCGCCACTGGGCGTCGGCCATTTCGAGCTTGTCGGTCATCGTGATCTCCTTCCCTCACGATATGGTGGGGAAGGCCGCAAGTTCCACTCAAACATCGACCAGCGCGTAATGTGCCGGGGGGTGGATGCCTTCCATCTTCTCGTTGAGCAGCGGGCGAAAGCTCGGACGGCTCTTGACCACCGCGTACCAGCCGCGCGTCTGCTCGTGGCCCGACCAGTCGATTCCGCCGAGATAATCCGCCACCGACAGCTGCGCCGCGGCGGCAAGATCGGCGAGGCTCATCGTCGAACCCGCGATCCAGCTGCGCGTGTCGACCAGCCAGTCGATATAGTCGAGATGCGCATGGGCGAGCTTCATCGCCTCGCGCAGCACGCGCCCGTCGGGCGGCTGGCGCAGCACCAGCCGCTTGCGGACCTTCTCGTGGAACAGCGGCGCGACCACGTCGCCGAAGAAATTCTCGTCCATCAACGCGATCAACCGGCGGATTTCCGCGCGGTAGATCGCGGTCCCGCCGAGCAAAGGGCTACGCTCGACGGTCTCGTCGAGATATTCGCAGATCGCCTGGCTGTCGCTGAGCGCGAGATCGCGCGCCGGATCGTGAAGCACGGGCACGCGCCCCGCGGCGTTGAGCGCGATAAGCTCGTCGCTGGCCTCCCAGGGAGGCTGGCGGACGAGCTCGTAGGCGACGCTCTTCTCGCCGAGCACGAGGCGAACCTTGCGGCTGAAGGGACACAGAGGGAATTGGTGCAATTGCCACATGGTGGGAAGCGTCCATGGCGCATGGAGCAGGCGAATGCCAGCCTTCCCGGCACGGGTTTGCGCAGCGGATCAGCGCGTTGCGGGTTTGCCCTCGGGCGGCAGCGCGGTTTCCAGCTGGTCGGCCATGTCGCGCAAGACCGGGACCAGCGCGGCGAGGCTGCCCGAAAGACCCGCCAGGCGGTCCATCGTCTGCGGCAGCCGGTTCTCGATGGTTCGCGCGAGATCGTCGCTGCGCGGCGCCAACCGGCGCAGGGTCAGATCGGGATCGACTCGGCGGACAGGTTCGCCCACCTTCTCGCCGGCCGTCTCGCCGACCGCCTCGGCGAGCGGCTCGACAAGGGGGGCGAGCGGGAGGTCGAGCACGATTTCGGTGAGCGTGGCCAGAGTTGCGGCCAGCTCCGCCTGACGCGCGGGATCGGACAGGCTCTTCGCCATACGATCCAGCGTCTCGGATCTTGCGGCCGGTGCGGGGTCGCTATCCTGCGCCAGCGCCGGCGCGGCGAGGCAGGCGAGCGGCAGGGTGGCTGCGAGAATGATGCGGCGCATACGAATCGGTACCTTTCAACAGAAGCCCGCCGCGCTCTGGCAGCCCAGCGCTGAACCGGCGCTGACGCCCGTGGCGCCCCGGCGCGCTACAGGCCCGAGCTCTCGAGCAGCAGCAGGCAGGCGGGCATGGTCCGCTCCAGCGCGCCCTCCTCCTGCGCCAGCCGGCCCGCTTCGGCCGACAGCAGCCGGGCGACGCCGTCGCGGTCGAGACCGGTCTCGTCGATCAGCCGCGCGGCGGTCCGTACGAAGAATTCGCGCCCGCGTTTGCCCAGCGCAGGGTAGGTCAGGGCCCCGGCATCGCCCGCCGCCTGTCCTCGCGCGATCAGCGCGAAGGCCGCGGCGCAGCGCAGCCCCGACTGTTGCTCGAGCGAGAGCGCGGGAGCTGGCGCAGAAGTCGATGGCGAGGGTGCCGAAGCCCCTGCGGTCTGCATGGCGAGCAGAAGCGTTGCGGAAAGAATGGCTGTCATCCGACCCGTGTTAGGCGCCGCAGCCTGAACCGCAAGCTACCGGCTTGCGAGCTCGGGCCCCCTCGCCTAGGCCTCGGCGCGACCGAACCGCTGGAGACCCCGCCCCATGAAGACCCGCGCCGCCGTCGCTTTCGAAGCCAAGCAGCCGCTCGAAGTAGTCGAACTCGACCTCGAAGGACCCAAGGCGGGAGAGGTGTTGGTCGAAATCAAGGCCAGCGGGATCTGCCACACCGATGCCTACACGCTCGACGGGCTCGATTCCGAAGGCCTGTTCCCCTCGATCCTGGGTCACGAAGGCGCCGGGATCGTGCGCGAAGTCGGCCCCGGCGTGACCAGCGTCAAGGAAGGCGATCACGTCATCCCGCTCTACACGCCCGAATGCCGCCAGTGCAAAATGTGCCTCTCGGGCAAGACCAATCTGTGCAGCGCGATCCGCGAGACGCAAGGCAAGGGGCTGATGCCCGACGGAACCAGCCGCTTTTCCTACAAAGGGCGCACCATCTACCATTACATGGGGTGCTCGACCTTCTCGAACTTCACCGTGCTGCCGGAAATCGCGGTCGCCAAGATCCGCGAGGACGCGCCATTCCATACCAGCTGCTATATCGGCTGCGGGGTCACCACCGGGGTCGGCGCGGTGGTCAACACCGCCGATGTCCGTCCAGGCGACAATGTCGTGGTGTTCGGACTGGGCGGGATCGGGCTCAACGTCATCCAGGGCGCGCGGATGGCGGGCGCCGACCGGATCGTCGGGGTCGACATCAACCCCGACAAGAAGCCCTATGGCGAGCATTTCGGGATGACCGATTTCGTCAATCCCAGGGAAGTGGAGGATGTCGTCGCGCATCTGGTCGCCATGCTCGATGGCGGCGCGGACTACAGCTTCGACTGCACCGGCAACACCACTGTCATGCGGCAGGCGCTCGAATGCTGCCACAAGGGCTGGGGCACCAGCATCGTGATCGGCGTGGCGGAAGCGGGCAAGACCATCGAGACCCGCCCGTTCCAGCTCGTCACCGGGCGCAATTGGCGCGGCACCGCCTTCGGCGGCGCCAAGGGCCGCACCGATGTGCCCAAGATCGTCGACTGGTACATGGACGGCAAGATCCAGATCGATCCGATGATCACCCATGTCCTCAAGCTCGACGAGATCAACAAGGGCTTCGACCTCATGCATGCGGGCGAGAGCATCCGCAGCGTGGTGGTCTACGACTGAGCGAGACTACGCTCACAAAACGACACGCAAATAACGACAAGGAGGAGAATGCCATGTTCAGCCACGTGATGCTCGGCGCCGACGATATCGACGCCTCGAAGAAATTCTATGACGCCTGTTTCGCCGCATTGGGCGGCCCCGAGGGGCGGGTCGATCCCAAGGGCCGCGTGCTCTATATGCACAAGGGCGGGATCTTCCTTATTTCCGAGCCGATCGACGGCGGCAGGGCCTGCGGCGCCAATGGCGGCACCATCGGCTTTGCTGTCGACAGCCCCGAACAGGGCGACGCCTGGCACAAGGCGGGCCTGGAGAACGGCGGCACCGCGATCGAGGATCCGCCCGGCATCCGCGAGAGCGAGATCGGCAATATGTATCTGGCCTATCTGCGCGATCCGGCGGGCAACAAGGTCTGCGTCCTGAAGCGCATGGGCTGATGACTTCGACATCCGATCATCGCCCGTTCGAGACGGTCTCGGAAGCCAAGGCGTTCGGCGGGGTGCAGGGAGTCTACTCCCATGCCTCCGCCGAAACCGGCACCGAGATGACCTTTGCGGTCTATCTTCCTCCGCAGGCCGAGAGCCTCGCGGCGGGAGAGACGCTGCCGGTGCTGTATTATCTCTCGGGGCTGACCTGCACCCACGCCAATGTCACCGAGAAGGGCGAATACCGCGCCGCCTGTGCAGAGCATGGCATAATCTTCGTCGCCCCTGACACTTCGCCGCGCGGCGAGGACGTGCCCGATGCCGATGGCGAGTATGACTTCGGGCTGGGCGCGGGATTCTATGTCGATGCGACGCAGGCGCCCTATGCAGAGCATTACCGGATGCGCAGCTATGTCGAGCGCGAACTGCCCGCGCTGATCGAGGCGAACTTCCCGGTCGATCCCGCGCGCCAGGCGATCATGGGCCATTCGATGGGCGGCCACGGCGCGCTCACCGTCGGCTTGCGCAATCCCGACCGCTTCCGCTCGATCAGCGCCTTTGCGCCGATCGTTGCGCCCAGCCTCGTCCCTTGGGGCGAGAAGGCGCTGGGCAGATATCTCGGCGAGGATCGCCAGAGTTGGCGCGAATACGATGCGGTCGCGCTGATCGAGGACGGCGCGCGCGCCGATTGTGTGCTGGTCGATCAGGGGATGGCCGACCATTTCCTCGTCGAACAGCTCCAGACCCACCGGCTTGCCGAAGCCTGCAAGGCGGCGGGAATGGACGCGATGATCCGGCTGCAGGAGGGCTACGACCACTCCTATTTCTTCATCTCGACCTTCATGGCCGAGCACGTCCGCTGGCATGCGGAGCGGCTCAAGGCCTGACCTCCTCAGCTGGCTTGGGGGCTCATTCGAAGGCGCAGCGCGCCGCTGACGCGCTCACCACCGCCATCGCCTCGGGGTCGTTCCAGTCGCGGACATGGCCAACCAGTCGCGGGATGGTGAGCCGGCTGTCCTTGTCGCGCACCGCATCGGCGAAGCGCGAGATCCGGCGGATCTGCTGGATCGACAGCTCCTCGGCCCAGATGTCCGCCATGCAGGTGGCGATACCCAGCGGCACCCCCGCCTCGGCGAGCCCGGCCTCCACCCGCTGCTCGGCAACGGTCGCGCAGCCCGCCAGCGGGAGCAGCGCACATGAGGCGGCAAGAGCGAAAGTTCTGGAGTGCATCATGGTCCCTTTGCTGCTGCCGACCGCCATCGAACGCTGCGCTGGCTGACTGGCTTCTCCGCAGCCGCTCGATAATGCCCGAAAGGTCGACGACGAAGTGATGCTTGCGCAGCCGGTTAATTGCAACCGGCTGCAAGCATCATTGCATTTCGCTTGCATTCCTCGCCCCCTGGTTCAAGTCCCGTTTTTTGAGGCCAACAAGGGGATGGACCAAGTGAACGCATTGCTCAAACTGGCGGCGCCTGCCGCATTGCTATTTGTCGGTTCGGCCGCCCTGTCGGCGGGCAAGCAGGATTTCGATCTGGTCAATGCGACCGGCTATACGATCTCCGAAGTCTATGTCGCCCCTTCTTCCAGCAACGAGTGGGAAGAGGACGTAATGGGCCGCGACATCCTCGAGAACGGCGAAACCGTGACGATCGAGTTCGCCCCGCGGCAGAAGGCCTGCAATTACGACATCAAGGTCGTCTGGGACGACGGCGACGAGGCTTTCTGGCAGGGCTTCGACCTCTGCACCGTCTCGCAAGTCACGCTGCACTGGGACAATGGCCGCGCCTGGGCGGAATACGAATAACGGGGTGCCAGCGGGATCCTTGCGGACTCCCGCTGGCGAACCCTCAGACCAGTCTCCGCCCGCCGACCCAGGTCAGGCGGCTGCGGCATCCGACCTTGCGGCCCGCGCGGGTGAATGGGCCGCGGGAATCCCCCGCCCGCTGACAGGCGCGGCGCTTTCGAACCGCGTCGCGCCACCTCTTCCCTCCGCCCCCGCACCCTGGTTGCCGACCTGGAACGCCTGGGTGAGCTCGGCCAATGTGCCGACCTCTTGAGTGAGGTTGCGCGCCGCGGCCGATGTTTGCTCCACCATCGCAGCATTCTGCTGCGTGGAACGGTCCATGGTGCCGACGCTGATCGTGATCTCGCCGATCGCGAGCGCCTGCGCATCGTTGTCTTGGGCCATGCTGCCGAGCAGGGCGTGGACCTGATCCACGTCCTGCGAGATCTCTGACAGCGCCCCATCGACCCGTTGAACCATCCCCACGGCTGCCTCGATATCGGTCTGCGTGGCGGTGAGCTGATCGCGAGCGCGGCCTGCTTCTTCCTCTGCACGCATCGCCAAAGCCGAAACCAGGTCCGCGACGACGGCAAAGCCGCGGCCCGCTTCGCCCGCACGGCCGGCTTCCACGGCAGCGTTCATGGCCAGAACGCGCGTCTGGAACGCGATCTTGTCGAGTCCTTCGATCACACTGTCGATGCCCTTTGCCGAATCCGCCACGCGGGTCATCGCCTGCACTGCCTCGTCGGCGATTCCGCGACCGCTCGAGACGGTCGCGATCGCCTGGTCGGCTCGCACCACGGTGGACCGCGAAGCTTCGGCACTGGTCCTGATGCGATCGTCCATCTGGGTGATTGCGGCGGAGGTTTGTTCCAGGCTGGCCGCATTGCCCTCGGTGCGACGCGCCAGGTCCTCCGAAGCCTGCGCGATCTCATGCACGCCGCCGTCGATCTTTTGGGCGCCGTCGGCCACCGCAGCGATCATCTCCCCGACCTTCGCCAGCGCGCCATTGTAGCTGTCTTCCAGCGCGGCGAAGCTCTCCGGCATACCGGAGAGGCGGCGGGTAAGGTCGCCCTCCGCCAGCGAGGCCAGCGCCTCGTCGAGGTGAGCGACCGCAGCATCGCGCGAGGCCTGTGCTTCCTCGAAATAGACCGAGAGCGACAATTCCATGTCCAGCAGCGCCGCCTTGACCAGAGCGATGGTGGCATCATGGGTGGCGCCGGGGTTCCACAACCCAACCAATCGTTTCCAGAAGGGCGTCCGCCGGGCGACGCCTGCGACGAGTTCCTCCACCACCAATGCATAGCTGCCTACGTACCAGCGCGGCTCCAGACCGATGCGGGCGTGCGTTGCGCCGATCCGGTGAGTGCTTTCCAAATAGGTGGCGCCGTATTCGCCCTCGACCACGCGCTTCCAATGCTTCTCCTGCGCGGCCTTGGCCTTGGCCATATGCGCCGGACTGTCGAAGAAGCTTGCCGTGTCTGGAGTACGCTGAGCTCGCGAATAGAAGCGATCGAGGGCCTTGCCGATGATCGCGCGCACAGCCGGGCGGGTCGTGCGCAACGCCTCGCGCTGGGCGGTACCGAACTCCATGAATTCCAAACGCGAACGGATTGCGTCAGACAAAAGCGACTCCTGATGAAAGCGGCGGAGCACCATTCGTGCATCACGCTACTATTCTAGAGTCATGATGCCCGATGCGGCGCATTCTCCGGCAATTCTCATGCGCATTTCTGCGCTCTCGCTTGCGTCACGACGTCCCGCGGCGCGGAGCTCTGCTACGCTGGTGCCCCGGATCCGCCGCTCACCTCGAAGACCGCGAATTCGGCTCGCCAGTTGGCACCGCCCGGGCCCAGTTCGCGGGCGTCGGTGAAGAACCAGCGGCGTTCGATCGCGAGGCCGAGTTCTCGCGCCAACGCCTCGAAATCATGCACCGTCACATGATGGATATTCTGCGTCGCATACCAGCTTACCGGCAGGTGGCGGGTCACTGGCATCCGGCCATAGCGCAGCAGCGCCCAGCGCATCCGCCAATAGGCGAAATTGGGAAAGCTGACGAAGGCGCGTCGCCCGGCGCGAACCAGCTCTGACAGCATCAGATCGGGCCGCTCGGCGGTCTGCAGCGTCTGGCTGAGCACGGCATAATCGAAGCCGTGATCGGGATAATCGACCAGATCGCGGTCGGCATCGCCCTGGACCACGCTGAGCCCGCGTGCGACGCAGGTCTCGACCAGCGCGCCGTCGATCTCGATCCCGCGAACGTCGCAGCCCCTGCCCAGCAGCGCCGCCATCAGCGCGCCGTCGCCGCAGCCGACATCGAGCACGCGGGTGCCAGGCTCGATATGCGCGGCGATGACCGCGAGGTCGGGGCGCAGATGGGAGGATACGGAGGCGCTCATTCGAGGAAGCCCTTCACCACCCGGTCGAGCGCAGGGACATCGAGCAGAAAGCTGTCGTGGCCGAAGGGGGCGGAGAGTTCGACGAAGCTCACCGGCGCCCCCGCGGCGTTGAGCGCGTGGACGACATGGCGGCTCTCGGCGGTGGGATAGAGCCAGTCGCTGTCGAAGCTGACGAGGCAAAAGCGCGCTTGCGACCCGGCGAAAGCCTCGGCGAGCTTGCCGCCATGCTCCTCGGCGAGATCGAAATAGTCCATCGCCCGGGTGATGTAGAGATAGCTGTTGGCATCGAAGCGCTTGGTAAAGCCGCTGCCCTGATAGCGCAGATAGCTTTCGACCTGGAAATCGGCGTCGAAACCGAAGGTCTTCTCGGTCCGGTCCTGCAGGCGGCGTCCGAATTTCTCGGTCAGCCCGTCTTCGGACAGATAGGTGATATGCGCCGCCATCCGCGCGACCGCGAGCCCGGCGCCGGGGCGCTCTTCATGGGCGTAGTAATCGCCCTTGCACCAATACGGGTCGGCCATGATCGCCTGTCGCCCCACTTCGTGGAAGGCGATGTTCTGCGCCGAATGCCGCGCGGTGGTGGCGATGGCGAGCACACGTCCGGCGCGCTCGGGCCAGTTGGCCGCAAGGCTGAGCGCCTGCATCCCGCCCATGGATCCGCCGACCACCGCATGCAGCCGCTCGATCCCCAACTCGTCGAGCAGCCCGACCAGCCCGCGCACCATGTCGCGAATGGTGATCACCGGAAAGCGCATGGCATAGGGCTCGCCGTCGGGCGCGAGGCTGGCGGGCCCGGTCGAGCCCATGCAGCTGCCGATCACATTGGCGCAGACGACGCGATAGCGGTCTGTGTCGATCGGTCGGCCCGGCCCCACCATCCGTTCCCACCAGCCCGGCTTGCCGGTGACCGGATGGGCGCTGGCGACGAACTGGTCGCCGGTCAGCGCGTGGCACAGCAGGATGGCGTTGGAACGATCGGGCGCGAGCGCGCCATAGGTCTCGTAGGCGACGGTGACATCCGTCAGCACGCCGCCGCCATCGAGAGCGAGCGGCGCCTGCAGGGTCGAGGAGCGATAGGTTTCGGTCACCGGTCTCCCTTATCGCCCGGAGTCGCGCTTGTCGAAGGCCGCGATTTGCGTAAAGGCTCCCCGCGATGACGAGCGAAACCGGACCCACCGCAAAACCCTGGATCGAAGCGATCCACGCCTATGTCCCCGGTCGGGCGACCGGCGCGGATGGGCGGAAGTTGATCAAACTTTCGGCCAATGAGAACCCGCTCGGCTGCAGCCCGGCGGCGGCCGAAGCACTGGCCGGGGTGAGCACCGGAGCGCGCTACCCCGATCCCGATGCGACCCAATTGCGCGCCGCCATCGGGGAGCTGCACGGGATCGATCCGGCGCGGATCGTCTGCGGCACCGGCTCGGACGAGCTGCTCAATCTCGCTGCGCAGGGCTATGCCGGTCCGGGCGACGAAGTGCTGTTCCCGCGCTACAGCTTCGCGGTATACGATATCGCGGCGCGGCGCTGCGGCGCCGTCCCCGTCGAAGCGCCCGATCGCGACTATGGCGCGGATGTCGATGCGATGCTGGCGGCGGTGACGCCCAGCACTCGCGTGGTGTTCGTGGCCAATCCCAACAATCCCACCGGGACATTTCTGCCAGTCGACGAGGTGGCCCGCCTCCATGCCGGCCTGCCGCGCGATGTGTTGTTCGTGCTCGATCAGGCCTATGGCGAATATCTGCAGCCCGGCGAGGACGATGGCGGGCTCGCGCTGGCCGCGCGGCACGACAATGTGCTGGTCACGCGGACGTTTTCCAAGATCTACGGCCTCGCGGGCGAGCGGATCGGCTGGGCGACCGGGGCTACTGCGCTGATCGCCACGCTCAACCGCATTCGCGGGCCGTTCAACGTGACGGTGAGCGGACAGGTGGCGGCGCGCGCCGCTCTCGCCGACCAGGACTTTGTCGAGCGCTCGCGCCGGCACAATGCCGAAGGGCTGGCGCGCTTTGCCGAAGCCGTCGAAACGCTCGGCAATCGGGGTCTGCATGCGGTGCCGAGCAAGGCCAATTTCCTGCTGGTGCTGTTCGAGGGTGCGCTGAGCGCGGAGCGTGCGCTGGCGGCGCTGGCCGAGGCGGGCTACGCGGTGCGCCACCTGCCCGGCCAGCGACTGCCCCACGCCCTGCGGATCACCATCGGCAGCACCGAAGACATGGACGAGATCGCCGCGGTGCTGCGCCGCGAGGCTGAAGCCGCGGTCTAGGGCTCACGAATTGAGCGTGTTGATCGCGTCGAGCACGCGCGCCTCGACCTCCTGCCGATCGAGTCCGGGCGGGATCGGTTCGCCGAAACGATAGGTGATCCGCCCTCGTTTCTTCAGGCCGCGATGATACAGCGGCCCGCTATCCACCGCGACCGGAATGACGGGCAGGCCGAGCGCCTTGTAGAGACCCGCGAAGCCCGCCTGCAGCCGCCGCCGCTCGCCATGCGGGACGCGCGTTCCTTCGGGAAAGATCACGAGCGGACGCCCGCTCGCCGCCATTCGCCGCGCTTCGCGGATCATTCCGATCAGGGCCTTGGCCCCCGCCGCGCGCGCCACCGGGATGAGGCCGTAGGCGCGCCCCGCTGTGCCCCAGCCGACGATCTTGAACAGCTCCTGCTTGGCGAACACGGCCGGCAGCGGAAACAGTTCAGGCGTGTCGATCGCCTCGAAGAAGCTCTCGTGCTTGACCGCGTAGAGCACCGGCTCGGTAGGTGGCTCTCCTTCTACGATCACTTCGCAGCCCAGCAGGTAAACCACGCACCAGCGATGCCATGCACTCCAGGCATGGACCAGCTTGCGGAACAGCGCATGGCTGAACGGCAGCGCCAGCAGCGTGCCGGTCGTCACCACCAGCGAACCGAGATAGAAGGCCAGATAGAAGGCGATGTTGCGGATGAGCAGCATGGTCGGGCGCCTCAGGCGGGCATGCCCTGCGAGACCGACGAGGCGAGCAGCTTGTTGTATTCGAGGAACAATTGCTGGAGATCCGGGCTGGAAGGCACCGCGTCTTCGTAGATCACAACAGTATCCGGGATCGCCCCGCGGATTTCTCCCGCAGCGCGGCGCATGTGCCAGTCGGTGGTGACGAGGCGGAGATCCTCGATCTCGTTCTCGCTCACCCATTGCGCGACCTCGCCCGCGTTGGAACGGGTATCCACGGCCAGAAAGCCAAGCGTAACGCAGCAATCCATTTCGCGCCCCGCAACTCCGAACTGGGCGGCGAATTCCTGCGGTTTGACTTCCGGATCGACGCCCGAAACGAACATCCGGCCCGCCTTGCCTTCGCGCACGATCTCGAGTCCGCGCGCAATCCGGCCCGACCCGCCGGTTGGCACGACCACTGCATCGGTCTCCACATCGCCCAGCGGCTGCGGCAGCGTCACCGCGAAACCGAGAAAGCCCAGCGCGTAGGCGAGCAGGAGAAAGGCGGCAAAGCGCAGGATCACGACATTTTCCTCAACGAGGCCAATACCGTCATCCGCGCAGTGAGCAAGGCGATTGCGACTGCGGCGAAGGGAACCAGCGCCATCAGCAGCCAGTCGATGGCGTCCAGCCCGCCACCCTGCACCAGCCCCGCGTCGAGCGCGGCGAATTGTGCCCCGAGGATCGTCAGCGCGACCGCGCCAAGGATCAGCCCAACGAGCCCGCCCAGCGCGGCGTCGATCAGCACCGAGCGCTGGAATATCCGCGCGATCTGGCCGTCGGTGCCGCCGAGCAGATGGACTACCTCGATGGTCGAGCGGTTGGCGTTAAGCGCATTGCGCGCCGCCAGCCAGACCGCTGCGGCGCTGGTGAAGGCGAGCAGCGCGATCAATCCGAGCGCCAACCACCGCAGCGCGGCGATGGCATCGAACACCGGCCCGAGCCAGTCGGATTGGGCGTCGACCCGCGCATCGGGTGCAACCTCGGCGAGCGCACTTCGCAAGCTATCGAGCGCCTCGTCGTGCACTTCGCCCTCGAGCCGGACGTCGATCAGCGCCGGCAACGGCACGACCTCGCTACGCACTCCGCCACCGAGCCAGGGTTCGATCAGCGCCTCCAGCTCCGCCTGCGGCACGAGGCGCTGATCGCCGACACCGGGCAGATCGCGCAGCACCGCCATCGTGCGCTCCGCCTGCGCGGCGCGCAGGACCGGATCGGCTTCGACGATCTGGACCGTCACACCCCCTGCCAGATCGGCGCGGGCGCGATCGACCAGATTGGTCAGCGCGAGCACACCCCCCGTTGCCAGCACCGTCAGCGCCACCATGATCGCGATCACCCACGGCATCGGTCCGCCCAGCCGCGCGCGCGGTAGCAGATGCGAGGCGCGCCTGCCCCTGAGCGGCGCGAGCCCGCGTTCAACCGCGCGCGCCATTACCGGGGGCTTGCTCATCGCGCAGCATCCCCTGGCGAACCGGGTTTGGGGGCCGGCATCGGGTTGCGCGGCGGATAGCGCAGCGCCCCGGTGGGATCGGAGAGCTGCCCCTTGTCGAGCCGCATGATCAGCGAATCGGGCACCTTGCGCAACAGGTGGACGTCGTGGGTCGCCACCACCACCGTGGTCCCCAGCCGATTGAGCGCCTCGAACAGGCGGATCAGCTTGAGCGCCATCTCGGGATCGACATTCCCGGTCGGTTCGTCGGCGACCAACAGATCGGGGCGGGCAATCACAGCGCGAGCGATCGCGACGCGCTGCTGCTCGCCGCCCGACAGCGTCGCCGGACGCGCATCGGAGCGGTTCGCCAGCCCGACCCAGTCGAGCATATCGGAGACCGGCTTGTGCACATCCACCTCGCGCACGCCGGAGACGCGCAAGGGCAGCGCGATATTGTCGAAGGCGGAGAGATGCTCGACCAGACGGAAATCCTGGAACACGACTCCCAGCCGTCGCCGGAACGAAGGCAGCTGCTCGCGCGGCTCGGTGATGACGTCGCGGCCGAACATCCGGATCGCGCCACGCGAGGGGCGCTGCGCGAGATAGAGCAGGCGCAGCAGCGAGGTCTTGCCCGCCCCGCTCGCCCCGGTGAGAAAATAGAACCGCCCGGGATAAAGGCTGAACGCGATGTTGCTCAGCACCTCCTTTTCGGTGCCGTAGCGCAGGCCCACATTGTCGAACCGGACGATTTCCTCTTCGGATCTGCTCACGCGCCCGGCCCAGCGGAAAGGCGTCTCAACGCCGCGATATTGCCGGAAATCCCCATCTTCCCTCGGATATAGCCGCGCAGCGGTGTGGAAAAAAGCCCAACGGGCCGATTGCCGACAGATGTCGCACTTGTTGCGATTCGGGCAGCGGACTAAGACCGGATGAGATGATCATCGCTTGTCCCGCCTGTTCCACCCGCTACGTCGTGCCCGACAGCGCGATCGGCGTGGATGGCCGGACGGTGCGTTGCGCCAAGTGCAAGCACAGCTGGTACCAGGACGGGCCACCGCTCGATCGACGGGCTGAAGCCCCCGAGGCGCCGAGCCCGCCACCTGCCCCACCGCCCGCTCCCGCGCCTGCCGCAACCAAGGCCCGCCCGCCTTCCAGCGAAGAAGAGCCGGTCGCCTCGGCGGCAGCTTCGCCAAGACAGGGCACACCCCCGCGCGCGGCACCCGCCGCGCGGCCCCGGGTGTACGATGATCTGCAGGGCACGAGCGATCGCGATGACGAGCTCGCCGGCGGTCCCAGCTTCGACGAGGGAGATCCGCCCTATGACGATCTGCGTGCGGCGCGGCGCTCCAGCCCGACCTTCGACGAGGGTGTTTCGCAATTCGATTCCGAACCGCCGTTCAAACCGCGCCGCAATTATGTGAAGCTGTGGACCTGGGCTGCAGGCATCTTCGCGGCGCTGGCGCTGGGGTCAGCGGCCGCGGTCGCCTATTTCGGGCCGCCCGACTGGTTGCCCGTCAACAAACCGCTTTACGGCGTGGGCGAACCCGATCTGCGGATCGAATTCCCGCAAGAGGAGCAGGAGCGCCGCACGCTCGCAAACGGCACCGAATATTTCGGCGCCCGGATCATCGTGACCAACACCGCGCGCGAAACGCGGTCGGTTCCGCCGCTGCTGATCGTCCTGCGCGATGCGCGCGACCGGATCGTCTACAGCTGGGAAATCACTCCGCCTCAGGATAGCCTGGCACCCGGCGAATCGATGACCATCAACGAGGCAACCACCGACGTACCCAAGCTTGCGGAATACGCATACATCGGCTGGGCTCCGCGCTAGGCTCGGAAGCCTGCGCTTCGGGACCGAGATAGGAAGCGCGAACCTGTGCGGCAAAACGCTTGCGGCCCCGCAAACCCCCTGCTAGGGGCGCGCTCCTACCGACGCGGGGGCGGCAATACGCCCCTTCGATCATGTGCGGTCGTGGCGGAACTGGTAGACGCGCAACGTTGAGGTCGTTGTGGCCGCAAGGCCGTGGAAGTTCGAGTCTTCTCGACCGCACCAAACAGCTCGGCTGTGTTACCCCCCATCGGGGATCCACCGAGCGACCGGCACCCGCAGCGGTGCCGCTTGAGCGGGTAGAGGTCTAGCCACGCGACATGGACTTCGACGATCTCCTCCATCGGTATTTCGGCTCCTCCGCAATCGCGGAAATTCAACCAGGCGGGCTGATGGCTGGCATCGATCGGATGCTGGTCGATTTCGGGCTGGAACAGGATCGCGGCAAGCGTTTCGCGCTGTGGTCGCTGCTCCATCTATTGGGTGCCGCGCCCGATCTCGAAGCAGCTTTCGAGAGCCCGGCCGACCGCGAAGCGGCGCGCGATCTGATCGACATGCTCGCGGCGACCGAACAGGGCGATGGCTAAGCCGATGCACCTCTCGGGCTTCGACATCGATGGTTTTCTGAGCGATATCTGGCAGCAGCGCCCGCTGCTGATCCGGAATCCGTGGAATCATTGGGGCAATCCGCTCCGGCCCGACGATCTGGCGGGGCTCGCCTGCGAACCCGAAGTCGAATCGCGACTTGTGGTGAAAAGCGGCGATAGCTGGAAACTCGAAAACGGTCCGCTGCCCGCCGAGCGCTTCGGCCAGCTGGGCGGCGATCCGTGGACGCTGCTGGTGCAGGCAGTGGATCACCACGTACCCGAAGTCGCCGCGCTGCTCGAATGCTTCCGCTTCATCCCCAACTGGCGGGTGGACGATGTTATGGTGAGCTACGCCGAGGACGGCGGCGGCGTGGGGCCGCACTTCGACAATTACGATGTCTTCCTTGTGCAGGGGCTGGGGCGGCGGCGCTGGCAGATCGGCGCCCGCTGCGATGCCGCGACCGAACTCCTGCCGCACCCCGACCTTCGTCTGCTCACACAATTCGAGGCGCTCGAGGAGTGGGTGCTCGAACCCGGCGACATGCTCTACGTCCCGCCCGGGATCGCGCATGACGGGGTGGCGGTCGGCGACGATTGCATGACCTATTCGATCGGCTTTCGCGCGCCGTCGCGCGGCGAGCTGATCGCGGGCTGGGCGCAGAGCCTGCTGGCCGAAATGGGCGAGCAGGGCGAGGACGACCGCTACCGCGATCCCGACCTCGGGCTTCAGGACAATCCCGGCGAGATCACCCCCGACGCGATCGCCGATCTGCACGCCATGGTGGCAGAGAAGCTAAGCGACCGCGCGGGTTTCGCCCGGTGGTTCGGTCGCTACGCCACCGCACCCAAGAACCCCGAGATCGACTGGCAGCCCGAACAGCCGGTCGATCGCGATGAAATCGAGCGCATGCTCGCCGAGGGCATTCCGCTGCTGCGCAACCCGGCGACCCGCTTTGCCTTCGTTCGCGAGCGACCGGGCGCGCTGATGCTCTACGTTGATGGCGAAGGTTTCGAGTGCCACGGCGACGCCGCCCAGTTTGGCGAACAGCTGTGTGCGAAGGATCGCCTGTCGGTCGAACCGGAGCTGGCCAACGCCGACGCGGTCATCGACCTGCTCGCCGACCTGGCGGACCAGGGCAGCGTGGCGTTCGACACCAACGGCTGACTGCACCGTTCAGACCGTCACCTCGCGCCACTCACCGGGAGCGAGACCCGCCAGCGTCCACTCCCCGACCGCCCAGCGCACCAGCCGCAGCGTCGGGTGCCCCACCGCTGCGGTCATCCGTCGAACCTGGCGATTGCGGCCTTCACGCAAGGTCACCTCGATCCAGCTATCGGGCACGCTCTTCCTCACCCGGATCGGCGGATCGCGCGGCCATAGCTCGGGCGGATCGATCCGTTCGACCCGGGCCGGCCGTGTCATTCCATCCTTGAGACGCACCCCGCCTCGCAGCGCCTCGATCGGTGCTTCGTCCGGTTCTCCCTCGACCTGCACCCAATAGGTTTTGGCGAGCTTGTAGCGCGGGTCGGCGATCCGTGCCTGCAACCGGCCATCGTCACATAGCAGCAACAGGCCCTCGCTGTCGCGGTCCAGCCGCCCAGCGGGATAGACACCCGGCATGGCGATAAAGTCCGACAGCGTCTGCCGCGCCGTCTCCGCGCCGCGGTCGGTAAATTGCGACAGCACCTCGAAGGGCTTGTTGAACAGAACCAACCGCACCATGCCCTGACCCCTTCTCCACTGCGAACGCGGGGAGCAACGGCGTTCCCACTCTGCGCGGCAGGGCGCAAGGTGTCATGGCACGAAGCCGGATGCAGATCCGCCGGAAATTTACAATCCAGCCGCCTCAATGCGGTCTAAACCTGCCGTCGACTCGTCGTTGCTATTTGGGCCGCCCTCCAGGCAGCGCCTGCAGTTTGGGGGCAAGAGCGGAACCGATGAACCAGTTTGTCGCACGGGGGGATCTAAAGGTGGGTCGTGCGCGTCTCGGCGACGGCGGGCTCTACTCGATGGAGTTGTATGACCAGGCTGCCTCGCTGGTCCCGATGGGCGCCTGGTCGTGCGAACTCGCGAGCGACCGGCTGTCCTGGACCGATGGCATGTTCGACATCTTCGGACTGTCTATCGGCCACCCCCCCGAACGCCGCGCCATTCTCGAACTTTACGACGAAGAATCGCGCGAATTGCTCGAACGCAAGCGCAGCAAGGCGATCGAGACCTGTTCGGGGTTCACGATGGATGCCGGAATCATTCGCCCCGATGGCGACAAGCGCTGGATTCGGATTACTGCCGCCACCCGCGGATCGAGCGGGCGCGCTCACACGCTATACGGCATGAAGCAGGACATCACCGAAGACCGCGCGCGCTGGGAGGCGCTCCGTGCGCAGGCGGAATGCGATCCGCTGACCGGCATCGCCAATCGGGTGGGATTCCAGCGCTTTCTTGATGGCGTCGACGGGCAGGCGGCAGGCGATCGCTGCGGCGCTCTGATCCTGTTCGACATGGACAATTTCAAGCGGCTCAACGACCGCTGGGGCCATGCAGCGGGCGATGCCTGTCTGGCCGCCTTCGGCGAACGCCTGCGCCGGGCCTTCCCTCAGGCGCGGCTGGTCTCGCGAATCGGCGGCGACGAATTCGCGGTGCTGCTACCCGATGCCGGGTCGCACGGCGAAGCCGAGGATGCGGTGCATTCGTTGATGGGCGCTCTCTTGCGACCGGTCGCCTGGAACGGGGACTTTCTGCCGCTCGACGTGTCGGTCGGCATCGCGGTGACCGCGCCCGGTGCGCCGTGCGATCCGCAGCGCTTATACGGATCGGCGGATGAAGCGCTCTACAACGCCAAGGCGACGGGTTCGACCGCGCTTGCCCGCGCACGGCGGATCGGCAGGAGGCCGACGCTCCGGTCCCTGCACGGATAGCCGAACTCCGCAGACCAGCGGGTCGCCGGACCCGCAATTTAATGCTATTGCGAGCTATTCTCATTGACGCGATAGACGCGCCCATCTAGCTGCCGCCTGTGAGCCGCAGCACCATCCGCACCTGGTATCTGATCCACAAATGGAGCAGCCTGATCTGCACGGCGTTCTTGCTGATGCTGTGCGCAACCGGTCTGCCGCTGATCTTCCACGACGAGATCGATGCCGCGATGGGCGGCGATGCCGAAAGCCCGCTGGTGGGAGCGCCCTCGGCCGAAGACGGGCTCCCGCTCGACAGAATGCTCGCCACCGCGCTGGCCGAGCGCCCCGGCGAAGTGCCGCTGTTCATGGCCTTCAGCCAGGACAGCCCGCTGCTGACGGTCACCACCGGCCCCGCTCCCGATGCGCCGGGTTCGGAGATGACGTTGCTGTTCTTCGACCGGGCGACCGGGGCGTCGCTTGGCCCCGCGCCGGGCAACGCGCTGATGGATTTCCTGCTCCAGCTCCACACCGACATGTTTCTGGGCCAGCCGGGCATGTGGCTGCTGGGCGCGATGGGGCTGCTGTTCGTGCTCGCGCTGGTCTCGGGCACCGTGCTCTACGCCCCCTTCATGCGACGGCTCTCGTTCGGCACGGTGCGCAAGGCGCGCAGCGAACGGGTCAAGCGGCTCGACCAGCACAATCTCTTCGGCGTCGTCGCGTTCGCCTGGATGGCCGTGATCGGGCTGACCGGGGCGATCAACGCCTTCGCCGATCCGCTGATCGAGGGCTGGCGCGATGGCGAGGTCGCGGCGATGACCGCCGCCTATGCCGATGAGGCACCGCTCCCGCCCGAACGCTACGGTTCGCTCGACGCTGCGATGACCTCGGCGCAGGCGGCGCTGCCCGGGCGAAGCCCGCAATTCATCGGCTTTCCCGGCGGCGACTGGTCCTCGGGTCACCACTTCGCGATCTTTTTTCAGGGCGACCGCCCGGTGACCCAGCACCTGCTGACCCCGGCGCTGGTCGATGCCGCCAGCGGCGAGCTGACCGATGCGCGCAGCATGCCCGCGCTCAACCAGGCGCTGATGATATCGAAGCCGCTGCATTTCGGCGATTACGGCGGGCTGCCGCTCAAGCTGGTGTGGACGCTGCTGACGCTGGCGACGATCTGGGTGCTGTGGACCGGGCTGATGCTGTGGTTCCGGCGCAGCCCGCGTTCCATAGAGCAGCGGATCGAGGAAATCCGCAGCGGCGCACGTTCGGGGGTGCCCGCATGAGCCGCGTTTCGCGCCAGACGACGGCGCGCATCTTTCTCTGGCCCCTGGCGCTGGCGGTGGCGACGCTCGCCGGACTCGTGCTGGGCCTCACCGGCGACGGCTGGCGCGATATCGCTGCCTGGGTGCTGCTCGGCCTCACCCCGCTCGCTATTTTTCGCGCCATGCTGCGCCGCCAACCCGATTCCTCCTTTTCACGTCTTTAGAAAGCACCATTCTATGTCTCCCCTGCCGCGCGTATCCGCCCTTGCTATCGCCACCACGCTTGTCGCCTTCGCGCCGCCCGCGCTCGCGCAGCAGGCCGATGAAATTGTCGTTACTGCGCAGGCCCGGAACGCCACCGAAGTGGTCAATGCCGGCGATGCGGGCGCGCTGGGTCTCAAGCCCGCCGAAGACCTGCCCTTCACGATTCGCTCCTACGACGAGAGCCTGATCCTCAACCAGCAGCCACAGACGCTGGGCGATGTCCTCGACAATGATCCGACGATCCGCACCACCTACGGGTTCGGCAATGCGGCGGAGCAATTCGTGATCCGCGGTTTCCCGCTGTTCGGCGACGATTTGGGCCTGAACGGCCTCTATGGCATCGCGCCCCGTCAGCTGGTCGCCCCCGAGCTGTTCGGGAGCGTTCAGGTTCTGAACGGGGCGAGCGCCTTCCTGAACGGCGCGGCGCCCGGAGGTTCGGGCCTGGGCGGCAATGTCAATCTCGTGCTCAAGCGCGCCGGAACCCGCGACTTTCTCCGCGCGACGGTCGGTGTTGAAGAGACCGCCCGCTTCGGCGGCGCGGTGGATGTATCGCGGCGGTTCGGCTCGGGCGGCGAATGGGGCCTGCGCATCAACGCCGCCTATCGCGACGGCGAAACCTCGATCGACGATGAATACCGCCGCACCGCGGTGGTCGGCGGTGCGTTCGATTATGATTCGGGCCCATTCCGCGCTGCACTCGATCTCGCATTCCAGGAAATCCGGGTCGACAATCTGCGTCCCAAGGTGACCATCGCGACCGCCGTGATACCCGCAGTGCCGCAAGCTGACGCCAATTACGCGCAGGATTTCACCTACAGCAAATTGCGCGACGTGTTCGGCACGGTAAACCTGGAATACGACCTCGCCGACAACGCCATGCTCTACGCCCGAGCAGGCGCTCGCGACGGGCGCGAGGACGGGATCTACGGCGGGATCACCGTGACCGATGCCGCCACCGGAGCGGCCGATGGGACGGCGCTGCTGGTTCCGGCCGCGACCAATAACGAAGCGATCGAGGCGGGCCTGCGCGTTGCGCTCGGCAGCACGATCACGCAGGAATTCAATTTCGGCGGCAACATCAACTGGCAGGAGTTCCGCACCGCCTTCGATTTCCTCGGCGGGTTTACGCCTTATTCGACCAATCTCTACGCAACGCCGCGGGTCGGCCAGCCGCAGAGCGGCTTCGTCGGCGGAAATCTCGGCGATCCCGATCCCATCACCAACACCCGGTTGTGGAGCGCCTTTGCCAGCGATACGATCGGTCTGCTGAACGATCGTATCCTGATCACGGGGGGATTGCGCCTGCAGGACATCCGTCAGGAGAACATCAATTACGATGGCACTCCGGGTACGACCTACGACGAAAGCGCGGTCACGCCCGTAGCTGGGGTGGTGGTCAAGCCGGTTGAAAATCTCTCGCTCTACGCCAACCGGATCGAGGCGCTGCAGATCGGCGCGACCGCACCCATCGACCCCGCCGTACCGGTGACCAATCCGGGCCAGACGCTGGCCCCGCGCAAATCGGTCCAGTACGAGATCGGCGGCAAGCTCGCCTTGGGCGACATGTTCCTGACGCTCGGCGCCTATCGGATCGAGCGCCCCGGCGAAGGCATCCTGCCCGACGGCAGCTTCGGCTATATCGGCGACCAGCGGCACGAGGGGCTGGAGTTCACCGCCAACGGCGAACTCGCACCCGGCCTGCGCCTGATCGGCGGCGCGACACTGAACGATGCCGAATTCGACGGCGGCAACCAGGTGGCCGGCGTTCCCGAATACACCGCCAACGCCAATGTCGAATGGGGTTTGGGCTTCGCTCCCGGCTTCACCCTGACGGGGCGCATCCTCCATACCGGAGAGCAATGGGTCGATCAGGCCAACACGCTCAAGCTCGACAGCTGGACCCGCTTGGATCTCGGCGCGCGCTACGTCTTCGTCGCCGATGCAACGCCGGTGACGCTGCGGCTCTCCGTCGATAACCTCGCCAACGAACGCTACTGGGCCTCGGCCTTCGACGCCTTTTCCTCGGCATTGCTGCAAGGCTCGCCGCGCACGATCAAGGCCTCGATCTCGGCGGATTTCTGAATGCCCCGAAGCGGGTCCGCGTGGCCCGCTTCGATTGTCATTCATCTGCAGGACCCTATCTTGGGTTTTCGAGCAATCATGGAGAGACGATCGCAATGAACGACCAGAGCCCTGCAATGTCCTGCCCGGTCGATGGCGCCACGCTGGTGATGAGCGAACGTTCGGGGATCGAGATCGACTATTGCCCGACCTGTCGTGGCGTCTGGCTCGATCGCGGCGAGCTCGACAAGATCATCGAGCGCAACTCGCAAGCCGCGGCGCCGCAGCAGCAAGCGGCTCCGCCGCCGCCGCAGGATCCGCGCGGCTACGGCCACGATCAGGCGCGCGGCTACGGCAACACCGGCTATCGCCAGCCCAAGCGCAAGAAGTCCTTCCTCGAAGAGCTGTTCGACTGACGGCTATCGGGCCTCGGTCCGCGGAAACGCGGGCTGGGGTTCTTCCGCTGCAACCGGCGAAGTCCCGCCCAGCGCCTGCCACAACAGCACCCGTGCGCGAAGCGCTCTGCCCTGCGCCGCGGCAGCGCGCTCACCGCTGGCGTCGGCGGTGCGCCGGGCTTCGAGAACCGTGAGGAAATCCGACAGCCCCGCGCGAAAGCGGGTCTCCGCCAGCCGTGCTGCGCGATCGACGCTGACCCGCTCCTGCTGCGCGGCAGCGAGTTCGCGATCGGCGGCAGCGATCAGACCATACGCCGCCTCCGCGTCGCCCAGGGCCGTGAACACCGCATCGCGATAGCTCGCGAAAGCCAGACGCTTGCCCGCCGCGGCAGCGTCGATGTCGGCCTGGATGCGCCCGAAATCGAGCAGCGGAGCGAGCAGGCTCCCGCCTGCGGAGCCCACCACCGCATCCTCGTCGAACAGGTCGCCCAGATCGAAGGACAGCAGACCGAGCGTGGCGGAAAGGGTCAGCTGCGGGAACCGCCGCGCGGCCGCAGCCGCGAGTTCGGCATCCTCCGCCGCCAAGGTGGCCGCCGCAGCCAGCACGTCGGGCCGGTTGATTAGCAAGCGGCTCGGGAGCGCCACTGGCGGCGCCGGCTCGCCCGGTTCCGCCGCGGACGATGCCAATACCTCCACCACGCGCTGCCCCGGCTGGCCCGTAAGGGCGACCAACCGCCCGACGATCCGCGCGCGCTCGCTCGCCAGCGCGGCGATCCGGCTGCGGCTCGCCGCTGCGGCGCCTTCTGCGCGCACCCGGTCGAAGCCCGGGGCGATGCCGGCGCGTTCGCGCACCCCGGCCAACCGCATCAATTCCTCGGCCGCGGCGAGGTCCTGTTCGAGTGCGGTCTGCCGCGCGGCAAGCGTGCGCCAGTCGATCGTTGCGGCGGCAATTTCGGCCAGTAGAGCGTTGCGGACGGCCGCAGCGGCAAAACCCGCCGCGTCGAGCCGGGCTTGTGCCGCCTGTTCGCGGGCGCGCAACCGTCCGAAGAGGTCCATATCCCAGCTGGCGGTCACATTGGCACCATAGCGAAGTCGTTCGCTATCGACAGCGGCGCCCGGCGGAAGCGGGCCGCCAAACTGGTCGGGATTGCTCCGCACCCCCGTGACCGAAGCATCGCCGCCGATCGACGGCAGCCGCTCCGCGCCGGTTCGGGCGACACCCGCACGAGCGATCTCGATGCGGGCCACGGCCTCGGCCAGCGTCGGAGCGTTGGTCAGCGCAAGCGCGGTGAGGCCCCTGAAGGCCGGATCCTCCGAGGGCAGCAGAGCGGCCAGCGATTCGCCGGTGGCGGCATCCGGCGCGAAGGCGAAGCGTTCGGGCAAGGCCGGGAGCGACGTATCCATCTCGGGCGCGGGGCCGGCCACGCAGGCGCCGAGGGCCAGCGCCGATGCGAGGACGAGAAGCCGAGCGTTCATTTCGCCGCACGTCCCGCTTCGCCGCGCTGTCCTGCGCTGTTCCGTGCCGGGATGAAAGCATCGACCTGCTGCCCCACCCGGAACAGCCCGTCGGCATCGGGCAGTTCGTAGATGATCTGCAGCACCCGGACATCGACCCGCTCGGCGGCGCTGTTGGTCAGCGAGCGCTTGGGCACCACGCGCGGTTCGGCGCGGACGAAGCGCGCCTTGACCTGGCGCTCCGCTGCGCCGCGCGGCGAGACGGTGGCCGGCTCGCCGAGCGCGACGCGCGGCGCCTGCTCCTCGTCGACATCGACGCGGATATGCAGCGGGCGGGTTTCTCCCATCTCGATGAAGGCCTGCGATCCGCTCCCGCCCATAGTCGAGAGATATTCCCCCGGCCGGATGTTGACCGCGAGGATCTCGCCCGCGATCGGCGCGCGGACGGTGGCGCGGTCCAGCTCGGTCTGCGCGCTGCCGACCTGCGCCTGCGCACTGGCAAGTCTGGCCTGCGCCGCCGCGAGCCGCGCTTCCGCCAGTTGCCGCCGTTCGCGCGCGGCATTCGCCTCGCCCTCCGCGCGGATGACTTCGGCGCGGCTCACCGCGGCGGGATCCTCGACCTCGCGGTAGAGCCCGAGCTGCCTCCCGGCCGTCGCCTCGGCGCTGCGGGCTTCGGCGATCGCGGCGCGGGCTTCGGCGATGGCGGCACGCGCCTCGCCGACCGCAGCACCGGTCTCCGCAATCCGCGAGCGCAGCGCCCTTGTATCGACCACGAACAGCGGCTGCCCCTTCGAAACATAGTCTCCGGGCTGCACGCGCAGATCGGTCACCAGACCCGAGAGCGCCGTGCCGACCTGGATGGTCTCGCTCGACGGCTCGACCACCCCCGCTCCCGCTACGCGCGGCGAACCGGCCAGCTCGCCGGTTGCGCGGGGCGGCTCACGGGTCGGTTCCTCGAGCTGGCGGTCGGGCAGGCCGGAGCCGACGAAGATCGCCGCCCCAACCAGGGCGATCACCGCGACCACCGGCAGGCCCTGACGCGAAAAGCTGAAATTCTCGGGGAGTAAGGCCATCAGTGGTCCTCCGGCATAGATGTGCCATCATGGGTGATCCGCCCGTCCTCGAGAACGAGGATGCGGTCGGCGAGATCGAAGACGCGGTTGTCGTGGGTGACGATGATGCAGGCGCGATCCTCGGCTACCGCGACCTCGCGCAGCAGGTCCATCACCCGTCGGCCTGAACGCGCGTCGAGCGCGGCGGTGGGCTCGTCGCAGACCACCAGCCGCGGTTCGTGGACCAGCGCGCGGGCGATCGCGACCCGCTGCTGCTGTCCCCCGGAGAGCTGGTTGGGGAGTTTGTCGCTCTGATCGCCGATAGCGAGCTTTTCCATCATCGCGATGGCGCGCTCGCGTGCCTCGAGCCGGTTCATGCCCTGCGCGATCAGCGGCACCGCCGCGTTCGAGGCCGCGTCGATCGAGGGGATGAGATTGTACTGCTGGAAGATGAAACCGATGTTGTTGAGACGAAACTCGACCAGCTGGGTGTCGGTGAGATTGTAGATATCGGTGCCGAACACCTCGACCTCGCCCAGCGTCGGCCACAGGATTCCGCACATGATCGAGATCAGCGTCGTCTTGCCCGAGCCGCTCTCGCCGACCAGATACGTCAGCTCGCCCGCCTGCACCTCGAGATCGATCCCGTGGAGCACGGTGATGCTCTGCTGCCCCGCCTTGAAATCGCGGGTCACGCCGCGCGTGCTGATCGCCGCGCCGGTGGCTACGCCGGTTGGGGGGGCGCCGGTTGGGGGGACGCCGCTCACCGGAACACCGAGGCGGGTTCGGTCTTGAGGACGTTGCGCAAGGCCAGCCAGCCGGTCAGCGCGAGGATCAGCGTGACCGCGGCGAGGCTGACCAGCGGCACCTGCCAGGGGATGTAGAACCCCTTGAAAGTGGGATTGCCCGAGAAGCCCCAGATGAAGCCCACGGTCCCCAGCACGCCCAGCCCGTAGCCGACCAGCCCGACGAGTGCCGCCTGGCTCGCGACCATGCCGCGGATCTTTGCATTGGTGACTCCGATCGCCTTCAGGGCGCCGAACTGCTTGATGTTGTCGCGGATGAACAGGCTGAAGGTCAGCCCGACGATCGCCACCCCGACGATGAAGCCGAGCATCACGGTGATCCCGAAATTGAGCGGGATGCCGGTGTTCTGGATGATGAAATCGACCCCGTCCTGCGCGAACTGGTCGCGGGTGCGGGCGCGGAGACCCGTCAGCTCCGTGATCCTCTCGGTCAATTCGGCGGGTGCGACATCGTCGGATGCGCCGACCAACACGAAACTCATCCGGTTGCGAGTGCCGGGGACGTAGTTCAGCGCGCGGCTGTATTTGGTGTAGAGCGTGACCTGGCTGGTGAAGCTGGGGATGGCATCGGCGATCCCGCGGATGACCGCGCGCTGATCGTTCAATTCGAGCCGCTGCCCGATCGGGCTCTGGCCGGCTTCGAACATCCGCGTCGTGCCGACATCGTCGATGATGACACTGTCCGGGCTCGACAGCACATCGGCGCTGCCTCGCGCCATCCGCTTGGGCAGGCCGATCAGCGTCGCATCGTCGACCCCGATCACGCTCACGCCTTCCAGATCGCCGTCGCCGCTGCGCACCGAGGCATTGGCGCGCAGATGCGGAACCGCCCATTCGACGCCCGGCACGCTGCGCACCTTGTCGAGCGCGGTCGAGGGCATGGGGAAATTGACGTCGGTCGTGCGGCTGACCTCGTCCATCACCCAGATGTCGGCGGCGGGAACGTTGTAGACCCCGCTGGCGCCGCGCTCGACCAGATTGACGAAGATGGTCAGCTGCTGGGTGATCAGCAGCGTCGAGAACGCGATTCCGAACACCAGCCCGTAGAATTTCTGCTTGTCGCCGGTCAGCATGCGGATCGCGATCCAGAGCATCGACCGATTTCCCCCGACGAGGCAAGGGCTTGCCGGATCGACCGGCGCCCGCCATTACTGAACGACAGCGTTTAATTGAACGGAGCCGTTCACTTTGTCAAGCAGCAAGGATATCAAGCAGGGGCGACCAGCCGATCTCGCCAAGCGGCAGGCGATTCTGCAAACCGCCGGGCGCAGCTTTTTCGATGTCGGTTTCGCGGCCACCTCGATCGAGCAGGTCGCCGCCGAAGCCGGCGTGTCCAAGGTGACCGTCTACAATCATTTCGGCGACAAGCGCGGACTCTTCACCGCCGCAGTCGAGTCCGAATGCGAGCGGTTGCGCGACCACTTCTCCATCGCGCCTGCCGAGGGCGCGGACCTGCGCGCCCGCCTGACCGCGATCGGCGAGGCGATGTCCGCCTTCCTCTCGCGCCCCGAGATGGTCCAGTTCGAGCGCCGCATCGCCGCCGAGACCGAACAGGAACCGGCGATCGGCGAAGCTTTCCTCGCCGCCGGACCCCACCGGATGAAGGCGGATTTCGCGGCGCTGCTCACGGCGATGAACGCCGCGGGGGAAGTCGAGATCGACGATGCCGATCTGGCGGCCGAACAGTTCGCGGCGATGTGCAAGGGCATGGGCGATCTCGACCGCCGCTTCGGCATGCCCAGGGACGAGGCGCGCGACCGCCAGCGGATCGACGGCGCGGTCGAAGTGTTCTGCCGCGCCTATGCAACCGGCTGAGCGGGCTGAAATATTAGCTCCATTGCGGAGGCAAATCGCGCATGGCCGCGCACTTGCAACCAGAGGATGTACGCCGCTCGAGACTCGCTAAATCGCCCATTCTCCACAATCGCTGCGTTTGCGCTCCGCAATCGTCTCGGGGCATGCCCCCTTGGGGGCGCTGGTCGGGGGGCATGTGGCATTCACCAGTGACAGCTTTGGCGAGCGTCTGTTCGAAAGCGTTGGGCGATCGGGCCTTCCACCGCCTCGCCGAGCAGTTTGATGGCATTCTTGAGATTGGCGAGCACCGCCGGCGCGGGCGCGGCGGCGGCGATCAGCAGCCTGGCCTGCGCCACATTGGGCACCACCGCCCCGGCCGGGTTCTCGGGCGGCAGGAAGGGCTGCGCCACGCGTTCCAGCGCCCGGCGGGTTGCGTCGATCCGCGCGGCACCGCCGCCACCGGCAGCGAGCCCTTCGCGCGCGGCGTACCATTCGTGCCGAGCTGGCTGCGCAGAAGGATCGGGCGTTCCAGCCGCGATACGCGGAATGCAAGCATCGGGGCAGTCGAGCGCCGCGAGCATGATCGGGCCCAGCGTATAGACCGCGCGTTCGGCTTGCTCGTAGCGCTCTTCCGGGGTTTCGAAGGGATCGTCGAGATTGCGCATCAGATCGAGGAAGACCCGCAGGTAATCGGCGAATTCCACCGGCGATCCCGCCTGATCGAGAGCGAATTGCGCCGCTTCGAGCCGCAGATCCGGCTTGCCCGGATCGGCGATGCGATCGTCCGTCTGCAGCGCCAGCAGGGTCAGCCGCTCGTCCAGCGTCATCGTCTGGAACAGCGGATCGTCGGCGATCTCGAGATGATCGAGCATGGCGTCGACTGCGGCCAGATCCTGAATCGTGGCGAGGCTGTGCCGGGAGAGAATTTCTTCTACCTGCGGGTCCTCGGGGTCGATTTGCCCCAACGCGGCGCGGCGCAGGATCTGCAGTTCGCGCGGGTTCATCGTCATCAGCTTGACCGGGGCGACCGGCAGTTCGACCCCGCCGAGCAGCATCAGCCGGTTGGCGTGCAGACCGGACTGGACCGCGGCGACCAGTGTGCTCTCGTCGGGAAAGCCGTAGGTCCGGTAGCTCGCAGAGATCGCATAGTCCAGCCAGTGCAATCCGCCGTCGATCAGACCCAGCACCAGCCGTCCGGTCTCGGACAGGGCGAAGGCGCTGGTGAGCGGCGTATCGGCGAGCTGGACGGTCATGGCGCGGCTCGCTTAGCTGGAGGGGCCCGAGGGGAAGGAGCTCAGCACCTTGCCCGCAGCCTCGCCGACCGCGGCGAAACCCTCGATCGCGGTGGTGACCATGGCTTTCGCGGTGTCGAGCGCGGGCTGGTATTGCTTCGCATTGCCGGTCGCGAGGATCTGCGCCAGCGCGACCCCGGCGGCGGTGCTCGCCACGGTGGTGACAATGCGCAGCGCGTCGGTGGCGTCCTGCACCGCGATCGCGGTCGATTGCGCCACCGATTGATAGGCCTTGCCCTGGCCGCTGGCTTGGATCGGGCCCTTGGTGAGCGTGGCGCGCTGCGTCTGGGTAATGACGTCGGTGATGAGCGGGTTGACCTGGGTCATGGCTGGGCTTTCCTACATCTGCTCTAGGCGGGACTGGGAGAAGGGGGCGGGCTTGGAGGCGAAGGCGGACTGGGCCGCGGCGTGTTGCCCCCCTGCAGCGACTTGATCGCATCGGCGATATGGTCGGCGAGCGCCTTGAGTGTCGCGGTCGCCGCGGCGGCGTCGCTCGCCCGTGCGATCCCGGTGAGCTCGTCGATCGCCATGGTGGCGCGGGCATCGACACTGGCGATGCTTTCGTCGTGGGGAAGCGGCTCGACGCCGTGGTCGGGCGGGGGGAATGGGCGGCCGGAGATGGATGATCGGAAACGGAGTTTGCAACATCTTGGCGCAAGCCGTAGTGACTGCCGCCGATCCCACCGTACTCGACGATTGCTGTCGACTGACCGCATTGTACATGGTCATGCCGATCGTCTCGGCCATCGCGACATCGAGCATCGCGGAGGATTGCGAGGGAGCCTGGCCAACATTGAGCGTGACCACGTTCGCAACGGATTCGACGATTTGATCGTTCACATATTGATTGGGCATTTCTTACGCTCCGTTTTTCAGAACCATTGCGAGCACCTTGAAGGTCGCGGCTTCTGCCATCAGCTGGCCGCGATGCTGGGCGGCGACGGCGTTTTCCATGGCGTGACCGATGCTGTTGGTCATCGCCAGATAGGTCATCGCCATCGCCGCCGACGGCGCTTCGCCGATGGTCAGCGCGGCGACCGGTGCGATTCCGCTGAGCGCAGCCATCGGCGATTCTCAACCGCGCGCGCGGAATTGCTCCGCTAGAGCAGTCCGCGCCGGGCGATCTCGACGGTCGCGGTGCGGTGGAGGCGATATTGAGCGCATAAAGAGTCGACACGCCTTGTGCGGTCGAAGCCTGAAAGGTGAGGAAACCTTGGTTCTGCTGGTTGGTCGCGTTGTGCGCGGTGTTGGCCAGCGCCTGGCTGGTGGCGATGAACATGTTGCCGGTGGCCATCGACGGGTAATCCCCGAGCACCAGCGTGTTGACCTCGGTGATTGAATCGGTGACCTGGCTGTTCACGTGGCTGGGAAATGCCATTGTCTGCTTCCTTTGCTGTGCGGCGCACGTCGGGGCGGGGCCGCGGGTTCACACTGGGTTTCGTCTCCATCGCTGGGGCGGGATTGCGCCCGGGATCACTTCTTGCCGGTCTGGATCGCGTAGAGCAGCGCCACCCCGGCGGTAGTCGCGGCCTGCGCCGCCACATTCATCTGCTGCTGCGCGACGGTCGCATTGTGTGCGGCATTCGCCAGAGCCTGCGAGGTCGCCTGGTAGAGATTGCCCATCGCGATTGCCGGCGCGTCGCCCAGAACCTTGACGTTCGCCTGGGTGACCGAGTCGGTAATCTGGTCGTTCACATGAGTTGGAAAAGCCATTTCATCCCCTTTCTGAAGCTGGGTCGCATCGCCCGTCTGCCAAGCGAGTCGAGCTGGAAGGAGAATGCGCCCCGGCTCGCGGCAATACTTGGACGAAAGCGGCGCTGCGATCGCGGGCCAATGCGGCGGAAATCCGTCTCGTCTAGCGTCTAATGCGGCGCAAGAAGCGAATTCAGGCCGACAATCAGGCCTCCCACCGCAGTTCGGACGAATATCGACCCGAGTCGGACAAAAGCGGCCGAGGCGCAGCCTGCTTGCCGAGTCGGCGGCGCTGGCGAAACTGACGCGGGGTCTCGCCCATCGCGCTGCGAAAACTGCGTTCGAAATAGCTCAGGTCCCCGAAGCCGACCTCGAAGGCGAGTTGCGTGATCGAGAGCGCCGGCTGGCTCGCCAACCGCTCGCAAGCGGCGAGAATGCGGATCTGGCGCAGCAGCTTCTTGAACGAAACTCCGATGGCGGAGCGGAACAGCTCGCTCATCCGCAGGGGCGCGACCCCGCCGATCGCCGCAAGCTCGGCGAGGTCGATCGTCTCCTCGAAGCGCTTGCCCATATGCCTGAGCGCTTTCGCCAAGGTATCATCGAGCTCGGCGAAATCCTCGTCGGGATCGATGGCACGCAGGGCCCATCGATCGAGGAGCGTGGTCCTGGGCGGCGTCCAGATCGAGATCGTGCCCGGCGGCTCGCTCTGTCCCTTGGCAAGCAGGGGAGCGTGGCGGCGAATAGCAGCGGCGTCGATCGGCGCCGCGCCGGTCATCGTCGCCAGGCGTGCCAGCAGGCGCTCGAACTCGGCGCAATTCTCCGGCCAGTCGTAGGCGAGGCAGGCGCTCAGAAGGTCTTGTGTGATCTTTTCGTCCGCGTCGTAGCCCAGCCGGGCGATCGTATCGCGCATCAGTGCGGCGATGTCGCCGGTGCGTTCGCGGATGGGCGGCAGCCTTGCTTCGAGGACCGAAAGCTCGATGGCCAGCTCGCGCGAAAACCGGCCGTCGGCCACGAGCGGGGCCAAATCCAGCGTGGTCGATGCGATGATCCGCGGAGCCCGCTGACTTGCGGTGTGCGGCCAGAGCGCCAGCCGCGATGGCAGATGGCGCGGCAGTGCCGATTGCAGCGGCGACGAAAGCCGGTCGATCGCCGACAGGTAGAGCGTTCCCCCCTTGGACCTGTCCAGCCAGTCCGCAGGCGCGGCGTCCGGATCGCTGCAGTCCACCGCAACGAAGGGCTTTTCAGGTCGCGGTCCGCTGCAATGGATTGCCGCCGCCGCCGCAAGTTTCTCGGTCCCGAATTCGCCGTGCAGCAGGACCGGGAGCGGACTGGCGGACGCGATCTCGACGAAACGGTCGAGATCGCGCATCGCGCCGCTCAGCCCGATCAGCCTTAGAGGCTGACCCAACCGCCCCAGCGACCATTTCTCGAGCCGGTCGCGCATGACCAGCCGACCGCATTGGCGCGCGAATTGCGGAAGCAGGTCGGGATACGGGCCGGTGGTCGCACGCGCTCCCGTCGTGCGCGCGCGCATCCGGCCAAGCTTTCGTCCGGCGTAGGAGATTTCGTGATCGAGCTCCGAGTTGCTCGTGACCGTGGCTGCGGTCGCGGACGCTTCGGAGGGCGCTTGCCAGCGTGAGACAGGTTCGCGCGCCTGCCGCTCGACCGTCAGCGATCCGATTTCATTCAGGTGCATATCGAGCGACTGCAGTCGGGCGTGCGAAACCAGAGCGCAGGCCAAAGCCTCGAGCGTGCCCGGCAGATCGCGGTGATGCGAGCGTCCAGGCCTTCTACATTATCGAGCGCTTCTATCTCCAGCGCCTGCTGGTGAGCTATCGTGTTCGCTCCCGGCACCAGCTCACCGACGATCAGGTGGCAAATGCCAGCGGCGCGCTCACCGCAACGCTCAACCGGCAGCAATGGCTGACCGACTGGCTGGCGCATGCGATGATCGATCTCGAGCAGGTCGTGATGAACCCGGATGTGCAGCCCCATGTCCGCTTCTTCCTCAAAGGCGGGCGGGCGCTGGCCTATCTGTTCGGCCGACCTCAGGATGGCGCGAACGACTGGGACAGCCAGGTGCTGATCGATCCCGACCTGCCCGCCGACGAATGGTACGCGGTCTATCGCAAAGTCTCGAACCGGCTGCTTGTCGCGCTGATGCGCAAGAAGGCCGAATTCTACTCGCTGCTCAACGCCAATGCGGCGCAGCTCATCCATCTGCCGCTGCCGATCGGCATCGCGGCCGATCCCTTCGCCGATGCCGCCCCCGATCCCGGATCACTGCCCGAGACGCCTTCAACCCAGCGCGATCTGGAAGACGAGGAGGCGCCGTTCAGCCGGAGCTGCAAGGCCGAGCTGATCGATGTGGGAATGCCGCGCCGCGACACTATCGAATGCCGCGAGCAATGGGTCCAGCTGGCGCAGGATATCATCCGCCCGACCGACGGCATGCCGATCCCCGGCTTTGCCTATTACATCGACGAATATCTCACCATGGTGCGCGAGTTCTTCGCCGGCGAACCGCGCGCGCAGGCCAAGGCGCACAAGCGGATCGAGCGACTCGCCGAACTCATGGCGAGAGACGGCGCCGCGATCGCGATTCTCCATGCCTACGAGCGCATCCCCAACGGCATTCTGCAGATCGCCGCCCAGCCAGTTGCCGCCTTCGCCGCAAGCCAGCTTGCCCCGGCGCGACAGCCGCTGCACTACGTACTGATCGAGCTGCTCGATCAGTTTGCGACCGCCTACGAGATGGAGCTCGAGCCGCTGCTCGCCGCCCAATTTGCCGAATATCTCGTCGAATGGATGCCCCAGGCCGAAGCGCTTTCCCAACACAACGCCCTCGCCCGTTTCAGGCTGTCGGTCGATGCCACGCCGATGGCCGATGCGATCGGCTTCGGTCAGTGGCTGTCGGACCGGCTGCAGGCGCATGTCGCGGGCCGGGCGGCGCTGATCGCAACCCAGCGCGAGGCGATCGACGCGCTGATCCGTGCGCTCTACGCGGACTCGATCTTCGACCAGCAGAGCGAACTCGAACTGCAGATGGCGATCGGTGGAAGCCTCGCCGCGGCGCTGCATGCCCAATACGAGCACGCCCGCGGGGCCAAGCTCGAGCCGGTCGGCAAGGTGACGATCGGGCTCTATTACACCGATCGCGCGACCGACCCGGCCACGGCGATCGAACTGGTCAAGCCGCTGCTCGCTCCTTTCGTCGACCCGCAGCCCGGCGCGCTGTTCCAGATGGACGACAGCCATCCCGGCAGACTGCTGCTGTTCGCCGCCAATGTGGAAATCATCGAACCCTTCGGACCCTACGAGCCGCTGGTGATCGAAATCGTCGCGAAGCGGGTTCGAGTCCGCCCGCTGATCAGCTTCATCTGGGGCTTTCCGGTGCTCAGCCTGCGCGATCTGATCCTCGAGTATCAGACCAGGGCGGCGCATGTGGTCGAGTTCGCGATGCGCGGGATGTTGCGCCGGACCGCGCGTTCGCTCACCGACATGCTGATGAAGGTGCGGCAATAGGCGGGCGCAGTCCTGCCTGCGCTTGCAGCGGCGCAATAAGCCGCTAACCCCCGTCCCTGCACTATCGGCGAACGGGGATTGCAGTGAGCGACGAGTGGGTCATCGGCATTATCGGCGGTTCGGGTCTCTACGCCATCGAGGCGCTGGAGGACGAGCAGTGGATCGCGGTCCAGTCGACCTGGGGCGAACCCTCGGACGAGATCCTCTGCGGGCGGATCGGCCATGTCCAGGTCCGCTTCATGCCGCGCCATGGCCGCGGGCACCGCGTGCTTCCCGGCCGGCTCAACGCGCGCGCGAATATCGACGCGCTCAAACGCGCAGGCTGCACCGATATCCTCGCGATCTCCGCGGTCGGCTCGCTCAGCGAGGATCTGCCGCCGGGCAGCTTCGTCCTGGTCGACCAGTTCATCGACAACACCAAAGGCCGCCCCTCGACCTTCTTCGACAACGGCTTCGTCGCGCATGTCGCGATGGGCGATCCGGTGTGCGAGCGGCTGACGGAGCTCACCGCCGCAGCGGTCGCGCAGGCCGGCGGCGAGCCGCACCGCGGCGCCACCTATCTGGCGATGGAGGGCCCGCAATTCTCGACCCGCGCGGAGAGCAAGCTCTACCGCCAGTGGGGCGCGCAGGTGATCGGGATGACCGGCATGCCCGAAGCCAAGCTCGCGCGCGAAGCCGAGCTGCCCTACGCGCTATTGGCTATGGTAACGGATTGGGACAGCTGGCGCGACGGCGAGGCGGCGGTCGACGTCGGTGCGATCCTCGCGCAGATGGCAGCAAACGGCGATCTCGCGCGCCGGGCGGTCGAGGAACTGATCCGTTCACTCCCGCCGCGGCGCGAGTCCTCGCCGATCGACCGCGCGCTCGATTTCGCGGTCATCACCGCGCCCGAGCAGCGCGACCGCGGGCTGATGACCAAACTCGATGCCGTCGCCGGGCGGTTGTTCGCGCAGGACCGGGGCTGATTTGCAGGATCTGCTGGTCATAGGCGGCGGCATCAACGGGGTGGGCATCGCCCGCGACGCCGCCGGGCGCGGACTGTCGGTCACTTTGTGCGAGAAGGAAGATCTCGCCTCGCACACCTCCTCGGCGAGCACCAAGCTGATCCATGGCGGCCTGCGCTATCTCGAGCAATACGAATTCCGGCTGGTCGCCGAAGCGCTGCGCGAACGCGAGGTGCTGCTGAAGGCCGCACCGCACATCATCTGGCCGCTGCGCTTCGTGCTGCCGCACGACAAAGGGCTGCGCCCCGCCTGGATGTTGCGGATCGGGCTGGCGCTCTACGACACGATCGGCGGGCGGCGCAGCCTGCCGGGCAGCCGCAGGGTGGATCTGACGAAGCCGCCGCACCGCGGCGTGCTGCAGGACCGGCTTAGGCGCGGGTTCGAATATTCGGACTGCTGGGTCGAGGATGCGCGGCTGGTGGTGCTGTGCGCGATGGATGCGCGCGATCGCGGCGCGGAAATCCTCGTGCGCACCGAATGCGTGGCGCTCGAACGCCACCCAACTCACTGGCGAGCGACCCTGCGCAGCCGCGACGGCACCGAGCGCACCGTCGAGGCGCGCGCGCTCGCCAATGCGGCGGGGCCCTGGGTCGACGAGGTGGCGCGAAAAGCGCTCGGGCAAGGCCCGCCCGCCAGGTTGCGGCTGGTCAAGGGCAGCCACATCATCGTCCCGCGCAAATATCCCGGCCAGCACGCCTACATCTTCCAGAACGGCGACGGGCGGGTGGTCTTCGCGATCCCCTACGAGCGCGACTTCACGCTGATCGGGACCACGGATCAACTGTTCGAAGGCGAACTCGACAGCGTGACGATCTCTCCAGAGGAGGTGCGCTATCTTCGGGAAGCCGCCGGCGAGTATTTCCGCAGCGGCATCGCCGAGGACGAAATCGTCGCCACCTATGCCGGCGTGCGCCCGCTCTACGAAGACAATTCCGCCCGCAATTCGACCGTCACCCGCGACTATGCGTTCGAGCTCGACACGCAGGGCGGCGCACCGATCCTGTCGGTCTATGGCGGCAAGATCACCACCTTCCGCAAGCTGGCCGAACATGCGCTGGGCCGGCTGGCGCCGCAGCTTCCCATGGGCCCTAAATGGACCCGCACCGCACCGCTGCCGGGCGGCGAGATGGAGGATTTCGCGGCCTTCCTGTGGCGCGCCGGCGAACGCTTTTCGTGGATGCCACCGGAAATGCTGCTGCGGCTGGCGCGGGCCTACGGCACCCGTATCGACAAGGTCGTCGGCACCGCCGACGGGCTCGACCGGCTGGGCGATCATTTCGGCGGCGATCTCTACGAATCCGAGCTGCGCTACCTCGTGGAAGAGGAATTCGCGCGCACCCCGCAGGACATCCTCTGGCGTCGCAGCAAGCTCGGACTGCACCTCCCTGCGGAAACGGAACGGCGCGTCGCGGATTGGTTGAACGAGCAGGGCGGCGACTTCGCTTGATCGCCCGTGCGAGCGGGTCCAAGGGCCGCCCGTTATCGCAACCGACGTCGCAAATCGAACCCCCGAGTCTCCTCCCTATGGCCCGCAACGACCCCAATAGCCTTCTCGACCGCCACTCCGTGCGCCTCGCCTATCGCCAGGAGGAAGCGGATTGCATCGCCGAGCGGCTGGCGCAGGCGCGCCCGGTCGCTGCCCTCCACAACGAGGCGCAGGCGCTGGCGATCACGCTGGTCGAAGGAGCGCGGCGCCAGAAGGCGAGCGGTCTCGACGCCTTCCTGCACCAGTTCGGTCTGGCCACCGAAGAAGGCATTGCGCTGATGTGTCTGGCGGAAGCGCTGCTGCGCGTACCCGACGGTCGCACCGCCGATGCGCTGATCCGCGACAAGATCGGCGATATCGACTGGTCCGAACATGTCGGCGCCTCGAGTTCGACCTTCGTCAACGCCGCGACCTTCTCGCTGATGCTGACGGGCGAGGTGCTCGAACGGCCACTGGAACAGCAGCGCGGTATGGCGCGCACCTTCAAGAACACCATGAACCGGCTGGGCGAACCGGTGATCCGCCAGGCGACCCTGCAGGCGATGCGGATCCTGGGCGGGCAGTTCGTGTTCGGGCGGACCATCAACGAAGCGCTCAAGCGGGCGGCGCCCGAACGGGCGCGCGGGCTGACCCACAGTTTCGACATGCTGGGCGAGGCGGCGATGACCTACGCCGATGCCGAACGCTATCGGATCGCCTACGAGGGCGCGATCGAGCGGCTGGCGAGCGAAGCCGGCGCGGGCGTCCACGGCTCGCCGGGGATCTCGGTCAAGCTCTCCGCGCTCTATCCCAAATACGACTTCTTCCACCGCGAGGCGGCGGTGGAGGCGCTGGTGCCGATCCTGCGCGATCTCGCCGGCAAGGCGCGCGATGCCGATATCCATTTCACGATCGATGCCGAGGAAGCCGAGCGGCTCGAACTTTCGCTCGATATCCTCGAGGCGCTGGTCGCCGACGACACGCTGTTCGCCAACGGCACCGCGCGCGGCTGGACCGGCTTCGGCCTCGCGATCCAGGCCTATCAGAAGCGCGCCGTGCCGCTGTGCGACTGGACCGCCAAGCTCGCGCGCCGCCACAATCGCCAGCTGTTCGTCCGGCTGGTCAAGGGCGCCTATTGGGACACCGAGATCAAGCTGAGCCAGGTGGGCGGCTACAAGGACTTCCCGGTCTTCACCCGCAAGGTCGCCACCGATGTCTCCTATCTCGCCTGCGTCGAGCGTCTGCTGGCGGCGGGCGAGGCGATCTACCCGGCCTTCGCCACCCACAACGCCTATACGATCGGCGCGGTCAAGGCGCTCGCGCAGAGCCAGTCGCGCGAGAGCGGCTACGAATTCCAGCGCCTGCATGGCATGGGCGAGGACGTCTACGGCGCGCTCGCCAAGCATGAGGGCAACGCCCGGACTCCGGTGAGGATCTACGCGCCGGTCGGCAGCCACAAGGATTTGCTCGCCTATCTGGTGCGCCGCCTGCTCGAGAACGGCGCCAATTCCAGCTTCGTCAACCGCATGGCCGATGCCGGCGTACCCGCCGCCGACCTCGCGACCGATCCGGTCGCCGAACTCGCGTCGCTCGAGACCAAGCGCAATCCCGAGATTCCCCTGCCTGGCGACATCTTCCCCAATCGCAGCAACAGCGCCGGGGTCGATCTGGGCGATCCGCTGGTGCGCGAACCGCTGATCGAGCGGCTCGACAAATTGCGTGCCCGCCGCTGGCATGCCGAGCCCACCTTCCTGTTCGAGGATCAGGAGGGCGAGGTCGCGCCGATCACCAAGCCGCACGATCTCACCATCGAGGTCGGCACGCGGCGCGACACGCTGCCCGAAGAGGTCGAACAGGCGATCCGGATCGCCGATGCGGTCCAGCCGGGCTGGAATGCGCTGGGCGGCGAGAAGCGCGCGCTGCTGCTCGAGGAAGCGGCGGACCTGTTCGAAGAACACACCGACGAGTTCCTCTCGCTGTGCCAGCGCGAAGCGGGCAAGACCCTGCCCGATGCGGTGCTGGAACTGCGCGAGGCGGTCGATTTCCTGCGCTTCTACGCCGGAGAGGCGCGGCGGCTGTTCTCGGGTTCCTTCGCCCTGCCCGGCCCGACCGGGGAAGAGAATCGCCTGACGATGGCCGGGCGCGGCGTCTTCGCCACGATCTCGCCGTGGAACTTCCCGCTCGCGATCTTCATCGGCCCCGCCGCCGCCGCGCTTGCCGCGGGCAACAGCGTGGTCGCCAAGCCCGCCGAACAGACCCCGCTGATCGCCGCGCTGGCGGTGAAGCTGTGCCACCGCGCGGGCATCCCGCGCGAGGTGTTCCAGCTGCTTCCCGGCGCCGGCGAGGTCGGCCAGTTCATCACCTCCGACCCGCGCATAGCGGGCGTCTCCTTCACCGGATCGACCGAGACCGCGCATGCGATCAACCGCTCGCTGGCCGCGCGCGACGGACCCATCGCCACCTTCATCGCCGAAACCGGCGGGCAGAACGCGATGATCGTCGACAGCTCGGCGCTCCCCGAACAGGTGACTCGCGACGTGGTCGCCTCGGCGTTCCAGAGCGCCGGCCAGCGCTGCTCGGCGCTGCGGATGCTCTACATCCAGGACGAGGTCTTCGACGAGATGGTGGCGATGATCCGCGGCGCCTTCGAGGCGCTGGTAATCGGCGATCCGGGCGATCTCGCCACCGATGTCGGCCCGGTGATCGATCCCGATGCCAAGGCCGCGCTCGAACGCCATGTGGCGCGCCGGCGCAAGAACGGGCGCACCGTGTGGCGCCGCAAGCTGCCGCGCGGCGTGGCCAATGGCTGTTTCGTCGCTCCGACCATCATCGAACTGGAATCGATCTCGGACCTGCGCCGCGAGAATTTCGGCCCCGTCCTCCACGTCGCCCGGTTCAAGGCGAAGGAACTGGAGAAGGTCGTGGATGACATCAACGCCACCGGTTACGGACTGACGCTCGGCCTCCACAGCCGGATCGAGACGACGCGCCAGTTCGTCGAGGCGCGCGCCCGGGTGGGCAATTTCTACGTCAACCGCAACCAGATCGGCGCGGTGGTGGAAAGCCAACCCTTCGGCGGCGAAGGCCTGTCGGGAACCGGACCCAAGGCGGGCGGACCGAACTATGTCGCGCGGTTCGCGACCGAGCGCGTCGTCTGCATCGACACCACCGCGGCGGGGGGCAATGCCACTCTGCTCGCCGGATGAGGCGGGTGAGCGGGAGTTTTCATTGAAGCTTCGAGCGGCTGTGGGTTAGGGGGCTCGCCATGGGACGCCTTCTTCAACTCGCACTCGCGCTCACCGCCTTCTTCTGGGCCGCCGCCGCCTCGGCGGAAGTCCGGGTGACCTTCCACAGTTTCGACGGCTCGGTGCTGTTCGGGCGCTATCCTCACGCCTTCGTGTCGATGGAAGGCGAACTCGCGGACGGGACACCGATCAAGGAGAATTACGGCTTTTCCGCCAAGAGCGCCTCGCCCGCCGTGCTGGCGGGTCCGGTCGAGCATATCGTGATGGTCGAGAAGGACAAATGGATCGACCGGACCAACCGGCATTTCACCGTCGTGATCGACGATGCGAAATATTGGGCGATCCGCAAGGAAGTGGCGCGCTGGCGCGATGCGCCGGGGAAATATTACGACCTCGCCACGCGCAATTGCATCCATTTCGTCGGCGCGATCGCGCAGATCGTCGGGGTGCGGGTGACCTACCCCGAGGACATGCTGCGCCGCCCCAAGAAATGGCTCAATCACATCACCGGTCGGAACCCGCAGCTGCGCGCGCCGCAGATCGACTAGGGATAAGCCCGGGTCCGAGGCTTGCGCGCCGCAGCCGGGTGAAGGATCGTCCGGCGCATGGCGATTCTCTCCGACAAATGGATCCGCTCCAAGGCACAGGCCGAGGGCATGATCGAACCCTTCACCGAGGCGCAGCGGCGCGACGGCTGCATCTCCTACGGGCTGAGCTCCTACGGCTACGACGCGCGGGTGGCGGACGAGTTCAAGATCTTCACCAATGTCGATTCGGCCGTGGTCGATCCCAAGGATTTCGCCGCCAACAGCTTCGTCGATCGCAAGACCGATGTCTGCGTGATCCCGCCCAACAGTTTCGCGCTCGCCCGCACGGTCGAGTATTTCCGCGTGCCCGAGGACGTGCTGGTGATCTGCCTGGGCAAATCGACCTATGCGCGCTGCGGGATCATCGTCAACGTCACCCCGCTCGAGCCGGGCTGGGAGGGACACGTCACGCTGGAGTTTTCCAACACCACCCCGCTCCCCGCCAAGATCTACGCCAACGAGGGCGCGTGCCAATTCCTGTTCCTGCAGGGCAACGAGCGCTGCGAGACCAGCTACAAGGATCGCGCCGGCAAATATATGGGCCAGCGCGGGGTGACCCTGCCCAAGCTGTAGGCCTGGGCCCCGGGACAGGCTCGCGGCCAAAGTTTAGGCAAAGTTTAGGCCAAGCTCCGGCAAACCCGCCGTGACGCTGCGGCTTTGACAGCGCCTCCCGGCGCGCGCATTCTGCGCGCAACGGGAGAACGCCATGACCAAGAGCACCGCCGAGTTCGACATCATCGTCTATGGAGCCACCGGCTACACCGGGCGGCTGGTGGCAGAGCATTTCGTGCGCGAATATGGCACCGGCCCCGAGGCGCCGAAATGGGCGATGGCGGGCCGCAGCCTGTCCAAGCTGGAAGAGGTGCGCGACGAGATCGGCGCGCCTGCCTCGACCCCGCTGATCGTCGCCGATGCCGAGAACGAGGGCGAGCTGATCGCCATGTGCGAGCGGGCCAGGGTCGTGCTCACCACGGTCGGACCCTATCAGATCCATGGCGACGCGCTGGTCGCGGCCTGCGTGAAGACCGGCACCGACTATGCCGATCTGTGCGGCGAGCCCGCCTGGATGCGCGAGCAGATCGACCTCCACCACGAGGCCGCCAGGACCAGCGGGGCGCGGATCTGCTTCTCCTCGGGTTTCGATTCGATCCCTTTCGATCTGGGCGTGCTGATGCTGCAGGAGCATGCGCTGGCGACCCGCGGCTCGCCCGCGCCGCGGATCCGCGGGCGGGTGCGGTCGATGAACGGGACCTTCTCGGGCGGCACCGCGGCGAGCCTGACCGCGACGATGAAGGCCGCCGCGACCAATCCGAAGATCATCGGCCTGCTGCGCTCGCCCTTCGCGCTCACCCCGGGTTTCGAAGGGCCCGACCAGCCTTCGGGCATGGTGCCGCATTACGAGGAGGACCTGGGCAAATGGGCCGCGCCCTTCGTGATGGCCGCGATCAACACCAAGAACGTCCACCGCACCAATTTCCTGCTCGGCCACCGCTATGGCGAGGATTTCCGCTACGACGAGATGGTGCTGACCAGCCCGGGCGAAGCGGGCAAGAAGGCCGCCGACGCGATGCTCGAGCTGCTCAAGAACCCGTTCGGCGCCAAGCCGCCCAAGCCCGGCGAGGGCCCGACGCCCGAGGAACGCGAGAACGGCTCCTACGACGTGTTGCTGGTCGGCGATTTCCCCGACGGATCCTCGATCCGCTACGGGGTGAAGGGCCGCTACGATCCGGGCTATGGCTCGACCAGCCGGATGATCGCGGAAACCGGCATGGCGCTGCTCGAGAACCCCGGCGAAGGTGGCATCGGAACGGCGGGCTCGTTCCTGGGCAAGAAGCTGGTCGAACGGCTCGAGAGCCGTGCCGCGCTGAGTTTCGCTGTGGAAAGCTGAACCGGGTAGGTTCGGTCCCGGGTTCGGTCCCGGACCGGGGCCGGACCACACCCGGATCGGGCTGGTCTCCGGCTAGTCGATGGAGCGGGCGAGGCGATTCGAACGCCCGACCCCAACCTTGGCAAGGTTGTGCTCTACCCCTGAGCTACGCCCGCTCACTGACGCTTCCGAACGGTCGAACCGTCGGTGGGAGGCGCGCGATTAGCAGCGGTGCCCCACCCGCGCAAGGCAAAAATCGCGTCCTTGCCCTTCCTTCCTGCGGGCTTCACATTGGCGCGCGAGGCCCCACATGGGGCGCAGGAAATTCCCGCTTTTCGAAAGGACGCGCACGTGGCGAGCATGGCTCTGAGCATCGACGAACAAAAGGCAGTCGACCGGTTCCGCACCGAAGTGGTCGAACCCTCGATGTCGAAACTCGTCATCCTCGACTTCTGGGCCGAATGGTGCGGGCCGTGCAAGGCGCTGACCCCGGTGCTCGAGAAGGTCGCGGGCGAATATGCCGACAAGGGGGTGGTGCTGGCCAAGGTCAATGTCGATGAGGAACAGTTCATCGCCAGCCAGTTCCAGGTCCGCTCGATCCCCACGGTCTATGCGATGTTCCAGGGCCAGCCGGTCGCCGATCTGACGAACGCGCGCGGCGAGAGCCAGCTCAAGCAGATGCTCGATCAGCTTCTGGAGAAGCTGCCGCTGGGCGAGGGCGCAGGCGATCCTGCAGCAAAGCAGCAGCAGGACGTGGCGCAATTCGTTGCCATGGGCGAGCAGGTGCTGGCCGATGGCGATGCCGAGCGTGCGGCGGGCATCTTTGCGCAGGTCGTCGAGATGGCGCCCGACAATGGCGCAGCGCAGGCCGGACTGGTCCGCGCACTGGTGGAAGCCGGGAGGCTCGACGAAGCCCGCCTCGCTTTGACCGCCGCCGAACAGAACCCCGCGCTGGTCGAGGATGCCCAGCTCGGCGCTGCCAAGACCGCGCTCGAACTGGCCGCCAATGCCCCCGACGAAGGCGAGCTCGCCGCACTGCGCGAGAAGGCTGAGGGCGGCGCGATGGAAGACCGGCTCGCCTATGCCGAAGCCGCTTTCGCCGCCGGCCAGCGCGATGCCGCCGCGGACGAGCTGCTCGCCATGATCGAAGCCGATCGCGAGTGGAACGAAGGCGCAGCGCGGGCCAAGCTGCTGCAGATCTTCGAGGCGGTGGGTCTGGAAGATCCGTGGGTGGTCGCCACCCGTCGCCGACTCTCGCGCCTGCTGTTCGGCTGAGCGAAGCGGCGCGCATGCGGCTGTCCATCTTCCCGCTTCCCGGTGCGATCCTGTTCCCGGGTCTGCAACTGCCGCTGCATATTTTCGAGGAACGCTATCGCGCGATGACCAGCGATGCGCTGGCGCGCGACCGGCGGATCGCGCTGATCCAGCCCTTGCGCGGCGGTGACCGTTCGCCGCTCTATTCGGTCGGCTGCATCGGCAAGATCGGCGAGGTCGAGGCGCTCGACGACGGACGCTACAATCTCATCCTCGAAGGCGAGAGCCGCTTCCGGCTGCTCCACGAGCTCGATGTCGCCACACCTTTTCGCCAGGTCGAGGGCGAGCCGATCGTCGATGCCCGCGATGCCTATCTTTCCAGCGTCGAGCGCGCCGGCTTCGAGCAGGAGGCGCGCCGCTTCGCCGACATTCAGGGCTACAGCGTCGACTGGGATTCGGTCGAACGGCTCGACGACGAAGCGCTGATCAACGGGGTGTCGCAGATCGCGCCGTTCGACGTCGCCGCCAAGCAGGCGCTGCTCGAGGCGGACAATCTCTCCGAGCGCTGCGAACTGCTGATCCAGCTGATGCAGTTCTTCGCGCTGCGCGATGGCGGCGACGACAAGGTGACCTTGCAGTGAGGCGATCAGTCCTGCGAGCGATCGGTCCGCGGTTCCATCGCGGATAGCATGGATGCCAGCGCCACGAATGCGTTCCGCTCGGCACTGTCCTCGTTGTAATTCCTGGCCTGCACCACGAGCACCGCATCGTAATCGGGCACGATGGCGACGATGTTGCCTCCATTGCCCTTCATCATCCACGCACCGGCATAGCCTTCCGGTGTCGGAATCGGTGTGAACCACCACAAATCGCCGTAATACACATGTTCTCCCATGCGGTGCCGCGGCGTCAGAATGGTATCGATCCAGTTCGCGGGGAGAATGCGTTCGCCGTTGCTCTCGCCCCTCTCGAGGACGAGCCGACCGAGGCGGAGCAGCGCGTCGTCCCCGATCGTCAATTGCCCGCCCGACTGGACTTCGCCACTGCGCGAACGCCGCCAGACGACGCCCGTGATGGCCAGCGGATCGAAGAGGCGACGCTGAACATAGCCATCGAAGGCTTCTTGCGTCGCCTGTTCCACAACCTGGCCGAGCAGGAACACTCCGGCGGTACAATAGGAGAAGGGACCGCTACCGTGCTCGTCCCGCGAATATGCTCTCGAAGGAAGCGCCAGTACGAATTCGCGCCAAGCGCGCGTGCGGTACATCTTCTCTTCCTGCCCGGGCGACTTGCGATCCCAGTCGTTGCAATCGAGCGCCGAGGACATGCCCAACAAATCCGCGACGGTGATGGAGTCGAAAGGCTCCCCGCGCTTGTGCCCGAGATAGGGCCAGACCGCGACATCCGTTCCCGCCAGATGCCCATCCGCGATCGCGGCTCCCACCGCGAGCGCGGTGATCGATTTGCCGGCGGAGCGGATGTCGACCGGATCTCCCAACCGACCTTCGTCGAATCGCTTGCGATAGACCGTCTTGCCTCCCTGCTCTGCGGCGAGAGCGACGATCCTGCCCAGCCTGCCCGCGCCGATGGCGCGTTCCAATTCAGCGGGGTCGAGACGTTCCAGAGGCTGGGCCAGCGCCGGCTGAAGAGGCAGTCCCAAAGCGATCGCCATGCCCAGGAGAACGAGACGGACCATAAGCACAAACTCCCACGGGTTGCGCAGCTCTAGGAGAGGAAGCCTGAATGGACCGGGAATGCGTTAAATCCCGAAGCTGCCCTTCAGTCCGTCGATCACATATTGCGCCGCCAGTGCCGCGAGGAGCACACCGAGCAGCCGGGTGACGACCGCCTCGACGCGGTCTCCGAACAGCCGCATCAGCGGTCCGGCGGCGACCAGCGCCACCATGGTGATCACCAGAACCGTCGCCAGCGCCCCCAGAACCATCAGCTGATCGTTGAGATCGTCCGCTTCGTTCATCAGCAGCATGATCGCCGCGATCGCTCCGGGACCCGCGAGCATCGGCATCGCCATCGGGAAGACCGAGACATCCTCGACTTCGGAGGCGGCGATCTTTTCCGCGCGTTCCTCGCGCCGCTGGGTGCGCTTCTCGAACACCATCTCGAAGGCGATCCAGAACAGCATGAAGCCGCCGGCGATGCGGAAACTGTCGAGCTGGATATGCAGCGCGCCGAGCAATTGTTCGCCGAACAGCGCAAAACCGAGCAGGATCGCCAGCGCGATCACGCTCGCGCGGATCGCCATGTTGCGCCGCTCGGCCGCGCTCGCGCCCTTGGTCAGCCCGGCATAGATCGGCGCGCATCCCGGCGGATCGATCACCACGAACAGCGTGATGAAGGCAGATACGAAGAGTTCGTTCATTGCGGGTCGAACCTGCCATCGGCGGTGACCGCGAAGTCGAGCGCAGGCTGCCATTGTCCGCCGCGCCAATGCTGCGCCGCGAACAGGCGTCGACCGTCGGCGCGCTGCTGCCAGCGCCAGGTCAGGGTCCCGTCGCGCGAGATGCCGCCGCCCGAGGCTGCGCCGGGGGCATCGGACCATGCAGGGTCAGCCGGCGGTGCGTCGGCGGTGCGGCAATCCGCCACCTCGCCCTGGATCATCGGGATAGCCTGGACGACGATCACGGACTCGTCCTCCGTCTGGGGCTCGCGGTCGCGGTTCTCGCGCTGCGTCAGTGCCGTGTCGGGCGCGCCCATATCGTAGGTCCAGCGATAGGTCCCATCGCGCTGGCGTTCCCACACGGTGACGTAATAACCCCAGCTGCCACCGGGTTCGGCGAATTTGCCCTGGCTGACCGCGAGTTGCCCGTCGCAGCTCGACCAGACCGCCAGCGGCGTCCACTGGACCGGAACCGGCGGATCGCTCTGCGTGGCGAGGAAGCCCGCCGCGTCGATCACGCCGTTGCGTCCGTGAATCACCCCGCCATCGGCGAGGAAGCGGCGGAAGGCGGTCCATTGCCCGTCCTCTCGCGCCGCGCGTGCGAAGGCGATTTCGGTGGCGACCACGTCGCTGGGATTGGCGGTGTTGCGGACGTCGCGCATGAAGCCCTCGGAATAGCGCACCGGGGGCGAACCGGCGCAAGCGGCGAGCGTCAGGCAGAGGACGAGGCCCGCGACGCGGATCACAGCGTGCCCTCGGGCAGGTCGAGCCCCTCGTTGCGGTAAGCGGCGACCAGCGTGTTGCGCAGCAGCACCGCGATCGTCATCGGCCCGACCCCGCCGGGCACCGGAGTGATCGCGCCCGCAACCTCGCCCGCACCGGCGTAGTCGACATCGCCGACCAGCCGCCCCTTGGTCTCGCCCCCGCCCTCGCTCACGCCGGGGGGCAGGCGGTTGATCCCGACGTCGATCACCGTCGCCCCGGGCTTGAGCCAGTCCGCCTTGACCATCTCGGGGCGGCCCACCGCAGCGACCACGATATCCGCGCGGCGCACCACATCGGGCAGGTCCTTCGTGCGGCTGTGCGCGATGGTGACGGTGGCATTGGCATCGAGCAGGAGCTGCGCCATCGGCTTGCCGACGATGTTGGAGCGGCCGATCACCACCGCTTCCAGCCCCGACAGATCGCCGAGCCGGTCGGTGAGCAGCATCATGCAGCCCAGCGGGGTACAGGGGACGAAGCCCTCCTGCCCGACCGCGAGCCGCCCGGCACTGATGACATGGAAGCCGTCGACGTCCTTGTCGGGATCGATCGCGGCGATCACCGCCTGTTCGTCGATATGCGCAGGCAGCGGGAGCTGGACGAGGATGCCGTCCACCGCCGGGTCGGCGTTGAGCGCCGCGACCAGCGCCAGCAATTCGTCCTGCCCGACGCTGTCCTCGAGCCGATGCTCGAAGCCGTTCATTCCGGCCTCGGTCGTGGCCTTGCCCTTGCTGCGGACATAGACCTGGCTCGCCGGGTCCTCGCCCACCAGCACCACCGCGAGCCCAGGCTTGCGCCCGGCAGCGCGCGCGAATTCCGCCGCCTGCGCGCCCACCCGCTCGCGCAAGCCGGCGGCGAAAGCCTTCCCGTCGATCCGTTCGGCGGCCATCGTCAGCCTCTCAGCAACGAGCCGAGGATGATCAACACGATGTTGAGCAGGATGATCAGCACCAGCGGCGAGAAGTCGATCGCCCCGGTGCTGGGCAGCACATTGCGGATCGGGCGCAGCACCGGTTCGAGCAGGCGGTTGATCGCATTGTAGAAGCTGGCGAGGAATTCGTTCGAGCTGTTCACCACGTTGAAGGCGAACAGCAGGCCGATCACGAACTGGATGATGATCAGCATCACCAGCACATTGGTCAGCATCGCGATGATTTCGTAGATCGTGTAGAGCGCCTGCATCGTGTTCCGTCCGTTTTTGGGCCGTTTGTGAGTTGCGGCCCGTCCTATCGAGCCGAGACGATCGGCGCCAGACTCAAGTCGGTAGTCTCAAGTCCGGTAGTCTCAAGTCCTGCCCTCTTGCCCCGCGCCGCCGCCATTGGCCGCGGTCCTGATCAGCGTGCCCGCGCCGCTGGCGGTGAAGAATTCGAGCAGCATGGCATGCGGCACCCGCCCGTCGAGCACCACCGCCGCCTCGCAGCCCGCCTCCACCGCGTGGACGCAGGTTTCCAGCTTGGGGATCATCCCGCCGCTGATCGTCCCGTCCGCACGCAAGCGCGCGATGTCGGCGGGGGTGAGATCGGACAACAACGCGCCCTGCTTGTCGAGCACGCCCGCCACATCGGTGAGCAGGAACAGCCGCGCCGCGCCCAGCGCCGCGGCCAGCGCGCCGGCAAAGGTGTCGGCGTTGATGTTGTAGGTGTGGCCGTCCTCGCCCGCGCCGATCGGGGCGACGATCGGGATCATCCCGCTGGCGCTGACGGTGTCGATCACCGTCGTATCGACATGCGTCGGGCTGCCGACGAAGCCGAGGTCGAGCGCCTGTTCGATCAGGCTGCCGGGATCCTTGCGGGTGCGGGTCAGCTTGGTCGCGGTGACGAGGTTGCCGTCCTTGCCCGACAGCCCGATGGCCCGTCCGCCGGCACCCGCGATCCAGCCCACCAGCTGCTTGTTGATCGCGCCCGACAGCACCATCTCGGCGATCTCGGCGGTGGCCTTGTCGGTGACCCGCAACCCGTCGACGAAGCTGCTCTCGACCCCGAGCTTCTCGAGCATCGCGCCGATCTGCGGACCGCCGCCATGGACCACCACCGGGTTGATCCCGACCGCTTTGAGCAGCACGATATCGCTGGCGAATTCGCGCGCGGCCTTTTCGTCGCCCATGGCGTGGCCGCCGTATTTGACCACGAAGGTGCGCCCGGCATAGCGCTGGAAATAGGGCAGCGCCTCGATCAGCACTTCCGCCTTGGCGTGCAGGCCTGTCGTGTTCGTCTCGCCTTCGCTCATGGAAAACCGCCTGCTCCCGTCGCTGCAAGGCAGGCGCTTAGCCAATGTCGGAGCAACCGCAAAGGGCCGGGGCGCAAATACTCGGCCCGGCTGGTCAGACAGCAGAGCTTGTGGCAGGCCGTCGCGATGAACCGCATCGCTTCCTGCTTCGCTCTCGCCTCCTCTCTCGCGCTCGCCGCCTGCGCGCATTCCGCCGAACGGGCCGCTGCCGAGCCCGCGCCGCAGGAGGCGTTCTGGCAGGCGCTGTCGAGCCATTGCGGCAAGGCCTATCCCGGCGCCCTGACCAGCACCGAGCAAGCCGACGCCGACATGCGGGGCATGGAAATGGCGATGCATGTCCGCGAGTGCTCGGACGAGCGGATCGCGATCCCCTTCCACATCCGCCAGGCGGACGGGAGCTGGGACCGCAGCCGCACCTGGCTGATCACCCGCACCGCAGATGGCCTGCGGTTGAAGCACGACCACCGGCACGAGGACGGCAGCGAGGACGCGGTCACGATGTATGGCGGCGACACCGCGAGCGCGGGCACCGCGCTTGTGCAGGAGTTCCCGGTCGATGCCGAGAGCGTGGCGCTGTTCGAGCGCGAGGGGCTCGACGTTTCGGTGACCAATGTCTGGCAGGTCGCGGTCGATCCGGCGGGAGCAGAGGAGCCGGTGTTCGCCTATCGGCTGATCCGCGAGGGCGCCAATGCGCGCGACTTCCGCGTCGCCTTCGACCTGTCGCAGCCGATCCCCGCCCCGCCCGCGCCATGGGGGCATGAGTAACCGGGCATGAATAACGGGGCATGAGTAACGCCCCCCGCTAGCGCCCGGCAAAGGTCACGGTTTGGTCTGACACAGCGGCGGGTTGTAAGCGCTCCGGCGGCGGGCCCGAAACCGGCCGTCTGCGGATGCCGCGATCGAGCTGCGACAGATGCTCGAGCAGCGCATTTGTGTCCTCTTTCCGGTAGCTTGCGCAATAGCGCCCGTGATCCATCCGGACCTGGATCAGCCCGGCGCGATAGCGATAGGCGGGGCTCAGACCTGTGGCTTTCGCCGAATCCAGATCGACGGCGATGTGTGGCTTTCCCAGCGCCGCATCCCAGGCCGCGGCAAACCCCGCCGCGCCGGCGCGCTTGCGCAAGCGATAGGCGCATTCGCGGCCCATCCCCGCTGCGCGCGCCGCCGCCGCCACCGAGCGCGTCTGCGCCAGAAAGCCGATGAAGTGCGCCTGCCGCAGCGGCGTCCAGCCATCGGCGCGCGGCGCCACGGGGACGGGGTGGAAGGCGGGCAGCCGGCGGCGGCGCAGCGGCGCGGGAGTCGGAGCGGGCCCCGGAGCGGGAGTCGGATCAGGCGTCATCGCCCGGGATGGAGCAGATTGCGCGCGTGTAGGAAAATGGAATTGGCGCCGCCCCTAATCCGCCCCGAATCCGCCACGGCCACGCCACACGTCCGCCACCAACCCGCCACACGTTGCGAAATTCACACGGTTTCAAATCGACTGTTGCAATTCGGGCGTTAGGCGTTGCATGGTGCCTTTCTTCGTGAGAAGCGGGCGGAGGGCACCAAGCCTCCCGCCTCAGAAGGAGTTTTCTATGCGTATCCGTACCGCCTTGACCGCAGTGGCCGCCGCTGCCGTCGCCGCAACCCCGCTCGCCGCCGCTCAGGCGCGCACCAGCATGCCCGTCGAGGGCGAGAGCGAAGTCGGGGGCGTTTCGCCCGTGGCCGGCGTCGCCATCTTCGCCGCGATCGTCGCGGCGATCTATTTCATCGCCGATTCGGAAGACGAAGCCGTCAGCCCGTAAGATCGTCGATCGACAGACTACCGAAAGGCCTCGCTGCGGCGGGGCCTTTTTTTATGCGCGGCGGATTCGCGAGGGTGCGGTCGCGCGCTTAATCCTTCGGTGAGGATCGGGTGCGCATGATGGCGCGGTGCCGCACCCTTCCGCCCCCGTTCTGCCCTTCCGCCGCCCGCGCAAATCCGGCGGAGCGGGAACGCCGCTGCTGGTCGCGCTGCCGCTCGCCGCGTTCGCGCTGGTGTTCTTCTGGGACGGACCGCCCGGCGCGATCGGCGCGGCGGGCGACGACTCCCCCGCGCGCTCGGGACCTGCGCGCTCCGGGGCCGGCCCCTCCGCCGGCCCGTCCGCCGGCCCCTCCGCCGGCACGACCGACCGCGAGGCCGCGCGCTTCGACATCTGCACGGGCCGCGGGCGGGTGACCTGCGTCGTCGATGGCGACACCATCTGGTACCGCGGCGAGAAGATCCGCATCGCCGATATCGACACCCCCGAGGTCAGCCGCCCCGAATGCCCGCGCGAGGCCGAACTGGGCGCAATCGCGACGCAGCGGATGCTGGCGCTGCTCAACGAGGGGGCGTTTTCGCTGGAACCGGACGGCGAACGCGACCGCGACCATTACGGCCGCCTGCTGCGCACCGTCACCCGCGACGGCGCCAGCCTGGGCGCGGTGCTTGTGGACGAGGGGCTGGCGGAGGAATGGGGCGGGACGCGGCTGGAGTGGTGCTAGAGCGGCCGCAACCGGAAAGCCCTCACCCGGTCAGGACCCATGTGCCCAGCCCTGCCGCAGCGACGATCTGGCTCATGGCGATGGTGTGGAGATTGCTGGAGAACGGCTGCTTGCGCGTCTTGTGGCGAAACAGCCGCCTGCCCGCATAGGCGCCGGGCGTTCCCCCGATGAAGGCAAGCTGGAGCAGCGTGGCCTCGGAGATGCGGCGGGCACCAGCTTCCGCCAACATCTTGTCGACCCCGAACGCCGCGAAAGCGACGAAATTGCTCGCGATGAGATAGGTCGCGATGTTCGCCGGGGTGAGGAGGGCGAGCGGGTCCATCGGCGGGTGATAGCGGGGGAGCGGTTACCGATTGATTTCTGACGCTGCACGCTCTGGAGGCCAGTAAATCCCGGAGCTTTGGGCGGGCGTGGACTCACTGTCCGCGATGGGGTTCACAGCCGATGCCGTCATTGTCGCGGTCGAGATGCGCGCCGTAGCCGGGTTCGCCGCGCCGGACCGGCGCCGCGCCCGCCGCGCGGGCCTCGGCGCAATTACGGAAGGCGAAAGCGCTGTCTGGCGACCGGCGGATGCTGGTCTCGGGCTCGGCACCGATGGCCCAGGGGTTGTCCGGGGAAGTGTATTGGTGCGGCGAGGGGTCGGACCCGAGAAAACCAAGCGGCACATCGGGCAGGCCGAATTTGGCGATCCCCACCACCGCAAGCACGACGAGCGCGCCACCGATTTCGAGCACGGCTTTCATGGGCGCAGTATGCGCTGGTTGAGTTAGCTAAGGGTAAAGGTGGGCCGCGTAGGAAAGATAAGATACCACGCGCTATCTGTTACCAAACGAGAGCGAAGGGATACTTGGTGTTCGAGGCTCTGAAAAATCTGGAAGCTCCCAAGTGGGATCTTCACTTGCGTATGAAGTGAGGGTCCTCCGGATTTCCGAGACAAAGTCGCTGCATTTGAGCGGGTAAAGCTTCGTATAGTCGTGATCGCGATGCGTTTGGTATTCGTCTAATCCGAACAATTTTTCCAAATCTTCCGATACGGTCATAGTATCAGACTTTGACATACCAAAAGAGGTTCCGAATATGCCGACGTGTTTTGAAGCCGCACAAGCCATTAAATCTAGATTTTGCCGATGGAATCCGAAGCCAACGAAAACTATCCTATCTGCAGCTTTGACCGCTCCGCGAATTCCGTCAACCAAATTTGTATCTTCAACTTGCTCGGTGAAGGTTAGTATTTGACTGGTGGCAACCGCCATATCGTCTGCACTGCAATGTCCGAACTTAACCGCGCCATCTGACCTTTCCCACGGAAGAGTACCTGCCTTTCCATATGGCCGATAAATTGGAAGACGGGACATTACCTCTCGTACGGCTTCAGTTTTCAAGCCATAAAAATTCGATATGGCGAACGGAAGGTAATGCTCGATCACTCGATCGTAATTGAAGTTTATAATCGTTAAATTTTCGAATATGTTTTCAATCTGTGATTTTCTGCGACCTTCGATTAGAATCTTTGTGAGGCCATCGAGCCAAGTATTTGAAAAACTAGAAATATCAATCTGTTCAGGGAAGTGGTCGATCCACTGACTGAGGGGGGATGACTCCTCTGCAGCAAGTATGCTCCTGACTATACCAAATTTTCCAACAAGAGCCGCTTTTTCATCCTCAAGTGCATCCAGAACGTTGTCGATGGAAAGCCCCTGCTTACTTGATTTAACTATTTGCGAAGCAGAATGTAGATGTTCATTATATCTTTGGTTGTTCGCATTGGCATCAAGCGAATTTCGTAGCGCCTCCACGATGGTGTAATCACCACGCTTCAAGCGGCCAAATTCGTAAGAGATATCAACACGCCGAGCAATGTCATCAAGCAAGGCCGCCCCCAAGGGAAAGCCAAACTCTGCACTTGCGCCAGCTCCTACGACAAAGACGGTCTTGGCGCGGAACACTACCTCACTCCGCAGCCACGCTTGCACTACCGCCCGAATCCCCGAACAGCCCAGGCCCGTCGTCGGTGCTCACCTCCTCCTCGTTCGCGGCCTTGGCGCGCGAGCTGGAGCGTTTGTCGAAGCTCGACCACACATCCTGCCAATTGCCCGTGGTCGCGCCCTTGGAATATTCGGTGGCGCGGGTTTCGAAGAAGTTCGCGTGCTCGACGCCGTTCAATAGCGGGGCGAGCCAGGGGAGCGGGTGGTCTTCGACCATGTAGATCGGCTTCAGGCCGAGCTGGCCCAGCCGCCAGTCGGCGATGTAGCGGATGTAGCGCTTGATCTCGTTGGCGGTCATGCCGTGGACCGGGCCCTGCTCGAACGCCAGATCGATGAAGGCGTCCTCGAGCCGCACCGTCTTCTGGCACATGTCCATGATGTCTTCCTTGACCGCTTTGGTCAGGCAGCCGCGTTCTTCGCAGAAGGCGTGGAACAGCTTGATGATGCCTTCGCAATGCAGGCTCTCGTCGCGCACCGACCAGCTGACGATCTGGCCCATGCCCTTCATCTTGTTGAAGCGCGGGAAGTTCATCAGCATGGCGAAGCTGGCGAAGAGCTGCAGCCCCTCGGTGAAGCCGCCGAACATGGCGAGCGTGCGCGCGATGTCCTCGTCGGAATCGACCCCGAACTGGTCGAGATAATCGACCTTGGCCTTCATCTCCTCATATTCGAGGAACATGCCGTATTCGCTCTCGGGCATGCCGATGGTGTCGAGCAGGTGGCTGTAGGCGGCGATGTGCACCGTCTCCATGTTGGAGAAGGCGGCGAGCATCATCTTGACCTCGGTCGGTTTGAACACGCGGCCGTATTTCTCGTGGTAGCAATCCTGCACCTCGATATCGGCCTGGGTGAAGAAGCGGAAGATCTGCGTGAGCAGGTTGCGCTCGTGATCGGAGAGCTTTTGCGCCCAGTCGCGGCAATCCTCGCCCAGCGGCACTTCCTCGGGCATCCAGTGGATTTGCTGCTGGCGTTTCCAGAAGTCGTAGGCCCAGGGGTATTCAAAGGGCTTGTAGGTCTTGCGGGCTTCGAGCAACGACATCTTGTGTCTCTCCGGATCAGCGTGAACGACTCATATAGGGAAAAGCGCCGGGTTTTCGAAGGCAAAGCTGCTCGATTCGGCGGGGATAAGACCCGGTCAAGCGAACAAATCGTGACCGGGCTCGCATCGCGCCCGCAAAGCTGCGGCTCGGACAGGCCGGGACCGGCTGATCGCGAGCGGAGCCCGACGGCTATTGCGCGCCCGCCACCGGCACGTCGAGCAGGATCAGCGCCGTCCCGTCCTCCACGCCGTACGACCAGTGCAGCCGTTCCGAAACCGTCGGCGGTTCGACCACGAAGGCGATCGTCACCCGACCGAGCGGTTCGCCGTTCTTGCCGTATGTCCGGCCCCGGTGTTCGAACGTGGCGGGATCGTCGCCGAGCGGTTCGAGCGCCACGCCTTGGATGTCCTGTTCGACCAGCCTCGTGACGAAATCGCTGAACCTTTCGCGCACCTCCTCGTCCACTCCGTCCCACTTGGCGAGGCTGAGCAACAAGGCTGCGTCGCGGGTGGAAAATGCGTGGTGGATGCGGTCGGCCAGTATCTGCGCCGCGGGATCTGCGGGCAGATCGGCATCGTCCGGATGATCCGATGCATCCCCGGCGGCTTCGACATTCGAAATCGCGGCAGTGTGGGGCTGAGCCCAGGCGGGCGCAGCGCCCAGCGCCAGCGCCAGCACGGGCGCGGCCAGCGTGGCACGAAGCGGAACGGGACGCATCGGGATAACCCCTCACCTTGGCCGTTCGCAGCGAACGGGCTGCGCGCGCATAGCACATGGGAGCCGAAAAAGCGCCGGGCTTCGGATGGGCGCAGATCGGCGCAGGCGGGCGCGCCGGTAGAAGGCCGGAAGCAGGCCGGAAGCGGGTGTTTCCTGCGACGAATGGCGGAACGGGCGGGGGCCGCGAGCCGTTGATGGGGTGAAGGAGACGCACCCATGGGACAATACGAACCGACCGACAGCCGCAACGTCACGCTCTCGAACGACACCGCGCCGGGCGAGCCCGACCGCACCGGCCCGCGCGAAGGCGAGACCCGCCGGCAAGAGCCGCGGAGCGACGATGCCTCGAACAGCCCTGGCTCGGGTGGCGCGCAGACCGGCTATGGCAACAGCCGCAACGAGCGGGGCACGGCGGAGCAGGACGTCGCGACCGGGAAGCGCGCTGCGAAGGATGGGGCGGTCGTGGGCGAAACCTCGAGCGAGCCCGCGCGCAAGGCGCAGGCCGACGCCAAACGCCCGCTCGGCGGCGCCTGAACCGCCCGTTCGGCACTCCGTCCCGCGCTTGCCGCGCGAGCCGTTGCTCAGCGCCGACGAAGCGAGGAACGGAGTCCGCCGCTCGCCCGTTGATAGGGTATAAGCACTTTAAAAGATTGGAGAATATATGTTCGAGAAGATTCGCATCAAGGAACACATGGAAGTCGCAAACGCCAAGGGCGATCATGTCGGAACCGTCGACGAGGTCGAGGACGACAAGATCAAGCTGACCAAGAGCGATGCCGCCGACAGCATGCACCACTATCTGTCGACGAACGACGTCGAGAAGATCGACGACAACCGCATCTATCTCAAGGAAAGCGCGGTCATCCCCGCGGGCCTGGGCAACAAGGCGAACGTGACGGCCTGACCCGAGCCGAACTTTGAAACCACCGGTCCTAACGGATCGGCAGGTCATGAAAAACCCCGGCGCACCATGCGGTGCCGCCGGGGTTTTTGCGTGCTGGAGGGTCGCCCCCCCGCCGCTACTGGCCGGCCATCACTGGCAGGACAGGCATTCCTCGTAATCGGTCTGCTCGCCCAGCCCCGCCATCAGCTCGATCTTGGCCGCGTCGGCAGTGTTGTCGGCCTCGACCCCGCCCGCGAAGCCCGCGCGCTGCACGCTCTTGGAACGCAGGTAATAGAGCGATTTGATGCCTTTCTCCCAGGCCTGGAAGTGCAGCATCATCAGGTCCCATTTGTCGACATCGGCGGGGATGAACAGGTTGAGGCTCTGCGCCTGATCGATGAAGGGCGAGCGATCGGCAGCGAATTCGAGCAGCCAGCGCTGGTCGATCTCGAAGCTGGTCTTGAAGGTCGCCTTCTCCTCCTCGGTGAGGAAGTCGAGATGCTGGACCGAGCCGCCCTTCTCGAGGATCGAATTCCAGACGTTGTTGGAATTCTTGCTCTTCTTGTCGAGAATCTTCTCCAGATAGGGATTCTTGACGATGAAGCTGCCCGACAGCGTCTTGTGGGTGTAGATATTGGCGGGGATCGGCTCGATGCAGGCGCTGGTGCCGCCGCAGATGATGCTGATCGACGCGGTCGGCGCGATCGCCATCTTGCAGGAGAACCGCTCCATCGCGCCGGTTTCCTCGGCATCGGGGCACGGCCCGCGCTCCTTGGCGAGTACCATGCTGGCTTCCTCGGCCTTGGCGCTGATGTGCTTGAACATCTTCAAATTCCAGACCTTGGCCATCGGGCTTTCGAAGCCGATGCCCTTCTGCTGGAGGAAGGAGTGGAAGCCCATCACGCCCATGCCGACGCTGCGCTCGCGCATCGCCGAATATTTGGCCCGCGCCATCTCTTCGGGCGCGCGGTCGATATAGTCCTGCAGGACGTTGTCGAGGAAGCGCATGACGTCCTCGACGAACTGCTTGTCGCCCTGCCACTCGTCCCATTTCTCGAGGTTGAGCGAGGACAGGCAGCACACCGCAGTGCGATCGTTGCCGAGATGGTCGCGCCCCGTCGGCAGGGTGATTTCCGAGCACAGGTTCGAGGTCGAGACCTTGAGCCCCAGCTCGCGGTGATGCTTGGGCATCATCCGGTTCACCGTGTCGGAGAAGACGATATAGGGCTCGCCCGTCGCCAGCCGGGTTTCGACCAGCTTCTGGAACAGCGAGCGCGCATCGATGGTCTTGCGCACCGAGCCATCGCGCGGGCTGACCAGATCGAACTCGCTGCCGCTGCGCACCGCTTCCATGAAGGCGTCGGTCAGCAGCACGCCGTGATGCAGATTGAGCGCCTTGCGGTTGAAATCGCCCGATGGTTTGCGGATCTCGAGAAATTCCTCGATCTCGGGGTGCGAGACGTCGAGGTAGCAGGCCGCCGAACCGCGCCGCAGCGAACCCTGGCTGATCGCCAGCGTCAGCGAATCCATCACCCGCACGAAGGGGATGATGCCGCTGGTCTTGCCGTTCAATCCGACCGGCTCGCCGATCCCGCGGACGCTGCCCCAATAGGTGCCGATTCCGCCGCCCTTGCTCGCCAGCCAGACGTTCTCGTTCCAGGTGTTGACGATGCCCTCGAGGCTGTCGTCGACCGAGTTGAGATAGCAGGAGATCGGCAGCCCGCGGTGGGTGCCGCCATTGGACAGCACCGGGGTGGCGGGCATGAACCACAGCCGCGAGATGTAGTCGTAGAGCCGCTGCGCATGTTCCTGGTCGTCGGCATAGGCGTCGGCGACGCGGGCGAAGAGATCCTGATAGGTCTCGCCGGGCAGCAGATAGCGATCGTTGAGCGTTTCCTTGCCGAACTCGGTCAGCTCCGCATCGCGCGCGGAATCGGTGACGATGTCGAACCGGCGGTCGAGGATCTTCTTGCTGTCGTGCTCGGCCGCAGCTTCGGCGGCGTTCGCGGCGTTGGTCCTGGCGGCCTGCGCCAACGCACCGGCCACGGCGCGGCTGGCGCCATCCTCGATCAGGGCTTCGCTGCCTGTATCGCTTCGTTCCATTTCGACCGCTCTTCCCGATAGCTTCGCATCGTCTGTGTTGGTGCTTGTGTGGTTGGCTGCGTGGGTGCCTGTGTTGGCGCCAGTGTCGGCGTCAGCGTTGGCACCGGCGTTGGCGGAAACCTGCGCGTCGTCGAATTCCTGCGTCTCGCCATCGAGGTTCATCGCGCCATCGTTCCCGTTTCTGAAATCCATTGCAGCCCCACCGTTTCATGCTGCGGAAGGGTGCGATCCGTTCCGCTTGTGTTCGACTCGTGTTCGACTCGGCGAGAGGCCCCAGCCTAGCAGTTCGGGACCGCCGGGATATCAAAACTTATCCCCGTCTTGTCCCCCGAACCGGATCCCGGACGGGGCATGACCCGAAATGGGTGCTGCACCGCGCCTTCGCTAGGTCTTGTGGGTACCCCCCGTATTCCAACCACTAGATACTGAATCGGAAGCGAGGTCCGCGCAAGAGGGTGAATGCCGAATTAAGCCGGGCCGGGCCGATCCGCACGGACTGTATTATAGCGCTGCAACGCCGCGACGCGTGGACCAAGCTGGGGTTCGCTCCGGCGCAAGAGCCAAAATGAATCCGGGAAAAAATTTTTGCGGGCAAAAGCGCCTGGCGCAGCGCTTGAAGCGATCGAATCGCCGCCCGCAATTTTCATACCCTAGGCGGGTACCGCCTGCTTCGCGTGGTTGGCGATCTCATCGGCGATGTCGTCGACCAGTTCGAGCGGCAGATCGTGACCCCAGCCGGGGATCGTCCGGATCCGCGCGCCGTGTATCGTCGCCGCGGTGTCGCGCCCGCCCTCGACCGGAACCAGCGGATCGGCCTCTCCGTGGAGCACCAGCGTCGGCAGATCGATGGTCCGCAGCATCTTGCGACGGTCGCCATCGTGGAGAATCGCCGCCAGATGCCGGGTCGGGCCTTCGGGATAGAGACTGCGCCGGATCGAGGCCTGAGTGCGCGCGTGGAGGCGATCCTCGGGCGTGGGATAGGCGGGCGAGCCGATCGTGCGGGCGAGATATTTGCCGTGCTCGACCAGCACCGCTTCATCCGTGCTCTCGGGCCGCTTGGTCAGCGCCTCGAGCGCTTCCTTCTTGGCCGAGGGCAGCCTGGGATTGCCGGTGGTGGAAAATACCGAAGTGAGCGACAGGCAGCGGGTCGGATGCCGCGCGGCGACATGCTGCGCGATCATCCCGCCCATGCTCGCCCCGACGATATGCGCCTTGGCGATGCCCAGCGCATCGAGCAGACCGATTGCGTCGTCGGCCAGATCGGCGAGCGTGTAGGGCACCTTGGGCTTGAACCCGATCTTGCCCATCAGCACCTGCCGCGCGGGGCTGGGCGGCTTGTGGCCGGTGAACTTCTGGCTCAGCCCGACATCGCGATTGTCGTAGCGGATCACGCGAAAGCCGCGCGCCGCCAGCCCCTCGACCAGCTCGTCGGGCCACAGCGTCAGCTGCGCGCCGAACCCCATGATCAGCAGCATCGCCGGGTTCGCCGGATCCCCCTGTTCCTCGTAATGAATCTCGACGCCGTTCGCGGTAGTCTTGGGCAAGGCAGCCTCCCTGATGCGTTGTCTGTTCGGCGGTTTGCATGCATTGCGCGGCAAACAACCGATTGCCCGCAATACGCCGCACCCGGGGGAGAATGTCCAATGCTAAACATCATCGGCGCCATCGTGGCAGGGCTGATAATCGGGGCGCTGGCGCGCTTCTTCTATCCCGGCGAGGTCGAAATGGGCTGGCTGACCACCATCGCGCTGGGCGTAGGCGGGTCGCTGCTGGCGGGACTGGCGTTCCATCGCGGACGCGGAGGGTTCGACCGCCCGGGATGCCTGAGCAGCATTCTGGGGGCAATGGCGCTGATCCTGATCGGACGCCTGCTGGGTCTTTAGAGCGGCTGCACATCAGCCAAGAAGGAAAACCGCTTTCTCTAGCAATTTTACGCTACTACCGAGGATGAATGATGCAGTTGGTCGGACGAGAATTGATGAAGCACGCAGCCTTCTTGGTGAGCCTGGTGGCAGCTGCCGGACTAGGCGGCTGCGTGGCTGTCGCGAAAAAGGAGGTCGGCAAGGAATTCGCCAGAGTATGCGTCGAAAAAGGTGCAGACAACCGGGTGGTGCCCGGAGAATATGTGTCTCGCGGAGGGATGTTCGGGACCGTCAGCATGACGGGAGATTGTCTCGCACCCGGCGACGAAGGATACGAAGACGCAATACCGGTCGAAGAATATCTCGAGAGCGTTGGCCGCAGAAGCGCACAGCCGTGACGAAGGACGACAGGAAAGGGTTCACGCAACCCCCGCCTGGTAGCTGAACCCGGCTCGCTTGCATTCGCCATTCGCCTCCGGGCGGGCACCGCTGCCGACGAACCGGCGCAAGAAGGGCGGAGCGCCTGCGCGCTCCGCCCTTTGTGCTTTTCAGCTCTTCCGGATCAGGCGTGTTTGGCCTGCAGGTTGACGCTGCGCTCGGCCAGATCGGTCATGTTGTCGTCGGTGTCGTAGATCTCGGCGGTGATGCGATCGAGTTCGGAGACATGGTCGCTCTTGCCCAGCGCCTCGGCGAAGGCCTTGGCGGTGCCGAAGCCGCAGATGCCGTAGTGGCACATCCGCTGGAACTGCGAGATGATGACCACGTCGCGGACATCCTCGTCCTCGATACCGGCTTCGAGCGCATGCTTGTTCGCCTCCTTCACGAGGCCTTCCATGCCCTTGCAATGCTCCTTCTCGGAACCGCCGCAATCCTCGAGCAGCTTCTTGATCGATTGCGTGTGCTTGGTGATGCCCTCGGCGGATTTGGTCAGCCGCTGCTTGAGCTTGTCGTCGCCCGCGGCATTGGCAAGATCGCGGACGCATTTTTCCATCTGGTCGTTGGCGGACCAGCTGTCGGCGAGTTCATGGGCGTAGCAATCGGCCAGATTCTTGGGGGCGGACATAGAATATCTCCTCGTAGGGGGTGTACCCGATCTACGAGCGGAGGCGGCGTTCTATCCGCGAAATCGCCGCGCATGCGTCCGGGCGGACCCCAATCGCGACGGGGCGCAGCCTTCGCCTTCAGGGCACCAGCACGGTATCGCGCGCCACCGGGTCGGTCTGTGGATGATCGAGGATGAAATGCAGCCCCCGGCTCTCCTCGCGCCTGAGCGCGCTGCGCACGATCAGATCGGCCGATTCCAGGAGATTGCGCAGCTCGATCAGATCGGTCGTGACGCGGAAGCTGCCGTAATAATCCTCCACCTCGCGGCGCAGCAGCGCGATCCGGTGGGCGGCGCGCTCGAGCCTTTTGGTGGTGCGCACGATGCCGACGTAATTCCACATGAAGCGGCGGATTTCGGTCCAGTTCTGCTTGATGACCACCTCCTCGTCGGAATCGGTCACCTTGGTGTCGTCCCATTCGCGGATCGCAGGGGGATCGCGCATGTCGTCCCAATTAGCGAGGATGTCGCGCGCCGCCGCCTCGCCGAAGACGAAGCATTCGAGCAGCGAATTGGACGCCAGCCGGTTGGCGCCGTGCAGCCCGCTCTCGGTGCATTCGCCCGCCGCCCACAGGCCGGGCAGATCGGTCCGCGCGGCGAGGTCCACCACCACCCCGCCGCAAGTGTAATGCTGCGCCGGGACCACCGGGATCGGCTGCGTGGTCATGTCGATCCCCAGCCCGGACAGCTTTTCGTCGATGGTGGGGAAATGCTGGCGGACGAACTCAGTCGGCTGGTGGCTGATGTCGAGATGAACGAAATCCAGCCCGAAGCGCTTGATCTCGGAATCGATTGCGCGAGCGACCACGTCGCGCGGGGCGAGTTCCATCCGCTCGGGATCGTAGAATTCCATGAAGCGCTTGCCGGTGCGGGGATTGTAGAGCCTCCCGCCCTCGCCGCGCACCGCCTCGGTGATGAGGAAGTTCTTGACCTCGAGATTGTAGAGGCAGGTGGGGTGGAACTGCATCATCTCCATGTTCGAAACCCGCGCTCCGGCGCGCCAGGCCATCGCGATGCCATCGCCGGTGGCGCCGCGCGGCGCAGTCGAGAAGCGGTAGCAGCGCCCTGCGCCCCCTGCGGCAAGAATGGTGGCGCGCGCGACATGCGCCTCGACCCTGCCGGTGGCCTCGTCGAGCGCATAGGCGCCCCAGACATGGCCGTCGCCCGAGAAGCGCTCGGCATTGCGCCCGGTGATCAGATCGATGCAAGCGCGCCCGGGCAGCAGGGTGATGTTGGGATGGGCCGCGGCGGCCTTGAGCAGCGCCTCCTGTACCGCCCAGCCGGTGGCATCGTCGACATGGACGATGCGGCGGTGGCTGTGCCCGCCCTCGCGGGTGAGGTGGAGATCGCCTCCCCTGTCGTCGCTGCCGCGGTTGAAGGGGACGCCGAGCTCGCGCAGCCGTTCGATGCTGCGCGGCGCGCGTTCGATGACGAATTCCACCGTCTCGAGGTCGTTGAGCCCCGCCCCCGCCACCATGGTGTCGCGGATGTGATCCTCGAAAGTGTCGCCGGCATCGAGCACCGCGGCGATCCCGCCCTGCGCCCAGGCGGTCGAGCCGCCGTCGAGCGTCCCCTTGGCGAGCACCAGCACCGTGCGGGTCTCGGCCAGCGCCAGCGCCGCGGTCAGCCCGGCTGCGCCCGAACCGATGATCAGGACGTCGTGAGTCACGAGCCCCCCTCCCGCTTGCGGGAGGGGTCGGGGGTGGGCCTGTCTTTCAGCGCTACCTGAATAGCGATCGCCACACCTTCCATATCGTTCAGAACCTCGTCGTTGGTGAACCGCATCACGCGATAACCCTCACGGTGCAGAAAAGCGTCGCGCAAACCATCGTGCTCGGTTTGCATCTCATGCGAGTGTCCGTCCAGTTCGACGACCAGCCGATGCGAGCGGCAGAGGAAATCGGCGTAATAGGGTCCGACTGGCATCTGGCGGCTGAATTTCGCTCCGAGTTGCGAGCGGGAGAGATGGGTCCACAGCATCCGTTCGGCGGGCGTTGCGGCATTGCGCAAGTCGCGGGCGCGCTGGGTGTTGCGGGTTTTCCACTCGGGCATTCCTGTTTCTTGCCCACCCCCGACCCCTCCCGCAAGCGGGAGGGGGGAAGATGGCTCTGACAGCAGCAAAACCGCCCTCACCCCCCGCCGGTGAGGCTGACGAAGACATCCTCGAGATCCGCCTCGCGGGTGGTGACGTCCTCGATCGCGTAGCCGTGGCTCTGCACCAGCGCGAGCACCTGGCCCGCGGTGGTGGCGTCGCGGTCGTAGGTGATGTCGAGCCGGCGGCTCTCGATCACCTCGGCCTTGAGGAAGCTCTCGTCCATCGGCGGGCCGGCGAGATCCTTGTCGACCGTGACCGAGACGATCTTCTCGCGCGCCATGCCGATCAGTTCGCGCGTCGGCTTGTTGGCGATCAGCTCGCCATGGTTGATGATCGCGATCCGGTCGCACAATTGCTCGGCTTCCTCGAGGTAATGCGTGGTCAGCACCACCGTCACCCCTTGCGCGTTGAGCCCGGCGACCAGCTCCCACAATTGCCGCCGCAGCTCGACATCGACGCCCGCGGTGGGCTCGTCGAGCACCAGGATCGGGGGCGAATGGACCATCGCCTTGGCGATCAGCAGCCGCCGCTTCATTCCGCCCGACAGCGTGCGCGCATAGGCGTCGCGCTTGTCCCACAGATGGACCGCGCGCAGCAGTTCCTCGCTGCGACGCTCCGCCTTGGGGACGCCGTAGAAGCCGGCCTGGTTCTCGAGCACCTCGAAGGGGGTGAAGAAAGGATCGAAGACGATCTCCTGCGGCACGATCCCGATCGCGCGCTTGGCGTTGCGGCGGTTGCGATCGATGTCGAACCCCCAGATCTCGGCGCTGCCCCCGGTCTTGTCGACCAGCCCGGCAAGGATGTTGATCAGCGTCGATTTGCCCGCGCCATTGGGGCCGAGCAGGCCGAAGATGCCGCCCTGGGGGACATCGAAGCTGACCCCCTTGAGTGCCTGCTTGCCTTCGCCGCTCTCGCCCTTGCCCGGGGCGTAGCGCTTGGCCAGATTGTCGATGCGGATCGCGGGGGGTGGTGCCATGCTGCGGCGGTTAGGTAGCCGCGCGCCACAAGGCAAGCGGCAGGAACGCCTCGCTGCGGCCGTCACTGCCCCGTTGCACAGGGCCCGCGCAGCCTCTATCGGCTGCCTCCATGAGCATCGCCCCGCCCGAAACCATCCTCGTCGACCTGCGCCGCGTGTGGTGCGACGGCGCCACCGACATCCGCGGCGGGCCCAACTTCCGCCCCGCGGCGCTCGGCCACCCCAAGATCTATCTCGAGATCGACGAGCACGGCTATGTCGATTGCGGCTATTGCGATCGCCGCTTCGTGCTGCGCGGCGGCCCCGCCGACGGCGCCGACCAGGCGAGCCTGCGCGATATCTCCGAAGGCGCCGATCCGGGCCATCGTTGAGCACCAGCGTTGAGCGGCACCGCTGAGCGCACGATCCCCGCCGCAACCTTTCGCAGCGCCCGGCGAACGCCTACATAGGCTGGATGAACCAGACCACGGATCCGCACGCACTGCTTTACGGCACCACGCTCTCCCCGGATGAAGCCAAGTCGCTCACCGCCAAGCTGCTTTCGTCCTGCGACGATGGCGAGCTCTACCTCCAGTTCCTCGCGTCCGAATCCTTCGCCTTCGACGACGGCAGGCTCAAGACCGCCGATTACAGCCGCGATTCGGGCTTCGGCCTGCGTGGTGTCTCGGGCGAGATGACCGGCTTCGCGCATGCCAACGAGCTCAGCGCCGCCGCGATCGCGCGCGCGGGCGAGACGCTGCGGCTGCTCGATCCCACCAGCAGGCCGTTCGCCGCGCCGCCGCAGCGCAGCAACCGCCATCTCTACACCGCCGACAGCCCGCTCGACGCGGTGCCCTTCGCCGAAAAGGTCGCGCTGCTCGAGAAGATCGACGCGGTGGCGCGCGCCAAGGACCCGCGCGTCGCGCAGGTCACCGCCAGCCTGTCGGCGAGCTGGAGCGCGATCGAGATCGTCCGCCCCGACGGTTTCGTCGCGCGCGACATCCGCCCGCTGGTGCGGCTCAACATCGCCATCGTCGCCGAAGCCAATGGGCGGCGCGAGCGCGGCAGTTTCGGAATGGGCGGGCGCTATCTCTACGACCGCCTTTTCGACGAAGGGCAGTGGATGCGCGGAATCGACGAGGCGGTGCGGCAGGCGCTGGTCAATCTCGACAGCGTCGCCGCGCCCGCGGGCGAGACGACCGTGCTGCTCGGCCCCGGCTGGCCCGGCGTGCTGCTCCACGAGGCGATCGGCCATGGGCTCGAGGGCGATTTCAACCGCAAGGGCACCAGCGCCTTCTCGGGCCGGATCGGCGAGCGAGTCGCCGCGCCCGGCGTCACCGTGGTCGACGACGGCTCGATCGCCGAACGCCGCGGCTCGCTCAGCATCGACGACGAGGGCACCCCGACGCGCGAGACCGTGCTGATCGAGGACGGCGTTCTCAAGGGCTATATGCAGGACCGGCTCAACGCACGGCTGATGGGGGTCGAGGCGACCGGCAACGGCCGCCGCGAGAATTATCAGCACGCCCCCATGCCGCGCATGACCAACACCTTCATGCGCGGTGGCGACGACGATCCCGCCGAACTGCTGTCGCGGGTCAAGGACGGGATCTATGCCACCGCATTCGGCGGCGGGCAGGTCGATATCGTCTCGGGCAAGTTCGTGTTCGCCTGCACCGAGGCCTACAAGGTCGAGAAGGGCAAGATCGTTGCCCCGATCAAGGGAGCGACGCTGATCGGCGACGGCCCCTCGGTGCTCACCCGCGTGAGCGGGATCGGCAACGATCTGGCGCTCGACGAAGGCGTGGGGGTCTGCGGCAAGGGAGGCCAGAGCGTGCCCGCCGGCGTGGGCCAGCCGACGCTGCTGATCGACGGGCTGACGGTGGGCGGGACCGGCTGAAGAGGGAGTGGCGAGGGCAAGGCGGAACCCAGGGCGCTCATCCTCGGTTCAGCGGTCGTTTGCTACATGATGGGCGAAGGAGAAACGCTATGAACAAGCTTACCGCAATCGCAGCCGCCACGGCCGCGCTTGGCCTGCTCGCCGCACCCGCGACCGCCGAGGAACGCCCGAAGGGTGAAGCCAAGCTGGCAAAACTGCTCGAAAACCGCGTCGCGGGCGAGCCCGAGCGCTGCATCCGGTTGATGGGCAATGATCCGCTTACCATCATCGATGGCACCGCGCTGGTCGCCAAACAAGGCAACACCGTCTGGGTCAACCGCACCGCCAACCCCGAGTCGCTCGACGACAACGACCGGATGGTGATCCGCAAGTTCAGCGCCTCGCAGCTGTGCCGGCTCGATCAGGTCACCACCTATGCCCGCCATGGCGATTACTACACCGGCAACATCATGCTTCAGGATTTCGTGCCCTATCGGCTCGAAGGCTGATTGCCCCCGTTGATGCTGACGCGATGATGCTGACGCGACGACGCTGGCGCATGACGCTGGCGCAGTAATGCCGGCACGGTGACACCCGCTCGATGACGTTGGCGCAAAGGCCTTGGGCCGCCGACCTGCTCCATATCTGGTTCCAGCAATTGGGACCCGAAGACTGGTTCGGCGGCTCCGAGGCGGTCGACCTGCTGTTGCGCGAACGGTTCGAACGCTGGCTCCACGCGCTGGGCCACCGACCTGCGGCTGAATTCCTGACCGATCGCGCCACTGCGCGCGCCGCCATCCTCCTCTTCGATCAAATTCCGCGCAATCTCTATCGCGGCAGCGCGCAGGCCTTCGCCTGCGATCCGCTGGCGCTGGCGCTGGCGCATGGCGTGCTTGCGCTCGGCTGGCACGAAGGCCTGCAGTCAGCCGCAAAACAATTCGTGCTGATGCCGCTGATGCACAGCGAGGCAATCGCCGATCAGCGGTTGAGCCTGGCGCTGTTCGTGCGCCACGCGCCCGCATCGCTGTCCTTCGCGCGCTCGCATCACGCGATGATCGCGCGCTTCGGCCGCTTCCCGCATCGCAACGCGGTGCTGGGTCGCGAAACCACGCCAGCCGAACAGCGCGCGATCGACGCCGGGTTCAGCTGGTAGCCGCTTTCCGCATCCTCAGCCCGGGCCTTAGCCCTTGGGCTTGAGCAGCCGGTCGGGACGGATGCGTTGTGCCTCGCCGAACAGGCCGTAGGTCTTGTTGACGTAGTTGGAGACATCGATGATCGAATCGAGATATTTCTCGAGTTCGCCGGTCATCTCCTGCTCGACGAGCCGGACATGCGCGGACGGATTCTCGGTCTCGAAATGGACGTAGAACCACGGGTCCCCGCGCTTGAGCACCAGCGGCTTGGACAGATCGTACCATTCGAAGGCCCAGGCGAGCGGGCGCGGCCAGATATGGATCGGAAACCGCCCCCCCATCGCCAGCCCCGGGCGCTGTTCGGGGAACCAGTGCAGATAGGGCGGCGACTGGACCACGTAGCACGGCTCGTCCGCGACGAAGACATAGGGCGCGGTGAATTGCAGGATCGGACGCTCGGGGTGGCGCCATTCGTTCTGCGGCTGCAGCTGGAACAGATTGGCGCGCCCCTGCGGCCGCATCTGCGAGGCCTCGCCATCGGCATCGGTGAGCTGCAGCCTGCCCTGCGCATCGCGGGCGAAGGCGAGGGTCAGATCGACCGGGCAGGGGATGACGTAATGCCGCCGGTCGAAGTCGATCGCCGCGGGGCAGACCTGGATCGATTTGGCGCTGGTCGCCTTGGGATCGCTGCGCGAGAAGCTCTTGGGCGCCCCCCAGATGGCGTTGCCTTGCGCGAAGCGGACGGTCCAGCCGACCGTGACATTGCGCTTCTTGCCGCGCCCCTCGGCCTCCGCCGCGCCGGCGTCCTCGGCGAAATAATCGTCCCAGCTCATGTGTCGCACGTCCTTCAATTCGCGTATTGCGTGCCCAGATCGTTCAGAAACGGCGCGCGCGCAAGCTTCGCGTCCCGAACAGGAACCCACAAGGAGACACCCCGATGACCGCCAATCCGCACGGCTTCACGCTCAACCACACCATGCTGCGGGTCAAGGATCCGGAGAAGAGCCTCGAATTCTACTGCGGCGTGCTGGGCATGACCTTGCTGCGCAAGACCGATATCGAGGCGGGCGAGTTCTCGCTCTATTTCCTCGGGTTCACCGGTAGCGACGACGAAGTCCCCACGGGCGACGCCGATGCGACGGAATATGTCTTCTCGCGCCAGGGCGTGCTCGAACTCACGCATAATTGGGGAACCGAGGAGGAGGACGGCCCGGTCTATCACGACGGCAATGCAGCGCCGCAGGGCTTCGGCCATATCGCGCTCGACGTCCCCGATCTCGCCGCCGCGGTGGCGCATTTCGACAAGCACGGGGTCGAGTTCCAGAAGCGCCCCGAGGACGGGATGATGAAGCACATCGCCTTCATCAAGGACCCCGACGGCTATTGGGTCGAAATCCTCAGCGCGCGCAGCATGGCGGGGCGCTAGGCGCCGGCCGGGGGCGCGGGCCCGGTCCGCGCCTGGCCGGTGCGGCCCTGCCCGGTCCTGCACAGCGCCTCTGCGGGACAGATCGGGCAATCCCTATGGCTCGGGCGGCAGGTTGTCTGCCCGACCTTCTTCATCAGCAGATCATGCTCGTCGTAATCGGCGGCGCTCCATTCGGGCGGCATCGCGGGCATGATCGCTTCATAGGCGCGCGCGGTGTCGGCCTTTGGCGGCACCAGCCCCATCCGCTGGAGGATGCGGGTGTGATGGCCGTCGAGCACCAAAGCCTTGCGGTCGAGCGTGCTGGCGTTGACCACCCCGGCGGCGATCTTGCGCCCGACGCCGGGCAGCGTCTCGAGCCAGGCCATCGCCGCAGCTGTGTCGAGCGGCTCGAGATGCGCCAGATCGACCGCGCCGCGCTCCGCCACCACCGCCTGCAAGGCGCGCTTCAGCCGCTCGGCGGCGACATTGGGATAGGTCTGCGTCGCCAGCAGTTCGCGCAATTCGTCGAGCGGTGCCTCGGCGACCGCCTCCCAGCTACCGTAGCGCGTGAGCAGCCGGTCAGCCGCGGCGTTGGAGATCGGCGATTTGGTCCGCGCGCCGATCAGCCCCTGCACCAGCACCCATTCGGGCCGCCGCCACTGCGCCGCGGCGCGCTCGATCCGCCCGAATCGCTGGACCAGCAGCGGCTGGAGCCGCCGCAGGGTCTCGGTGCGCGGATCGGGGCCGAGAGGGAGTTGCATCTCAGTCGCTGCCGGCACCCGCTCTCATCTGCGACACTCCGGCGGCCGCTCTACTCCCACTCGATCGTGCCGGGCGGCTTGCTGGTGTAGTCGTAGACCACCCGGTTGATGCCGCGCACCTCGTTGACGATGCGGGTCGCGACATTGGTGAGGAAGGTGGCGTCGAAGGGATAGACGTCGGCGGTCATGCCGTCGGTGCTGGTCACCGCGCGTAGCCCGCAGACGCTGTCGTAGGTGCGCGCATCGCCCATCACGCCGACGGTCTTGACCGGGAGCAGCACCGCGAAGGCCTGCCAGATCGCGTCGTAGAGCCCGGCGTTGCGGATTTCCTCCAGGTAGATCGCATCGGCCTTGCGCAGGATGTCGCAGCGCTCCTTGGTGACCTCGCCGGGGATGCGGATCGCGAGACCGGGGCCGGGGAAGGGATGGCGGCCGACGAAGGCTTCGGGGAGTCCGAGTTCGCGGCCCAGCTCGCGCACCTCGTCCTTGAACAATTCGCGCAAGGGCTCGACCAGCTTCATGTTCATCCGCGCGGGCAGGCCGCCGACATTGTGGTGGCTCTTGATCGTTACCGAAGGCCCGCCGGTGAAGCTGACGCTTTCGATGACATCGGGATAGAGGGTCCCTTGCGCGAGGAAATCGGCGCCGCCGATCGCCTTGGCTTCCTCCTCGAAGACATCGATGAAGGTCTTGCCGATGAACTTTCGCTTGGCTTCGGGGTCGGTGACCTCGGCAAGGCCGGAAAGGAACAGCTCCTCGACATCGCGGTGGACCAGCGGGATGTTGTAGGAGCCCTTGAACAGCGAGACGACCTGTTCGGCCTCGCCCTGGCGCATGAGGCCGTGGTCGACGAAGACGCAGGTCAATTGCTCGCCGATCGCCTCGTGGATCAGCACCGCGGCGACCGCCGAATCGACCCCGCCCGAAAGCCCGCAGATGACCTTGCCGTCGCCGACCTGCTCGCGGATCTCGGCGATTTTGGTGGCGCGGAATTCGGCCATGGTCCAATCGCCCGCCAGCCCGCAGACGTGGCGGGTGAAATTGGCGATCAGCTTCGCACCATCGGGGGTGTGGACGACTTCGGGATGGAACTGGATGCCGTAGAAGCGCCGCGCCTCGTCGGCGATCACCGCGAAGGGCGCGCCGTCGCTGGTGGCGACGATCTCGAAACCGGGCGCGAATTGCGTGACCTTGTCGCCATGGCTCATCCACACCTGGTGGCGCTCGCCGACTTCCCACAACCCGTCGAACAGCGCGCAGGGCTGCGTGACGGTGAGGAAGGCGCGGCCGAATTCGCCGCCTTCACCGGTTTCGTGACCGGGGCGGACCTCGCCGCCCAATTGCTCGGTCATCACCTGCTGGCCGTAGCAGATGCCGAGGATCGGGATTCCCGCCTCGAACAGCGCCTGCGGCGCGCGCGGGCTGCCTGCGTCGGGGACGCTGGCGGGCGAGCCCGAGAGGATGATGCCCTTGGGCTTCATCCGCGCGAAGGCCGCCTCGGCCATCGTGTAGGGGGCGATTTCGGAATAGACCCCGGCCTCGCGCACGCGGCGCGCGATCAGCTGGGTCACCTGGCTGCCGAAATCGACGATGAGGATGGAGTCGGAGGGCTGAATGGTCATGGCGGCGCGTTAAATGGGCCGCGCCGCCAAGTCGATAGGACAAGTCGCCAGGGCGAGACGCCGGGCTAGGCGGCGTCGCGCTTGTTCAAGCGCGCCGCGCGATCGCTTGCACGGGCACCGCCGGCGGGGTCCCGGTCCCCGAACTTGAGGAAAGTCTCCGCGCCCGAAACGGGGCGACCCAGGTGATAGCCCTGCAGCAGATCGATCCCGAGCGAGCGCAGCATCGCCAGCTCCGAGGCGGTTTCGACCCCTTCCGCGACGATATCGGCGGCGGTCTCGCGGGCAAAGGCGAGCAGCGCCGCGACCATGGCGCGGCGGCTGCGATCGAGCCCAATTCCCGCGACCAGCGCGCGGTCCAGCTTGATCAGATCGGGGGTCAGCTGAAGAATGTGGCGCAGGCTCGAATAGCCGGCGCCGGCATCGTCGATGGCAAGCCGTACGCCCTGCGCCCGCAAGGGTGCGAGCGCCTCGGCAAAGCTGGCATAATCCTCGATATGCGCGTGTTCGGTGATCTCCAGCACGATCTGGCGACCCCGCGCCCGCGCGACGATATCGCCCAGATTGCCCGCGGCCACGGTCGCCGGCGACGCGTTGAGCGCGATATAGGCGTGCGCCGGCAGCACATGGCTCTCGTCGAGTGCGCGATGGATCGCCGCAAGTTCGAGGTCGTTGCGAAGGCCGGCGGCTTCGGCTTCGGCGAACCAGACGTCGGGCGAGCGAACCGGCTCGGGCGCGAATCGCGACAGCGCCTCGAAACCGATCGGGCGATCCGCCGCGAGGCTCCAGATCGGCTGGAACGCCATGGCAAATTGTTCGTCCGCGATCACCGCGCGAATCCGGGCATGCGTTGCCTCCAGCTTGCGCGACGACTGGCGCTCGCGGGCGATTTCGAAGGCGGTGAGTTCGGCGAAGCTTTTCATCATCGCCAGATCGCGCGGGTTGAGGCTCTCGTCCGCTTCGGGTCCAAGGCAGCAGAACATCCCGTAGGTCTCGCCATCGGGCATCATCAGCGGGACGCTGATATGCGCGCCGATCGGTATCGCGGCGGTGATCGGCATCGCGGCCGCCAGCGGGAAGCGGGCGGTGTCGGGGATCAGTTCCGGGAGCCGCCCGGCGAGGATGTGGCGGCAATAGACTTCATCGAGCGAGCGTTCGTCGCCCGGTTTGATCAAATGCTCGAGTCCGGGCGCGTCGACCTCGCGATAGACCGCCATGTCGCCGACGAATTCGGAGACATAGGCGACCTGCAAATCCAGATGCCGCCGCATCGCGCGCAACGCGCGCTTCGCCACCGTATCGCCCCGACCGCCGTTGCCCGATTCATAAAGAAGCGCGAGCGTATCCTCTCGATCATCACTGGGTCGGCCCACCGCCTGGATCCTCTGCATTGCTGGACGTCGAGAAACCCATGACTGCAAATGGTTAACCAAATGCAGAGCCCGGAACGGGCGCGCCCTAAGCCGCGCGAAAACGTGTTGCGCGAAACGCAACTAGATTTAAGGTTTTCTCACTTTCGTTCGCAAGTTCGCAACATTATTGCAGCCCTCACAGTCGACCAGCGGATGTCCCCCCTCCCGGTCGACACGTTCGGAAGCTGCCGCGATGCGCGACGTCGCGCTGCGGCTTTCGGCCTTCCTTGCGGTGAGACCGGTCGCACCTTTGCGATCCTCTCCCCCGCTGATCGGCGACCGGTCCCGCAAGGCGATATGGCAGCGAGTAGAGACGCGGCCCCCTTCTCCCTCTCCCACCCTCCCGATGGTGGCCGCGTCTCGAAAGCACCCGCCGCCGCCGGGGCGCCTCCGAGAACCAGCCGTCGGGTCAGGCGGGCAGACCGCGGCGCTCGGCTTCCTCGCGCAATTCGGTCTTGAGCAGCTTGCCGATATGGCTGCGCGGCATGTCGTCCACCGCGTGCAATTGCGCCAGCCGCTGGGTCTTGCCCAGCCGCGCGTTGACCGCCTCGCGAATCGCCTCCGGATCGCGCGCGCCCTTAGCCAGCACCACGAAGCCCACCGGGGTCTCGCCCCATTGTTCCGACGCCACCCCGATCACCGCCGCCTCGGTCACATCGTTCTCGGCCATCAGCGCGTCTTCCAGATCGACCGGGAAGATGTTGAACCCGCCTGAGATGATCATGTCCTTGGCGCGCCCGACCAGTTCGAGAAAGCCGTCGGCGTCGAGCCGGCCGATATCCCCCATCCGCTGCCACACCTGCCCGGTCTCGGGGTGGGTCCAGTAGCCTTCGCGCGTCTTGCCCGGCTGGTTCTTGTAGCCCGCCATCATCGCCGGACCGATGCCGACGAGATTGCCCGGCGTTCCCGGCGGCACCGGCCGGTCCTCGTCGTCGAGGACCAGCAGTTCGCTCCCCGGCGCGGGCCGCCCGACGGTGTGCAGCTTGTCGCGATGCTCATGCGCGGCGAGCAGGCAGACCACCCCGCCTTCGGTCATCGAATAGATCTCGATCAGCGCGCCGGGCATCCGCTCGAGCACCTCGGCCTTCAGCTCGGCGGAAAAGGGTGCGGAGGTGCAGTATTTGTAGCGCAGTGCCGAGAGGTCGAATGTGTCGAAGCGCGGCTCCTGCATCAGCCGGCGGTATTGCACCGGAACCAGCATGGTGTGGGTGATCGCCTGCTCCTGCGCGATCGCGAGCCAGCGCAGCGCGTCGAACTTGCCCATCACCGTGACCGTGCCCCCGGCGAGCAGCGGCGCGAGGAAGGCGACCATGGTGGTGTTGGAATAGAGCGGGGTCGAGGCGAGGGCCCGCACCGGCTCCTCGCTGGCGCGATAGCTGGCGGCGGTGGTGGCGAATTGCCGCCAGCGCATCAGATGCGAATGGACGATCCCCTTGGGAGTGCCGGTGGTGCCCGAGGAATAGATGATATTGAACGGATCGCCGGGCTCGGGTGCGAAAGCGGGCGGGGTGGCGCCCGCGGGTGCCATCCAGCTCTCCAGCTCCTCGTCGAGCACGATCCGCTCCATGCCGGGAAAGCAGCCCTCGCCCAGCTCGGTGAGCTTGGCGCGGTCGATGAAGATATGCCGCGCGCCGCTGTCCGCGGCCATGCCCGCGAGCTGTACGGGGCTGGCGCTGGTGGTGAGCGGCGCCGCGACCCCCCCTGCGCGCACCGCGGCGAGGAAGACCAGCGCATAGGGACCCGAGGAATAGCCCAGGATCGCGACCGATTGCCCGCTTTCGAGCCCGGTCTCGACCAGCCGCGCCGCGATCCGGTCGAGCCGTTCGTCCATTTCGCGCCAGCTCAGTTCGCCATGATCGTCGCGGAGCGCGACAGCTGCCGGCTGCACCGCGGCCCAGCGGCGCAGGATGGTGTCGTAAGTGCCGAATTCGGCGGTGAGATCGGCGGGTGTGGGGGGAGTTTCGGTCATGGCGCGCGAGACTATCCGCCCCGCGCCTCATGTCCAGTCAGCATTAGGCAGTCAGCATTCGATGACGTTGACCGCCAGACCGCCCTGGCTGGTTTCCTTGTACTTCGTCGACATGTCGAGCCCGGTCTGGCGCATGGTCTCGATCACCTGGTCGAGGCTGACGCAGCTTTCCGCCGCGGTCCGGTGCAGCGCCAGCCGCGCGGCGTTGACCGCCTTCACTGCACCGATCGCATTGCGCTCGATACACGGGACCTGGACGAGGCCGCCGACGGGATCGCAGGTCAGCCCGAGATTGTGCTCCATCCCTATCTCCGCCGCGCTCGCGACCTGGTCGGGGCTGGCGCCCCACAGCGCCGCGAGCCCGCCCGCCGCCATCGAACAGGCGACCCCGACCTCGCCCTGGCATCCCATTTCGGCGCCGGAGATCGAGGCGCGCTGCTTGTAGAGCAGCCCGATCGCGCCGGCGGTGAGCAGGAAGGTGCGGCGGCTCTCCTCGCAGCGCTCTTCCTCGGCATTCTTGCAATAGAAGCGGATCACCGCAGGGATAATGCCCGCCGCGCCATTGGTCGGGGCGGTGACCACGCGGCCACCGGCGGCGTTTTCCTCGTTCACCGCCATGGCGAAGCAGTTGAGCCAGTCGAACAAGGCTTCGCGCTCGTTGGAGAGCGGAGCGGCGGAGAGCTTGTCCCACAGATCGGGCGCGCGGCGGATGACCTTGAGCCCGCCGGGCAGCACGCCGCGCTGGCTCAGACCGCGTTCGATGCACTGGTCCATCGCTTCCGCGACGCGGTCGAGCCCGGCGAGCGTCTCCTCGCGCGGGCGGAAACTGTCCTCGTTGGCGAGCGTGAGCTCGGCGATCGCCAGGCCGGTGCGCGCGCATTGCGCCAGCAGTTCCTCCGCCGACCCGAAGGGGTGCGCCACTGCGGTCCCCGCCGCGACCCGATCGTTCGCGGGCCGCTTCCTGAGCTGTGCCTCGGAAGCGACGAACCCGCCCCCGGTCGAATAATAGGTCCGCTCGAACAGCATTGCACCCGCGTCGTCGAGGGCTGCCAGCCGCATGCCGTTGGGATGGAGTTCGGGGATGATGTGCCCGGCGAGATCGATATCGCCGCGCGGATCGAAAGCGATCTCGTGATCGGCCGCCAGCGCGAGCCGACCGCTCTCGCGCATTGCCTCCAGCGCCGCGGCCGCCTTGTCGGGGCAGGTACTTTCGGGGCTGAAACCCATCAGCCCGAGAACCGCGGCGTCCGGCGTGCCGTGGCCGATTCCGGTCAGCGCCAGCGACCCCTGCAGTTCGACCGTCACCCGCGCCGTCCGCTCGAGCTTGCCGGATTTCTTCAGCGCACGCAGGAACATGCGTCCGATCCGCATCGGTCCCACGGTGTGCGAGGAGGAGGGACCGATCCCGATCCGGAAGATGTCGAGCACCGAAAGCATGGCTGGCGAGATGGCCTCCTGCGCCGCGCAAAGCAAGCGGTTGCAGGCGAAACCAACGCTCTGGCGGCGCGATGGTCTTGTCCACGCTGCGATCTGTGGGAAAGATCGCCGGTAAAACTTTGGAAATCTGCGGCTTTGCGCCTATATAATCACCATGAACGACACACCCGAAACCAGCCCCGAAAATACCCCCGAAATCCTGGCCGAAACCGCCCCCGTGGAATCCGGCGGCTTACCGGCGCGGGTCCGCCAAGAAGGCGCCTATGGCGCGGATTCGATCAAGGTTCTCAAGGGCCTGGACGCGGTGCGCAAGCGCCCGGGCATGTATATCGGCGACACCGACGACGGCTCGGGCCTGCACCACATGGTGTTCGAGGTCTCCGACAATTCGATCGACGAGGCGCTGGCGGGCCATTGCGATCTGGTGCTGATCGAACTGAACCCCGACGGCTCGGTCTCGGTCGAGGACAACGGTCGCGGCATTCCGGTCGACATGCACAAGGGCGAAGGCGTCTCTGCGGCCGAGGTCATCATGACCCAGCTCCATGCGGGCGGCAAGTTCGAGAACACCAATGACGACAACGCTTACAAGGTCTCGGGCGGGCTCCACGGGGTGGGCGTCTCGGTGGTCAACGCGCTGAGCGAATGGCTCGAGCTCAAGGTCTGGCGCGACGGCAAGGAGCACTGGATCCGCTTCGAGCACGGCAATGCGGTCTCGCCGCTCGAGATCACCGGCGATGCGCCGCCGGTCGCGAGTTCGGGCGACGAGAACGGCCTCAAGAAGGGCACCCGCGTGACCTTCCTGCCCTCGACCGAAACCTTCAAGAACGTGCTCGAGTTCGATTTCGACAAGCTGGAACACCGCTATCGCGAGCTCGCCTTCCTCAATTCGGGCGTCCACATCCTGCTGCGCGACAGGCGCCACGAGGAAGTCGCCGAGCACGATCTCTATTACGAGGGCGGGATCGCGGCCTTCGTCAAATATCTCGACCGCAACAAGCAGCCCTTGTTCGTCGATCCGATCTCGGTCTCGGCCGAGAAGGACGGGATCGGCATCGATGTCGCGCTCGAGTGGAACGACAGCTATTACGAGAACGTCCTCGCCTTCACCAACAACATCCCGCAACGCGACGGCGGCACGCATCTCGCCGCCTTCCGCGCCGCGCTGACCCGGACGCTCAACAATTACGCGCAGAGCTCGGGGCTGATGAAGAAGGAGAAGGTCACGCTTTCGGGCGAGGACATGCGCGAAGGCCTGACCGCGATCGTCTCGGTCAAGCTGCCCGACCCCAAATTCGGCTCGCAGACCAAGGACAAGCTGGTCAGCTCCGAGGTCCGCCAGCCGCTCGAGGCGCTGATGGGCGAGAAGATGAGCGAATGGCTGGAGGAAAACCCCGCCGACGCCAAATCGATCATCCAGAAGGTGATCGACGCCGCCGCCGCGCGCGAGGCCGCGCGCCGCGCGCGCGAGATGAGCCGCAAGGGCGCGATGAGCGTCGCCAGCCTGCCAGGCAAGCTGGCCGATTGCCAGGACCGCAATCCGGAGAACTGCGAGCTGTTCCTGGTCGAGGGCGATTCGGCCGGCGGCTCGGCCAAGCAGGGCCGCGATCGCCGCACGCAGGCGATCCTCCCGCTCAAGGGCAAGATCCTCAACGTCGAGCGCGCGCGCTTCGACCGGATCATCTCGTCCAAGGAAGTCGGCACGCTGATCCAGGCGATGGGCACGGGCCTGCGCGACGAATTCACGCTCGACAAGCTGCGTTACCACAAGATCGTCATCATGACCGACGCCGATGTCGACGGCGCGCATATCCGCACGCTGCTGCTGACCTTTTTCCACCGCCAGATGCCCGAGATCATCAAGGCGGGGCATCTCTTCATCGCCCAGCCGCCGCTCTACAAGATCCAGAAGGGCAAGTCGGAGGTCTATCTCAAGGATCAGCCCGCCTACGATCGCTTCCTGGTCCAGACGGGGCTGGACGGCCGGCTGCTCGAGACCGCCGGCGGGACGCGCGGCGGCGCCGAGCTGGCCGGACTGGTCGAGCACGCGCTGCGGCTGCGCAACCTGTTCGGTTTCGTGCCGCGCAAATACAATTACGCGCTGATCGAGGCGATGGCGCTGGCCGGCGCACTCGACCCCGAGCTGACCGACCGCAGCGAGGCGCTGAACAAGGCCGCGGCGCATCTCCAGATGGGCGACACCGAGGCGCGCTGGAGCGCCGATATCGGCGAGGACGGCTTGGTTCGTTTCCGCCGGCTGTGGCGCGGGGTGACCGACGTCCACGAGATCGAGGCGGCCTTCCTCACCAGCGCCGAGGCGCGCAAGCTCCACCGCGTCGCGGGCGAGCACGCCGAGGTCTATCAGAGCCCGGTGCACTTGGTGAAAGGCAGCGAGGACGAGGCCGAACCGGTCGATCCCGACAGCGCCGACGAGACCGATTCGGATGCCCCCGCGATCGCCGACGACAGCGCGATCACGCTGCCCTCGCAATTGCTCGACGCGGTCATGGCCGCCGGACGCAAGGGCCAGAAGGTCCAGCGCTACAAGGGTCTGGGTGAGATGAACGCCGAGCAATTGTGGGAGACCACGCTCGATCCCGACAACCGCGCGCTGCTCCAGGTCAAGGTCGAGGATGCCGACGTGACCGACGAGATCTTCACCCGGCTGATGGGCGATATCGTCGAACCGCGCCGCGAATTCATCCAGGACAATGCGCTCAACGTCGCCAATCTCGATGTCTGATCGCGGATGAGCGTGGCCGGAGACCAGCCGCTGCACGGCGACGGAGCCGAGTCGCTGACCGGCGACGCCAGGGAGGCTTCCGCCGCGCATAAGCGCGTCGAGCGCGGCGGTTTCCTGGTGTTCCTCGCGCTGGTGACGCTGGCGTTCCTCGCGATCGCCTGGCCCTTCGCCGCACCGGTGCTGTGGGCGGCGCTGGCCGCGATCATCTTCCAGCCGCTCTATCGCCGCATTCTGAGCTGGCGCCCCGGTCACGAAAACCAGGCCGCGCTGGCAACAATGATCGTGGTGACTTTCGCAGTCGTCCTGCCGGCGGTGCTGATCGGTATGGCGATCGTCGCGCAGGCGATCGGGGTGGTGGTCGCCTTCCAGGAGGGCCGGATCGACGTGGCGAGCTGGTTCGCACAGCTTATGGACGTGCTGCCCGCACGGGTGCAAGCCTCGCTGGCGCAATCGGGCTGGGGCGATCTGAGCGCGGTGCAGGCCCGGATTCAGGACTTCGTCGAACAATCGGCCGGGCTAATCGCAACCCAGGCGCTGGCCATTGGCGGCAGCGTCGCGGGCTTCGTCCTGGCGCTCGGCGTGGCGCTCTACGTCGCCTATTTCTTCCTGCGCGACGGCCGCGCGATCGGCTATGCGGTGGTCCGGGCGCTGCCGATGGAACGCGCGATCGCCGAACGGGTGGCCGACCGTTTCCTGACCATCGTGCGCGCCACCATCAAGGGTTCGGGGGTTGTCGGACTGGTCCAGGGAGCGCTCGGCACGATCACCTTCTGGATCATCGGCTTTCCTTCGGCGCTGCTGCTCGGTCTGCTGATGGCGATCGCCTCGCTGCTCCCTGCGGTGGGTCCGGCGCTGATCTGGGTCCCGGTGGCGGTCTATCTGCTCGCGACCGGAGCGGTCTGGCAGGGCGTGGTGGTCGTCGTTTCGGGAGTGGCCGTGGTCGGCCTTTCCGACAATTTGCTGCGACCGGTGCTGGTCGGTCGCGACACCGGCATTCCCGACTGGATGATCCTGGTGACCACATTGGGCGGGCTGGCGCTGGTCGGGCTGTCGGGAATCGTCCTCGGGCCGCTCGCCGCGGGACTGTTCATCGCGGGCTGGTCGATCCTGAGCGAACAGCGCGAGAAGGCTTCCGGCGCGACCCCCGCGACTGGCCCTGGCATCGCCCCTGACATCGGCCCCGGGACGCCCCCCGCGACCCCGCGATGAACTGGCAGCCCCCCTCCTTTCCCCCGCAGCGCCACGTTATGACGCAGCAGCAACAGGTCGGACAGCTGATCATCGCCGGCGCGCTGGTAATCTTCCTGCCGCAATTGCCGCTGGGAAATTACGTGCTTTACCCCTTCACCATCCTGACGACCTGGTTCCACGAGATGGGGCACGGGCTGGCCGGACTGGCGCTGGGATGGGAGTTCGAGCGGCTGGTGCTGCTGCCCGACGGCTCTGGCTATGCCGAGAGCTACGCGCCCAGCGAGCCGGGGGTCTTGGCGACCGCACTCATCAGCCTGGGCGGGCCGCTGGGGCCCAGCGCCATCGGCGCCGCGCTGATCGCCGCCACCCGCCACGCCCGATGGTGGCGGCCCGCACTCTATGCGCTCGCGGGAATGATCCTGCTCTCGACGCTGATCTGGGTCCGCAGCACGGTCGGCTTTCTGGTTCTGCCGCTGATCGCCGCCTCGCTGGTAGGGATTGCGCTCAGGGCGCGCCCCGGGCTGGTGCGGTTCGCGGTGCAGTTTCTCGGCGTACTCGGCGCGCTCAGCATGCTGCGCGACTGGCACTATCTCTTTTCCTACAGCGCGGTGATCGGCGGGCGTCCGATGCTCTCGGATACCGGTGCGCTCGAGGAAGCGCTGTGGTTACCCTACTGGTTGTGGGCGATCGTGATCGTCGCGATCTCGGGGGCGATGGTCGGAGCGGCGCTCAAATTCGCGCTCGCCGAAGACGGCGGCCCGCACCGCTGAGGCTGAAGACCGGCCTGGCTCAGGCGGCGCGCAATCCCGAGACGCCGCGTGCGCCGCGATCCCTGCCCGACAGCCCTGCGAACATTGTCTCGACGATGACCGCCAGCTTGTGCTCGCTCAACCGTTCGTCGAGCATCATCAGCACTTCGGGCTGGGTATAGGCGACCACCATCTGGTTGATCAGCGACAGCGCCTGATCGATCTCGAGCCCCTCGAAATACCCGTCGGCCTGGGCCTGTGCGATCAGCTCGCACAGATAGTGATCGGCCAGATCGATGTAGGAGCGCACCCGCTCGAAGCGGCGCGAGCCCAGTTCGCACAGCAGCGCGAAGGTCTCGGGGTCGCGGCGGTATTCCTTGCGATGATGGACGAAGCGGCGAGCGAAGAATTCGTAGAATTTGCGGATCGTCGGCAGGTCGCTCGAGACCACGTCCTCCATCATCTCGACATGCGGCGCGAACCAGCGCTCGGCAGTGGCGTCGAACAGATCGCTTTCCTGCGGGAACAGCGCGTCGATCCGCGCGCGCGACAGGCCGGCTTCGGCGGCGAGCACCTCGGGGGTGATCTCGGCGCCGCGCTTGGCGGTCAACTCGATCGCCAATTGCGCAAGCCGCGCGCGTTCGCGGGTCCTGTCTTCCCTTGTCACTCTTAGCGCACCTCCTCGATCGCCGCTTCCGTTTAGCCCAAGCATGCGAAGGTTTAAAGGCAGCGCGTCGGCAATCCTACCGCCGGCCGCCTACCGCCGGTCGATCGAGCGCATGGCGGTTGCGACGATCGGTCCGATCGCGGTCGCGGCGGCGACCCACCACCCCGCCGATGCCGCTGCGATCCAGATACCCCACCAGACGAGGGCTTGCCCGGTAGGGACGGGGCTGCGGGTCAGACGCCGCAGCCCTCTTTCGCGCGCCGCGCCCAGGTCGGTGCGGCGGGTCCCGGAACGCGCGCGCTGCCACTCGCCGGTCCATTCCAGAGCGATCCCGAGGACGAACAGCGCCAGACCGACCAGTGCCAACCCGCTGATCCCCTGAACCCGGCCGGCCTCGAGGATGCCATATTGCGCCGGGCTGGAAACAACGAACATCAGCAGCGCCTGGAGCAGGAATACCTTGACCAGCGCGGCCAGAGCGAAACGCCCCTCGGTGCGGTCCGTGCGCAGCAGATCGGCATAGCGCGGATCCTCGCCATCGCGCCGCCAGCACAGCAGCCGATGCAGCGCCAGCCCCACCCCCCAAACCACCGTCATCACCATCAGCAGCGTCGCGAGCGAGCCGGGCTCGGCCAGCTGCAGCCAGCTGAGCAGTGCCAGGAGCGCAATCCCGCCGCCCCGGAAAGCCTCGACGAAGGAAACATCGTCCAGCTGCAGCGCCACCACTCACAGGATCAGCGCCAGTCCGAACAGGATCGCCGCATTGGCCAGCAGTGCCTCGATGATCATCTCGCGTGTCCTTTCCTGCGCGTGCCGTGGAGGCGCAGCGCTGCAATCCTGCTCACATCCGGAACACGCCGAATTGCGGCCGCTCGGGGATCGGCGCCTCGAGCGTCGCGGCGAGTGCGAGGCCGAGCACGTCGCGCGTCTGCGCGGGGTCGATCACCCCGTCATCCCACAGCCGCGCAGTGGCGTAATAGGGATTACCCTCGTCCTCGTATTTCTGCCGGATCGGCGCCTTGAACGCCTCGGCCTCCTGCTCGCTCCAATTGTCGGCGTCGCGGTGGACGGTGGCGAGCACCGAGGCCGCCTGCTCGCCGCCCATCACCGAGATCCGCGCATTGGGCCAGGTGAACAGGAAGCGCGGGCCATAGGCGCGCCCGCACATGCCGTAATTGCCCGCGCCGAAGCTGCCCCCGATCACCACGGTGAGCTTGGGCACACTCGCGGTGGCGACTGCGGTGACGAGCTTGGCACCGTGCTTGGCGATGCCCTCGGCCTCGTATTTGCCGCCGACCATGAAGCCGCTGATGTTCTGCAGGAACAATAGCGGGATACGGCGCTGGCAGGCGAGTTCGATGAAATGCGCGCCCTTGACCGCGCTTTCGGAGAACAGCACGCCGTTGTTGGCGAGGATCGCGACCGGCATCCCCCAGATATGCGCGAAGCCGCACACCAGCGTACTGCCGTAATGGGCCTTGAACTCGTGGAACTCGCTGCCGTCGACCAGCCGCGCAATCACCTCGTGGACGTCGTAGGGCGCGCGGACGTCGTCGGGGACGAGGGCGTAGAGATCCTCGGCATCGAACAGCGGTTCGACGGGCTCGAGCAGTTTGATAGCCCTTGCCTCTTTCGGATTTTCACCGAGATGCGAGACGATGTCGCGCACGATGGTCAGCGCGTGCTCGTCATTCTCGGCGAGGTGATCGACCACGCCCGATTTCTTGGCGTGCAGATCGCCACCGCCCAGATCCTCGGCCGAGATTTCCTCGCCCGTCGCGGCCTTCACCAGCGGCGGTCCGGCTAGGAAGATGGTGCCCTGATTGCGGACGATCACGCTCTCGTCGGACATCGCGGGGACATAGGCGCCGCCCGCCGTGCAGCTGCCCATTACGCAGGCGATCTGCGGGATGCCGAGCGCGCTCATATTGGCCTGGTTGAAGAAGATGCGCCCGAAATGGTCGCGGTCGGGAAAGACCTCGGCCTGGTGGGGCAGATTGGCGCCGCCGCTGTCGACCAGATAGATGCAGGGGAGCCGGTTCTCCTGCGCGATCTCCTGCGCGCGCAGATGTTTTTTCACCGTCATCGGGTAATAGGTGCCGCCCTTCACCGTGGCATCGTTGCACACGATCATGCACTGGCGCCCCGAGACACGGCCGATCCCGGCGATCATCCCTGCGCCCGGGATCTCGTCATCACCATAGAGCCCGTTGGCGGCGAGCTGGCCGATTTCGAGGAAGGGCGAGCCGGGGTCGAGCAGCCGCTCGACGCGTTCTCTCGGAAGAAGTTTGCCGCGCGCGGTGTGCCGCTCGCGGCTGCGCTCGGGCCCGCCCAGCGCCGCCTGCGCGACTTTCTCGCGCAGATCGTCGGCGAGCGCCTTGTTATGGTCGAACCGCGCCTTGGCATCGGGCGCGTCGCGGTCGAGGGTCGAAGTGAGCTGAGGTGCGGTCATGGCCAGCCGTCTAACGGCAATCCATCGCGCTGCAAAGTTGGATGGGCCCTGCTAGCGCTTCTTCACGAACTCGGCGCGCAGGACGAGCCCCTTGATGCCCGGATACTTGCAGTCGATTTCCTGATCGTCGCCCGTCAGCCGGATCGATTTGATCAAGGTCCCCTGCTTGAGCGTCTGTCCCGCGCCCTTCACCTGAAGATCCTTGATCAGCGTCACCTGATCGCCATCGGACAGCAGATTGCCCACCGCATCGCGCACCTCGACCGTATCGGCAGGCGCTTGCCTTGCCGCCAGTTCCGAAGCGGGCAGCCATTCGCCGCTCGCCTCGTCGTAGACGTAGTCGTCGTCCGCGCTCATGGCCTCACCCCGCCGCCCCGATCAGCTCGCGGCCGATCAGCATGCGGCGAATCTCGTTGGTGCCGGCGCCGATGTCGAGCAGCTTGGCGTCGCGCATGTAGCGTTCGACCGGCCAGTCGAGCGTGTAGCCCGCGCCGCCCAGCGCCTGGACGCTTTCGCCCGCGACGCGGAAGGCGTTCTCGCTCGCCAGCAGGATCGCGCCCGCCGCATCGAATCGCGTGGTCTGGCCGCTGTCGCAGCTTTTCGCCACCGCATAGGTATAGGCGCGCGCCGATTGCAGCGCGACATACATGTCCGCCACCTTGGCCTGCATCAGCTGGAAGCTGCCGATCGGTTTGCCGAACTGCTGGCGCTCGCGCAGATAGGGGATGACCGTGTCGAGGCAGGCCTGCATGATCCCGAGCTGCAGCCCGGCGAGCACCACGCGCTCGTAATCGAGGCCGCTCATCAGCACCCCGACCCCGCCGCCGACCGCGCCCATCACGTTTTCCTCGGGAACCTCGCAATCGTCGAACACCAGTTCGGCGGTGGGCGAGCCGCGCATCCCGACCTTTTCGATCTTCTGGCCGATCGAGAAACCGGGCATGTCCTTCTCGATCAGGAAGGCGGTGATCCCGCGCGATCCCGCCTCGGTATCGGTCTTGGCATAGACCACCAGCGTGTCGGCATAGGGGGCGTTGGTGATCCAGAACTTGGTACCGTTGAGGACATAGCCGCCCTGCACCTGCTCGGCCTTGAGCTTCATCGAGACGACGTCCGAGCCCGCGCCCGCCTCGCTCATCGCCAGACTGCCGACATGCTCGCCCGAGACCAGCTTGGGCAGGTATTTCGCCTTCTGCTCGTCATTGCCCCAGCGTGCGATCTGATTGATGCACAGGTTGGAGTGCGCGCCGTAGCTCAGCCCGACCGAGGCGCTGGCGCGGCTGACTTCCTCGACCGCGACGACATGCTCGAGATAGCCCAGACCCAGCCCGCCGTCTTTCTCGGCCACGGTGATGCCGTGCAGCCCCAGTTCGCCCATCGGCTGCCACAATTCGCGCGGAAACCAGTCCTCGCGATCGACCTTTTCGGCCAGCGGCGCGATCTGTTCGTCGGCGAAGCGCGCCACCGTCTCACGGATCATCTCGCCGCTCTCGCCGAGCTGGAAATCGAAATCGGGGGTCGCGCGCATATCTGCTCCTCTTGCGGGCCTTTTCCGGCCGCTCGCTTTGTCGGGGCGCGATAGCGGGGTTGCGGGCGGCGGGCAAACGGCAAGCCGCCACGGGCCCCGCGGCGATTCGAAATCCTTGCCTTCTCCGGACCTTGCGCTATGGCCCTGCGGCCCCATGACGATGGCAAGACTTCCCCTCTGGCCCGGTCGCAAACCCGCCGATCCCGCGCGATCGGAAGAGAGCGACCGTGCCCGGGTGATCGCCGCGCATGGAATCGAAGCGGTCGAGGACGATCCCGAACTCGTCCAGATCGTCGAATTCGCCGCGCAATTGTGCGGCGTTCCCGTCGCGCTGGTCACCGTGGTCGAGGAACAGCGCCAGCGGTTCCTCGCGCGCGCCGGCTTCGCTGAGCGCGAAACCCCGCGCTCGACCAGTTTCTGCGGTCATGCGATGTTCGAAGCCGCCCCGCTTGTGGTGCCCGACGCAACGAAGGATCCACGGTTCGCCGAAAACCCGCTGGTCACCGGCGAGCCGGGGATCCGCTTCTACGCCGGCGCCCCGCTGGTTTCGAGCGAGGGCACTCCGCTGGGCGCCCTGTGCGCGATCGATTTCGAGCCGCGCCCCGAGGGGCTGTCCGAGCTTCAGCTGCAAGGGCTGAGCGTGCTCGCCGAAGCGGTGATGCGGCGGCTGACTTTCGAGCGGCAGGCGCGCGCCGCCGACGCCCACCTCAGCCGCAGCGAACAGCGGGTCCGCCAACTCGCCGAGCATCTCCCGGTCTATGCCTGGGCGGCGGATGCGGCGGGCGACATCGACTACGCCAACCAGCCGTTCCTCGAATTCTGCGGCACCGACGATCTGGCGGCGATCGATTTCGCCACCCTGATCCACCCCGACAATCTGGAAGAAGTGGCCGCGGCGCGCCGACTCTCGCGCGAGACCGCGTCGCGCTGGGAGGCCCGCGCGCAGGTCATGCGTCACGACGGGATCTATCGCTGGATGATCCTGCGCGCCTGGCCGGTGACGATGGGCGACGAGCCTCCCGAAGCCTGGTTCGGCGCCGCGGTCGATATCGACGATCTCCACCGTCTGTCCGATTCGCGCGATCTGCTCGCCCGCGAACTGTCGCACCGCATCAAGAACATCTTCGCGGTGGTTTCCGGCCTCGTGGCGGTGCGCGCGCGCGCCTGGCCGCACGCCAGGGAGTTCGCCGACGAGTTGCAGGCGACGATCCGGGCACTGGGCCGGGCGCACGACTATGTCCGCCCCTTCGAGGGGCGCAAGGGCTCGAGCCTGCACGGGCTGCTGGAGGACCTGCTCCAGCCCTACCGGGATGCCCGGGGCGGGAGGGTCGCGGTCAATGGCGACGACTGCACCATCGGCGAAAAAGCGGCGACTCCGCTGGCGCTGATCTTCCACGAGCTGGCGACCAATTCGGCAAAATACGGCGCGCTCGGCGATGCCGCAGGCTCGGTCTCGGTCGATATCGCCAGCAGCGGCGATGTCATCACCGCCGACTGGTTCGAACGCGGGCTGAGCCCGGGCGAGCGCGACAGCGCCCGCGAGGGTTTCGGCTCGCGGCTGCTGCGCATGGCGGTCGAGGGCCAGCTGGACGGCAAGTTCGAGCGCCGCTTCGAAGCCGATGCGCTGCATGTCGCGCTGACTCTGTCGCGGGCGGCGGTGGAAGCGGGCGACTGACAATCGCCCCGAGGGCGAGCGCCAGACTTCGAGTGCCTGACGACGAATGCCTGAAGACGTGTGAGGGGTCGCGTTTCGCCATCGGGTTTCCTATGCAGGATTCTCCCAGGGAGAACTGCATGAAATCCGCCATCGCCAGCCTCGTCGGCCTCGCCCTGCTCGGCGCCTGCAGCGACGGATCGGATCAGAATGCGCCGCTCGAGACGCCGCAGCAAGCCATTGTCGAAGGCGACAGCGCCGAGGCCGCGACCCCCACTCCCGAACCGCCCGCGCTGCCCAACGAGTTCTCGCGCACCGCCTGGCGCGTGCGCGGGGAGGAGGGCGCGCTCTATACCACCTTCCTCGATCCCGGCGGCCGCTACCGCGACCTGCGCAACGGCGACCCTTGGCAGCAAGGCGCCTGGGAATACGACGCGCAAGAGCGGATCTGCTTCACCCCCGATGCGGAGAGTTCGCTGGGCCAGTGCTGGCGTCCGGAGCGGATGGACCCGAGCGGCCAGATGATCGTCACCAGCAGCAGCGGACGGCGGGTGCGGCTCGAAAGCGTCGAGTATCGCCCGCCTGAACTCCCGGTGGACGGCGAGAACGAGAACGAAGCCGAGGGCGACAAGGCAGCGAAGCCGGCCGACGCTTCGTGATCCCCGCACCGGCCGCGCTCGAATTCGACCTGGTAGGCCGGCGCTATGGCGCGATCCGTGCGGTCGACGCGGTGTCGCTGAGCATCGCACCGGGCGAGTTCGTCGCGCTGGTCGGCGCCTCGGGTTCGGGCAAGTCGACGCTGCTCAAGACGGTCAACCGGCTGGTGATCCCCGATAGCGGAACCGTGCTGTTCGAGGGCGAGGACACGGCATCGCTCCCGCCCGCCGCGTTGCGCCGCAAGATCGGCTACGTCTTTCAGGGGATCGGCCTTTTCCCGCATATGAGCGTGGGCGAGAATATCGCCATCGGCCCGCGGGTCGCCGGCGAGAAACTGTCGGCCGAACGGATCGCGCAATTGCTCGAGCTGGTCGAGCTCGAACCGGCGATGGCCAGTCGCCTGCCCGAAGCCCTGTCGGGCGGGCAGCGCCAGCGGGTCGGCGTGGCGCGCGCACTGGCCGGGGAGCCGCATCTGCTGCTGATGGACGAACCCTTCGGCGCGCTCGATCCGATTACCCGCGCCGCATTGGGGCACAAGGTGCGCGAATTGCACGACCGGCTCGAGCTGACCACGGTGATGGTCACGCACGACATGGCCGAAGCGCTGCTGCTCGCCAGCCGGGTGCTGGTGATGGATGCCGGGCGGATCGTCGCCGACGCAACGCCCCAGGCGCTGCTTGCCGGTGGTGGAGGCGAAATAGCGCAAGGTCTGGTGGCAGTGCCGCGCGAGCAGGCCGGGCGGCTGGCGCAGATGACCCGCGACGGTGCCGCATGAGCGATTTCTGGCCGCTCCTGACGAGCCTCGGCGACGAGTTGGGGGCGCATGTCCTGCTCTCGGCGGCGGCGATCGGGCTGGGGATCGCCATGGCGCTGCCGCTGGCGGTCTGGGCGGGCCGTTCGCAAAGCGTATCGCGCGCGGCTCTGGGTTTCGCCAGCCTCGTCCAGACCATCCCCGCGCTGGCGCTGCTGGCGCTGTTCTTCCCGATCCTGCTGAGCCTGCGCGCGGTCTTCGGCGAAGGCCTGCCGACACTGGGCTTTCTCCCCGCGCTGCTGGCGCTGGCGCTCTATGCTCTGCTGCCGATCCTGCGCAATGCGGTGACCGCGCAGGCCAATCTCGATCCCGGCGTGATCGAGGCGGCGGATGGCGTGGGAATGAGCGCGTGGCAGAAGCTGCGGCTGGTCGAGGCGCCGCTCGCCGCACCCTTCGTCATGGCGGGAATCCGCACCGCCGCTGTCTGGACCATCGGCGCTGCCACGCTTTCGACCACGATCGGCCAGCAGAGCCTGGGCGATCCGATCTTCGCCGGGCTGCAGACGCAGAACTGGGCGCTGGTGCTGGCAGGCTGTCTCGCCTCGGCCGGGCTGGCGCTCAGCGCCGACCTGCTGCTCGGGCTGATCGAGCGCGGTTTCGCGCAGCGCCGCCGCGCTTTGTGGCTGGGCGGAATGGGGGCGGTGCTGGTGGGGATCGCTGCGGCACTGGCGGCGCAGTTCGCTCCGGCGCTGCGCGGCGATGCCCGCGACACGGTGGTGATCGGCGCAAAATCCTTTTCCGAGCAATATGTCCTCGCCCGGCTGATCGGTCAGCGGCTGGAGGACGCAGGCTATGCGGTCGAATATCGCGACGGTCTGGGCTCGGCGGTGGTCCACAGCGCGGTCACCACCGGGGCGATCGACATTGCGATCGACTACACCGGCACGCTGTGGACCAACCAGATGGGGCGCGAGGACAATCCCGGCCGCGAGGCGATGTACGAAGCGATCGTCGCCTGGAAGCGCGACACCAGCGAGGCGCGCGTGCTCGGTCGGCTGGGGTTCGAGAACGCCTATGCCTTCGCCATGCGTGAGGACCGGGCGCAAGAGCTCGGAGTCCGCGACCTCGCCGATCTCGCACGCGTCGCACCTCGGCTGACCGTGGGCGGCGATCCCGAATTCTTCGAGCGCCCCGAATGGGCGGCGGTGCGCGGGGCCTATGGGCTGGATTTCGCTCGGCAGCGCAATTTCTCGCCCACCTTCATGTACAATGCGCTGCGCTCGGGCGGCGCCGATGTCATCAGCGCCTACACTTCGGACGGGCGGATCGCGGCGGACCGGCTGGTGGTGCTCGACGATCCGCGCGAGGCACTGCCGAGCTACGATGCACTGATCCTGCTTAGCCCAGAGGCGCAAGCCGATCCGAGGCTGGTCGCCGCGCTCGAGCCGCTGCTGGGCGCGATCGACGTCGCGGCGATGCGCGAGGCCAATTTCGCGGTTGATCGCGAGGCCGACAAGCGCTCTCCGGCCGAGGCTGCGCGCGAGCTGGCGCGCGCAATCGGACGCTAGTCGGCTTTGGTCCAGACCTGCGTCTGGCAGAACGGACCGAGGCAGCCCTTGACCTCGAGCTTGCCGCTCGAGAGGCGGCGCACCACCGAACGGTAATCCTTGCCGCTCTTGGGATCGTAGATCCGCCCGCGCCAGACGTCGCCATCCTCGCTGAACGAGGTCAGAACCGGCAGGCCGAGGATCCGGCGACTGCGCTTGGCGGGGTCGGGATTGTTGACGTCGCGCTGGCCCGCGCCTTCGGGCGGCGGCTTGAGAAAGCGGCTGATCTTGCCGCACAGGCTCTGCCCGCATCTGCCCACCGCAACCACCGCATCCTTTTCCTCGGTGATCCAGTTCCCGGCGATCGGTGCGGCGGCGAGCGCCGGCACGGCGGTGAGCGCGGCGGTGGCGGCCAGGGCGGTGGCAGCGAATTTCATCGGCGGTTCCTTCTGGGTTGCTGCAGGGGCGTTTCGCGTCGTCTCACCTAGCAGGGAGAAATCCGGCGCCCGGCGGCCATCCGCCCCCGGACAGCGCGAGAACCTTGAACAGCTTGCCCATTTCGTCAACATGAACGAGGCGGCGCAGCGCGACGGCGATGTCCTCGGCACGGTCCGGCGCCGCGGCGCTCAGCGCCCGGGCGCGGGCGTCGATCCCGAGCGCGGACAGAAAGGATCCTTGCGTGGTCCCCCCGATCCACGGCACCCCGCCAGCCTTCGCGATCTCGGCCAGAGTGGCGAAATCGACATGCGCGGTAAGGTCCGCCGTGCCGGGATAAGCTAGCGGATCGACCTTGGCATGCTCTCGGACCGCCTGCAGCGACGAGCCGTTGCGCGCCGCGAGATGACCGTAATCCACGAACAGCGCCGCGCCGCCTTGCGCGGTCAGCCGCCGCGCGACCTCCGCCAACGCCGCGGCGGCCCCGGGGCAGGTCTCGACCAGGGTACCCGGGGGCGCATCGCGCCACGCTTCGGGCACCGCAGCATCCATCGGCTGCGTCCCCGCAGTGAAGACGAAGCCCTCCGCGGCATCCTCCCCCGCCAGTGCAACCATCCGCTCGCGCCAGCCCGCCTCGGTCCGCACCAGCTGGCGCACCGGCAGCGCATCGAGAAATTCATTGGCCACCAGCAGCAGCGGGCGATCCTCGGGCAGGCTCCCGAGATCGTCATGGAACACCGCTTCGTGCAGCGCTTCGGCCTGGATCTTGCGCAGCGCGGGCGAACCCTCGACCAGATGCACCTGCGGCTCGAGCCCCTGCCCGCGCATCACCCGTAGCGCATCGCGCGCCAGCGTGCCGCGCCCCGGTCCGAGCTCCGCATAAACGGCATCGGCGGGGCGCCCGGCGCGGACCCACAGGTCCGCCAGCCACAGCCCTACCATCTCGCCGAACATCTGGCTGATATCGGGGGCGGTGACGAAATCGCCCGTCGCGCCCAGCGGATCGCGCGCGGCGTAATAGCGCGCATTGCTCTCGCCCATGAAGCGCGCCACCGGAATCGGCCCGCCGCTGCGGATCAGCCGGGCGAAGGCCTCGGCCAGATCGGTCCGACCGCCGTCCGTCACGCCGGCTTGCGCGGCGCCGATGGCTTATCTTCGGGTTTGCGCATCAGGCTGTAACCGATCACCCCCAGCCCCACCGCGATCATCGGCAGCGACAGCCACTGACCGCGCGACAGGCCGGATTCGACCACCACATAGGCGAGGTGCGCATCGGGCTCGCGGAAGAACTCGTTGACGAACCGCGCCGCCGAGACTCCGACGGTGAACACGCCCACCAGCAGGCCTGGGCGGAAACGCGAACGGGTGTACCAGAACAGCGGGAGCAGGATCGCGATCAGCAGCAGCCCTTCGAGCGCGGCCTGGTAGAGCTGGCTCGGATGGCGCGCGAGCCCCAGCGGATCGCTGGGAAACACCATCGCCCACGGCACATCGGTCGGGCGGCCGTAGAGCTCGCCATTGACGAAATTGGCCAACCGCCCGAAGAACATCCCGAACGGCACGTTGACCGCGATATAGTCGCACACCCGCAGCCAGTGGAGCTGCCCGCGCCACGACACGAACGCGATCGCCGCGAGCACGCCGAGTACCCCGCCGTGGAAGCTCATCCCGCCGGTCCACAGGGCGAACAGTTCGAGGCTGCCGAACAGTTCGGGGCGATAGAAGGCGGCATAGCCCAACCGCCCCCCCAGAATGATCCCCAGCGTGCAGTAGAAGAAAAGATCGTCGACGTGACGCTGCGCCATCGGCGCGCCCGGCGCGCGAACCATGCGCGAGAGGTGCCAGTAGCCCAGCAGGATGCCACCCAGATAGGCGAGCGAATAGTAGCGCAGCTGGAACGAGCCGATCGAGAACAGGTAGGGCCTCAGCCCCAGTTCGGCCCACTGGATCGGCTCGGCGCCGGTCGCGGCGAGTAGTGACAACAAATGGATATCCCCTTAGACACCGCGCCCGAGTCCGCCCATGGAACCCGTGCGGCGCGGCTTGTGGCATAGCGCGCGGTTTCGGGAAAGCCTGCGCATGCCGAGGCACTTTGCCGCGGGCGAAATGCGATGATGCATTGGCCCTTACTGGAGAGGATCTGAATACCCATGCCGACCGCGCTCGACACGACACTCGACACGATCATGGACACGCTCACCGCCCCCGGCGCCCCGGCCGAGACGGTGCCGTTCACCCGCAATGGCGTGGAGATGCCGGCGCTCAAGAACGCGCCGCCGAGCATGGTCCATTACATCGCGCATTATTGCAACGAGCATAAGGATGCGGTCTTTCTGGTCGATGGCGATCACCGCCTGACCTTCGGCGAGACCTTCGCCATGGCGCGCCATGTCGCTGCCGGGCTGATCAAGGATCACGGCGTCCAGAAGGGCGACCGCGTTGCGATCGGCGCACGCAATTCGGCCAATTGGATCATCACCTATATCGGCGTGCTGATGGCGGGCGGTTGCGCCACGCTGCTCAACGGCTTCTCGACCGGCGAGGAGCTGGCCGAGCAGGTCGCGCTGGTGGAAAGCAAGCTGCTGCTCGCCGATGGCGCGCGGTTCAAGCGGCTCGAGGGCGTCGCACTCGAGGCCGAGCTGGTGCGCATCCGCCACGACCAGCCGCCGTCCAAGGGGCTTGCCGAAATCTGGGGCGATCCCACGGCGGTCACTCTGCCCGAGGTCGGCCCCGACGATCTGGCGACCATTCTCTTTACCTCGGGTTCGACCGGCCGCTCCAAGGGTGCCTATTCGGACCACCGTGGTGTGGTTCACGGCGCAATGAGCTATGCGCTGCAATCGCTGATGGCGTTCAGCTATCTCAACGCGTCGGGTGGCGCGCCGACCAGCCAGGCCTGCGCGCTGCTCGCGGTGCCGCTGTTCCACGTCACCGGCGAAGTGCCGCTGTTCCTCCAGAGCTTCGCGTTGGGCCGCAAGATCGTGCTGATGCCCAAATGGGATGCGCGCGAGGCGATGCGGCTGATCGAAAAGGAAAAGGTCAGCTATTTCGCCGGAGTGCCGCTGATGACTTACGAGATGGCCAGCCATCCCGAGCGCGATCAGTTCGACATGTCGAGCTGCACCGGTCTGGCCGCGGGCGGCGCGCCCCGCCCGGTCGAGCACGTATCCAAGATCAGGGACGCCTTTCCCGCGGGATTCCCGCTGCTGGGCTACGGCCTGACCGAGACCAACGGCGTGGGCTGCGGCAATTTCAACGAGAACTATCTCGCCAAGCCGACCAGCACCGGCAAGCCCAGCCGCCCGCTGGTCGATCTGGCGATCCTCGACGACGACGGCAATGCCGTAGCCCAGGGCGATGTCGGCGAAGTCTGCATCCGCTCGGTATGCAATTTCATCGGTTATTGGAACAATGACGAGGCGACCGAGGCGGCCTTCACCAAGGACATGTACTTCCGCACCGGCGATCTCGGCAAGCTCGACGAGGATGGCTATCTCTATATAGTCGACCGCAAGAAGGACATCATCATCCGCGGCGGCGAGAACATCACCTGCATCGAGGTGGAGGACGCCATCTACGCGCATCCCGATGTCGCCGAATGCTCGGTCTTCGGCCTGCCCGACGAACGCTATGGTGAAATCCCCGCGGCGGTGTTCCTGCCCAAGCCGGGCAGCGGTCTGACCGCGGACGACCTGCGCGACTTCCTCAAGGACAGGATCGCGCCGTTCAAGCAGCCCCAACATATCTGGGTGGCCGAGGAGACGTTGCCGCGGCTGGGCACGCAGAAGGTCGACAAGCGCACCGTGCGGGCGACCTTTGCCAAGGACTACGTGGACGCGTGACGGCGGTCCGGCTTCCCGACCAGCGCGCGATCATCGACCGGCGCAAGCTCGCCGCCAGGATCGCGGCGCTGGCGGAAGCGGAAGGCGGGCAGGCACGACCGCAGATCGTCGAGGCGCTGCGCGAGGCGCTCGAGGCGGGCCGCGTCGAGCTGGGGCGCCGGCTCGAACAGCAACCATCCGCAGGCCACGCCTGCGCCAATGGCCACGCCTTCCTGATCGACCAGCTCGTCCGGGTGCTGTTCGATCACGTCACCACCCATCTCTACCCCGCCGCCAACCGCAGCACCGCCGAACGGCTCGCGATCATGGCGGTGGGCGGCTACGGCCGCGCCGAGATGGCGCCGCATTCCGATGTCGATATCGCCTTCCTCACCCCGCGGCGCAGCGCCGCCTGGTGCGAGCAGGTGATCGAGGCGATGCTCTATCTGATGTGGGATCTGGGGCTCAAGGTCGGCCATTCGAGCCGATCGGTGGATGAAGCCACCAGGCTGGCGCGCGAGGATCTCACGATCCGCACCGCGCTGCTCGAAGCGCGCTACATCTGGGGCGACGAAGCGCTCTACGACGAGGCCGCGCGGCGCTTCTGGGCCGAGGTCGCGCATGGCACCGGGCGCCAGTTCGTCCGCGAGAAGCTGGCCGAACGCGATGCCCGCCATCGGCGGATGGGCGACAGCCGCTATGTCGTCGAGCCCAATGTCAAGGAAGGCAAGGGGGGCTTGCGCGATCTCCAGACGCTCTACTGGATCGGCAAATACATCCACCAGGTCCGCAGCGCCTCCGAACTGGTCGATGTCGGCCTGTTTACCCGCGACGAATACCGCAGCTTCCGCCGCGCCGAGCGCTTCCTCCTGGCCGTGCGCTGTCATCTCCACCAGATCACCGGGCGCGCCGAGGACCGGCTGACCTTCGATTTCCAGCGCCAAATCGCCGAGCGGATGAATTTCGCCGACCGGCCGGGCAAGAGCGCGGTCGAACGCTTCATGCAGTTCTACTTCCTCCAGGCCAAGCGCGTCGGCAGCCTGACCGGCGTGTTCCTGGCGCATATCGACGAGCAATTCGCGCAGACGAGCCAGCGCAGCGGCTTTTTCGCCGGGTTCCGCGCCCGCCCGCGCGAGGTCAAGGGCTACCGCGTCCATGGCGGCAAGATCGCCGCGCCTGGGGACGACTGGTTCCGCAAGGACCCGGTGCGACTGATCGAACTGTTCCAGCTGGCCGAAGCCGAACAGCTCGAGATCCATCCTCAAACCATGCGCCAGGCGAGCCGCGACAGCGGGCTGATAGACAATTCGGTGCGCGAGAACCCGCGCGCCAATGCATTGTTTCTCGAGTTGCTGGCGGGTCGCAACGACCCCGAAACCGTGCTGCGCTGGATGAACGAGGCCGGGGTTATGGGCCGTTTCGTGCCCGATTTCGGGCGCGTCAACGCGCAGATGCAGTTCAACATGTATCACCATTACACGGTGGACGAGCACACTATCCGCGCCATCGGCCTGCTCGCCCGGATAGAAAAGGGCGAACTCAAGGAGGACCATCCGCGGGCGTCGCAGTTGATCCACAAGGTCGCCAGCCGCCGCGTCGCCTATGTCGCGGCGCTGCTTCATGATATCGCTAAAGGCCGCGGCGGTGATCATTCCGAGCTCGGAGCCGAGGTCGCGCTGGAGCTGTGTCCGCGCTTCGGACTGTCCAGCGCCGAAACCGCTCTGGTCGCCTGGCTGGTGCGCGAGCATCTGCTGATGAGCGCCACCGCCTTCAAACGCGATCTGACCGATCCCAAGACGATCGAGGATTTCGTCACCAGGGTCCAAGGGGTCGAGCGGTTGCGCCATCTCGCGATCCTCACCGCGGTCGATATCCGCGCGGTCGGGCCGGGCGTGTGGAACAGCTGGAAGGGTCAGTTGCTGGGCGAACTCTATGACAGCGCACAGGAGCGGCTGCGGCTGGGCCACGCCCGGCATGGGCGCGAGATCCGGGTGACCGCCAAGCGCCAAGAAGTCGCCGACCTGCTCGGCGACCGCGCCGAGCTGGCGGACAGCGTCGGCGCGCGGTTCGACGATGCCTATTGGATCGCAGAAGCGCCCGATATCATTGCCCTCAATCTGGTCCATTTCGGAGCGGCACGGACCGCCGATCACAGACTGTCGATCCATTGCGAATATTACGAGGAGCGCGGCGCTACGCTGGTGACGGTGATCGCCGCCGATCATCCCGGCCTCTTCTACCGGATCGCCGGCGGGATCCATCTGGCCGGCGCCAACATCATCGACGCGCGGATCCACACCACGAGGTCGGGCTGGGCGGTCGACAATTTCCTGATCCAGGATCCGCATGGGCGCCCCTTTCGCGAAGCCGACCAGCTCGAACGGATCGAACGCTCGATCGAGGATGCCCTCGCCAACCGCATCGCGCTCGAGCCGCGGCTGGCGCAGCGCCCGCTGCCGCACCACCGCTCCAAGGCATTCGATGTCGATCCGCGGGTGGTGTTCGACAACAAGGCCTCGAACCGCTTCACCGTGATCGAGGTCAATGCGCGCGACCGGTCGGCACTGCTCAACCGGCTGGCGCGGACGCTGTTCGAGGAAGGGTTGGTGGTCCATTCCGCGCACATCACCGCCTACGGCGAACGCGCCGTCGATACCTTCTACGTGACCGACGTTACCGGCTCGAAAATCACCGGGGAGGCGCGGCTTGGGCGGATCGAGAACGCCCTGCTCGAAGCGGGAAGTGATGCATTACAGGCACGGTTGGAAGAAGCGTAACACCAGTTCGTCGGGCGACTCTTGCAACTTCCATGCGTCCAGCTACGATCGCACAATATAAAAATAAGCCAAAAAAGTCGAACCAGGAGAGAGAAGCCCATGAAAACCCGTTTCGCATCGCTGCGCGTGCTCGCCATTCTCGGAGCGGGCGCCGCGCTCGCCCCGACCGGTGCGCTGGCGCAGGACCAGACCGAGAACGATCTGATCGAGAACGCCGATGTCGTGGACCGCAACGTCATCGTCGTGACCGCGCAGGGCCGCTCGCAGGTGCTGGCCGATGTGCCGGTTGCGGTCTCGGCGATTTCCGCCGATACTCTCGAGAATTCGGGCACCAGCGATATTCGCGAACTGACCCAGGTCGCGCCGTCGCTGCTGGTGTCCTCGACCGGCAACGAAGCCAATGGCTCCGCGCGTATTCGCGGCATCGGCACCGTGGGCGACAACCCCGGCCTCGAAAGCTCGGTCGCGGTGTTCGTCGATGGCGTCTATCGGTCGCGATCGGGCAATGCCTTGTCCGAACTCGGCCCGCTCGACCGGGTGGAAATCCTGCGCGGGCCGCAGGGCACGCTTGGCGGTCGCAACGCTTCCGCCGGCTTGATCAGCATCTACACCGCACCACCCGAATTCGGGTTCGAAGCCTATGGCGCCTTCACCTATGGCAATTTCGACGCGATCCGCGTCGAGGCGGGCCTCAACGCGCCGCTCAGCGACACGATCGCCGCGCGCGTCGACGGCGTCTACTTCAAGCGCGACGGCTTCTATAACGATGTCGTCAACAACACCGACATCAACAATCGCGACCGCTACCTCGTTCGCGCGCAGATGCTGTTCGAGCCGAACGAGGATATCAGCTTCCGTCTGGTCGGCGATTATTCGAAGAAGGACGAGGCCTGCTGCGCCGCCACCTTCATCCAGCCCGATTTCGCCCCGCTGGCACGCGTTTCTCCCGGCCTCGATCCCTTCGCCCGGCCGCAGCCCGGCGCTCCCGCGCTGACCAGCACCGCCAATCCGATTATCCCGGTCCTGATCGGTCTCGGCCAGAACCCGGCATCGCTCAACCAGAGCACCTTCAACCGCAATATTTACGTCACCCCGGGTCGCAGCTACGAAGGCGAGACCGAGGATTACGGCGTGTCGGGCGAATTGAGCTGGGATTTCGGCGATATGTCGCTGACCTCGATCACCGCCTATCGCGAATACGACAACTCGCAAGGGTCGGATACCGACTACACGCAGGTCGACATCCTCTACCGCTCGCCGGGCTCCAATGCCGGTGCCCGCGGCTTCAAGACCTTCACCCAGGAACTGCGCCTCGCCGGCACGGCCTTCAACGACAAGCTCGACTGGCTGGTGGGCGGCTACTACGCCAATGAGAAGCTGGAGGTCCGCGACAATCTGCGGTTCGGCACGCAATACGGCACCTTCGTAAGCTGCCGCATCGCCATCGCCATCAACCCGGCGCTGGTGAATCCCAGTGCGCAGAACTGCCTCGGCCCCAACGTCGCCGCGCTCACGGGAGCCAATGCCGGCGCGGGTGCCTTCGGCCCGGCAACGCCGCTGATCATCGCGGGTATCAACAATCTGTCGCAGGTCAACGATCTCGGCGGAACCGGCGACGTCTACAACCAGACCAGCGAGAACTTCGCGCTATTCACGCACAATATCGTCCATCTGACCGATACGCTCGATCTGACGCTTGGTCTTCGTTACACGAACGAAACCAAGGATTTCGACGCCACCTTCGGCAATGACAATGTGATCTGTCCGCAGAACCGCGCATTGTTGAGCGGTTTGCTGGCCGGGCCATTAGGCGGTTTGGCGGGCGGCCTGATCGCGCTGTCCTGCCAGGGCAATTCGACCGCGGAACTCAACGGCGTGTCCATCTCCGATACCCGCGACGAGGATGAGTTCACCGGCACGGCGATCCTGAGCTGGAAGCCCACCCCCGACCTGCTGACCTACGCGTCCTATGCGCGCGGCTACAAGGCGGGTGGTTTCAATCTCGATCGCTCGGCACTGGGCAATCCGGTGACCTTCAGCGTCGCCGCGATCGACCCCTCCTCGCTCCAGTTCGCCGAGGAAACGGTCACCGCCTATGAAATCGGCGCCAAATACGCGACCCGCGAATTCGGCGTCAGCCTCGCCGGATTCCGGCAGGAGTTCACGAATTTCCAGCTGAATACCTTCAACGGTTCGGTCTTCCTGGTGCAGAACGTCAACGCCTGCAGCGCTTCGCTTGGCGGAGCCGACATGGATGCCAGCGCCGCTACCGGCGCCTGCGCTACCGACAACGTGGTGCCGGGCGTCATCTCGCAGGGCGTCGAGATGGAAGCCTACCTCTCGCCGATCCAGGATCTGAACTTCTCGCTCGGACTTACCTATGTCGACAGCAGCTACGAGAACGAGCTGATCGGCGACGACACCGGCACGCCGCTCGACCCGGCGCTGCGCCTGCTGCCCGGCGACAATTTGTCGAACGCGCCCGAATTGGTGGCGACCTCATCGGTCACTTGGACGCCGCCGATCGGCACCAGCGGGATGAAAGGCCTGTTCTTCCTCAACGCGCGCATGACAAGCGACTACAACACCGGGTCCGACCTCCTCTACGGCAAGGAACAGGACGGCTACGTGATCGTCAACGGCCGCGTCGGCGTCACCAACATCGCCAATCGTTTCGCGATCGAAGGCTGGGTGTCGAACCTGTTCGACAAGGATTACACCCAGGTCGCTTTCAACACCCCCTTCGTCGCGCCGCAGCAGACCTATTCGGCCTTCCTCGCCGAACCGCGCACCTACGGGATCACGGTTCGCGGCAGGTTCTGAAGCCACACCGGCAAAAGACCATGGGAAAGGGGCGCTCTCGGGCGTCCCTTTTCGTTTGCGGGTTCTATCCTCGGAAGGGGAGCCGCTCAGGTCCCGCGGGCGCCGAACAGCGCGCTGCCGACGCGAATGTGGGTTGCGCCGAGCTGGATCGCGGCTTCGAAATCGCCGCTCATCCCCATGCTGCGGCCCCACGGCCGTTCCTCGGGCAGCCCGGAATCGCGCGCCAGCTTGTCGAGCAGCGCGAAGAACGGCGCGGGCTCGATATCCTGCGGGGGCAGGCACATCAGCCCGGCGAGCGGGATATCCGCGGCTCGTGCCTGGGCGAGGAGTTCAGGGAGACTGGCGATCGGGCAGCCGCCCTTCTGCTCCTCCTCGCCGACATCGACCTGAACGAAGCAGGGCACCCGGCGACCGGTCTTGTCGAACGCCTTGGCCAAGGCCTTGAGCAGGCTGGGCCGATCGAGCGAATGGATGCAGTCGAACAGCATCACCGCCTCCTCGGCCTTGTTCGACTGCAGCTGACCGATCAGATGCAGCTCGGCATCGGGAAAGCGTTCGCGCAAGCCCGGCCATTTGTCCTGGGCCTCCTGCACGCGGTTTTCGCCGAAGACGCGTTGGCCCTGTTCGAGCAGCGGCTCGATCCGTGCCGACGGATGCGTCTTGCTGACAGCGACCAGCGTCACGTCTTCGGGCTTGCGCCGCGCGATGGCGCAGGCCTTGGCGATGCGCGACTGGACTTCGGCAAGCGGGCTTTCGGCGGGTGGGGTCTGTGGCGTCTCCATGGCGGCGCGCTATAGCGTGGCTGTGGCCCCTGACCAGACCCAGACCCCGCCGAGCCTTCCCCTCCTGTGGCTGCTGTCCGACGCGCGCAACGATGCCGCTCTCGAACGCAGCCTCGCCGCGCTGCCGGCGGGCTCGGGCTTCGTCTTTCGACACTACCACCTCGGCGAGGAGGAGCGCCGCGCACGGTTCGCTGCACTGGCGGCGGTGGCGCGCGACCACGGCCATCGGGTCGTGCTGTCCGACGACGCGGTGCGCGCGCAGGCCTGGGACGCCGACGGAATCTATGGCCCGCCTGAACGCATCGCCTCGGCGCAGGGCCTCGCGCTGCTTATTGCGACTGCGCATGACCGCACCCAAATCGCGGCAGCGGTCCGGTCCGGCGCCCACGCGGTCGTGCTCTCGCCGGTCTTCGCCACGCGCTCGCATCCGGACGGAACGGCGCTGGGTCCCGCCAAATTTCACGCCCTCGCCCGCAGCTCGCCCATTCCGGTGATCGCATTGGGAGGGATGGATGCGGAGCGCGCGCGCGAACTCGATTGGACCCGCTGGGCCGCCATCGATGGGCTGACCACCGCAGTCGACACACCGGGGAACGCTTGACGGGGGACTCGCCGGCGAGACATAACGCAGCCAGGGCATTCGACGGAAAGGCACAGCATGGCTACGCGAGCGGTCGCGAAATCGGACTGGCGGGCGGTGTTCCGCCGCTCGCTGCGCCGTGCCGTGCAGATCTCGGGCGCGGCGCTGCTCGCGCTGGCGACGCTTTTCCTGGCGCTCGCTCTGGCCAGCTATTCGCAGACCGATCCCAGCCCCTCGACCGCCGCCGCGGGCACCGATATCGCCAATTGGATGGGCGCGAGCGGCGCCTGGGCCGCCGAACGCGCGCTCTATTTCTTCGGCCTGCCCACCGTGCTGCTGCTGCCGCTGCTGTATATTTCCGCGCGCCGGCTCTGGCGCGATGTCGAGACCGACAGCGAGGGCGGCGAGTCCGGCTGGTGGACGCCCTTTGCGCTGCTGGTGCTGGCGATGGTGCTGCTGGCGAGCGTGCTGGCGCTGAGCTTCGACGAGAGCGGCGGCGCGCTGCCCGCAGGCTATGGCGGGCTGTTCGGCCTGCTCGGCGCCGGAGGGATCGAGGCCGTCGCGGGCCGCTTCCCCGAAGGCAGCCGGGGCTGGATCACCGGAGCGGTGGCGCTTTTGAGCCTGGGCGGCGGGATCGCGCTGGTCACGCGCGTCTTCGCGATCGACTGGGCGCAATTCCTCACCCTGCCCGATTTCCTCCGTCGCGCGCCCCGCCTTGCCGACCGCGACAATTTCCCGCTGCCAAGGCGCAAGCCGCGTCGCGAGCGTGCCGAGGACACCGCCGAGGGTAGGGCCGAGGGTAGGGCCGAGAGTATCGCCGAGCCGACAGCGCCACGCCGCGCCCCCGATATCCCCGATCCCGCCGCCTCGCCGCGACCGGCCGCTTCGCCCGCCACCCCGGTGCAGCGCGACATGTTCGCGCAGTATAACCTGCCCGGGCTCGAACTGCTCGAGGACATCCCCGAGCAGAGCGTGGTCAAGCTCGACAAGATGGCGCTCGAACGCAACGCCCGCCTGCTCGAAAACGTGCTCGACGATTTCAACGTCAAAGGCGAGATCACCGCAGTGCGCGCCGGGCCGGTAGTGACCATGTACGAGCTCGAGCCCGCGCCGGGCATCAAGGCCAGCCGCGTGGTCGGGCTGGCCGAGGATATCGCCCGCAACATGAGCGCGATCTCGGCGCGCGTTTCGCCGATCCCGGGCAAGACCGTGATCGGCATCGAGCTCCCCAACGCCGACCGTCAGACGATCTCCTTCAAGGAGCTCGCCTCCTCCGCCGATTTCGCCGATGCGCCGGGCAATCTGCCGATGATCCTGGGCAAGAACATCGCCGGCGAACCGATCGTCGCCGATCTCGCGGCGATGCCGCATCTGCTGGTCGCGGGCACCACCGGTTCGGGCAAGTCGGTCGGGCTCAACTGTATCCTCTTGAGCCTGCTTTACCGCTTCACCCCCGCCGAGTGCCGGCTGATCCTGATCGATCCCAAGGTGCTCGAGCTCAAGAGCTACGACGACATCCCGCATCTGCTCAGCCCGGTGGTGACCGAGCCGCACAAATCGGTGCGCGCGCTCAAATGGGCGGTGGGCGAGATGGAGAACCGCTACCGGATGATGTCGAGCGTCAACTCGCGCAGCATCAACGCCTTCAACGAGAAGGTCCGCAGCGCCGCCGCCAAGGGCACTCCGCTGGGCCGCCGGGTGCAGACCGGGTTCGACGCCGAGACCGGCGAGGAGCTCTACGAGGAAGAGCAGCTCGACTATCAGGTGCTGCCGCAGATCGTGCTGATCGTCGACGAGCTGGCCGATCTCATGGTCACCGTCGGCAAGGAGATCGAGGTGCTGATCCAGCGGCTTTCCCAGAAGAGCCGCGCGGCGGGCATCCACCTGATCATGGCGACCCAGCGGCCTTCGGTCGATGTCATCACCGGCGTCATCAAGGCCAACCTCCCCACGAGGATCAGCTTCAAGGTCACCAGCCGGATCGACAGCCGCACAATTCTGGGCGAGCAGGGTTCGGAACAGCTGCTGGGCAAGGGCGACATGCTCTACAAGCCCAATACCGGAGCGATGGTCCGCGTCCACGGCCCCTTCGTTAGCGACGAGGAGGTCGAACGGGTCGCCGGGCACTGGCGCGCGCAGGGCAAGCCCGAATACGTCGACGCGGTCACCGAGGAAAACGAGGACGGCGGTTTCTCCTTCGAGGACGAGCTGACCGCGAGCGACAATCCCGAGGAGCGCAAATACCGCCAGGCCTGCCAGATCGTGTTCGAGAACCAGAAGGCCAGTGGCTCGTGGCTCCAGCGCCAGATGGGCGTGGGCTACAACACCGCCGCCAAATGGATCGAGCGGATGGAGGAGGAAGGGCTGGTGGGCCCCTCCAACCACGTCGGCCGCCGCGAAATCTTCCGCGACCGCGACGGCAATCCGATGTGAGCGAACGCGCGGATAGCCGAGAACCGGGCCCATAGCCGAGAACCGGAACGAACCTCCTGCCGCCCGGTTGCATCAATCGAAGGGGTGCGATCGACCGCAGCCTATCGGAGACGATCTCATGTTCGGATGGGCAATCACCCTGGCTATCATCGCGCTGGTCGCGGCCATTCTCGGTTTCGGCGGCATCGCCGGGGCGCTGGCCGATATCGCGATCATCATCTTCGTGATCGCTCTCGTGCTGAGCCTAATCTTCGTTTTCCTGGGCTGGAAAGCCGCAAAATCCGTCTTGAAATAGCCGGACGGCGAGCCAGCTCTGCGACTGCTTGCGCAGCTCCGCGAATGCAGGGCCAAAGAAAGGGGCCCCCGGCTCGCGCCGGTGGCCCCTTCGCTTGGACGGCTCCGGATCAGCCCTCGGCGGCACTCTGCGCCATCGCCTGCCGGATCTGCTCCATCGTCGCCCGCACGACCAGCGTGCCCTGCGGGCCCAGCGCCAGCATAGGCTTCGACAGCGTCATCTGGCCGATGTCCCCGGCGACGACGATAGCATCGGCTTCGCGGGACTGGATCGTGCCGAGCGGCTGACCGTCGGCGGTCTGGACAGCTGCGCCCGCAACCAGTTCAGCTTCGAGCTGGGCTTCCATCTGCGCCATCTGCCGGTCGAATTGGGTAACCAGATCGCTGCGCGTGATGTTGACCGTCGGACCGGCTTGCGCGGCGACGATGGCGGCGGCGGGGATCGGAATGCCGCGCTCGCCCACGGCAACCAGCGCAACATCGCCCTCGATACGTGCCACGGTTCCGATCACCGCGCCATCGGAACCGAAGATCTGCGTCCCCACTGCGATCTCGGCGGGCGCGGGAGCGGTGGCCGCAGGAGTGGCGGGCTGCTGTGCCAGCGCGGGGGCAGCCACGCCAAGGGCCAGAGCTGCGGCGGTGGCAATCTGATATTTCATCACAATTCTCTCTGTCATGGTGGGTTATCGGTTGAACGCCCCCCGCTAGCAGGCGAGTTCGCTCAGCCAACCCGATTCACGACGGACCGTGGCCTCGCCGCCATCGATGGCTGCTCATGACGATTGGGTTACAAACCGCCTCGCAATCGCCTACAGCGCTCTTATATCGCGTGGCCACCAGCCAGCGGAAAGGGTCAGCGTCGAGGCGCGTATGAACAGCTCGATATACGAATTCGCCGATCTGCCTGCGTCCAAACCCGCGTCGCGATCGGGTGCAGGGCGTCGACAGCGTTCGGATTCGCGGCGGCTGAGTTCGCGCCGGGCGCGGATCGGAGTGATCTACAACCCGCGAAGCCATCGCAACAAGGGCCAGGATCTGGCGCTGGGCGAGCGCCATCACGTGATGGTGGCGACGCCCGAGAAGCGCAGCCAGATCGCTGCGGCGCTGGCCGATTTCGCCTCGAGCGGGATCGACTATCTGATCATCAACGGCGGCGACGGGACGGTGCGCGACGTCCTCACTTGCGGGCACGGCGTTTTCGGCGACGACTGGCCGCTGCTGGCGGTGCTGCCCAAGGGCAAGACCAATGCGCTCAACGTCGATCTCGGCGCGCCCGCGGACTGGTCGCTGCGCGATGCGATCGACGCCTTCACCAGCGGAACCACCGTCACCCGCCGTCCGGTCGAGATTGCCGCACTCGACGGCCAGAGCGCACCGTTGCGGGGTTTCATCCTCGGCGCGGGCGCCTTCACGCTGGGCATCCGCGCCGGACAGGATGCGCACCGATACGGCTTCTTCGACAGTTTCGCTGTGGGAATGACCGCAGCCTGGGGAGTGCTGCAAGTGGTTTTCGGGAGCGATCGAAACCCCTGGCGGCGCGGCGTCGGCATGGATCTGCGCCTGCTTCCCGAGGGGCGAAGCCTGCCGCACTCCGGACACGGGGATCCCGCGCGCCGCGAACTGCTGCTGGCTTCCACGCTGCGCCGGATGCCGCTGGGGATCAAGCTGTTCGGGGATCTGCGCGTTGGTCTCAAGCTGGCGGTCATGGATCGCCCCGCGCGCCGGTTGATGGCCTGCATGCCCGCGATCCTGGCCGGCTGGCAGCCGCGCTGGCTCGAGCAGGCGGGGCTCCATCGGCGTCAGGCCGACGCTTTCGAGATGATCATCGACGACCAGTTCATCCTCGATGGCGAGGCCTTTCCCGCGGGCAGCTATCTCGTCTCGCAGGGGCCGGAACTCACCTTCGTCACCGCGTGAGCGCGACGCTCTCAGATCGCGTGGCCGCCATGGCCGGGCAATCGCCCCGCGCGGAGGTGGTCGCTTTCGCGCGGATGCTGGCGGCTGAGGCCGGGGCGGATGCGGTGCTGTTCTACGGCTCCAATTTGCGGACCGGATCGCTCGAGGGCGTACTAGATTTCTACCTGCTGCTGCCGGGGCCGCAGCGCGAGCGGATCTGGCCGCGGGTGAGCTATCGCGAATGGACGCATGGTGGGATCGTGCTGCGCGCCAAGATCGCCGCGCTGTCGCTGGAGCAATTCGCCCGCGCGGCCGCCGGGCGCTCGCGCGACACGACGATCTGGGCCCGCTTCGTCCAGCCGAGCGCGCTGGTCTGGTCGGCCGACGATGCCGCGCGGTTGCAGGTATGGGCGGCGATTGCCGAAGCAGCGAAGACTGCCGCCCGGCTGGCGGCGGCGCTGGGTCCCGATTCCGGCACGGCGGAGGAGTTCTGGCGCGCGCTGTTCCGCGCCACCTATCGCGCCGAGTTCCGGATCGAGAAGCCCGGCCGCGAGAATTCGATCCTCACCGCCGATCCGGCGCATTTCGAAGGCTTGCTGCCGCTGGTGTGGGAGGCGCAGGGGCTGGAATTTACCCGCGAAGGCACGCTGCTGCGCCCGCATCTCCCGGAGTCCGAACGCCGCAGCCTACTGCGCTGGTGGAGCCTGCGTCGCCGCGCAGGCAAGCCGCTTAACATCCTGCGGCTTGCCAAAGCGACCACCACTTTCGAGGGCGCGGCATCCTATGGTGCGTGGAAGCTGGAACGGCACACCGGGCTGACGCTGGAAGTTACCCCGTTTCGCAAGCGGCACCCGCTGCTTGCGATGCCCGGCGCAGCCTGGGCGCTATGGCGTGCACGCCGCCGTTCGTCGCAACGGGCGCGGCGCGGCTAGCCTTGCCCCAGGCTGTGCGGCTCAGCGATAGAGCATGTCGATCGAGATTCGCTCGACCCCGGAGCCGACGTCGAAGCCGACCTTCTTGTAACTGGGCTTGCCCAGGTTCCAGATATTGATGCTGGGATTGTTCGACATAGCGCCGCCATCGGTCGATAGATCGGTCTTGCCGTTGTTGTTGACGTCGTGGCGCACCGCGATGCCGTAATGACCCGCAGCGGGTAGCGGCATGCAGACCCGCATAGTGCCCGCGCGTGCCGGCATCTCGAGGCGGTTGATCCAGCGGCCCTTCTGCAGCCAATCCTGATCCGTCGCGCGATAGCTTTGCACCCGCAGGATTCCGCGACTCTGCGAAACGCCGTTGATCGTCACCATCACTGCGGGCCCTGCACCCGCGGCGCATTGCGCCGGGTTGTGCGCGATGGATTGGCGATATTGCGCCTGCGCGGCACCGGCCGTCGCGCCCAACGCGATAGCAAGCGTGCCGCCAAGAGCGATGAAAGTCCTGTTCATGTCGATTGTGTCCCGTTTCGTGCGGAAGGCTCGCCTCCCGATTTGCATTCCCGATACGATCTTCGGCCTGAATTGCGTCTGAATTGGAGAGTTCGCCGAGCTGACGGCCTGTAGATGCCGAACAGTGTAGTGGGGCGCTTGCTTGCGTCGATGCCTGTCCCGCTGCGGAACACGGCGTCGGGGAATCGGGGAAAACACGTGCCCCCCGCCTTGTTAACCGCGCTATGGGGGCGGTAACGCGGCGACGTCGACCCTCGCTACGGTCCCACGCCACGGTCCACCCTTGCCCATGACCACACCGCTGATTGCCCCCTCCATCCTTTCCGCCGATTTCGCCCGGCTGGGCGAAGAGGTGCGTGCGATCGACGCCGCGGGCGCGGACTGGATCCATGTCGATGTGATGGACGGCCATTTCGTCCCCAATATCACCATCGGGCCGCAGGTGATCAAGGCGCTGCGCCCGCACAGCGCCAAACCGTTCGACGTCCATCTGATGATCGCGCCGATCGATCCCTATCTCGAAGCCTTCGCGGAAGCCGGCGCGGATCACATCACCGTGCACCCCGAGGCGGGGCCGCATATCCACCGCACGCTGCAGGCGATCCGCGCGCTGGGCAAAAAGGCTGGCGTGGTGCTCAACCCGGGCACCCCGGTCGAGGCGCTCGACAACCTCATGGAATTGGTCGATCTCGTGCTGGTGATGAGCGTCAACCCCGGCTTCGGCGGGCAGAGCTTCATCGCCTCGCAGCTCGCCAAGGTCGAGGCGATCCGCAAGCGCATCGATGCCACCGGCCGGGCGATCCATCTCGAGGTCGATGGCGGCATCAATTCCGAAACCGCGCGCCAATGCGTCGAGGCCGGAGCCGATGTGCTGGTGGCCGGCTCGGCGACCTTCAAGGGCGGCCCCGATCGCTATGCGGCGAACATCGCCGCGCTGAGGGGCGCCTGATGGAGAGCGGACTGCGCACGCTCGGGACCTCTTCGGCGCAGTCCGATGAGCGGGAGCACGGCGAAGTGCGGGGGGCGGGCAGCATCTTCCCGCTGGGCGCCGAGCAGGAGCCCACGGTGCTTCCGGCGGACGAGGGAACGCTGACCGAAACCGCTCCGCTCGACAATTCGCGGGCGCTGGCGCTGGCCGATTTTGCGCCGGTCTCCTCGGGCCCGGTGGATGCCGCGCTGCGCTGGGCCTATCGCATCGGCGTGCCCGGCTCGCTGCTTGCCGCACCGTTTCGCAAGCCTGCGAAGCTGCGGCTGCTCGCCACCGTAGAATCGCCGCTCGAGGGCGACCGCGCCGCGGGAATGGCGCTGCGTGCAGGGCATTTCCTGGTCCATGGCGTGCGCGCGCCGATCGCGCAGATGGAATTCGCTTCTTCGGCCCGACTGACCCCGCCCTTTGCGCGCGTCGTTCACGGCTTTTCCTGGCTGCGCGACCTGTCGAGCGCGGCCTCCCGCGAACAGGGCGTCCCCGCCGCGGAACGCGTGATCCATGCCTGGCTCGACGCCAATTCCGCGCCCCGCGGGGTTGGCGCGGTGGCGGATTTCGGCGCACCCTTCCTCAACACGGGCCGCGGTCCCGCCTGGAGCGTGGAAAACGCAGGCCACCGCTTGCTCGCCTGGCTGGTCCATGCGCCGCTGGTGTTGTCGGGCGAGAACGAGAGCCTGCGGCCGCGGGTGCTCGAAGCGATCGCCGCCACCGCGCGCTGGCTCGATCGCCATGTCGAAGGCGCCGAGGACGGGCTCGGCGCGCTCGCCGGCTGGTGCGCCATCGTCGCGGCGGGACTGCTGCTTCCCGACGGTCGCCCGCGTCGCCTGTTCGGCGAGGCCGGGCTGCTGCGCGCGCTCGGCGAAGCGGTCAGCGACGATGGCGGGGTGCTGTCGCGCAGCCCGCTGGCGCAGATGGAAACGATCGCGCTGCTGATCGATCTGCGCGCCTGCTACGAAGCGGTCGACCGCACCCCGCCTCGCGCGCTCGAGACGATGCTGACGCTGCTGATGCCGCCGCTGCTGGCGCTGCGTCACGGCGACGGCGGGTTGGGGTCGTGGCAGGGTGCCGGCGCCACATCAGCCGCCACTCTGGCTGCGCTGGTCGAGGCCAGCGGGGTCCGCGCGCGTCCGGGCAAGGACATGCGCCAATGGGGCTATCAGCATGTTGCGCACGGCAAATCGGTACTCCAGTTCGACGCCGCGCCGCCGCCGCGCCGTCGCCATGCACGCTTCGGCTGCGCCTCGACGCTTGCGTTCGAATTCTCGCAAGGGGAGCACCGGATCATCGTCAATTGCGGCGGCGCAGCGCTCGCCGGCGGGCAGGTGCCGGCGCGGATCGAACAGGGGCTGCGCGCGACTGCTGCGCATTCGACGCTGGTGCTCGACGATGCCAATTCCACCGCGGTGCTGATTAAGGGCGAGATCGGCAAGGGGGTCGAGGAAGTCGACATCACCCGCGCGGTGATAGAACAGCCCGCGCGCCGCAGCGGCCAGGCGGGGCGCAAGGGCACACGGCTCGAAGCGTGTCACGATGGCTATGCCTCGCGTTTCGCGCTGATCCACCGCCGTATTCTGGTGCTCTCCGACGATGGCCGCGAATTGCGTGGCGAGGATGTGCTCGACCCGGCGGGCAAGCGCGGCCAGCGCGGCAAGATCGGCTTTGCGATTCGCTTCCACATCGGTCCCGGGATTGAGCTGGGGCTTTCGGAAGACCGCCGCGGTGCGGGGCTCGCGCTTCCCGACGGCAGCTACTGGCAGCTGCGGCTGGGCGGCGAGGAAGGCGAACTCGCGATCGAGGAAAGCCTCTGGGTCGACGGGCAGGGTCGCCCGCAACCGATCCAGCAATTGGTCGTCGAGGGCCTGGCATCGCGCAGCGGGGGACGATTCCCCTGGCTGCTCAAACAAATGGGATAAGTGCGTTGAGCGAAGTGAAAATCGAACGGGCGCTGCTGTCGGTGTCCGACAAGAGCGGATTGGTCGAACTGGGCCGCGCGCTGGCGCAGCGCGGGGTCGAGTTGGTTTCGACCGGCGGCACCGCCAAGGCGCTGCGCGATGCGGGGCTGGAAGTGCGCGACATCTCCGATCTGACCGATTTTCCCGAGATGATGGACGGGCGGGTCAAGACGCTGCACCCCAAGGTCCATGGCGGGCTGCTCGCGGTGCGCGACAATCCCGAACACGCCGCGGCGATGGCCGCGCACGGGATCGGCGCGATCGATCTGGTGGTGGTCAATCTCTACCCCTTCGCCGCCACCGTCGCCAAGGGCGCCGAGCGTCCCGAGATCATCGAGAATATCGATATCGGCGGGCCCTCGATGGTGCGCTCGGCGGCCAAGAACCACGCTTTCGTTACCATCGTCACCGATCCCACGGATTACGATGCGCTGACCGCGGAGCTCGAAACCAGGAAAGGTGCGACCTCCTTCGCCTTCCGTCGCCGCATGGCCGCCAAGGCCTATGCCGCCACCGCCGAATACGATTCGATGATCGCCAGCTGGTTCGCGCTCGCCGATCAGGGCGAGATGTTCCCCGAGCGGATCACCGTGCCGTTCCGCAAGGGCCAGGCGCTGCGCTATGGCGAGAACCCGCATCAGAAGGCGGCGCTCTACCTGCCCGCCTTCGCGCCCAACGGTTCGCTCGCGGATCACGAGCAGGTGCAGGGCAAGGAGCTGTCGTTCAACAATCTCAACGACGCCGATGCCGCGCTCGAACTGGTCGCCGAGTTTCGCGACGGCCCGCCCACGGTGGTGATCGTCAAGCACGCCAACCCCTGCGGCGTGGCGAGCGGCGAGAGCCTGATCGAGGCCTATGAGGCCGCGCTGCAATGCGACAGCGTCTCGGCCTTCGGCGGGATCATCGCGGTCAACCGCGCGCTCGACGGGCCGACCGCCGAGGCGATCGGCGAGGTGTTCACCGAAGTCGTCTGCGCGCCCGCTGCCGATGATGCGGCGAAAGCGGTGTTCGCGAAGAAGAAGAACCTGCGGCTGATCCTGACCGGCGATCTGCCCGACGCGGCGCGCGGCGGGATGAGCTTGCGTACCATCGCCGGGGGCGCGCTGCTGCAGTCGCGCGACGACGGGCTGATCACCGCGGCGCAGCTCAAGACCGTGACCAGGCGCGCGCCGACCGAGCGGGAGCTCGCCGACTGCCTCTTCGCCTGGACCGTGGCCAAGCACGTCAAGTCCAACGCCATCGTCTATGCCAAGGACGGCGCGACCGCGGGGATCGGCGCGGGCCAGATGAACCGCCGCGATTCGGCGCGCATCGCGGCGCTCAAGGCGCGCGAGGCGGCGGAGACCTACGGCTGGGCCGAGCCGCGCACGCAGGGTTCCGCCGTGGCCTCGGACGCGTTCTTCCCCTTCGCCGACGGGCTGCTCGCCGCGGTCGAGGCGGGCGCCAGCGCGGTGATCCAGCCCGGCGGCTCGATCCGCGACGACGAGGTCATCGCGGCGGCCGACGAGGCGGGCCTCGCGATGGTCTTCACCGGAATGCGCCACTTCCGCCACTGATACCGGGCCTGAACGCAGGGCAACAGCCGCATTAACCCCGGGGCAAACCGGAGTGGTGTAGGCCATCGGGAAAGCAGCAGAAGAAAGCTTCGCCATGACCCTCTCCTCCAGCAATATCTACCTGAACTTCGCACTCGGCTTCCTGATCGGCGGCCTCGCCGTGGTGCTGAGCAACCCAGAGCTCAACGCAACGCTCACCAGCGTGCTCGCGTAACTTGCGGAAGATACTCCCCTTCGCCGCCGCACTCGTTTTCACCGTCTCGGCCTGCCAGCAGCCGCTGGTCGCCGCCGAACGGGTGGTTTCCGCCCCGTCTGCCGCGCGCGCCGCAGAGGAAGGCTCGGGGCTCAAGACCGCAATCTTCGCGGGCGGCTGCTTCTGGGGCGTGGAGGCGGTGTTCAGCCATGTGAAGGGCGTCAGCAGTGCCGTTTCCGGCTATCACGGCGGCACCAAGCGCCAGGCGAGCTACAAGCTGGTGTCGAGCGGGATCACCGACCACGTCGAAGCGGTGAAGGTGGTCTACGATCCCAAGGTCATCCGCTACGACCAGCTGTTGCGCATCTTCTTCTCGGTCGTCGCCGATCCGACGCTAAAAAATCGCCAGGGTCCCGACCGCGGCGCGCATTACAATGCCGAACTCGTGCCGCTCTCCGCCGAACAGCGCGCGGTGGCAAAGGCCTATCTCGCGCAGATGAAGCAGAGCGGCAAATGGGACGCGCCGATCGTGACCGTTATTGCGGCGGCGAAAACCTTCTACCCCGCCGAAGCCGCGCATCAGGATTTCGCAGCCAAGAACCCGCGCCATCCTTATATCCAGCGCTGGGATGCGCCCAAGGTGGCAGCGCTCGAGCGGCTCTATCCCGGCGTGTTCCGCAAGCAGTTCAGGACCGGCTGAACCGCCTGCCAGCTTGCAAGCCGGAACCGCCCGGCTTACCTTGGCGGCATGGCCACTCAGATACATCAGCACGCCGAGCATTCGGGCGAGGATCTGACCGCTGCGGCGCAGCGGACGCTGACCGACGCTGGCGAGCAATGGACCGGAATGCGCGCCTCGGTGTTCGAGGAACTCGCCAGCCACGAACGCCCCGCATCCGCCTATGACATCGCCGACAATCTCTCGGCCTCGCGCGGCAAGCGGGTCGCCCCCAACAGCGTCTATCGCATTCTCGACCTGTTCGTGCGCACCAATCTCGCCAATCGGATCGAGAGCGCCAACGCCTATCTGGTCAACACCCATCCGGGCTGCCGCCACGATTGCATCTTCCTGATCTGCGACGATTGCGGGAAGGCCAGCCATCTCGACGACCGCCGCGTGACAGATGCCTTGCGCGCCGCAGGACATGACGCCGGTTTCGCTGCGGTGCGCCCAGTGGTGGAACTGCGCGGATTGTGCGAAAGTTGCGCCGCCTGAATGGGTTGAGCCGTTCATCGACACGCGTGGAAACCGCGTGTAAGGCATTAAGCCTATGAGCCAGAAACCCACGACGCCGCTGCTCGATACGGTCGATCTTCCTGTCGATCTTCGCAAACTCGGCAAGGAACAATTGCGCCAGCTCTCGGACGAGCTCCGCGACGAGGTGATCGACGCGGTGGGATCGACCGGCGGACATCTCGGCTCCGGGCTCGGCGTGGTCGAGCTCACCGTGGCGATCCACTACGTCTTCGACACCCCGACCGACCGGCTGGTCTGGGACGTGGGCCACCAGTGCTATCCGCACAAGATCCTGACCGGGAGACGCGACCGGATTCGCACCCTGCGTCAGGGTGGCGGGCTGTCGGGCTTCACCAAGCGCACCGAAAGCGAATACGATCCCTTCGGCGCAGCGCACAGCTCGACCTCGATCAGTGCCGCTCTGGGCTTCGCCATGGCCAACAAGATGCAGGGCCGCAAAGGCCGCGGCATCGCGGTGATCGGCGATGGCGCGATGAGCGCCGGAATGGCCTATGAGGCGATGAACAACGCCGAACAGGCCGGCAATCGCCTGGTGGTGATCCTCAACGACAACGACATGTCGATCGCCCCGCCGGTGGGAGGACTGTCCGCCTATCTCGCGCGGATGGTGTCGAGCAGCGAGTATCTCGGCCTGCGCAGCCTAGCCTCCAAAGTGGTGCGCAAGATGAGCAAGCGGGTGCATTCCAGCCTCGAGAAGGCGGAGGAATACACTCGCGGCATGGTCACCGGCGGAACGCTGTTCGAGGAACTGGGCTTCTATTACGTCGGCCCGATCGACGGACACAACCTCGATCACCTTATCCCCGTGCTGGAAAATGTCCGCGACAGCGATCAAGGGCCGGTGCTGGTTCACGTCGTGACGCAGAAGGGCAAGGGCTACGCCCCGGCGGAGAACAGCGCCGACAAATATCACGGCGTCCCCAAGTTCGACGTCGTGACCGGCGAGAAGGCGAAATCCGCAAAAGGTCCGCCCGCCTATCAGAACGTCTTCGGCGATACGCTCGCCAAGCTGGCGGAGGGCGATCCGCGGATCTGCGCGATCACCGCCGCCATGCCCAGCGGCACGGGCATCGATCGCTTCGCCAAGGCGCATCCCAAACGCACCTTCGACGTCGGCATTGCCGAACAGCACGGGGTGACCTTCGCTGCCGGGCTGGCCGCGCAGGGCATGCGGCCCTTCGCCGCGATCTATTCCACCTTTCTCCAGCGCGCCTACGACCAAGTGGTCCACGATGTCGCGATCCAGAACCTGCCGGTGCGCTTTGCGATAGACCGCGCGGGGCTGGTCGGCGCCGACGGGGCGACCCACGCCGGCAGCTTCGATGTCACCTATCTCGCCACCCTCCCCAATTTCGTCGTGATGGCGGCAGCGGACGAAGCCGAGCTGGTGCACATGACCTACACGGCGGCCGAGTATGACGACGGCCCGATCGCCTTCCGCTATCCGCGCGGCAATGGCGTGGGCGTCGATCTGCCGGAAACCCCGGAGAAGCTCGAGATCGGCAAGGGCCGGATCGTCCGCGAAGGCAGCAAGGTTGCCATCCTCTCGCTCGGAGCAAGGCTTGCGGAAGCCAGAAAGGCCGCCGACCAGCTCGACGCGCGCGGCCTCTCCACCACCGTGGCCGACATGCGCTTCGCCAAGCCGCTCGACACCGATCTGATCGATCGGCTGATGCGCAGCCACGATGTCGTCGTCACTATCGAGGAAGGCGCCGTGGGCGGCCTTGGCGCGCATGTGCTCACCCATGCCAGCGATACCGGTCTGACCGACAGCGGGCTGCGGATTCGCACGATGCGCCTGCCCGATGTGTTTCAGGATCAGGACGATCCCGGCAAGCAATACGACGAAGCCGGACTCAACGCCCCACATATCGTCGAAAAGGTCCTGAGTGCGCTGCAGCACAACAGCACCGGCGTGGAAGAAGCGCGGGCCTGAACCCGGTGGACCTGCTGAAGATCGAACGCGCAGGCCATGTCGCGACTCTGACGATCGATCGCGCCGAGACGATGAACCCGCTGGGCGCCGCGGGCGATGGCGATGCCTTCGTCGCCGCCTGCGATGTGATCGACCGCGATCTCGATATCCGCTGTGTCATCCTGACCGGCGCCGGGCGGGCGTTTTCGGCGGGCGGCGACATCAAGGCGATGAAGCAGCGCAGCGGCTCCTTCGGCGGAACCGCGCCTGGCCTCTCGGACAATTACCGCAACAATATCCACCGTATCCTGCGCGCACTCTACGGCTTGCGGGTGCCGCTGATCGCCGCGGTCAACGGCCCCGCGATCGGGCTGGGCTGCGATCTCGCCTGCCTGGGCGATATTCGGATTGCTTCGGCCAAGGCGAAGTTCGGGGTCACCTTCCTCAAGCTGGGCATCATTCCCGGCGATGGCGGCACCTGGCTGCTCCCGCGGATCATCGGCGAGGCGCGCGCGGCGGAGCTGTTCTACACCGGCGAGGTGATCGACGCCGAGACCGCCTGCGCCTGGGGGCTGGTCAGCCGGGTGGTCGAACCCGAAGCGTTGATGGACGAAGCGAACGCGCTTGCCGGGAGGATTGCCGCCATGCCCCCGCACGCGCTGCGCCATGCCAAGAACCTGATGCGGCAGGGGCGCGACACCAGCTACGACACCGCGCTCGAGATGGCCGCCAACACACAGGCGCTGATGCACCTGACCGAGGATCACATGGAAGGCGTCGACGCCCTGCTCGACAAACGCTCGCCGCGGTTTACCGGCCGCTAGGCTAGCCGATCCAGCGCCAGATCCCCGCGGGGATTCCGGCCAACGGTAGATGGACCCAAGTCAACACCGCCCAGGCTAGCAACGCCGCCAGCCAGCCTCTCCAGCCCGCCGCCCCAAGCCTGCTCCAGCGCGGCCAATAGCTCGTCTGCGCCTCCCACTGCAGCCACGCCTCGCCCATCAGGCGGCGTTTTTTGCGATCCTGCAGATGCGATCCGAGCAGCGCCATCACCAGGATCGCGAACCCCAGTATGGTCGTTCGCCAGCTCCACCACAGGATAAGATGCGCGATCGCCCACAGCGCGAAGCCCCACATCATGGGGTGGCGGGTGACGATAAACACGCCGCCCGGCCCGGCGCGCGCAGCGGCCTCGGCTCCCGGGCTCGGCATCGAGGGATTGCGCGGCGTCAGCGAGCCGAGAAACAGGACGAGCGCCGGCAGGGTGAGCGCGCTGGCCAGCAGCCAGCCGAGCTCGCCGCTGCCGCCCAGATCGCCCGTGGGCGCGGCGCGGAAGGCGATGATCATCCACACGAAGGCGGCGATGATCACAAGATTGTAGACCAGCATGAAGCCGCCCTGCCCCAGCCTGGCCAGCCAGGGCCGCAGCGGATGCGACATCACCAGGTGGAAGCCCACGAACGCCAGGCTGGCGGCGATCAGCGAGAGAAGGGCGGGATCGAGCGGCTCGGACGCCGCTCCGTGCAAGACCAGCTCACCTGCCATAGCCCGTTCCCTCCGCGTCTATCGTGTTCTCGTCAGCGTCCTTCGATATCGATCAGCTCGACCTTGAACAGCAGTGTCGCTCCCCCCGGGATTGGTCCCTTGCCGACGGGACCATACCCCAGATCGGCCGGAACCGCGATCTCGATCGTATCGCCCACACCCATCTGGGGGATCGCCACCTGCCAGCCGGGGATCAGCCGTCCCAGCGGAAAGCTCGCCGGCTCGCCGCGTTCGTAGGAACTGTCGAACACACCGCCATCGATGAACCGGCCTTCGTAATGCACCGTGACCGTATCGGCCACGGTCGGCTTCGCACCGGCACCCTCGCCCGCGATGCGGCGCCAGCGCAGGCCACCATCCATCCAGTGCCACCCGTCCGCGGCCTTGAGCCCACCGAGATAGGCCTGCTGCGCGCTGTGCCAGGCGAGGTCGTTCGACCGGTCCGGTGCTTGGTCCTGCGCGGTCGCGGCGTAGAAGCCGACCGCCGCAAAGGCCATGCCGAGGGCGACAAAGGTGGTCCGCATCTCTTTCACGCCGTCACCAATCGTAGGCTTTCGGCAGAGAGCTCTCGTCGAGGTCGCGATAGCGTTCCTTGAGGCGGCTCTGATGGTTGTCGAGCGGCTGCTCGACGCCGTCGATGAACACCCGCACCGGCATGGCGCCCAGCTCGAGCGGATCATTGTCCCAGATCACCACATCGCCAGCGGCATGGGGTGCGAGAACACCGGCGCGTCCGCCCATCCCGCTGATCTCGGCCGGAATGGAGCTGATCGCCGCGAAGGCTTGGCCCCAGCTCAGTCCGTCGGCACCCGGGATGCGTCTCAGAGCCACCAGATTGCCGGCATATTGGTTGAGATTGCGCGGATTCTCCATCGCGGAAGCGTTGATCGCCACTTTGACCCCGGCAGCGACGAGCCGACCGATGTTCGACTGCGTGCTGGCCAATTGCTCGAATCTTTCGGGCAGATCGTCGAGCCCATCGGCGATGACCGGGACCCCCGCCGCGGCGATCTCGCGCGCCACCAGCCAGCCCTCGCTGGCACCGATGAGGACCAGGTCGAGACCGAGAAACTCGCTGCGCAGGGCAAGCACGCTGCGAATGTCCGATGCCCGCTCCACCGCGACATACAGCGGCTGCTCGCCGCGCACGACCGGAACCAGCGCGGCGGCATCGAACCGGGTCAGCAGAGCATCGTCGCCGCGCATCGCATTCTCGCCGACTAGGCGGGGATCGATCGGGAGATCGTCGCCGGTCCGCAATTCGGCGGGCCGGGAGGAGCGACCGGGGATGCTGGCGTCGTCGCCGAACTGGCTGGCCTCGCGCAGCGCATTGCGCAGCAGCGCATGCGTCGCGGTGCGGCTGCCGCCCGCCAGCCTGGCTCCGCTTTCGCCGAGCGCGACCACCTGGAAGGCGCGCGGTCGGACCACCGCCTGCGGATCGGCGCCCAGATCAATGACCGCGCCTTGCCCGCCGAAGATCGAGCTGGCCGGCATGGTGACGCTCGCCGCCCGAGTTACGCCGGCGGCGCGATGGACCAGGATGTGCTGCGAATTGGGATTGATTGCAGGAGCAGCGTCGAGCGCGGCGCCGAACGTGGAAGTTCGAGCGCTTGTGTCGTTCGATTCTTCGACCGCACCGACATCCCACAGGCCAAGCGAGGTCACCGTGGCAAACAGCCCCGGGGTGACCCAGCGGCCTTCTGCGTCGATCGCGGTTCCACCCGCAGGAGGAGCTCCGGCGCCGACCGCCACGACCTTGCCCCCGCGCACGACGACATGGCCGTTCTCGATCGGCTCGCTACCGTCGCCGGTTGCCACGGTGGCGTTGGTGATGGTGAAATCCTGCCCGGCGGCAGGAGCGGCGAAGGCGCAGGCAGCCGCAGCGGCGAGCAGAGTGCGCTTGATCATTTCACGTCTCCTTCGCCCGGCTGGCCAAGCTCGAAATCGCTTACCGGCCGATGCTTGCGGTCCAGCGCGTCGAACATCAGCGCGCCGTCGATCCAGACTTTTTCGGGACGCGAATAGACCGACAGCGGATCGCCGTTCCACAATACCACATCGGCCATCTTACCCGCTTCCAGGCTGCCGGTCTGATCGGCGATACCCATCGCCTTGGCGGCGTTGAGCGTAATCCAGCCGATCACGTCGCCATCGGAAATCTCCATACCCATCCGGCGGCCGGCGGCTTGCGCCTTGGCGGCTTCCTGGTTGAGCCGCTGGATACCGTTCTCGTCGTCGGAATGAATGACCACGCAGGCGCCAGCCTGGTCGAGCAGCGCGGCGTTCTCGAGGATGCCGTCATAGGCCTCCATCTTGAAGCCGTACCAATCTGCCCAGATCGCGCTGCAGACGTCGTTCTCGCGCAGCAGATCGCCTATCTTGTAGGCTTCCACGGCGTGGTGGAAGGCGGTGACCTTGTAGCCCATCTCCTTGGCCATATCCATCACCAGCGCCATCTCGTCGGCGCGGTAGCAATGATTGTGGATGAGGATTTCGCCGTCGAGCACGCCCTTGAGCGTTTCCTTGCCGAGGTCCCGCTTTTCGCCGTCATAGGCCTTGGCATCGAGCCACATCTGCCGGTTGACCGCGAAATTGCCCATGCGGGTCGAGGGCATCCTGCCCCTGCCGCCGTAGACGCGCTTGGGGTTCTCGCCGCAGGCCATCTTCATGCCATAGGGCGCGCCGGGGAACTTCATCCCCTGCACCGTCCGCGCTGCGACGTTCTTGAGCGTTACCGAGCGGCCGCCGGTCAGGTTGGCCGAACCCGGCAGGATTTGCAGGCTGGTCACCCCGCCATTGGCGAGCGCACGGGAGAAGCCGGGGTCCTGCGGCCAGACCGAATGTTCGGCCCAGACTTCGGGAGTCGTCGGGCTGGTCGCCTCGTTCCCGTCGGAATGCGCGTCCACGCTCGGGGTCGGATAATCGCCGAGGTGCGAGTGGATGTCGATCACGCCAGGCGTGACGAACTTGCCGGTGCCGTCGATCCGGTCGTAACCCTCGGTCGAGAGCGAGGCATCGCCAACCGCGACCAGCTTGCCATCGCGAAACAGCACGGTGCCGTTGTCGATCCGACCGCCCGTGCCGTCGAACACCGTCGCGCCGACCAGCGCCGTGGGGCGTCCGGGATAGGGACGGTAGGTCGACGCATAGGGCGTCCCGAGCTCGGTCGCCGAACCGGCGGAAGCGGTGCTGCGGTCGGCAGCGCTATCGGTCGTGGCGCAGGCGGCGAGCGCCCCGGTCGCCAGAATACATGCCGTCAATTTGGCTGGAAGTCGCATCGTGCCCCTCATTCTTGGGATGTGGCAGTCGTATTCGAAAGACAAAGGCCGGAGCGATGCGCCCCGGCCTCCGGTTGGATTGGTGCTCAGCGGTTCTGTTCGTGCTTGCCGGGAGCCTGCGGCGAGGTGGCCGGGTGAACGCCCGCTTCCTGCGCCTCGATCCCCGCCTGCGACTGACCTTCGAGATCATCGCCGACATCATCGTCCGCCAGCGTGTCGAGATGCATCAGCTTCTTGATCAGCGGGCTGACCACCATGACCGCGACACCGATACCCACCGCATACCAGCCGACCGTGCTGTAGACGTCGAGCACGACCTGCTTGCCGGCCTCTTCACCGACCCCCTCGCCGCCCGTCGCCGAGGCGATCAGGCCAGCGGCGAAATTGCCGGTCGCCGAAGCGAAGAACCATGTGCCCATGATGAGCGAGGCCATGTGCGCCGGGCTCAACCTGTTCATGGCCGACAGACCAACGGGCGACAGGCATAGCTCGCCGGTGGTGTGCAGCAGATAGACGAGGAAGATGAACAAGACCGGGGTCGGAACGTTCACCCCTGCGCTTTCCGCACCCCAGACCAGCACGAGAAAGCCCAGCCCCACCTGGATGACGGCAAGCCCGAACTTCAGCGGCGTGGAAGGCTCTGCGCCTTTTTGCGCAAGCTTCTGCCAGGCGAAGGCAAAGACCGGCGCGAGCAGGACGATGTAGATCGCATTGATCGACTGGAACATCGAAGCGTTCACGCCCTGGGTATCGACATGTCGGTCGGTAAACAGATTGAGCGATGAACCGGCCTGTTCGAACAGCGCCCAGAACACGATCGAGGTCAGGATGAGGAACATCGCCGCAAATATACGGTCGCGCTCTTCGGGAGACAGCTTGGTCACTGCCGTGAACAGCACATAGAGCACGAGGCCGCCGCCGAACCCGCCAACGACGTAGCCGACCAGCGCCTGGTACTGGATCGCCGCCCAGCACAGCAGGACCATCGCTAGCCCTGCGCCATAGATGCCCCACTCTTTCAAACCCTTGATCTTCTCAGGATCCTTGGGCTCGCCCTTGCCGAGCAGGAGCGGTTTGCCGATGACGAAGAACACCAGACCGATCAGCATGCCGAAACCGGCGAGCCCGAAACCGTACTGCCAGCCGTATGTCTGCCCGAGATAACCGCAGATGATGGAGGCGGTCGCTGCGCCGACGTTAATGCCCATGTAGAAGATGGTGTAGGCAGGATCGCGGCGAACATCGGTCCGCGAATAGAGTTGCCCAACGATGACCGAGATATTCGCCTTGAGGAAACCCGAACCGACGATGATCAAGGCCAATGCCAGCCAGAATACGTTGATCATCGGATCGCCCTGACCGCCGCCGCCTTCGAACGCCATGAAGAAGTGGCCGAAGGTCAGCAGCACGGCGCCGAACAGCACCGCCTTGCGCTGCCCGATATACTGGTCGGCCAGATAGCCGCCGACGACAGGGGTGATATAAACCAGCGCGGTATAGGCCCCGTATATGATTGAAGCCTCGCTATCGGAAAACAGCCAGTGCTGGACCAGATAGAAGATCAGCAGGGCGCGCATGCCGTAATAGGAGAAGCGCTCCCACATCTCGGCCATGAACAGCAGGAACAGGCCCTTGGGATGCCCGATCACTTCCGCCTGGGGACGGGTGACGAGCACCATTCCCCCGATCAGGAACGACACAAGCGCGATCACCGCTACCCTGAAGGCCCACATCTCGAATGCGGAACCGTATGTGAAGAAGAGACCCTCGACCATGGATAAACCCCAACCGTTTGCATGCTGACCTGATCTCCCGCGTCAGGTCTCCCGAAGCCGCGTACCCTAGCGAGTCGGGCGCTCATGTGAAGCATTAGTTACATGCGCGACCGCTTCGACCGGGCCGGAAGCGCGCGCAGGGGGAACCTTGCGCGCCGCGCCGTATTATGACACTGACGCAGTAGTCTGCGAGGAAATCCATGAGCCAACAGTCCAAGCCCGTCTATCTCAAGCTGCGCGACATGATTGCCGCGGCCATCATCGACGGACGTTATCCCGAAGGCGAGATGCTCCCCTCGGTGCGAGCACTCGCAGCGGAACAGGGCGCCAATCCGCTGACGGTGGCAAAGGCCTACCAGCAATTCCAGACCGATGGCCTGGTCGCGGTGCAGCGCGGGGTGGGTATGTATGTGGTCAAAGGTGCCGCGGAGCGCCTGCGCCACCGGGAGCGCGAACAGTTCGTTCGCGACGAATGGCCCATGATCCGCGAGCGGATCGCCCGTCTCGGTCTCGATGCCGGGGACTTGCTCGCGCGCGTATGACGGACCTGCCCCCTTGGCCTTTGTCTGATTTCCTTTCTTTTGTTAACTTGCTGCGATAGGCGCTTTCTGGCACGCAGGGATCTGGTTCAGGATAGGGGTCGCGCCGAATAACCACGGGTTCGCGCCACTGGAATTCAGCTGATCTGCCGGACCGGCGATCGGGAGAGCAACATGATACGATCCGAACTGCTGGCAGCGCTGGCGAAGGACAATCCGGACCTCCGCGCCGAGGAGGTCGAACAGGTGGTCGACATCTTTTTCGACGAGATCAGTCAGCGACTCGCAGAGGGTGGCCGCGTCGAGCTGCGCGGTTTCGGGGCGTTCTCGACTCGCGAGCGCGAAGCTCGCAACGGCCGCAATCCGCGTACCGGCGAGCAGGTCGACGTCCCGGCCAAGCGGGTACCCTACTTCCGTCCCGGCAAGGAAATGCGGCGGTTGCTCAACGCCGAGGACTGAAGCCCCCGCACACGCAGCAGGCGATCCGCCGGTCCGACCAGCGACGCTATTGCCGCCCGGCCCGCCTCTGGCTAACTCGCTTGGCGCCGAGCGGGTGTGGCGGAATGGTAGACGCCGGGGACTTAAAATCCCCTGATCCTTGATCGTGCGGGTTCGAGTCCCGCCACCCGCACCAAACCCAAGCCACCCGTGCGAAAATCGGCGCTCTCTGGGGCCGATTAGGGTGCCTTTAACCCTTGGGCTTGTAGCTGCATGCTGCGATTGGGCGTCGGAAACCATGAGGACGGGCCCCGTCTGCGCTTGGAAGGTGGTTCGCGATGGATGCACTGTCGGTCGACAGCGAGGCTGGGTGCGGCGAAGCCGCCCATGCCGATCAGCGCGCGGCAAAACGCTATACGTCGCTCATCCGTGCGGCCAAACTGGTGTCCGCGCATGGTGAGTTCGTGTGCGTGATCCGCGACGTCTCGAGCCAGGGCATTTCGCTGCGCATGTTCCACGACGTTCCGTCGGACGAGGCGATGGGGCTGGAGCTCCAGAACGGCGACAGCTTCGAGCTGCGCATGGTGCGTGCCGAGGGCCGGGAGGCAAGCTTTACCTTTGCCGATGAGGTCGAAGTCGAGCAGTTGATCCGCGAGAACTGGAATTATCCCAAGCGGCAGCTGCGCCTCAATCTCACCATCCCGCTGAGCGTCGCGAGCCTGACCGGCAAGAGCGAGGCGATTACCTTCAACCTCTCGCAACAGGGCGCATCAATCGAATGCGACGCGCGCTTCGCGCTCGACCAGACGGTCCGTATCCAGGCTCCGCAGATGCCCGAACTTCGCGCCAAGGTGCGCTGGCGCAAAGACAATAGCTATGGCCTGGTGTTCGACAACACCTTCACCCTGCGCGACTTCGCGATCATGGCCGCAAAGATGCAATGTCCGGCGCTTGTGCGTGACGAGACTGCCTGACTCCGGCTTGCGCCAGTCGTTCGGCCGCCAGCCGTTAACTCCTGTCTAACCATTTTCCTTCACCCGTGGTCAGGACGACAAACGGGGGGAAAGAATGACCATCTCCAGGCCGGTCAATCTCAAAGTCGATGTGGCGATCATCGGAGCCGGTCCGGCCGGTCTTACGGCCGCCTATCTCCTGACCAAGCAGGGCAAATCGGTCGCCGTCATCGAGAAAGACCCGGTCTATGTCGGCGGCATCAGTCGAACTGTGGAGCACGAAGGCTTCCGGTTCGATATCGGGGGACATCGCTTCTTCTCGAAGAGCCGGCAGGTGGTCGATCTGTGGAACGAGCTCCTGCCCGACGATTTCATCCAGCGCCCGCGGATGAGTCGCATCTACTACGAAGGCAAATTCTACAGCTATCCGCTGCGCGCTTTCGAGGCGTTGCGCAATTTGGGCGTGCTGCGCTCGACGGCGTGCATGATCAGCTATCTGCGCGCGCGGCTCTCTCCCATTCGCGAGGTGAAAAGCTTCGAGGACTGGACCACCAATCAGTTCGGCAGGCGCCTGTATTCGATCTTTTTCAAAACCTATACCGAGAAAGTCTGGGGCATGCCCTGCGACGAGATGAGCGCGGACTGGGCGGCGCAGCGGATCAAGGGGCTGTCGCTGTGGGGCGCGGTGAGCGATGGGCTCAAGCGGTCGCTCGGCCTCCTTCGCAAGCCCAACGACGGCATGGCCGCCAAGACCCTGCTCGAAACCTTTCGCTATCCGCGGTTCGGGCCCGGGATGATGTGGGAAGCCGCGCGAGACCGGATTCTCGCCACCGGCAAGGGCCACATCGTCATGGGGCACGATCTCAAGCAGCTTGCCTCCGATGGTAGGACCGGATGGCGCATGACCGCTTCGGGCGCCGAGGGCGATCTGACGATCGAGGCGGATCACGCGATCAGTTCGGCCCCGATGCGCGAGCTGGCGCGGAGGCTGCATCCGCTTCCTGCCTCAGCGCTGCAGGCGAGCGCGCTCAACTATCGCGACTTTCTCACCGTCGCCCTGAAGATTCGATCGGATGAACTGTTCCCCGACAATTGGATCTACATTCACGACAGCAAGGTGAAGGTCGGCCGGGTGCAGAATTTCCGCAGCTGGTCACCCGAAATGGTCCCGCAAGCGGATGTCGCCTGCGTCGGACTGGAATATTTCTGCTTCGAAGGGGACGGGCTGTGGTCGATGGCGGACGACGATCTGGTGGAACTCGCGAAGGAGGAAATGGCGATCCTCGGCCTTTGCGATCCCGCCGACGTGATCGGCGGCACCGTGGTGCGGCAGGAGAAGGCGTATCCCGTGTATGACGAGGACTATGCCGCCAACGCGCGGGCGATGCGTCTCGAGCTGGAAGACCGGCATCCGACGCTCCATCTGGTGGGTCGCAACGGCATGCATCGCTACAACAATCAGGATCACGCCATGATGACCGCCATGCTGACGGTCGAAAACATCCTCGCCGGTGAGCGGGTTTACGACACCTGGTGCGTCAATGAGGATGCCGAATATCACGAGGCTGGCGCCGAGGGCGCGTACGAGAGCCTGCCACCCAAAGACGCCGAACCGCTGAACGAGGATCAGGAGGCGGCGCTCTCCTCGATCCGTGCCGTACCCCGGCGCCTCGCAAAGCCGGATCGCGAAGCGGCCTGACGCGGCGGAGGACGCGGAACGGAAATGGCCCTGCTGCTCGCCAGGATCGGAGGTTTTCGCTTCCTGCGCTACGCGCTTGCCAGCGGCGGCGCCCTGGTGGTCGATATCGTCTGCTTCACCGCTCTGCTGGCGCTGGAAATCCCGGGAATGCTGGCGGCGACGATCGGATACGCAGCGGGCATTCTCGTCCATTGGTTTTTGTCCAGCCGCCAAGTTTTCACCGGCACGGTCGCTCCAGCGGGGCGCGCGCGGATGTGGCAGAAGAGTCTCTTCGCCGTTTCGGCGCTGGTCGGCCTGGGGATTACCGCAGCTATCGTCGGCCTGGGTGCGAATGTCGGTATCGACCCCCATGTCGCCAAATCTGTGGCAATCGCCGCCAGCTTCTTCGCGACATGGATGATCCGCAGCCGGATCGTCTTCATCAGGCGGACTGCGCGCAATGCAGTTGCCGGATAGGGTCCACTCTGGCCCGCTCGCGCGGCGGCTGCTGCTCGTCTGGGCGATGCTCGCGGCCCTGACGCTGGCTTTCACGCTCGAGCGGCTGCTCTCGCTCGAACTCCGCGGCGACGACGCGCTCCGGCTGGTCCAGGTGCGCGACCTGATCGGTGGCCAGCCGTGGTTCGACCTCCACCAGTACCGGATCGACCCGCCGCAAGGGGTGCCGATGCATTGGTCGCGGCTTGTCGATGGGCCTATCGCGGCGGTGCTGCTCGTGCTGACGCCGCTCCTCGGTGCGACAAACGCTGAGATCGCTGCCATGGTGATCGTCCCGCTCCTGACTCTCGCAGCGACGATCGCCTTCGTGGGATGCGCGGCTTCGCGGCTCTTTGACCTGCGGACGGCAGGCTTCGCGGCGCTAACGATCGGTCTGCTCTCGCCGGTGCTGTTTCAGCTTCAGCCGACCCGGCTCGACCATCACGGCTGGCAATTGGCGGCTACGGCGGCCGCGGTTCTGGGTCTGGCGCTGCGCACCCGCAAAGGCGCCTGGCTGGCGGGGATGGCGATGGCGCTGGGGTGCACCATCTCGCTCGAGATGGTGCCGCTTTCCGCCGCCTTTGCTGGCTATTTCGCTCTGCGCTGGCTCGAGGATTCTGCGCAGCGCTGGGAACTGGTCGGCTATCTGCAGGCGCTGGCCGGTGGATTGATCCTCGCCTTCGCCATCGCACTCGGCCCCAATTTGAAGCAGTATTGCGATGCAATCGGCCCGGCGTATCTGGCGTTCTTCGCTTTCGTTGCTCTGGCGGTTACGGCCGTAGCGAGATTCCCGCTGCTCTCCCCGCTCGTGCTGGGCGCACTCCTCGGCGTGGCCGGAGCGGGAGGTGTCGCCATATTTGCCGGTCTTGCGCCGCAATGCCTCGGTTCGCCCTTCGCATCGCTCGATCCGGTCGTTCGCGACTATTGGTACCTGCTCGTCCTCGAAGGACGCCCGGCGTGGGAACAGTCTGCGGAGGTTGCGGTGCCGCCGCTTATCCAGATCGCCCTTGCCCTGGCGGCGACCGGTCTGCTCGCGACCCGCGGGTCGGGCGCGAGCCGATGGTTCTGGCGACATTACGCTGTTCTGCTCACGGCAAGCCTCGTGCTCGGCCTCATCACCTGGAGATCAATGGGATTCGCGGGTATCCTGGCGACGCTGCCGCTCGGGTGGTTCGTCGCGCATGTGCTCGCACGGCTGGAACGGTTCGAGGGTCTTGTCCCGAAACTCGTCACGCTGGCCGGCCTGGTGCTCGTGCTGATGCCCTCGCTCGGCTTCGCGGTTGCCGAGCGGCTCCGGCCAGAGCCGGCCTACGTGGTGCAAGCTGGTGCAACGGGCCCCCTGCAGGCCGGGGCGAAGAACGATTGCAGCGATTCTCGCGAACTGGCGCGTTTGAATGGGCTACCCCGTGGTGAAATCTTGTCGCTCTTCGATCGGGGGCCCGCCATCCTGATGCACACCCACCATAGGGTCACCGCCACCGGCCATCACCGCGCCGGACCGGCGATGGCCGATGCACTCAATACCTATCTTTCGGACCCCGAAGAAGCGCGGATGGTGGCGCAAAGCCGCGGGGCGGATTATCTGCTGATCTGTACGGATATTTCCGAAGCGGAGGCTTATGCGCAGGCGCGCCCGAAGGGGCTGGCAGCGCGGCTGATGCGCGGCGAAACGCCCGGCTGGCTGCAACCGATCGCCGGGTTCACCAAAGGACCGCTTCGGGTCTGGCGGATCATGCCGGATGGAAGTCCATCGCCACGCCGTTGATGCAGTGGCGCTTGCCGGTCGGCTTGGGACCATCGTCGAAGATATGCCCCAGATGCCCGCCGCAATCGGCGCAATGCACTTCGGTGCGGGCATAGCCCAGCTTGCGGTCTCGGCTCGTCCCGACCGCACCTGGCAAAGCCGCCCAGAAGCTGGGCCAACCGGTGCCGCTGTCGAATTTGGTCCGCGAGGCGTAAAGCTTGTTGCCGCAACCGGCACAGGCGAACAGGCCCTTGCGATTTTCCTTGTTGAGTGAGCTGGAGTAGGGGCGCTCGGTCCCCTCCTGCCGCAGCACGTTGAACTCCGCGGGGCTCAGCGCCTTGCGCCACTCTGCCTGCGTCCGCTTGATCGGGAAGGACTTGGCCCTGGCCTCCGCCACACCGGGACCGCAGGCGGTGAGCGCGGAAAAGGCGACGCCTGCACCCAACAGCCCCAGCAAACCTCTGCGGTCGAGCGCACACGGGCCGGGCGAAGCGTGACGATGTTCCATGCCGGCCGCATTAGCTGGCATCCCCTGAATAGGACCGGAACGGCACCCGGCCTCTATCGCTGCGGCATCAGAATGCCGTGATCTCGACCTCTAGCTTGCGGAAGCCGTGGACGAAGTTTGCCCGGACCCGCTCGACATCGCCTGCCACATGGACGCGCATTCGACGCTTGTGCATCTCTTCGAGCAAGATGCGCAGCTGCAATTCGGCCAAACGGGCGCCGACGCAGCGGTGGATGCCGTAGCCGAAAGCGAGGTGGCGCCTGGCGTTCTCGCGGGTGATGTCGAGCTTGTCGGGGTTCTCGAACACCTGCTCGTCGCGGTTGGCCGACAGATACCACAGCACGACCTTGTCGCCCTTCTTGATCTGCTGACCGAACTGCTCGGTATCCTCGGTGCAGGTCCGCCGCATATGCGCCAGCGGGGTCTGGAAGCGGATGCATTCCTGGACCGCATTGGGGATGAGCTCGGGGTTCTGCTCGAACAGCTTTCGCTGGTCGGGGAAGGTGTCGAAGCCGTGGATGATCCCGCTCATCGTGTTGCGGGTTGTGTCGTTGCCGCCGACGATCAGCAGGATCAGGTTGCCCATGAATTCTTCGGGGCTCTGCTGGTTCATCGCCTCGGAATGGATCATCATCGAGATCAGATCGGGCTGCGGATCCTGCTGCGCGCGCTCGGCCCACAGCATCTGGAAATAGGCCGCCATCTCGTGCAGGAAACTGCGCCGCAGCTGGTCGAGTTCGCGCACGCTGGCGAGCTCGGTATCGCCCGACCAGTCCGACCACAGCGTCAGCAGCCGGCGATCTTCCCAGGGAAAGCCGAACAGCAGCGCGAGCATTCCGGTGGTCAGTTCGATCGAGACCTTGTCGACCCAGTCGAAGACCTCGCCGCGCGGCAGCGAATCGAGCAATTCACCCGTCCGCTGCCGGATATCCGCTTCCATCCGCTTCATTTCGCCCGGAGTGAAGGCAGGCGCGACCGTGCGCCGCTGCCCAGTATGCTTGGGCCGGTCCATGGCGATGAACATCGGCAGTTCGAGCCGTTCCTCCTCCGGGATGTCCTCGGCGCGTTCGAGAATGGTGATCCCGCCATGTTCCCAGCTCGACGAGAACAGATCGGGCAGCGCCTCGATATGCTGGATCGCCTTGTGCTGGACCACCGCCCAATAGGGTCCGAAGGGGCTCTCGGGGATGTAATGCAGCGGCCCGGCCTCGCGCATTTCGCGGAAGATCGGCTGCCAGCGATCTTCGGCATAAATATCCGAGCGGCTGACGTCCCATTTGTGCGGATGGCTCATCCGCTGGTCGGGATGCTTCTCGAAATGCTCCTTGAGTGCCTCGTGAGCGCTGGGCGCCGTACGGAACTGGGGCTTTTCGGCGGCGATGGTGGCCATGGTACTCTCCCGCTTGGGGCGACTCGTTCCGGTCGCCTCCGTCATACTTCACTATCCCGCCTAACTGACAAGTGTGTCAATAGTGCGTTGCAAAAAGGGACCGAACCGTTCCGCTATTGCCGGATCGACCGCCGGACCAAGGCGAATCTGCTTTTGCCCTGCCTCTTGGCCGGGCCGGACTTCATCACCCGTCGGCGGAACAGCGAAGCGCCGCTGCGCACGAAGATCGCCACCCAGGCGACTTGCCAGGCGATGGCGAACAGATGCGGCAACAGTTCGGGCGACTGGGCGGCGCGCCCGACCATGGCGTAAGGCGAGGACAGCGGAAAGATCGCCGCGAACAGCTCCACCGCAGAGCCGACGTCGGTCATCGCAAAGGTCGCGAGGAAGAACACCGCGAGCTGTAGTATCGTGGCCGGCATCGACAGGGTCTGCACGTCGCGCACCGTCGCCGCCATCGATCCCACGGTCAGGAACACCGAGCCGATCAGCAGATAGGCCAGCGCGAAATAAAGCACGAACAGCGCGACGAACAGCGGCCAGCCGACTGCGGGCATCGGCAGCGAGGCACCCGTCCCCGGACCGAACGTCAGCCCGATCAGCGCCAGGCTGCCCCACACCGCGATCCCGACGAAGCTGATGGCGAGCATGGCGAACAGCTTGCCGACGAACACCGCATCCATCGGGATTGCCGCCGCGAGGATCTCGATGATCTTGTTGGCTTTCTCCTCGACCAGATTGGAAAGGACCATTCCCGCCAGCAGCATGGTCAGCAGGAACAGCAGGGTGATCCCGGCGGTGGCGGTCCCGGTCTGCGCGCTGCGGGTGCTCGCCATGCTCGATCGGGTCTGCTCGAGGGCGACTGCGGGGTAGGTCGTGTCGGGTCCCTGTGCCCGCGCGACTATCACCGCCACCCGGCCCTGCCAGCGTTCGATCTGTTCACCGGTGCCGATCAGCCGCGGCTGCGCAAGTGTGCCGGTCAGCACCGCACCGAAATTGCGCGTCCGATCCGACAGCAAGGCTGCGGGTTCGGATGCGCCGATGGTGACGCGCTCGATCGGGGGGACTGAAATCAAGGCGTCGAGTTCGCGATGCGCACGAACGAGCGCGTCGGCTTGCGCGGCGGGCAGCATCACCGCCAGCCGCGGCGGCTCGGCGCTGTCGGCCGCTTTGGCGCCGAGCATGCCCGCCCCGATGCTGATCGCGCCGAAGAAGATGGGACCGAGCAGGAATAGCAGGAAGGCCTTGCTGAACAGGATCGCCTGGAAATCGCGGCGCGCCACCACCCAAGCGGCCTGCCACAAGGACAAGCGGCTCTTGTCGGTAGTGTTCATGCCTCGGCTCCGGCCTCATTGTCTTCCTCGAGTGCGCGAGCGGCGGCGGCTCCGGCGATCTCGACGAAGGCGTCGTGCAGCCCGGCGCGTTCGATCGACAGCGATAGGACGCCTGCCCCGCCTTCGATCAGTTGCTCGAGCAGCGCCTCGATACCGCTGGCGGGAACGGGGAAGAACCAGAAATGCGCGCCATTGGCCTTGATATCGTGCCGTGCATCATCGGGCAGGGCGCGTCGCCAGTGCCCGTCGCCATGGCGCGTTTCGAGCCGGACCTGCGCGGGGATGCTGTCGCGTGCGGCATCGACCGAGCCGGCATAGGGCACGCGCCCGCCGGCGATGATCGCGACATCGTCGCACAGGCGCTCGGCGTGGTGGATGACATGGGTCGAGAAGATCACCGTCGTCCCCTCGGCCGCGAGATCGCGGATCATCGCTTCCAACTTGCCCTGATTGATCGCGTCGAGGCCCGAAAAGGGCTCGTCGAGAACCACGAGCCGGGGTCGGTGCACCAGGGTGCCGAGCAGTTGAACCGTCTGCGCCATGCCCTTGGACAATTGCCGGATCTGACGATCGACCGCGTAACCAAGCCCGTGCGTCTCGAGCAGTTCGCGACCGCGCCGGCGCCCTTCCTCGAGCGACAGTCCTCGCAGCGCGCCCATGAAGGCGATCGCCTCGTCGCATTTCATCGTCGGATAAAGTCCACGCTCTTCCGGAAGATAGCCGATCAGCCGGGCGATATCGTGCGGACGGTCATGCCCGAAGACGCGCCGCACGCCCTCGTCGGGATCGATGATGCCGAGCAGCATCCGCAAGGTGGTCGTCTTGCCCGCGCCATTGGGCCCGAGAATGCCGTAGATCGCACCCTCGGGAACCGCTATGTCGACCCCATCCACCGCCAGCGTGCCGTCGAACCGTTTGACCAGCCCATTGGCCTCGATCGCCAGCGGGCGTTCGCGGGGCGGGCGCTGCGCAATCGCAGAAGTTCCGCCTCGCGGGGGCGCCTCGGTCTGGGTAAGCATGACCATGGGTTACCCGCGACCCGTCAACAGGAGCAACAGCTAGTTTTGTCCCAGCCCGAGCATATCGCCGCCCTGCAGGAGGATCTGCGGGTCGAGGCGCGGCGGCTGGGCTTCGTCGCCTGCGGCTTTACGGGAGCGGCCGGGGAGCCGTTTCGCGCCGAGCGGCTGGAGCAATGGCTGAACGAGGGCCGCCACGGCTCGATGGACTGGATGGAGGCGCGAAAGGCGCAGCGGGTCTCGCCGCAGGGCCTGTGGCCCGAGGCGCGCAGCGTGATCGCCCTGGGCATGAGCTACGCCCCGCCCAACGATCCGCTGGCGCTTGCCGATGTACCAGACAAGGCGCGGATCTCGGTCTATGCGCAGGGGCGCGACTATCACGACGTCGTCAAGAAAGCGCTCAAGGCGCTGGCGCGCTGGCTGATCGCGCGCGAACCCGAGAGCGAGCTCAAGGTCTTCGTCGATACCGCACCCGTGATGGAGAAACCGCTCGGGCAAGCGGCGGGGATCGGCTGGCAGGGCAAGCACACCAATCTGGTCAGTCGCGAGCATGGCAGCTGGCTGTTCCTGGGGTCGATCTATTCGACGCTGCCCTTCACCGCCGATGCGGCGCATCGCGACGCTTGCGGTTCGTGCCGCGCCTGTCAGGACGCCTGCCCGACGGATGCCTTCCCCGAACCCTATCGGCTGGATGCGCGGCGGTGCATTTCCTACCTCACCATCGAGCACAAGGGGCCGATACCGGAAGAATTCCGCGCCGCGCTGGGCAATCGCATCTACGGCTGCGACGATTGCCTGGCGGTGTGCCCGTGGAACAAATTCGCCCAGACCGCACAAGCCCACGCCAGACTGCTGCCGCGCGAGGAGCTGGTCGCGCCGGATCTGGCGCGGCTGCTCGAACTCGACGACCCTTCGTTTCGCCAGCTGTTCTCGGGCAGCCCGATCAAGCGGATTGGACGCGACCGTTTCGTGCGCAACTGCCTCTATGCGGCGGGCAACAGCGGGCGGCGCGAATTGCTGGCGCGAGTGGAAGAATTGCGCGCCGATCCGGACGCGGTGGTCGCCGAGGCAGCCGATTGGGCTGCCGCGCGTCTCAGAGCATGTCCTTGAGCGGAATTTCGGTGTCGGCCAATTGTGCAGGATCGACCGACGCGCGCGCTTCGATCAGCTTGCGCCCCTGGACGTAGTCGCGGGTGGCGTTGACGCAATCGAGCGCGATCACCCGGCCTTCGCGCAGATAGACGACCGAAAACTTGCGCTGTGCCGGATCGCCGCGGACGACCGCCGCATCGTGATCGATCGACAGCCCCACGGTCTGGAGCCGCAGATCGTATTGGTTGGACCAGAACCACGGCACCGCTTCGTAGGGCTGCTTGTCGCCCATAATCGCCTTGGCCGCCGTGGAGGCCATATCGTTGGCGTTCTGAACCGATTCGAGCCGGATGACCGCGTTCTCCGCATAGGGATTGGCATGCGCCGCGCAGTCGCCAATGGCGTAGACGTCGTCGAGCGAGGTGCGACAGAATTCGTCGACATCGACCCCATTGGTCCCTGCGGCACCCGCAACGATCAGCGGGCCGACCGCCGCGACGATGCCGATGCCCACCACCACGATCTCGCAGGGGAAGCTCTCGCCATTGTCGGCCAGCACCGAGGTCACCCGACCGTCCTCGCCCTCGATCCGCTCGACCCCGGTCGAGAGCCGCAGATCGACGCCCTGCCGGCGATGTTCGTCGAGATAGAAAGCGCTCAGCGCCTCTCCCGCGACGCGTCCCAGCACCCGGTCCTGATTTTCCAGCAACGTCACCGAACAACCCAGCTTGCGCAGCACCGCCGCCACCTCGAGCCCGATATAGCCGCCCCCGACCACCACTGCGCGCCGCGCGCCCTTCTCGATCTGTCCGCGGAGTGTGTCGACATCGGTGCGGCTGCGAATGGCGTGAATCCCGGCCAGATCCGCACCCGGGCAGGACAGGCGACGCGGATCGCCCCCCGCCGCCCAGATCAATTTGCGGTAGCCGATCCGGCGTCCATCGCCGAGCACGACCTCATGCGCCAGCGGATCGACCTCGGAAACATTCGCACCGAGTTCGAGCGCAATCCCGCGCTCGGCCCAGAATTCCGGCTTGCGGATCATGATCCGCTCGAGCGGCTTTTCGCCCGCGAGATATTCCTTCGACAGCGGCGGACGCTCGTAGGGCGGGGTCCGGTCGCGGCTGATCATCAGGATCGACTGGTCGTGGCCATGCTGGCGCAAGGCGACGGCCGCTTGCGCGGCGCCATGGCCCGATCCCACGATAACGATATCGGCGCTATCCATGACCGCAACGCTTCGCGGTTATGCGCAGGTCGGTCAAGCCGAGCCTACCGGCACAGCAGGTTGCGCGCCATGCTCGCCACCTGGGCGAGCACGGCGGGCGCGACCGGGGTCTGCGCCTGCGCACGACCGATCATCGTCCGGAACTGACGCACCGCGACTGCATTCTCCGCCGCCCATTTCTCGACCATCGCCGGCATGTCGTCCTTGGCACCCTTGCGTCGCGAAAGCTTGCGCAGGAAATCGAGCCGCATCTGCTGGAAGTCGCGCGCGAGACCCGCGACCAGTAGGCGCTCCCAGACGTCTGCAGGGTTCATCATCGCCGAAGTCGCCTGTGCCCAGTCGAGTCCGAGCGAGGCACCCAGTCCGGTGAAAGCCTTAGTCAGGTCGAGTGGATCGATCTCATGCTCGCGCGCGAGCTTGGCGAGTCCGACTGCGCCATCCAGCTCGAACAGATGCGCAACTCGCGCGGCGAGATCCGCAGGCGCACCGGCATCGGAAAGCTCGTCCGTCAGCCGCACCGATTGCTGCTTGCTTTCTTCGGCCAGCAGGGTCGCGGTCGCCCCCGACAGCTTGCGCACACCCGGACCGAAGGCGTCGAGGCTTGCTGCGGGATCGGCGGTGCCGACACCCGCTGTCAGCAGATCCGCCATCTGCATCCGCATCCCCTTGGCGGTGCGGTCTAGCAGCAGCAGCCGCGCGCTTTCGGGCATGTCCGCAGCATCGATGGCCGCCCATAGCGAATCGAGTTCGAACAGCCGCTCGGCAACCACGAAAGCGCTGGCGACCTGGTCCAGCGTAGCGCCCTCTTCTTCGGCAAGCTCGAAGGGGTGGACGAGGCCGATGCGGTTGACGATGCGATTGGCGAGCTTGGTCGCGATCAGTTCGCGGCGCAGTCGATGGGTTAGTATCTGCGCTTTGTAGCGTTCGCGCATCGGCGCCGGAAACGCTTCGAGCAGCATCGGCTCGAGCGCCTCATTTTCGGTCAGCGGCCCCGTTTCGAGTGCGTCCTGCAGAGCCAGCTTGGTCGAGGACAGCAGGACAGCGAGTTCGGGGCGGGTGAGCCCCAGTCCCTCGCCGGCACGGCGACCGAGCACCTCGTGATCGGCCAGCCCTTCGGTCTTGCGGTCGAGCTTACCGCTTTCCTCAAGCGTCTCGATTAGCCGCAGTTGCGCTTCGGCCGAGCGCGCGCCGCCGATCTCCGCCACCGACAGCGCGAGCGCCTGGAGGCGGTTGTCCTCGAGCACCAGGCGCGCGACTTCCTCGGTCATGTCCTCGAGCAGGGCATTGCGCTTGGCTTCGGAAATCCGTCCGGCGCGGCGTGCCGCGGCCAGCGCGATCTTGATGTTGACCTCATTGTCCGAACAATCGACCCCGGCCGAATTGTCGATGAAATCGGTGTTGATCCGCCCGCCCTTGAGCGAAAACTCGATCCGCGCCGCCTGCGTCACCCCCAGATTGGCGCCTTCGCCGATCACCCGCGCGCGGACCTCCCGCGCATCGACGCGGACCGCGTCGTTGGCCGGGTCGCCGACCTGGACGTTGTTCTCGGACGTAGCCTTGAGATAGGTTCCGATCCCGCCGAACCAGATCAGATCGACCGGAGCCTTGAGGATCGCCGAGATCAGCGCTTCGGGGTCGATCTCCTTCTGATCTATGCCGAGCGCCTTTTGCGCCGCCTTGGACAGCTTGAGGCTCTTGGCATCGCGCCGGAACACGCCGCCGCCGCGCGAGATTATGTCCTTGTCGTAATCATCCCAGCTCGACCGCGGCAGGTCGAACAGGCGCTGGCGCTCCTGCCAGCTTGCCGCCGCATCGGGATCGGGATCGATGAAAATGTGCCGGTGGTCGAAGGCCGCGATCAGCTTGATGGTCTTCGACAGCAGCATGCCGTTGCCGAACACATCCCCCGACATGTCGCCGCAGCCGACCACATCGATTGGGTCGGTCTGGACGTCGATGCCCATCTCGCGGAAATGGCGCTGGACCGAAACCCATGCGCCGCGCGCGGTGATCCCCATCGCCTTGTGGTCATAGCCGTGCGAGCCGCCGCTGGCGAAAGCGTCGTCGAGCCAGAAACCGCGCTCTTCGGCGATCGCGTTGGCGACATCGGAGAACCGCGCGGTGCCCTTGTCGGCGGCGACGACGAAATAGGGATCTTCGCCGTCGAGGATCATCACGCCTTCGGGATGGACCACCTCGTCGTCGACGATATTGTCGGTGATCGAGAGCAGCGTGCGGATGAAGACTTCGTAGCTGGCCTGGCCTTCCGCGGCCCAGCCGTCGCGGTCGGTGACCGGATCGGGCAATTGCTTGGGATAGAAGCCGCCCTTGGCGCCGGTCGGGACGATCACGGCGTTCTTGACCCGCTGGGCCTTCATCAGGCCGAGGATCTCGGTGCGGAAATCGTCGCGCCGGTCGGACCAGCGCAAGCCGCCGCGGGCGATCGCGCCGGCGCGCAGATGAATACCCTCGAGACGGCGAGAATAGACGAAGATCTCGCGCCAGGGAATGGGCCGCGGCAGGTTGGGGACCAGCGCCGATTCGATCTTGAAGGCGAGCGCCTCACCCCCCGCCGGAGCGAAGGCATTGGTGCGCAGGATTGCATCCGCGAGCGACTGGTAGAGCCGCAGCAGCCGATCGTCGTTGATCGCCTTGACCTTGGCGAGCCCGAGCCTGATCGCCTCGCGGGCCTCCTCAGTCGCCTGCTCTCGTCCCGTGCCGAAGCCGGGGTCGTGGCGGGCGGTGAACAGCGCGATCAACGCGCGGGTGACATCGGGTGCGCCGCGGAGGGCATCGACCACGGTATAGATGGTAAAGCCCATGCCCGCCTGCCGCAGATAGCGGTAGAAGGCACGCAGCCAATCCGCCTCGCGCGCGGTCAGTGTGGCTTCGGGTACCAAGCGGTTGAAAGGATCGCTCTCGGCCTCGCCATTGAGCACGGCGGCGACGGCCCTTTCGATCTCCTCCGCTCGCTCGACCAGCGCTTCCGCCTCGACGGACGAGGACAGCTTGAGCGCGAAATCGTGAATCGTGCCGAGCCGACCCTGATCGAGCACGGTGGGCATTTCTGTGTCGACGTGGAACCCGAAATTCTCCAGCGCCGGCACCGCATCGGACAACGGCATGCTGCCTTCGGCCTGATAGAGCTTCAACCGCAGGCACTGCTCGTCGCTGTTCTGGCACAGATAGATGCGCGCATCCCGCTGCCGCTGATCGCCGCCCTCGGCGTGGACGCCAAGCGCGCGCAAGCGGGTTATGTCGATCGCCGCCTCGGCGGCTCCGAACTGGGCGCGAAAGGCGGTCGGAAAAGCTTCGGCCCAACGCGATGCGATGGCAGCCGCGCGGCTTGATTCCCCCAGAGCCGACAGCTCGCTCTCGACGCCTTCGCCCCAGCCGCGCAGCATCGTCTGCAAGCGCTCGTCGAGCGCCTTCTCGTCGGGAGTTTCGCTGCCGTCGCGGATGTCGAGCACGAAGCGCAGCATCGCGAGATTGCCGCCTTCGACCTCGAGGCTCCAGTCGAGCAGTTTCGCGCCAGCGCCTTCTTCGAGCAGTGCTTGGATTTGCAGCCGGACCTGCGTGGCCAGCATGTCGCGTGGCAGCCAGACGAAGGCGAACAGGTGTCTCGCGAGCGGGGCTTCGACCAGCGCGAGGCGGGGGCGGGGGCGATCGACCAGCGCCATCATCGTGGTGGCAATGCGTTCGACATCGTGATCGGAGAACCCGATCAGCAGATCGTGCGGCAGGGTCGTCAGCGCATGGACGAGCGCCTTGCCGGCATGGCCGCCGGCATCGAAATCGAGCCGCTCCATGATCGCCTCGACCTGCGACCGCAGCCGCGGGACCGTCCGCGGCGGCGCGGCCAGCGCGGCGCTGGTCCAGACACCGGCATGGATCGACAGCGCAACGGTTTTGCCGCCTTCGCGGCGAGGAACGATAAACAGATCGAGCGGCACCCGGCGATGGACGTGCGCCAGCCGATTGGCCTTGATGATCAGCAGCGCCCTAGCTTCATCGGGATCGTCGAACCAGGCGAAGGCGCGGTCGTAGGAGGTGTCGGCGAGCAGGTCCTGCGCACTCTTGCGGCATATCCCAAACGCGGCGCTGGCGGTCCCGTCGCGGTGGCGCTCGAGATGGCCGAGCTGGGTCAGCATGCCGTTGTTGAGCCATTCGAGCAGCGCGGTGGATTCCGCGTCCTTCAGCTGCCCGGCGTCGGCGAGCATCGCATCCTGCAATTGCGGCCAGTCGTTCACCGCAGCGCGCACATCGGTGAGCGTCTCGCGCAGGGTCGCCAGCAATTCGCGGCGCTGGCGGGCATCGACGCGCGAGGTCTCGATGTAGATCATCGACTCGTAAGCCGCGTCGTCGGGATCGCTATCGAGGATGGTCGTCAGCTGATGGTCGCTGTCGCGCTCGACCGGAACCACCGGGTGAACCAGCCGATCGATCGCCAGTCCGGTTGCGGCGATGGCGTTCGCGGTCGAATCGACCAGAAAGGGCATGTCGTCGTTGACCAGCGCGATGCGCATGAACCGACGCTCTTCGTTGGCCGATTCGAGTACGATCGAAGCGCGCCCGGGCTGGCGCTGGAGACCGGTCTCGGCCACGAAACGGGCGGCTTCGACGAGCCGCTCGCGGGACAGGTCTCCGTCGCCGGGGAGGAGCGATTCCTCCATGCGCGCGGCGAGCGATTCGACCACTCCGGCGGGAATGGCGGGTTTCTGCCCTGCGGCAGCTTTGTTCGAACCCATGTATCCTCTCAGCGGGCCCTCTCTCATCGGCCCGGAATGACTGCTGCGCGGGTGTTCGCCGCGTCCGACCAGTCGCCCCTAGTCCTCTCCTCGTGCTGCCGCAAGCGGCCCAGACAGGGGCTTGGCCGGTCGCTTGCGGGAAAGGGGCGCGGCGTTCGCCAAACGAGACGGGTTGCGCCAGCGCCCGCTGAGGCATCTCAGCCGTTCAGCGCATCCATCGCGAGTTCCAGCGAACGGGTGCGCGCGGCGGGATCGTAAGTCGCGCCGGCCAGCATGATCTCGTCGGCACCGGTGCGATCGACAAAGCCGCGGATCGCTTCGCGCACCTGCACCGGCGTGCCCACCGCGCTCGCCTGCCCGATATGATCGAGCATCGCGCGCGCATTGGCGGGCAGCGTGTCGCGATAGCCCTCGATCGGCGGCGGCAGCTTGCCCGGCGAACCGGTGCGCAACCGAACGAAGGCCTGCAATTGCGAGCTGGCGATGCGCTCGGCCTCGGCTTCGCTTTCCGCACAGAAGAGGTTCATCGCCGCCATCACATGCGGCCGGTCGAGACTGGCGGAAGGCTCGAACCTGCTGCGGTAGAGTTCGAGCGCGGCATCGAGATGATCCGGCGCGAAGTGGCTGGCGAAGGCGTAGGGCAGCCCGAGACGCGCGGCGAGCTGCGCGCCGAACAGGCTGGAGCCCAGCATCCACAGCTCGACATCGGCATTCTGCCCGGGGGTCGCCTGGATCGGCAGACCAGGATCCCCGTCCAGATAGGCGCGCAATTCGACCACGTCCTGCGGGAACATCTCCGCGGCGCGGTGGAGATCCTTGCGCAAGGCGCGCTGGAGTTCGGGACCCGCACCGGGCGCGCGGCCCAGCCCTAGATCCACCCGCCCCGGAAACAGCGCCGCGAGCGTGCCGAACTGCTCGGCGATCTGGAAGGGGGTGTGGTTGGGGAGCATGATCCCTCCCGAGCCGATCCGAATCGTCGACGTCCCGTTGCCGATATGCGCGAGGACGACCGAGGTCGCACCCCCGGCGATCCCAGGCATGGCGTGATGTTCGGCGACCCAGAATCGGGTGCAGCCCGTCTTCTCGGCGGTGCGCGCCAGATCGACGGCGGCGGAAAAGGCCTCCTCGAGCGATCCCCCCTCGCGAACGGGCACAAGATCGAGAATGGAAAAATCGGTCATTGTTGCGGTGCCCCGACATCGGACAATTGTGCGAGATAGGCGCGCGCGCGGTCCGCCTCGGGGCCATCGGGTGCCACCAGCAGGACCGATTCGAAACTGCGTCGTGCGTCTTCCGGCCGGTTGGCGAGCGCGGCGATTACCCCCGCCTCGAGCCCGACAGCGGGGTCGCGCGGGGCCAATGCAGCAGCCTGTTCGACCTGTCGCTGGGCCTCCATCAACCGCCCCAATTGCCGCGACAGCTTGGCGGAAAGCAGCCAGGCGCGGGAATCGCCGGGGGCAGCCTCGCGCGCCCGGTCGAGCGCCGCGTCGGCTTCCTCGGGACGCTCTGCGGCGACCAAGGCCCGCGCGAGGTCGATTTCCAGCCCCGCGGCGATGTCGCCCTGCCCCGCCTCGTTGGCATCGGCGATCGCCAGCTCGAAATGCGGAATGGCGGCGGCGGCCTCGCGGCCCGCCAGCGCGGCGTTGCCCGCCATGGCGCCGAGCCGCGCGCGATAGGTCGGATTGTCGTCGCCCACCTCGCCGCGCGCGACCGCGAAGGTGTCCCGCGCCTCAGCATAGCGCTCCATCCGCACCAGCGCGAGGCCCTGGCAATGCGCCGCCTGCGGGCGTTCCGCGTCACGCGCATTGGCGCGCCAGCTGGCCGCGCTGTCATAGGCCGCCTCGGCATCCTTCGCTGCGAGCCGCAGGCATTCGATCAGCCGCGAAGCCGGGCTCGGGCTCTGGCTTGCGGCGGAAGCCGCGGTGCGCGCGCGCTGCTCTTCGAGCTCCGGTGGAACGGAACTCGGCGGGGTTGCGGCGGGGTTGGGTCCCACCTGCATGGCAAGCAGGAATGCGGCGGCGATGCTCACGATTAAGTCCCTTCGGCTGGCAGTGTTGCCACCTGTTCCAGCAGTAGTGCGACGTCGGTATCGCGGGACAGGCGGTGATCGCCATCCTTGACGAAGGTGACCTGTACGTCGTCCGAACGCAGCGCTTCGGCCAGCCGAAGGCTGATCTCCCACGGTACATCCGGATCGCGCTGACCGTGCAACAGACGGACCGGGCAATCGAGCGGTATCTCAGCGTCGAGCAGCCGATTGGCCTGCCCGTCGGCGAAGAAACCGGGATGCAGCGGCGTCGGCTCCGGACCGTAGGGATTGGGATCGAACAGGGTCTCGCCGGCGCCGAGGCGGACCTTGTCCGATGCGGAACGGCCCCACTCGGTGAAGTCGGGCGCCGCAGCGATGCCGACCAGCCCCGCGAGACGCGCCCCCAACGCTTTGCCGACCAGCAGCATCAGCCAGCCGCCCATCGAGGATCCTATCACAATCACCTGATCCTCGAGCAGAGCTTCGATGAGGCCGATGACCTCGTCGCGCCAGCGCGAGAGCGTTCCCGCGGCGAAACTGCCCGAGCTTTGCCCACAGCCGGAATAGTCGAGCAGCAGACAACTGCGCCCCCGGCTACTCGCCCATTGATATAGCGCGGTCGCCTTGCTGCCGCTCATGTCGGACATGTAACCGGGTAGGAAGACCAGTGCCGGCCCGCTGCCGCGATGCAGGCGATAGGCGATCCGCCGGCCATCGGGTAGTTCGTGGAATTGGGTGGCGCTGGTCATTGCCATTCCCATTTCGGGCTCGCTGGCGGCGAATGCAACCGTCAGAACAGTTCGAATTCCTCGACATCGGGGTCTGCCTCGCACATCGCCTTCAAATCCGCGAACTCTTGCGGGGATAGAACGGGAGCGTAATCCGCCCCCGCTCGGGCGGCCTCGCGATAGGCGCGGGCGCGTTCGCCGGCGGAGGGATGGCTGGCGATCCAGCCGGTGATATCGCTTCCGGCCTCCGCATCCGAGCCGGACTCTTCCGCCATCCGTTCGAAGAACCGCGCCGCGCCCAGCGGCGAAACCCTACTCTGCGCCAGCCTTTCGCGCGCAAACTCGTCCGCCTCGCGCTCGGCATCGCGCGAATAGCTCATCGCGGCGAGCCCGAAAACGGTGTCTCCGAACCCCGAATTGGCGCCCGACAGCAGGATGGAAAGGCCGAACTGACGCAGCAGCGCGGTCATCACATGGCGTTCGCGGACATGGCCGATCTCGTGAGCGAGCACGCCGGCCAGCTCATCGGGGCTTTCCGCCTGTTGCACCAGACCGTCGAACAGCAACACCCGCCCGCCCGGTAGCGCCACCGCATTGACCATGTCGATATTGGCGATGCCCGCAAGCACCTGGCGGCCTGCGGGATCGACCGCATCGAGCAGTTTGGCGAGGGCGGCATCGCCTTGCGGCGTCGAGCACAGCCGGTTCCCGAAATTGCCGACCATCGCCTCGCCGATACGGGCTTCCCAGCTTTCGGGTACGCGCGGCCCCAGCCAATTGGGCGCGGTCATGAACAGCGCCACCGCCGCCGCGCTTGCGATCCCGAAGATCACCACGGCCTTGCCCAGACCGAGGCGATCTATCCATCCCCCGTAGCGACCCTGCTCAGGGAGGTGACGTTCGAATCCGGGCGGCAGGGCGATGGGCAGGCGCAGGCGAAAATCTGGCACGCTGTCGCGACCGTAGACCCGCTCGCCCGGAAGGCTTTCCACGAACCGCAGATCGACGAACGGCACCGCGTGCTGCGCGCCGTCGGCTTCATCCAGAATCAGTCGATCGCCGCTCCAGGAAGCCGCGCCCTCGCGCCGCAGTGCGGTCATCCCGTCATACCAGGTGACGGGCACTCGAAACGCCTCGTCGGTCACGTCAGATCGCGCCGATGTCGAAGGCATCGAGCAGTCCTTCGCCATGCCCGGCCGTCGCGGTGGTGGATTGGGTCAGCTCGTCGAGCAGGATCTCGCCCCGCGCCTCGAGGTGGATCATGAAGAACTTCCAGTGGCGGTAGGAGAGGAAGATCAGCCCGATGCCAAGCGTCAGAACGACCAGAGCGGCATCGCCGAGCAGCAGGCGGATCCAGTCCGGGGTGGACGCCTCGAACGAAAAGCCAATGTCGCCCCACCGCGTCGATCCGACCGCTTCGCGATAAAAGGCGGCGAAAAAGGCCACCGCGATCAGTCCGAGGCCGAGATAGAAAAAGAGCAGCAAGCCGATGATGCCGATGAACCCGCCGATCATTCCGCCGTTCTCGCCGCCAATGCCATAACCGACCAACGCGCCGGTCGCCGCCAGCGCGACACCGCCGATGAAGATCACGACGGGCGCCAGGTAGAACAGCAGGAAACGCCCGAACACCGGACCCGACTTGGCCTCGGCGGCGAAGGCGTGCGGCCCGAAGCTCATCTTGCCCCAGCGTTCGTTCCACAGGCTGGTCATCGACCAGGGAATCAACAGGCCGGCGGGCAGATAGCCGAGAAAGGTCTTACCCAGATAGGACAGGCCGAAGCGGAAGCCCTTGTCGTCGGAGCCGCCCCGAATCCCCCGCCAGCGGGTCCGCGACAGGCGATAACGCAAGGCCCGGAAGCGCGCGAGGCCGGTGAGATAGAACAGAACGACAAAGGACAGGAGCGTCAGTACCCCCGCCAGCGCCTCCTGTCCGCGCAGGACCAGCGATTCCGCTATCAGACCCAGAGCGAAGAACGGCAGCGCGAACAGCACCAGCACCAGCAGGAAGCCGATGAACAGCTCCATTCCGGTGCCTGCCCATTCCAGCCGCTCGTCGACGAAGCGGCTGCGCGACCACAGATAGCGCCGCTCGCGGGTGGTCGCCCAGAAGCGATAGATGCCCAATGTCACTATGGTGAGCAGGAGATTGGTGAATGCGATCGGCGCGAATTCGCGCCAGCTGCCGTCGAAGCCGAAGGCGCTTTCGGCTTGCTGCGCCCCTCGATAGTTTGAAATTGTCCGACCCCCCGATCCGTTCGCGGGGATGATTGTCGATGTGCGCCCCGGCCAAGTCAAGCCGACCGCGCCAATGAGTCAATCGCGCAGGAAGATCGCCTCGATCGGCATCTCGAAGACATCGGCAATCCGGAAGGCGAGCGGCAGCGAGGGATCGTAGCGCCCGGTCTCGATCGCGTTGACGCTCTGGCGGCTGACCTCGAGCCGGTCGGCGAGCGCCTGCTGGCTCCAGCCGCGCTCGGCGCGCAGGACCTTGAGGCGGTTCTTCATACCGCACCCCACGAGCCGTATTCGATCCGGTTGGACAGTCCCCCGACGAAGAGGCCGAGAAACCACGCCACTGCGACCCAATAGGCATCGAGATGCGGCGCCACATCGGCCGACTCGAGGAAGCCCCAGACGGTCGCGGCGCTCAGTGCCAGTCCGGTGGCGATAAGCGACTGACGCACCACCAGCATCCGGATGAATTCGTCCTGCTCTTCGACGATCAGGCGCCCGACCGCCCAGAATATTCCGATCACCGCCAGCCCGGGCAGCACCGCCAGCACCGAGCGCAGCGCAAACGCCGGCTCGCTTTCGGCGGTGACGAAGGTGAGAACGCCGAAGGACAGCAGATAGAGGGCCGTGAACAGCGCAATGCGCTTAACATAGCGCTTCTGCGCCGCGCCCTTGCCCACGCATGACCCGCCGGGAGCTCGGCGTCCGGCGGCGCGCATCAGCGGGACGGTGAGGGCGACCGGCAGCAGCATGAGCAGCAGCGTCGTATCCGGACCGATCGCGTCGCTCAGAGCGAGACCGGCGATTGCAGCCAGGCTTCCGAGCAGGAGGCCCGCCCAGAACCCCGGCGATCGGCCCGAAGCCCTGTCTGCCGGGCTGGTCATGCGCGGTCTCGCTGCGCAGAGAGCTTGGCGCAGTCGCGAGATTTGAGAATCGTCACCACCGCCAGAGCGGGGAGAACGATGGTCAAGGTTCGTGCCGATTCCGGCGGCAGGAGTTCGGCACGGCCCACGAAGGCCACCCCGAGGATGAGGGCGGCCCAGCAGATCGCCTGGATGATGGATGACATTAGTCAAGCTCCCCTTCAAATTGGTAAAGCCACCTTGTCATCCATCGCAGCGGGCGTCAAGCACCCTGGACATTGTATACTTGACAAAGCAGAACGAAGGTGGAACAAAGCGAATCGCGTGACAGGCCGGTGAGGGTCATCCCTCAGATGATTGAGGCGGGGCATGCGGCTTGGGATGAGTTGCATCTGGGCGAGCTGACGGGGTTCGATCTGAGGGATGAATGGCTGTCACGAATATATGAGGCCATGTTCCTCGCCAGGAACTGGAAAGCCGATCATTCTTAGGGACGTGTTCAAGCTACCTAGATCATGCAGCCATTGAGTAAGAATGCTTTCGTCTATGTCGGTTTCGGTGCGTTTCCGTGAGCTATCAGTTACGTTTGTTGAGATCACCAGTGAGCCGTCATCGCCCTCGAACCAAAGCCCATGAGCTAGCTGGATTCTTCGTTTGTTGGCGATTCTGATCGGTTCAATTTGGGTGACGATGGCACGATGCCCGTTGAATTGGGCCAGATCGCCAAGCATGTTAATTCGCTCAGAGATATTGCGCAGTCGATGAAGGATGATGTGCGTAACCGGTCCCTTGTCGCCTATGAGGCTAGAGAACGCCGCGCTGATGAGTAATTCTGTTAGGGCAAAGCCCGAGATATATCGGGCCATTAGAAGGCCGATTTCAGGGCGCCGGGCGAATAAAGGCTCAGACATGGAAAACACCGATCAATGCAAAGAGGACGAGGTTCTAAAGCGAATGCTGAAGACCCCCCCGAAGAAGAACGAGCCGACTACCCCGTTGGGGAAGCGGCGGCGGGAAAGGAAGAACGGGGCCGACCTGAAGGCCGACCCCGTTGCAGATTAAGCCGCCTGACGGTTGCAGGGGGGATTGAGCGAATGCCTCAACTCGGTTTCGAGAGCCAAGCGCTCCATCCTGCCAGAGACGCCGCTGCCAATGACTTTGGCGCAGATGTGAGTGGCCCCGCCAGATTGGCAGGAAGGCCATGCTTGGTGGCGCTGGAGAGCGGTATTCAGGCGCTCGTTCAGATTACCGGTTTCGCCTACATAGAGGGCCTGCCACTGGCGACCGGGATAGGGTTTGCAGAAGATATAGACCCCGCCGACTTCGTTGAACGTGGTCCCGATGGGATAAAGCTCAAAGGCATGGGTTCGCCCAAATTGACCGGGCCATTCGATGGTAAGGGACATGTCGTTTTCCTTCGCAGTTCATCGCAGAAGGATTGACCGTGGCGGCGCGAAAGCGCAGACCGTAGTTGCATTCGAGGTCGCTCCCATACAGCGATTTCAAACTGGGCCGGGTCCGGACGACTCGGCCCAGTTCTATTCTAGGGAACAGGAGCGGAACAGCAGAGTCCACGCCGGGCGATTCGGCGGGGATAACTGGTGGTTAGCGAGTCCAGCGTTTGCGACGTTCCCCGATGTGGCGAGGCAGCTTCGGCCTATCAGGCGGCGGCGAGTCCACCAATCCGCCGATAGGTAAGGCGCTTGCCCGCGATGCCTTTCAGGGCAATGTCGGCGCGCTCCGTGTCGTTGATGCCGAGGCCCGAACGGTTGGTGTAGCGGAAGTCGAATTCGGCAAGATAGCGCGCAAGGTGCTGCTGGCCGCAATGCTGGTAGATCCCGCGCATACCGCGCTTGAAGATGCCGAAGAAGCCTTCGATGGTGTTGGTGTGGTTCGTCGGATCGGCGCGGCTGACGTATTCGCCCTTGAAGTGATTGACGCTGCCATGGGCGCGATAGTGCTGGCCAACCGGCTTGTAGACATGGGCCTCGTCGGTGAGCAGGCGGGCATTGCGATCAAGGCGCTCGAAGAGGAACGCCTTCACATCGTTCTGGCCGAATGCGCCGTTGAACACGATGCTGGTGGCGCGACCTGTGTTGCGCTCCACCAGTGAGACGATGCGGTTCATGTTGCGAATCGCCATGCGGCTCTTGGGAGCGGACTTGTTCTTGCCGTAGTAGGTTTCATCAACCTCTACGTCGCCACCGTCGCCGCCCATGGGGCCGTTGTCGGTCGGGGTCATGGCTTCGCGAATGCGGTGGGCCATGAACCACGCAGTCTTATACGTGACCCCTAGGGTGCGGTGCAGCTGGTGGGCGCTAATGCCCTTCTTGCTGGACACGATCAGATGATTGGCGCGCAGCCATTTGTGCAACGGAACCTTAGAGGACTCGAAGACGGTCCCGACCGTCACGGTGAACTGCTTGCGGCAGAGATTGCACTGGACGACGCCCTTGCGGAGCGCGCCTTCGGGATGCGCCTTGGTCTTACGGCCACGCTGGGGGGGAAGCCGCTTGGTGTCGCCGCTCTCGCAATGGGGGCAGACAGGGCCATGGGGCCAGTGGAGCGCCTCAAGGTGCTCGCGGGCTGCGTCTTCGTTCTGAAAGCGAGGGGCGTAGATGTTTGTCATGCCCTCACCCTACGTTTCTGTGCTGCTTTGTCAAGTATATAATGTCCAGCACCCTTTCCAGACGGATTGCGCGCTGTTCCGGCCAGCGCGCATCTGTCACGATGCAGTCACAGCGCGGGGTCACTGCGCCGTGACTCTGGAGGAGAATTGCCGTGTTCAAGACCGAACCCCCCGCCGCTGCCGCACTTGCTCCGCTCGATCGCCGTAGCCTGCTCAAGACCGGAGTCCTCGGCGCCGGGCTGATCGCCGCGCCGCTGTCGGCGCAATTCGGCGGGTCGGGGTTCACGCACGGCGTCGCCAGCGGCGAACCGGCGCGCGACCGGGTGCTGCTGTGGACCCGCTTCGTTGCCCCGGCGGAGACGAAGCTGGAATGGGAGGTCAGCCCGACCAACGATTTCTCGCGCGTCGTCGCCTCGGGCGAGGCGGTGGCCAGTCCCGCCAACGATAGCTGCTGCAAGACCTTCGCCGAGGGTCTCGAGCCCGGCCGCTGGTATTATTATCGCTTCGTCGCGCCCAATGGCGCTACCTCCGATGTCGGGCGCACCAAGACGCTGCCCGAGGGCCCCACCGAGCGCTTCCGCATGGCGGTGTTCAGCTGTTCGAACATGGGTTTCGGCTGGTTCAACGCCTATGCCCATGCCGCCGCGGCCAACGAATTCGACTGCGCGCTGCATCTCGGGGACTACTTCTACGAATACGGGCCCGACAACTACCCTTCGGTCGAACAAGCGGTTGCCGGACGCGCGGTGGCGCCGCTGAGCGAAACCGTGGCGCTGGCCGATTACCGGCTGCGCTTCGCCAGCTATCGCAGCGATCGCGATCTGCGCCGTCTGCATCAGGTCTATCCGATGATCGCCGGGTGGGACGATCACGAGAGCGCCAACGACAGCTGGCAGGGCGGCGCGCAGAACCACCAGTCCGAGACCGAGGGCGAATGGAGCGTGCGCAAGGCCGCCGCCATGCGCGCCTATCGCGAGTGGATGCCGGTTTCGGACGAGCCCTGGGCGAGTTACGACATCGGCGATCTGGCCACGCTGTTCCGGCTCGAGACGCGGCTGACGGCGCGCGCCGAGCAATTCAATTTCGCCGGCCTGCTGACCGGGCAGGAAGGCCCCGAAGCGGTGCTGCGCGCGCTGACCGCGTTTCGCCAGGGCGATTACGTCGACCCGTCGCGCGAAATGCTGGGGGCGCAGCAGCAGGCCTGGCTTGCGGAAGGCCTCAAGCGCTCCACCGGCAGCGGGAAGCGCTGGCAGGTGCTGGTCCAGCAGGTGCTGATGGGCAAGCTCGCCACCTCGCCGCGCCTCGTCGATTCGCTTCCCGCCGACGTCCCCGAATACGTCCGCAGCCGCATCGTCGCGGGCGCGCTGGCAAGCCGCGCCGAACTGCCGCTCAACATGGATGCCTGGGACGGCTACCCGGCGGCGCGCGCGCGACTGTTCGAGGCGGCGCTGGCGGCGGATGCCAATCTGATTTCGCTGGCCGGCGACACGCACAACGCCTGGTCTTTCGATCTCGACCATGCCGGACAGCGGGTCGGGGTCGAATTCGGGGTGCAGTCGGTCACCTCGCCCGGGTTCGAATCCTATCTGCCCCAGCTTGCGCCCGCCGATCTCGAACGCGCGAGTATCGAGTTCAACCCCGAGCTGGTGTGGATGGACGCCTCGCGCCGCGGCTATATGGCGGTGGAGCTCACCCCCACCCGCGCAACCAGCGAATACCGCTTCCTTTCGAGCATCCGCGAGCGTGGTGCGGGCGTAGTCGCGACGCAGCGGGTTTCGACCGCGCTGGGCGACCGCAGGCTGGAGCTGGCCTGAGGGCGCCGCATGGCCACACGGCAAGCCGCTTGAACAGCGGGCCGCGCGCGCCTAGCTCGGCGGCCATGTCGCAGTTGCGCCTTTCGACCACTACCACCACCCCGGATCTCCGGGGGCGGGTGCTGGCGGTCTGACGCGCAGCCCCGCCGCCCGGTATCGGGCGGTGCGGCGTTCCTCCCGATCATCCTTCCCCAGCAACGCCGCACTTCAAGCGCAGGCACGGTTGTGCCATGAGCGGCGCAAAGGATACGGATCAGACAATGACGGAACTAGTTCAGATCAGCCTGCCCGATGGTTCGGTGCGCGCGATGGAGCGCGGCAGCACGCCGCTCGATGTCGCCGCGGCGATCGGTCCGGGGCTCGCCAAGGCGGCGCTCGCCGCGCGGGTCAACGGCGAATTGCGCGATATCGGCCGCCCCTTCGAATGCGATTCCGAGCTGGCGCTGGTTACGGTGAAGGACGAAGAAGACGCGCTCGAACTGGTGCGCCACGACTACGCGCATATTCTCGCCGAAGCGGTGCAGGCGCTGTGGCCCGGCACGCAGATCACCTTCGGCCCGGCGACCGACGACGGCTTCTACTACGATGTGAAGGCGCCCGACACGCGCGATCCCTTTTCGATGGACGATCTGCCCGCCATCGAGGAAAAGATGCGCGCGATCATCGCCGCCGACAAGCCGCTCGTGCGCGAGGTCTGGACCCGCGAGCAATTGATCGAGAAATGGGAATCCGAAGGCGAGAGCTTCAAGGCCGAATGGGCCAGGGAACTGCCCGAGGACGAGGAACTGACCGTCTATTGGTCGGGCGATCCCGATGCCGAGGATTCCTGGCTCGATATGTGCCGCGGCCCCCATCTCGCCTCGACCGGCAAGCTCGACCCGCAGGCTTTCAAGCTGATGCGCGTCGCCGGGGCCTATTGGCGCGGCGATCAGCGCAACGCGCAGCTGACGCGCATCTACGGCACCGGCTGGCTCAACAAGAAACAGCTCGCCGCGCACCTCACCCGGCTCGAGGAAGCGGCCAAGCGCGACCACCGCAAGCTGGGCCGCGAGATGGATCTGTTCCACCTCCAGGAAGAAGCGCATGGCTCGGTGTTCTGGCACCCGCAGGGCTATCGCATCTGGCGCGAGCTCGAGAGCTACATGCGCCGGCGGATGGACGGCGCGGGCTATCAGGAGATCAAGACCCCGCAGTTGATGGACGTCCGCCAGTGGGAGCGGTCGGGTCATTGGGGCAAATATGCCGAGAACATGTTCGCTGTGCCCGATATGGTGCCCGATCCCGAAGCGGCGGAGCAATCCGGCGCCCCGCTGATCGCCGGCGACAGCGACATGATGGCGCTCAAGCCGATGAACTGCCCGGCGCATGTGCTGGTCTTCAAGCAGGGCATCACCAGCTATCGCGACCTGCCGATCCGGCTGGGCGAGATGGGCTGCTGCCACCGCAACGAACCGCACGGCGCGCTCCACGGTATCCTGCGCGTGCGCCAGTTCACGCAGGACGACGGCCATATCTTCTGTACCGAGGAGCAGGTGGTCGACGAGGTCCGCGCCTTCTGCCGGCTGGTCGACAGCGTCTACGGTCATTTCGGCTTCAGCTACCAGATCAAGCTCGCGCTGCGCCCCGAGAAGCGCTTCGGCAGCGAGGAGATGTGGGACAAGGCCGAGGACGAGCTGCGCAACGCCGTGCGCGAAGCGGGCATGGCGACCGAGGAATACGGCTGGGAGGAACTGCCCGGCGAGGGCGCGTTCTACGCGCCAAAGCTGGAATGGCATCTCACCGATGCGATCGGCCGGACCTGGCAGGTCGGCACGATCCAGTCCGACCGCGTGCTGCCCGAACGGCTCGATGCGACCTATATCGGCGTGGATGGCGAGAAGCACCGCCCGGTGATGCTACACCGCGCCATTTTCGGGACCTTCGAGCGTTTCATCGGCGTGCTGATCGAGCATTTCGCCGGGCGCTTGCCGGTCTGGCTGGCGCCGACGCAGGCGGTGGTCGCGACGATCGTCTCGGACGCCGACGATTATGCGACCGAAGCCACGGCGAAGCTGGAAGCGGCGGGGATCCGGGTGACCTGCGATCTGCGCAACGAGAAGATCAACTACAAGGTGCGCGAACACAGCCTCGCCAAGGTCCCGCATCTGCTGGTGGTGGGCAAGCGCGAGGCCGAGGAAGGCACCGTGGCGATCCGCACGCTGGGCGAAAAGGATCAGACGGTGACGACGCTCGACGAGGCGATCGCGATGCTCAAGGACGCCGCGACCCCGCCCGATCTGCGCCCCTGATCGCCAAGCCGGGACATGTCGCCGCTCGAGGCCTATGATGCGCTGGAGATAGCGACGGCGCTGCTTGCTGCGTTTGGCTCCGCCTTCGTGCGCGGACTGACCGGGTTCGGAATGGCCATCCTGCTGGTCCCGATCCTGGCGCTCGCGTTGTCGCCGCTGGACGCGGTCATTCTCGCCAACTGCCTGTCGCTCGCTATCGGTCTGCTCGAGATCCGCAGGCTGGTGCGGGGCAGCGAGCGATCGGCTTGGTGGATTTCCGGCCTGGTCGTGGTGACGACGCCGCTGGGGCTAATCGCTTTGGCTGCAACCAGTCCGGGAATCGCGCGGGTCGTGATCGCGGGAATCGCCTGCTCGGCCTTCGTCGCCATCATCCTGCCGCGCGGCGGTACCGCCTCCCCCGGGCGGCTTACTACCGGCGGTGTGGGGGTATTGAGCGGACTGATGACGGGCTATGCCGGCATGCCCGGCCCGCCGGTGGTCCCCTATTACGTCGGTCGCGCCCTCGACCGGGAAACCGCCAAGGCATCGATGATGCTGATATTCACCATCGCGGCCGCTTCCGGCCTGATGTCGGGTGCGGCGATCGGCGCGCTCGAGCTGCGGCTACCGCTGCTGGCGGCGCTCCTGTTCCCTGCCGTGCTGGTCGGCAATGCGCTGGGCAATCGCTTCTCCGGCCGGATCGCCGATACGGTCTGGCGCGCGATCGTCGGAATTGTTCTGGGCGGCGCCGCGCTGGCTGCCGTGCTGCGCCTGATCTAGAGGTTCAGAATGGCACGAACGGGCCGGCCGCGATCAGCGCGAGGGCGCAACCGGTCACGATTGCCGCGCGCAGGACGTCCGCCAGCCCCGACGGGACCCACTGCGGGCGAGAGATAGCGATGGTTCGAGCCATGGCATCCTTGTCCGCCCGTTTCGCTAACGAAGCGTTAAACGGCGCTGGATTGCGGGCTGGTGGCCGAGGGCATCTGCTGGCTGGCGCAGTGGAAACCGCCGCCACCCGCCAGCACGGCATCGCCGGGAAGGCCGATCGTGGCGCGGTCGGGGAACAGGTCGCCGATCGCCGCCACACCCGCTGCGTCGTGGATCGAGCCGAAGGTCGGGACCACCACCAGATGGCTGGTCACAGCGAAATTCGCGTAGCTCGCGGGTTCGACCCGGTCTCCCGAGGTGATCAGGCCTGGCGACGGGATGCGGACGAGCTCCAGCCCTGCCTCTTCGATGCGCCGCGCGGCGTCGGCGTATACTTCGGCATTTGGATCGCCCGGTCCGGTGGCTTGCGGCAGCGCCACTAGCCCGGGAGCGACGAAGCGCGCCAGATTGTCGACATGGCCGTCGGTGTGGTCGTTGATCAGCCCGTCGCCCAACCACACCACGCGGGAGAAGCCCAGATCGCGGTCGAGCCGCGCGGCGATCTCGTCACGCGACAGCTGCGGGTTGCGGTTCGAATTGAGCAGGCACTGCTCGGTAGTGATGGCCAGCCCGGTGCCATCGCCGTCGATCGCGCCGCCCTCGAGCACCCAGTCCGCACTTTCAAGCGCCAGTCCGGCATCGCGGGCCAGCTCCGCGCCGATCGTCTGGTCGCCGGGCATGAGGTATTTGCCGCCCCAGCCGTTGAAGCCGAAGCGGCGAGCGGCGCGACCTTCCTCGCCGACAACCACCAGCGGTCCGGTGTCGCGCAGCCAGACATCGCCATATTCGCGCCGCTCGAGCACCACCGATCCGCTCACCAGGCTCCGCGCCCGCGCCTCGTTGGCGGCGTCGCGGACCAGCAGCCGGACTTCCTGCCCGCTTTCCGCCACCGCATTGGCGAAAGCGGCGATCTGTTCCTGTGCGCGCGCCAGCACGTCCGGCCATTCGTCCGCCGCATGCGGGAAGCCGATCCACAGCCAGTCCTGCGGCGCCCATTCGGGCGGCATCGTCACGGCCATAGTCCGAACCCGCTCGCCCCGGCTCAGCAGCCGACGGCGCTTGCCGCGCAATCGGCGTCGCGAATGCCGCGGAACTCGTCGCCGGGGTTCCAGTTGGGCCAGCTCTCGCTGGCTGCGAGCGCGCGTCCGATGCGGTAGTAGAGCTGCAGATCGCCCATCACGCCCGACCAGTCCCAGCTCTCGTCGAACTCGTCCTTGGGGCCGTGATAGCGGTTCTCGGTGTAGTCCGCAGCGACCGCCGCACCGGCGGCGCGACCGCCGTCGATCAGATCTTCGCCGCCATCGATATAGAGCATCGGCACCCCGCGCTTGGCGAAGGCGAAATGGTCCGAGCGGTAGTAATAGCCCGCTTCGGGCTTGGGGTTGGGGGTCGCGATCCGTCCATCGGAAACCAGCGCCGCCTCGAGATAGGCGTCGAGCTGCGACTTGCCGGGGCCGACCACGGTTACGTCGCGCGCCGGACCGGCCACCTGGAAGGCGTCCATATTGATCCCGCCCACCGTCTGCGCCAGCGGGAACACCGGGTTCTCGGCATAATAATGCGCGCCCAGCAGACCCGATTCCTCGGCGGTCACCGCGAGGAACACCAGGCTGCGCGGCGGCGCGCCTGCCTTGGCATGCGCTTCGGCCAGTGCGACCAGCGCCGCGGTGCCGGTGGCGTTGTCGATCGCGCCGTTGCAGATGTCGTCGCCATCGGGCGCCGGCTTGCAGCGGCCGAGGTGATCCCAATGCGCGGTGTGGATGACGTATTCGTCGGGCCGCTCGCTACCCGGCAGCACGCCGATCACGTTCTGGGACTGGAAGCTGCGGATATCGTTGGCGAAGCTGGTCGAGGCCTTGAGCCCCAGCGGCACCGCCTCGAAGCCCCGACTCCGGGCTCTGGCCGAGAGTTCGGACAGGTCATATCCCGCGGCGTCGAGGATCTGCGCTGCGACGTCCTTCTGCACCCAGCCGTTGACCTTCGTCAGCGGCGGCGCGTTCGGCCCACGCTGGGCATAGGCCTGCGGACCCGACCAGCTGCTCTCGACCACGTTCCAGCCGTAGGAGGCGGGTGCGGTGTCGTGAATGATGATCGCACCCGCGGCACCCTGTCGTGCGGCTTCCTCGTATTTATAGGTCCAGCGTCCGTAGAAGGTCATCGCCTTGCCGTTGAAGGGGCCGGTCAGGTCCTCGCTGGCATAATCGGGGTCGTTGACGAGGATCACCGCGGTCTTGCCGCGCATGTCGATGCCCTCGTAATCGTTCCAGTCGCGCTCGGGCGCGTTCACGCCGTAGCCGACGAACACCAGCTCGCTGTCGGTCAGTGCGGTTCGCGCATCCTCGCGATAGGTCACGCCGACCCATTCGTCGCCGAACTCGAACGCCATGGTTTCGCCCTTGCCGGTCACCGTCAGGGGGGCGAAATCCTTGCCGGTGATCTCGACCAGCGGCACCTTTTGCACCCAGGAGCCGTTGTTGCCCGGCTGCAGCCCGGCCTGGGCGAAGCGCTCGCTGAGCAGCGCCACGGTCTTTTCCTCGCCCACGGTTCCCGGCATCCGCCCTTCGAATTCGTCGGACGACAGCGTGCGGGTCACATCGACCATCGTCTCCCGCGAAATGTCGCCCCGGGCAACATCGGGAATGTCGAGCGCGGCGGTGCCATCGACAAGCGCGGTGTCGCCGCCGGTCATGGCGCAGCCGGAGAGCGCGAGGCTCGCGACCAGCGCGAGAGCGGTGTGGTGGAAACGCGGGGTGAGGGTCATCGTCTTGTCCCGAAATGAAATTTGCATGGCCGCGTCTCTTGCACCTCGTCCCTTGCAGGGCAAGCCGTAGCGGGGCAGGAGCGGGCAATGGACGGCGACTGGAAACCAGCTCTGCGGCGCGCCAGAGCGCACTCGCCCTTTCTTGGCCACGCGCTCGAGCGACTGCCCGAGTTCGAGGCACTGCTGAGCCAGGGAGAGGGCGAAGCGGCCCTGCTCAAGGCGAAGCAGGCGGGAAGCGGGATCGAGGATTCCGGGCTGGCGCTGCGCCGCGAGCGGCTGGCGCTGGCGCTGGTGCTGGCGATCGGCGATCTCGCCGGCGGTTTCGGGCTCGACAAGGTCATGCGCGAATTGTCCGCCTTCGCCGATCGGGCGCTCCACCGCGCGATCGAGGCAGCCATTCTGCGCCGGGTCCCCGATGCGGAACCCGCCGGCTTCATCGGGCTGGCGCTGGGCAAACACGGCTCGGGCGAGCTCAATTACAGCTCCGACATCGACCCGATCCTGCTCTACGATGCCGAGGCGCTGCCCCGGAGGGAGCGCGACGAGGCGCCCGAAGCCGCGCAGCGCTATGCCCGCGATGTGGTCCGGCTGCTCTCCGACGTCACCGCCGAAGGATACGTCTTCCGCGTCGATCTGAGATTGCGCCCCGCTTCAGAGGTCAGCCCGCTGGCGATCTCGCTTGAGGCGGCGACCGGCCATTACGAAAGCTCCGCGCTCACCTGGGAGCGCGCCGCCTTCATCCGAGCACGTGCCGCCTCAGGCGATATCGCGCGCGGCGAGGCTTTCCTCGATTCGATCCGTTCCTTCGTCTGGCGGCGCAGTCTGGACTTCGGCGCGATCGACGAGATCAGGGGCCTCAGCGCACGAATCCGGACCCGCTACTCGGGCCCGCGCGAACCCGGACCGGGCTTCGATCTCAAGCAGGGCCGCGGCGGCATCCGCGAGATCGAGTTCTTCGCCCAGACCCACCAGCTGATCCATGGCGGGCGCGACCGTTCCCTGCGGGTGCGCGGGACGCGCGGGGCGCTGGATGCGCTGGCGGCGGCGGGGCATATTGCGCAGGAGACCGCGCACACGCTCGGCGAGGCTTACGACACCCTCCGCACGATCGAGCACCGGCTGCAGATGGTCAACGATCGCCAGACGCACACGCTGCCCGAAGGCGAGGCGCTGGATGGCGTCGCCCGCCTGCATGGCATGGAAGACGCCGAGAGGCTGCTGACACTGCTGCACGCAACCTGCGGCCCGGTGGCCCGACATTTCGGCGAATTGATCGCGGAGGACACGCCCGATGGACCGGTCCCGCTGGCGACGCCGGACCAACTCGACAGCTTTGGATTTGCAGACCCCAAGACGGCGGCGCAGCGGATCGCCGGCTGGGGCGACGGTCGCTTCCGCGCGCTGCGCAGCGAGCCGGCCAAGGCGGCCTTCGATGCAATCCGCCCGCAATTGTTCGAGGCGCTGGGCAAGGGGCCCGATCCGGACCACTCGCTGGCGCGATTTGAAACCCTGCTCGAAAAGCTGCCCAGCGCGATCAATCTGTTCCGCCTGCTCGAAGCGCGTCCCGGGCTGCTGCAACTGCTCGTCGACTGCCTGACGTTGGCCGCGCCATTGTCGGACGAACTGGCGCGGCGACCCGAACTGCTCGATACGCTGATCGATCGCAGCGCCTTCGACCTGCCCGGCTCGACCGAAGAATTGGCGCAAATGATGCAGCGTACCGAACGCGGCGACGATTACGAACAGGCGCTCGACCGCATCCGCATCATTACCAGCGAGCAGCGCTTTACGCTGGGCGTGCAATTGATCGAGGCGGCGCAGGACCCGCTCGATGTCGCCGAGGCGCTGTCGCGGGTCGCGGAAGCCGCCGTTCGGGTGGCCTGCGCAGCGGCACAGGAAGAGTTCGCCGAACGCCATGGGCGGTTCGAGGATGGCGAATTGCTGGTGCTGGGCCTGGGAAGGCTGGGCGGCGGCGCGCTCACTCACGCCTCCGACCTCGACATGATCTATCTCTTTACCGACGGCGAGGAATCCGAATCGGACGGGGCCCGGCCGCTTGGCCGGACGCTCTATTTCAATCGGCTGGCCCAGCGGGTGAGCGTGGCCTTGAGCGTTCCCACCGCGCAGGGTGCGCTCTACGAAGTCGATACGAGGCTGCGGCCCCAAGGCGTTCAGGGTCCGCTCGCGGTCGGACTGGCTTCCTTCGCGCACTATCAGCGCGAAAATGCCTGGACCTGGGAGCACATGGCTCTCAACCGCGCGCGGGTGCTGGTCGGATCGCTCGAGGCGCGGCAGCGGGTGGAGGCTATCGCAGCCGAGATCCTCGACAGACAGCGCGATACCGCCGCATTGCGGGCAGATGTCGTAAAGATGCGCCGCGACATGGCGGTGCACAAGCCGGCGCGCGGCGAACTCGACGTGAAGCTTCTGCGCGGCGGGTTGGTGGATCTCGAATTCCTCGTCCACTTCCTGCAATTGCGCGACCGTACTGCGCTGACCCCGGATCTTTCGGCGGCCATCGCCCAATTGGCCGAGCGGGGCCTCGTCTCGAGCGAGCTGCGCGACCATCATCGCCTGCTCACCCGCGTGCTGGTCGGCTCGCGGCTGCTGGCGCCCGACCTCGGCGCGCCCGGCGCGGCGGCGCGCGCGGTGATCGCCCGGTTGGCGCGACAGAATGACTATGCTGCGCTCTTGCGGGCGCTGGACGAAGCCCGCCATGGGGTGCGGGCACAATGGGCCGAGACCTTCGGCGAGAAACTGGAGACGGATCGATGAGCGACTTTCCCGCGCAAGGCGACGCAATGCCCGACATCGCCATGGAAACCCCCGAGGGAGGGTCGGTGCGCGCCTCCGATTTCCAGGGCCGCAAGGCGGTGTTCTTCTTCTATCCCAAGGACAACACGCCGGGCTGCACCACCGAAGCCAAGGATTTCTCGGCGCTCCGGCCGGGATTCGACAAGCTCGGCGTGGCGGTGCTCGGCATCAGCAAGGACTCGCCGCAGAAACATCGCAATTTCGTCGCCAAGCACGAGCTCACCATCGATCTCGCGACCGATTCCGCCGAAGACGGACTGTCCGATGCGCTGGGAATCTGGACCGAGAAATCGATGTACGGAAAGACCTTCATGGGCATGGTCCGAACGACATACCTGCTGGGCGAGGACGGGAAGATCGAGCGGGTGTGGAACAAGGTCACGGTGAAGGAGCACGCCGACGAAGTGCTCGCGGCCGCAGCCGCGACGTGAGCGGGGCCCGCCCTACTATCGGAGCTGCGATCCGCGGCGCGCTGCTAACGGGCGGCCCGGCGGGCAAGGCGTTCGCGGCGCGCAAGGTTGCGCGCGACTGGCGGCTGGGGAGGCTGGACTTCGATCTCGACCGGCCCGACGCAGCGGTGATGCCCGAGCGACCCGAATGGCCGGATAATCTGCAATTGCTGCCGCCGGCGCAAATGCCCCGGCGCGGCAAGGGCGGCTCCGAGCGGGGGCGGCTCGCGCTGTGGCACGCGCTGGCGCACATCGAATTCGTCGCGATCGATCTGGCGCTCGACATGGCGGGTCGTTTCGGCGGAGCACGCGGCGAGGAATTCGTCTCCGATTTCCTTGGCATCGCGGCGGACGAGGCGATGCATTTCGCCCTGCTCGACCGCAAGCTGGCCCGGCTCGGCTCGCATTACGGTGCCCTCCCCGCGCATGAGGGGCTGTGGCAGGCGGCGCAGGACACGGCGCACGATCCTGCCGCCCGGCTGGCAATCGTGCCGATGGTGCTGGAAGCGCGCGGTCTCGATGTAACCCCCGCTACGCTCGAGCGGGTGAAGGCGCATGGCGATTCGCACGGCGCGCGAATTCTCGAGCGAATCCTTGACGACGAAATCCGCCACGTTGCGGTGGGGACCAAGCACTTTCTGAAAATTTGCGGAGAGCGGAACAAACCGCCGCAAGAAACGTGGCAAAGCTTCGTCAGAACGCACTTTTCGGGTCGGTTGAAGCCTCCATTCAACGACTCGGCGCGTCATGCAGCCGGTCTGTCGCTAGACTTCTACGCCGCTCTTGCTTCGTAAACCTTTCCGCCCGTACCCCACGAATGCACAAAGCGACGGGGGGTTCCGGTCGCAGAGTGAAAAGATCGTCAGGCTCAGGGGAATGGGTCGACGGTCGGGATTGCAGGCATCGATAAAGGTGCCACAAGAATTGGACGGGTCTGATTTATGAACGATTTCATCATCTCCGCGGGTCGCGCTCTGCTGGGTACTTTTGGCGCCGCCGCAATCCTGGCCGCCGCACCGGCGCAGGCCGAAACTTCCGACACTGTCGAGATGGTCGCCAAGACCGACCTTCCCACCAAGGGCTCAATGGGCGCCGCACTGGGTACGGGCGAAGCGCATGACGAACAGTTCCGGCAGCTCTTCGCCAGCTGGGACAAGATCGACCGGGCGCAGGCCGGCGTCCTGACCACGACGGTCGCGGTTCCGTCGCGCATGCCGCTCGAGAACGCCCGCCTGTCGAGCGATTTCGGCACTCGCATCCACCCGGTGCTCGGCCGCCGCGCCGGACATAAGGGTGTCGATCTGGCCGCGCCGACCGGCACACCGGTCTATGCCACCGCCGATGGCAAGGTGAGCCGCGCCAACTGGTTCTCCAGCTACGGCAATTACATCGCGATCGAGCATGGCGCCGATCTGCAGACCCGCTTCGCCCATCTTTCCGAAATCGTCGTTTCGGCAGGCGCCTCGGTCAAGAAGGGCGATCTGATCGGTTACGTCGGCTCGACCGGCCGTTCGACCGGCCCGCACCTCCATTACGAAGTGCGCGTCAACGGGGTCGCGGTCGATCCCTCGCCCTACATGCTCGAGACCGCAGCCGCGCGCACCTTCGCGCTGGCCGGCGGCGAGTAGGCGACCGAGCAAGCGGCCAGGCCGCAGAGTTACTCCCTGGACGGGAGCTGAGAAGGCGGCGGGGCAACCTGCCGCCTTTTTGCTTGTGCGCAAGAATGCATGCGTTAGGTTTCGAAGCGCAACCAACTGGCCCGCCAAGAGGCCCCGTGGGAGAGATACATGCATCCGATCGTTCACGCGCAGACGCGCCCCGACCATCCTGCCATCATCATGGCTGGCAGCGGCGAGACCGTCACCTATGGCGAGATGGACGCGACCGCCAACCGCTTCGCGAATCTGTTGCGGAAGCGCGGCCTGGGTCGGGGCGACCATTTCGGCATGCTGATGGAGAACAACGCGCTGTTCCTCCAGCTGGTCTGGGGATCGCAGCGTTCGGGCGCGATGATGGTCCCGGTCTCGACCCGCCTGACCGCGCCCGAGATTGCCTATATCCTGCAGGACAGCGATGCCCGGCTGATGGTCACCTCGACCAAATTCGCCGATGTGATCGAGGAATTGCGCGAACATTGCCCCCAGTGCGAATTCCTGATCCTGGGCGGCGACGGCGATGAGGATCTCGAAACGGCGATCGCGGCGCAGTCTGGCGAGCCGCTGGCCGATCCCCTGCCCGGCCAATACATGCTCTATTCCAGCGGCACCACCGGCCGGCCCAAGGGTGTGCGCCCGCGCCCGCCGGAAACCGACGATATCCAGGAAGTCTCGCCGCTGGTGGGGCTGGCGGTGATGGGCGCAGGGATGCCCGCCGACGGGTCGATGGTCTATCTCTCGCCCGCGCCGCTCTATCACGCCGCGCCGCTGGGCTGGTGCAGCACCGCGCATCGACTGGGCGGGACCATCGTGGTGATGGAGCGGTTCGATCCCGAGCTCGCGCTGGCAACGATCGAGAAATACCGCGTCACCGACAGCCAGTGGGTGCCCACCCATTTCGTCCGGATGCTCAAGCTCGATCCGGCGCAGCGCGAGAAATACGACCTTTCCAGCCACCGGCGCGCGCTCCACGCGGCGGCGCCCTGCCCGGTGCCCGTCAAGCAGGCGATGATCGAATGGTGGGGCCCGATCGTGAACGAGTATTACGCCGGGTCCGAGGGGATCGGCATGACGCTGGTCAAGGCGGAGGACTGGCTCGCCCATCCCGGCACCGTTGGCAGAGCGATCCACGGCACGCTGCATGTCTGCGGGCCCGATGGCGAGGAATTGCCTGCCGGGCAGGACGGGCTGATCTATTTCGAGAACGCGATCCTGCCGACCTATCACAACGATCCCGACAAGACCGCCGAGGCGATGCATCCCAAGGGGTGGATGACGCTGGGCGATATCGGCCATGTCGACGAGGAGGGTTTCCTCTATCTCACCGATCGGCAGAGCCACATGATCATCTCGGGCGGGGTCAACATCTACCCGCAGGAGATCGAGAACCTGCTGATCAGCCATGACAAGGTGATGGATGCCGCGGTGATCGGCGCGCCCGATCCCGATTTCGGTGAGCAGGTCGTGGCGGTGGTCCAGCCGGTCGACATGGCGGAAGCGGGGGCGGCGCTGGAAGAGGAACTGCGCGCCTATCTCGCGCCCAGGCTGGCGCGCATCAAGCTGCCCAAGCTGTTCGACTTCCGCCCCGCGCTGCCGCGCGAGGCGAATGGCAAGTTGTACAAGCGCGAGCTGCGCGACGAATACGCCGCCAAAGCCGAGGTCGCGGCGTGACCGCGCCGGGCACAGCCGCTCCGGTGCTGCCGCCCGAACAGGGCCGCGCGGTGATCGATCCGGCAAGCTATGCGCAATGGGACGGGCTGCTCGACCTGTTCGATCGCTTGCGCGAAGAGGCGCCGGTCGCCCGCGTCGAATCGCCCGATGGCATCCACCCGCCGTTCTGGCTGGTCACGCGTTACTACGACGTGATGCGGATCTCGAAAGACAATGCGACCTTCCTCAACAATCCGCAGACGGTGGTGTTCTCGCTGACAGAGGGGATCGAATTCGCCAAATCGCTGACCGGCGGCAGCCCGCATCTGGTCGCCAGCCTCGTCACCTTCGATGCGCCGATCCACATGAAATACCGCAAGCTCACGCAGGAATGGTTCATGCCCAAGAACCTGCGCGGGGTGGAGGACGAGATCCGCACCCTGGCGCAGGCGACGGTTCAGCGGCTGGTCGATGCGGGTGGGGATGAAGGGGCCGGGGAAACCAAGGTCGTGGACTTCGTCAAGCTCGTCTCGGCACCCTACCCGCTGCATGTGGTGATGCAGATCCTGGGCGTGCCCGAGGAAGACGAGGCGCGGATGCTGATGCTCACCCAGCAGATGTTCGGCGGGCAGGACGAAGAACTCAGCGGCTCGGGCATGGCGGCGATGACGCCCGACCAGATCACCCAGCTGGTCGCGGGTGCGGTCAAGGATTTCGAGGCCTATTTCGCCCGCCTCACCGCCGAGAAGCGCGCCCATCCGACCGGCGATGTCGCGAGCACCATCGCCAACGCCACGGTCGACGGCGAACCGCTCAACGACCGCGACATGATGGGCTATTACATCATCCTCGCCGCCGCAGGGCACGATACCACCAGCGCGAGCACCGCCGGCGCGATGCTGGCGCTGGCGCGCGATCCGGAGCAGTTCGCGCGGGTCAGGGCCGACCGCTCGCTGCTGCCCGGCATCGTCGAGGAAGCGATCCGCTGGACCAGCCCGGTCCAGCATTTCATGCGCAGCGCGGCAGAGGATACCGAGGTCGGCGGGCAGAAAATCGCAAAGGGGGACTGGCTGATGATCAACTACGTCGCCGCCAATCACGACCCGGCGCAATTCGAAAACCCGCGCCGCTTCGATGCCTCGCGCCACCCCAACCGCCACCTCGCTTTCGGCGCGGGCGCGCACCAGTGCCTGGGCCTGCATCTGGCGCGGCTCGAGATGCGGATCCTGTTCGAGGCGCTGCTCGACCGGATCGAGAGCGTCGAACTGGCGGGCGAACCGGCGCGCGCCAAATCGACCTTCGTCGGCGGTCTCAAGACGCTCCCGCTGCGCTTCGTCGCGCACTGATTCGCATCCCGATTCGTTCAGGCCCGCCGTCCGCCGGGTGAACAAAAGAGGGTTTGGTTGATGAAACACATCCCCCTTCGCCGGTCGAGGGCGACTACCGCCGCTGGCATGCCGTTTTCGCGATGTGAAAGAGCCGATGCGAAGCTAGCAAATCGCAAACGTGTAGGAAAATGCGCAGTTCGCCGGAGCGACGCACCGGGCCCGGATCAAGTCCGGTCCGACGATTTTATCACGTCCGGGGCAACGAAATATCGACCGAACTCACCTTCCCGTCGCCCCGGACTGAATCGGGGGCGGTGCTTGCCTTGCCGCTATCCCAGCAACCGCTCCGCGATCGCGCGCACATCCGCGCCCATGTCCTCGCGTTCCAGCGCCAGCGCCAGCGTCGCTTCGACGAAACCCAGCTTGTTGCCGCAGTCGAAGCGGCGGCCCGCGAAGGTGACCGCGTGGAAGGGCTGCTGGCCGATCATCCGCGCCATCGCGTCGGTCAGCTGGATCTCGCCGCCCGCGCCCTTGCCTTGGGTTTCGAGCACCCGCATCACCTCGGGCTGGAGGATGTAGCGGCCCGAGACGATCTTGTTCGATGGCGCCTCGGCCACCGGCGGTTTCTCGACCAGCCCGCGCACCTCGGTGAGATTGTCGCGCGCTTCGCCCGGATCGATCACGCCGTAGCTCGAGACCTGCTCGCGCGGCACCTCGAGCACCGAGATCAGATTGCCGCCCACTTCGCCATAGGCCTCGACCATCTGCTTCATGCAACCGGTGCCGCCGCCCGCCTGCGCCACCATCAGCTCGTCGGGGAGGAAGACCGCGAAGGGTTCGTCGCCGACCACAGCGCGCGCGCACCAGATCGCATGGCCCAGCCCAAGCGGGACCTGCTGGCGCACCGCGATGATGTCGCCCGGCGTGGCGCTGGAGGCATCGAGGACGGACATGTCCTTGTCGCGCTCGCGCATGGTCGCCTCGAGCTCGAAGGCGATATCGAAATGATCGACGATCGCGGTCTTGCCGCGCCCGGTGACGAAGATCATCTGCTCGATCCCCGCCTCGCGCGCCTCGTCCACCGCATATTGGATCAGCGGGCGATCGACGATCGGGAGCAGTTCCTTGGGGACCGCCTTGGTGGCGGGGAGGAAGCGGGTGCCCAGACCGGCGACGGGGAAGACGGCTTTTCGGATCGGTTGATGCTGGCTCATGGCGGGGAGCGTTACGGTGCGCCGCGCGCGGGCGTCAAGCAACATGGATCAAGCTGCGCCGCACGGGATCGGCGCCGTATCTGCGCGCTGTTTGCGTGACCGCGCAAAGCCGCTAATGCGGCGCGATGGACAAACTCATCATCACCGGCGGCAACCGCCTCGAAGGCACGCTGCCGATCTCCGGCGCCAAGAATTCCGCCCTGACCCTGCTTCCCTGCGCGCTGCTGACCGACGAGCCGGTGACCTTGCGCAACCTGCCGCGGCTCGCCGATATCGACGGCTTCCAGCACCTGATGACGCAGTTCGGCGTGTCGCATTCGATCGCCGGCAAGCGGCCCGAGGATTTCGGCCGCGTGGTCACGCTGGAGGCGACGCGGATCACCTCCACCGTCGCGCCCTACGATCTGGTGCGCAAGATGCGCGCCTCGGTGCTGGTGCTGGGGCCGCTGCTGGCGCGCGCGGGCGAGGCGACGGTGTCGCTGCCCGGCGGCTGCGCGATCGGCAACCGTCCGATCAACCTCCACCTCGACGCGCTCGAGGCGCTGGGGGCGCAGATCGAGGTGGCGCAGGGCTATGTGAAGGCCAACGCCCCCGACGGCGGGCTGCCCGGCGGCGATTTCGACTTTCCGCTGGTCTCGGTCGGGGCGACCGAGAACGCGCTGATGACCGCGGTGCTGTGCAACGGCACCAGCCGGATCGGCAATGCCGCGCGCGAGCCCGAGATCGTCGATCTGTGCAATCTGCTGGTGGCGATGGGCGCGGAGATCGAGGGGATCGGCTCCTCCGACCTGACCGTGCACGGCGTCAAGCGATTGAACGGCGCGACCTACAAGGTGATGCCCGACCGGATCGAGGCGGGTTCCTATGCCTGCGCGGCGGCGATCACCGGGGGCAATGTGCTGCTCGAGGGCGCCAAGGCGGACGACATGCTCGCCACCAATCACGCGCTGCGCAATATCGGCGTCGCGGTGACCGAGGAGAAGGGCGGCTTGCGGATCTGCGCCGACGGGCCGCTCAAGCCCACCAATCTCTCGACCGCACCGTTCCCCGGGCTCGCCACCGACATGCAGGCGCAATTCATGAGCCTGTTGTGCCGCGCCGAAGGCACCAGCGTGCTGACCGAAACGATCTTCGAGAACCGCTACATGCATGTGCCCGAACTCAGGCGGATGGGCGCGGATATCGAGGTGTCGGGACGGACCGCGATCGTTCGCGGGGTCGAGCGGCTGACCGGTGCCGAGGTGATGGCGACCGATCTGCGCGCCTCGATGAGCCTGGTCATCGCAGGCCTCGCCGCCGAGGGCGAGACGCAGGTGCGGCGGATCTACCATCTCGACCGCGGTTACGAGCGGCTGGAGGAGAAGCTGTCGCTGGTCGGCGCGCAAATCGAACGCGTCGGCGACGAATAGCGCTCTAGGGCCGGACCTTTTGCACTGTTCCCGCGTTGATCGGGGCAAGAACAGCAAAGGACGAAACCCATGTTACTCAAGCTCGCAGCACTCGGAGCCGTCGGTTACGCCGGCTACAAATATTACGAGAAGAACCGCGTCGACGAGAACGGCGTCGCTTTCGCCAAGGGTCAGCCCGACGGCCGGGTCCGCGATTCCGGCCCGCGCGCCACCCCCACCGGCGAGAAGAACTGGTCGAAGACCGACGAGGAAATCGACGAATCCTTCCCCGCGAGCGATCCGCCCGCGAATTACTGATCCTTTATGGTGACGACGAGAGGGCGTCGGGAGCGATCCCGGCGCCTTTTTCGTGCGTCGCCTGCAGGCGCGCGACCAGCCAGATCCGGATCGCGCTCGCCAGACCCGGCGGGGTCGCGCTGGCGATCCGCTCGGCGTCGATCCGCGCCACCAGCGTGCTCAGCGGCAGGCCTTCTTCCGCGGCGGCGGCATGGAGCAGGTCCCAGAACAGCGGCTCGAGGCTGATCGAAGTGCGATGTCCCTGAATGCTGAGCGAATGCTTGACCGGCGGGTGGTAGGGCGCGGCCATCAGCACAGGGCCATCAATCCCGATCCGGGCCGAGCATAGCTTCGGGTCGGACGATCCGGTCGTAATTCTCGCCCGAGACATGCCCGCTGGCGACCGCCGCCTCGCGCAAAGTCGTGCCTTCCTTGTGCGCGGTCTTGGCGATGGCGGAGGCATTGTCGTAGCCGATAGTGGGCGCCAGCGCGGTGACCAGCATCAGCGAGTTGGCGACCCCGCGGGCGATATTGTCCTCGCGCGGCTCGAGCCCCTCGAGCAGGTTGGCGGTGAAACTGCGCGCGCCATCGCCCAGCAACCGCACCGATTGCAGGAAGGCATAGCCCATCACCGGCCGGTAGGTGTTGAGCTCGAACTGGCCCTGGCTGCCCGCGAAGGTCAGCGTGGTGTGATTGCCGAACACCTGCGCGCACAATTGCGTCAGCGCCTCGCACTGGGTCGGGTTGACCTTGCCCGGCATGATCGAGGAGCCCGGCTCGTTCTCGGGCAGCGCCAGCTCGCCCAGCCCCGAACGCGGCCCCGAGCCCAGCAGGCGGATGTCGCTGGCGATCTTGTAGAGCCCCGCCGCGAGCGTGTTGAGCGCGCCATGCGCGAACAGCAGCGCATCCTGCGCGGCGAGCGCCTCGAACTTGTTGGGCGCGGTGACGAAGGGTAGGCCGGTCGCCTGCGCGATCTCGGCGGCAATCGCCTCGCCGAAGCCGCTGGGCGCGTTGAGCCCGGTGCCGACCGCCGTGCCGCCCTGCGCCAGTTCATGGAGCCCGGGAAGCGCCGCCTCGATCCGCTCGATCCCCAGCGCGACCTGCCGCGCATAGCCCGAGAATTCGTCGCCCAAAGTCAGCGGGGTGGCGTCCTGCGTATGCGTGCGGCCGATCTTGACGATGCCCGACCAGGCGCCGGCCTTCTCTTCCAGCGTGTCGCGCAAATCCACCAGCGCCGGCAGCAGCGCGCCGGTCACCTCGCAGGCTGCGGCGATCTGGATCGCGCTGGGTATGGTATCGTTCGACGACTGGCTCATGTTGACGTGATCGTTGGGATGGACCGGGCTCTTGGTGCCGAGCTCGCCGCCCAGCGCCAGATTGGCGCGGTTCGCGATCACCTCGTTGGCGTTCATATTGCTCTGCGTGCCCGAGCCGGTCTGCCACACCACCAGCGGGAAATGCTCGTCGAGCGCACCGCGCGCGACCTCCTCGGCGGCGGCGACGATGGCATCGGCCAGCCGGCCCTCGAGCAGACCCTGCGATGCATTGACCCGCGCCGCGGCGGCCTTGATCGTTCCCAGCGCATGGACCATCGGCAGCGGAATGCGCTCAGCCCCGATGCGGAAATTCTCCAGACTGCGCTGCGTCTGCGCGCCCCACAGCCTGTCGGCGGGGACGGCGATTTCGCCGAAGGCGTCGGTCTCGATACGGGTGCTGGTCATGGACGGGCCATAGCCGCGCGGGTGCGGGCTCGGCAATCGCTGCAGCGTTGCCAATGCCGCGTGTCGGACCTAGCTGGCCCCTGCGAGGCCACGTCCTCCCCCATGACGGGCACAGGTCCGGGACGGCGCGGCTGCTTTCTGAAGGAGGTCGAATGGCCTGGATTGCCTTGTTCGTCGCCGGTCTGTTCGAGATCGTCTGGGCGTTCGCGATGAAACAGTCGGCGGGGTTCACCCGGTTATGGCCCTCGGTGCTGACGATCGCCGCGATGATCGCCAGCTTCGCGCTGCTCGCGTGGTCGATGCGCACCCTGCCGCTCGGCACCGCCTACACGATCTGGACCGGGATCGGCGCGGTCGGCGCGTTTACTCTGGGCATCCTGGTGCTGGGCGAATCGGCCAACCCGCTGCGGATCGTGGCGGCGCTGATGATCGTCGGCGGGCTGGTGCTGATGAAGCTGTCGAGCCCGGCGTAAACTCCTGTGGGGCTCTCCCAGGGCGTCCCGCTTTCGCTAAGCCTGCCGCGACCCGCAATGACGGGACGAGGCTATGCGTCTGCAGCCGGACGCCATTCACGGTTCGTCACGGTTCGACCGCTGCGGCCTCCAGCCTCGCCCATAGGCTCCATAGCCGCGCGGCGATGGACTCCAGCGGGACGAAATGCTCGCCGCCCTTGAGGTTCACCCGGGTAACATTCGCACCGCCCGCCTGCTCCAGCCTGACCGCTGCTTCGGGATCGACGACCTCGTCCTTCGCGCCGTGCAGCAGAACCACCGGTTCGGCGACCCGGGCGATGGCGGCGAGATTGTCGTAGCGATCGGGCAGCAGCGGGCGCAGCAGCGCGGGGACCTGATCGGCGAGCCGGGTGAAGGCGCCCAGCGTCGCGACGCCGGTAACCTCGTGGCGCGCGGCGAGTTCGAGCGCGACCGCGGCGCCCAGCGAGAAGCCGAAGAGATAGATGCGTCCTTCGGGATTGAGCGCGCGGGCCTTGGCGAGCCAGGCCTCGCCATCGCCGAAGAGCCCCACTTCGGACGGCTCGCCCGGATTGTCGCCATATCCGCGGTAGGAGGCGATCAGCACCCCGTGCCCGCCCTCGCGCAGCGCTTCGGCGCGGCGCGCCATGACCAGCTGGTTGTAGTCGCGCCCGTGGAAGACCACCACCAGCCGGTCGTTGCCTGCCTCGGGTGCCCAGTAATAGCCTGCGAGCGCGAGCCCGTCGGCAGTGACGGCCTGCAGCGGCAGCGGTGGATCGCCAGCGAATTCGACTTCGGTATCCGCGAGGGAGACCGGATGGTAAATCCGGTCGCGCACGATATCGGCCTTCGCGGGAGCGGCGAGCAGCACGAGCAGGGTGACCAGCGCTCTTATCATTTCGACCCTTCCGACCAGCGCGCCATCCGCACCTGCCTCAATACATATGCTGCCCACCGTTGATGCTCATCGTCGAGCCGGTGACGAAGCCCGCGTCCTCGCTGCACAGAAAGCTCACCCCGCGGGCGATCTCGTTCGCATGGCCGAGCCGGCCGACCGGGATCTTGGCGACGATCTTTTCCAGCACCGGCTCGGGCACCGCGGCGACCATGTCGGTGTCGATATAGCCCGGCGCGATCGCGTTGACGGTGACGTTGAAGCGCGCCCCTTCCTGCGCCAGCGCCTTGGTGAAGCCATGGATCCCGCTCTTGGCGGCAGCGTAGTTGACCTGGCCGTATTGCCCCGCCTGACCGTTGATCGAGCCGATGTTGACGATCCGCCCCCAGCCGCGCTCCTTCATCCCCGGGAAGCAGGCCTTGGCCATGGTGAAGCAGCCGCCCAGATTGACGCGCATCACGTCGTTCCAGTCCTCGTAGCTCATCTTGAGCAGCGTCCCGTCTCGGGTGATCCCGGCATTGTTCACCACCACGTCGATCGGGCCGACCTCTTCGCCGATCCGCGCGCAGGCCTCGGTCGCTGCCTGGTGGTCGCCGACATCGAAGCGATAGGCCGGTATCCCGGTGTCGTCGCTGAATGCGCGCGCGGCATCGGCATTGCCCGCGTAATTGGCCACCACCGTGAACCCGTCCGACCGGAGCTGCTCGCACACCGCGCGTCCGATCCCCCGGGTACCCCCGGTCACCACTGCCACTCTTGCCATGATCGTCGTCCCTCTCTCCATTCCCTAGCGCAAAGCTCTAGGCCAATGCAGGACGGGGACAAGAAAAACCCCGCCAAAGCGGGGCCGGGCAGAACAACGAAGCACAAAGCGGATCAGAAGCGGAACTGGGTTCCGACATAGACCGCCTGATTGTCCTCGAGCCCATCGGTCAGTGGGGCGAGGCGGTCGCGATCCTGCGACAGGCGCACGCCGGCGGTGACATCGAGATTGCGCGTCACACGGTAGGAGCCGCCGACATCGACGCTCTGTTCGCCGAGCGCCTCGAGCGGGCGCGCGGTCCGGCCAGGCGAATCGTCGATCCGGGTGGCGATTCTCGGCTGGAAGCGGCTGGGCTTGTCCGCAGGCTGCGAGGGGCGGAATTCCGCCAGATCGGGCATGGCGATATCGCGCACGCCCGAAAGGCCGGCTGTCGCACCGGCGAGCGGCTTGGGAGCGGGCTGGGTGAAACCTTGATAGCCGCGCGCGATCCCCAGATCGTAGCGCGTCGGCGCCAGCGCCAGCAGCGGTGCGCCGCGGCCCGCTTCGGTCGCTGCGTCGATGGTCTTGCGCACCGAAATCGCCCGCGCGGTCGCCTGATCGACGCGCACCGCGACGGTCAGCGTACGATCCTTGCGCCCGGGGCGCGCGGCGGGGGTGAAACGCAGCGCATCGAGACCGACCGAGGAGGCCAGTTCGCTGATCGCCGCGGCATCCATCCCGGCGGGCGTGAAGGGCATGAACTCCAGATCGGCAACCGATTCGCTGGAAGCGACGGGAGCGCCCACGACCGCAGCGCCGGTGGCGGGAAGCGTGAGCGCCAGACCGGCAGCGGCGAGCAGAGCGGCCGTGAGCCGCGCCTTTCCGCCATTACCCGTGCTGCGTTTCATCTCTAAGCGCCCCTGTGATCCGGCCGCGGCACACACCGCGCTCGCGTTCGGACCTTTGATATAGACCAGTCAGGCCGTTAACGGTTCCTGAAGCCAGCCCATCTGCGATTCATTGAGGCCGCGAACCCTGGCCCCGAGTCTCTGTCTTCGTCTTTCTTGATAGGAAGATGACAAAGGCACGACCAGCTTTTCCACAGGTCGCGCGGAACAAATCCGGCGACTGTTGCTCGTGCCCCACACCGGACGGCGCCCAACCAGAATTGCAGGGGACTGCAGGGAAAGCAAAAGTTCAGCGGCTATTCAGCGGCTGGGCCCTTATCCGTTCGCAGCGCCACGGTCCGCCATCCCTTGCCCGTCGCGCCGGGGCGGCTATAGAACGCCCTAGGACAGACCAAGGACCAGCATGACCCTTCATCCCGCACCCCGCCGCTCCGCATTCCGCATCGCCGCCGCTTTCGTCAGCGCCATTGCCGGGGTGACCACGCTGGCGGCCTGCGCCGGGAACGAGCGTCCGACCGCCGATCTCGCCGCGGCGCAGGTCAACACCATCGGCGTCAATTCCTATCTCTGGCGCGCCGCGCTCGACGCGGTCAGCTTCGCACCGCTGCTCCAGGCGGACAGCGCCGGCGGGGTCATCGTCACCGACTGGTACGCCAATCCGGCCAATCCCGGCGAGCGCGTCAAGCTCACCGTCTCCGTGCTCGACACCGATCTGCGCGCCGATGCGCTCAGGGTCGCCGCCAGTCGCCAGGTGGCGCAGGGCGGTACCTGGGTCGAGGCACCCGTGCAGGCCGCCACGGTGCAGAAGCTGGAAGACATCATCCTCACCAAGGCGCGCGAACTGCGCCGCGAGGCGATCCGCGGCTGATCGCCGGTCTGCTTTGGCGGACGCGAGACGACGACACCGATAAGCAAGCCGGCGCAGACAGCCGCAGCACGACGCTAGACAGAACGACAGGGACGCCCATGGCCGAGAGCACATTCGATCCGTCGCAGGCCGACGGACGCTGGCAGCGCGCATGGGACGACGCCCAGACCTTCCGCGCCGACAGCGCTTCTGACAAGCCCAAGAGCTACGTCCTCGAGATGTTCCCCTATCCCTCGGGGCGCATCCATATCGGCCATGTCCGCAATTACACGATGGGCGACGTGCTGGCGCGCTACAAGCGGATGCGCGGGCACGAGGTGCTGCATCCGATGGGCTGGGACGCTTTCGGCATGCCGGCCGAGAACGCGGCGATGGAAAAGGGCGTCCATCCCGGCCAGTGGACCCGCGCCAATATCGAACACATGAAGGCGCAGTTGAAGCGGCTCGGCTTCGCGCTCGACTGGAGCCGGGAGCTGGCGACCTGCGAGCCGGACTATTACGGCCACGAGCAGGCGCTGTTTCTCGATCTCTACGAAGCGGGCCTCGTCTATCGCAAGGAGAGCGAGGTCAATTGGGATCCGGTCGACCAGACCGTACTCGCCAACGAGCAGGTGATCGACGGCAAGGGCTGGCGCTCGGGCGCCGAGATCGAGAAGCGCAAGCTCTCGCAATGGTTTCTCAAGATCACCGATTTCGCCGAGGAGTTGCTCGAGGGTCTGGGCGAGCTCGATCGCTGGCCCGACAAGGTCCGGCTGATGCAGGAGAACTGGATCGGCAAATCGCAGGGGCTGCAATTCGCCTTCGACCTGTCGAGCGGCGAGAAGCTGGAGGTCTACACCACCCGGCCCGACACCATCTTCGGCGCGAGCTTCGTCGCGGTGGCGGCGGATCATCCGGTGGCGCAGGGCGCGGCGCAGGACAATTCGGCGGCGCAGGAATTCATCGCGCTTTGCAAGCGCGGCGGGACCACGGCGGCCGAGCTGGAGACCGCCGAAAAGCTGGGCTTCGACACCGGCATCACCGCGCGCCATCCCTTCACCGGCGAGGCGCTGCCGGTCTATATCGCCAATTTCGTGCTGATGGATTATGGCACCGGTGCCATCATGGCGGTGCCCGGCCACGACCAGCGCGATTTCGAATTCGCGACCAAATACGGTCTGCCGATCCCGCGCGTGGTGGCCCCGAGCACTGCGGATGCCGAGGCGCCGATGGCCGAGGCCTTCACCGCCGAGGGCGTGCTGGTGAACTCGCGCTTCCTCGACGGAATGGACATCGCCGCGGGCAAGCAGGCAGTGATCGCCCGCGCGCAGAGCGAAGGCTGGGGCGAGGGCAAGACCGTCTGGCGGTTGCGCGACTGGGGGGTCAGCCGCCAGCGCTATTGGGGGACGCCGATCCCCTTCATCCATTGCCACGCCTGCGGCGTGGTGCCGGCCCCCAAGGAAAGCCTGCCGATCACGCTGCCCGAGGATGTCGATTTCCAGACCCCGGGCAACCCGCTCCAGCGCCACGAGGCGTGGAAGCGGGTCGATTGCCCCCAATGCGGCGGCGAGGCGGCGCGCGAGACCGACACGCTCGACACCTTCGTCGACAGCTCGTGGTATTTCCTGCGCTTCGCCAGCCAGCCCGCCGACCGCCCCTTCGATCCTGCCGAAGTCGCGAAATGGCTGCCGGTCGAGCAATATATCGGCGGGGTCGAGCACGCGATCCTGCACCTGCTCTACGCCCGCTTCTGGACTCGCGCGCTGAGGCGGATGGGTAGGCTCGATGTCGCCGAGCCCTTCGCCTCGTTGTTCACGCAAGGCATGGTGACGCACGAGACCTACGCCCGCCGCGACGGCGCGGAGGGTCGGCAGAGCTTCTTCAGCCCCGAGGAAGTCGAGCGCAGCGCGGATCGCGCGGTGCTCAAGGCCGATGGCGCGCCGGTCGAGATCGGCCGCGTCGTCAAGATGTCGAAGTCGAAGAAGAACGTCGTCGACCCCGACACCATCGTCGAGCGACACGGCGCGGATGCGGTGCGCTGGTTCATGCTGTCCGACAGCCCGCCCGAGCGCGATCTGCCTTGGTCGGACGCCGGGATGGAGGGCTGCGCGCGCTTCGTCCACCGGCTGTGGCGTCTGTTCGGGCAGTACGATGCCGGAGCATCCGGCGATCGGGACAAGCCGCTCGAGCGCAAGACCCACCAGACCATCGCCGCGGTCGCGACCGATATCGAGGCGCTCGGATTCAACAAGGCGGTGGCGCGGATCTACGAACTGACCGGCGCGGTCGAGAAGGCGGCGCCTTCGCCCAGCCGCTCGCGCGCGATCCTCGCGCTGGTGCGGCTGGTCGCGCCGATGATGCCGCATCTGGCGGAGGAAGCCTGGCACAGGCTCGGGCAGGACGGGCTGGTCGCCGATGTGGCCTGGCCCGAGGTCGATCCGGCGCTGCTGGTCGAGGACGAGGTCACCATCGCGGTCCAGCACATGGGCAAATTGCGCGATACGCTGAGCGCGCCCAAGGGAGCCGCGAAGGAGGATCTCGAAGCGATGGCGCTGGCGAGCGAGAAGGTCCAGCGCTCGATCGACGGGGCGGCGATCCGCAAAGTGATTGTCGTGCCCGACCGTTTGGTCAATATCGTTACCTGATGCGGCCGATCGCCACTCTTCTCCCCGCCCTGGCTCTCGTGCTGGCGCTGCCCGGCTGCGGGTTGCAGCCGATGTATGCCGGCGGCGGCGACGGGGCGGTGGCGCAGGGTCTCGCCGCGATCGAAGTCCCCGCGATCGGCGGGCGCGCGGGCTGGCTGGTCCGCAATGCGCTGGTGGACCGGCTGGGCGCCGCGGGCGAGGCCGCGCCGCGCTACCGGCTCGATGTGCGGCTGGACGACCAGCTCGAAGGATTGGGCGTGCTGGGCGACGACACCATCGGCCGCGAACGACGGACGCTGCGCGCGCGCTACCAGCTGATCGATACCGCCACCGGTTCGATCCTGCTCGACGCCACCGCCGGCTCCGACGCCGGCATCGACGTGGTCTCCAGCGAATACGCCACCATCGCTGCCGAGCAGACGGCGCTCGAGAATCTCGCGCGCGAGGTCGCCAGCCGGATGGTGACGCGGATCGCGGCCACTCTGCGCGACGAGTACCGGGCAGCCCCGTGAAGGCGGCACAATGAAAGCGACGCAGCGCGATTTTGCAACCAAGGCGCGCGGTGCGCTCGGCAGCGTCTCGATCTTCTTCTTCTGCGGCCCCGACGAGGCGGGCGCTTCGGCGGCGGCGCGCGATCTGGTGAGCATGCTCCCGGATCCGGGCGAGCGGGTCGAACTATCGGGCGGCGAGCTGCGTTCGGACCCGGCGAAACTGGGCGACGAGGCGCGCTCCTCCTCGCTGTTCGGCGACAGCCGCCATATCCTCGTGCGCGCCAATGGCGACGAGGCGCATGACGCGCTGCGCACGCTGCTCGAGACCAGCGACATGGGCGCGGGCCAGGCTTGCCCGGTGCTGGTGGTGGCGACAGCGGCCACCGACAAGTCGCGCACCGCCAAGCTGCTGGAAAAGCGGAAAGATGCGCTGGTGACGATGTTCTACCCGCCCGATCTGGCCTCGGTCACCCATGCGGTGCGCGCGATGGGGGATGGCGCGGGCGTGCAGTTCAGCGGCGGGCTGGCCGAACGAATCGCGCGCGCCGCCAATCTCGACGTGCGGCTGGCGCAATCCGAGATCGACAAGCTGGCGCTCTATCTCGATGCCAGTCCGCAATCTCCGAAACAGGTCGATTCCGCCGCGCTCGACGCGATCGGCGCGGTGAGCGACGAGGACGGCTTCATGTCGCTGGTCAATGCGGTGCTCTCGGGCGACCAGCCCAAGCTCGCGGGCGAGATGGTGCGGATGCGCGAGATGGCGCTCAACCCGGTGGGGCTTCTGCTCGCTTTCGAACGACGCGCGGCGCAGCTGGCGCGGATCGCGGCGCGGCTGGGACCGCGCGGCTCGTTCGACGACCTGGGCAAGGGCGAGAAGGCGCAGCTGGGCATCTTCTTTCGCGAGGAGCGCGAGATCCGCAACCAATACGCCTATTGGCGCGGGCCGCGGCTCGACCGGCTGACTTCGCGGCTGGTCGAGCTGCACCGCGAATTGCTCGCCAACAGCCAGGCGGCGCATCTCCTGCTTGCGCAGGCGCTGACCGGAATGGCGCGCCGGCCCGCGCGGCGTTAAACCGGATCAGTTCGCGCAATCAGTTTTCAGGGACCGCGAAGGTCCCGCTGACCCGTCCGCCGTCGCCGGTGGTGGTTTCGCCCGCCACTCCGGACGACCCGCTGGCGCTCCCATCGACGCTCGCCACGCCGCTGACCAGATCGATCACCAGCCGCCCGCCGTTGAGCGTGTCGTTACCGCGCCGGAGCCGGACGTCGCCCGCCAGCGTGATGATCCGGCGGTTGAAATCATAGACCGCGGTGTTGCCCGAGGCGATCTCGTTGCCGCGCCGCACATTGACCCCGCCGGTCGCCATGATCCGCTGGATGCGCAGCGTTCCGCTGTCGCTGTAATTGACCAGCGTACGCGCCGCAGTGAGCCGCAGTCCGGCCTGCTCGATCACCACGTCGCCCGACAGCACCACGCGGTTCTGGCGATCCTGCAGTTCGATCCGGTCGGCGGCGTAATTCACCGGCGCGTTGGAATTGTGCCCGGCGATGGCCTGGGCGTTGAGCTGGATGCCTGCCATCAGCGCGAGCGTCGCGGCGAAGCCGCCGATCAGCCAGCGGCGGGCGGTCGGAACGAGATCGGTCATCATGGCATCCTCAACTGGCCCGGCACCATCCGCAGCCGGGCATCGCCGACCAGCGCGACGGTCCGCGCCGCGAGATCGACTTCGAGACGATTGGCGGAGAAGGTCCCCGCAGGAATGGCTCCCGAGACGCCGTCCCGGCCGACCACGCGCCTGGTGTCGAGATCGATCAGGACGTCGCGCAGCAGCATGCGATAGCCATCCGCCGCGATCATCCGCATCGTTCCGGGCACGATCATGGTCTCGGCGTCGATGTCATAGGCGCCCCCGCTGGCATCGATCACCGCCGGGCCTTCGGGGAGCAGCAGTCGCGCTTCCATATCCGCCATCCGGACGATGCCCTCGAGGCTGGATTTCTGCACCGCCTCGCCGGCTGTCACCGAAAAGGGGCGGCTGCGGTCGTCCTGGCCGCGATACATGGCGTTGTCGACGCGCAGCCGCTCGTCGATGACCGCCACCTTGTTGCGGTCGAGCAGAAAGCTGACTTCGCCGCGCGGGCTGAGCGGAGTGATCACCATCAGCGCCGCGACCACTCCGACGCCGAGCGGCAGCGCGCGTGCGAGAAAGCCGACCAGCCGGTCGTGCGAGCCGCCGGGCGCGGCGAAATGCTGGCGCCTGCTGCGCAGGGCCGCTGCTCGCCTGGTCTCTCTGCGCTTCTCGGGTCGGGGAGTGGAGACCATGCGCTGCGACCTCAGGCGTGGCTGAAGATGTCGTGCTCGGGCCAGCCGGCGATATCGAGCCGCGCACGGGTGGGCAGGAAGTCGAAACAGGCCTGCGCCATTTCGCTGCGCCCTTCGCGCTCGAGCCGCTTTTCCAGCTCCTCGCGCAGGCGGTGGAGATAGCGCACGTCGGACGCCGCATAGTCGCGTTGCGCCTCGCTCAGCACCGGGCCGCCCCAGTCGGAGCTCTGCTGGTGCTTGGAGAGGTTCTCGTTGAGCAATTCGTCGACCAGATTCTTCAATCCGTGGCGGTCGGTGTAGGTGCGCACCAGCTTGCTGGCGATCTTGGTGCAGAACACCGGCGCGGCCATCACGCCGAGATAATATTCGATCGCCGCGAGATCGAAGCGCGCGAAATGATAGAGCTTCACCCGGTCGGGATCGGCGAGAATGGCCTTGAGATTGGGCGCGTCGTAGCTGCTGTCGGGGCCGAAGCGGACCAGATGCTCGTCCTTGCCGCCATCGCTGATCTGGACGAGGCACAGCCGGTCGCGCGGCGTGACGAGCCCCATGGTTTCGGTGTCGATGGCGATCGCACCCGCGCCGAGCACATCGGCCGGGAGGTCTTCTTCGTGGAAATATACAGTCATATGGGGTCGGGCCTTAGGCGCATTGGGGATTGGTGGAAAGGGCTGCTGGCGAGCCTGACCGGGCCGGCCTAGCATGGCGGCGATGAACGATAGCGATCTGTCCGGAAGCGGGGTGCCCCAAAGCTGGCGCGATGTGCTCGAACCGGTGCTGGCGGGCGACGAGTCGCGGAGGCTGGGCGGCTGGCTGCGCGCCGAGGAGGCGGCTGGCAAACCGATCTACCCCCCGCGCGGTAGCCGCTTGCGCGCGCTCGAGCTGACCGAGCGCGAGGCGGTCAGGGTCGTGATTCTCGGGCAGGATCCCTATCACGGACCGGGTCAGGCGATGGGGCTGAGCTTCTCGGTGCCCGACGGCGTGCGCGTGCCGCCCAGCCTCGCGAACATCTACAAGGAACTGCGCGCCGACCTCGGACTGGAAATCCCGCCGCATGGCGATCTGACGCCCTGGGCGCAGCGCGGCGTGCTGCTGCTCAACACCACGCTGACGGTCGAGGCAGGGCAGGCGGGCAGCCATGCCGGGCGCGGCTGGGACGCGGTCACGGATGCAGTGGTCGCCGCGGTAGCGCAGGCTGAGCGCCCGAGCGTGTTCGTGCTGTGGGGCGCGCATGCGCAGAAGAAGGCGACGCGGCTCCCCGAACTGGCCGAGGGGAGCGATGGCCGCCATCTGGTGCTGCGCAGCCCGCACCCCAGCCCGCTTTCGGCGCACCGCGGCTTCTTCGGCTCGCGGCCTTTCAGCAAGGCCAATGCCTTTCTCGATCAGGCGGGGCGCGGGGCGATCGACTGGCGCCTGCCGATCACGGGAGGTCCGGCCTAGAACGCCGTCACCAGCCGCAGCCCGCCCAGCAAGGCCTCATCGCGGGGGGCGATGGCGCTGTCGATCAGCTGGAGATTGGCGGTGAGGCGGAAGGTCTCGTTCAGACCGATCGTATAGAAGGCTTCGACGCCCTCCTCGTCCTCCAACGGGACGCGCGCGGCCAGCGCGTCGACCAGCCCGTCGGTGAGCGAATAGCGGAACCAGCCCAGCCCGAAGCGGTCCTGCGGGCGGCCCGGCGGATTGCCCGCGATCCCCGCTTGGGCGCTGACATCGAGAAAGGTCGGATCGCCCGCCGAGAGATAGACCTGCCCGAACACGCCTATGCCCCCCGCCGGATCGCGCGGACCGCCGACGAGATATTGGCTGGCGGCGAGGATGGCGGCGAATTCGCCGCGGCTCTCGCCGAAGCCCGAGCCGGGTGCCGGGATCAGCACCGGGGGCAGGGCGCGGCTGCTGATCCCGCGGCGGGTGCTGGCGGCGAGCTTGAGCGCGTAATAGCCCTGCCTGCCTGCGATGGTAGCGGGCACGGTGACCGAGGCCAGCGCGCCGACCCCGTCCTCGAACAGCGTCGGAATCCCGCTGCGGCGCGAGGCGAGATTGGGGTCGAACACCCACAGCCGGAACAGGGCCTTTTTCGTCGGCACGGTAAGTAGCGCGCCGACCAGCGAGCCGGGAACGATGGCGCTGGGCGGGAGCGCGAAGGCGAGGTTCTGGAATCCCTCGATCCCGCCGCCCCCGGTGATCGGCAATTGCGCCGAGAGGTCGAAGACATTGACCTTGCCGACGGTGAGCGAAGCGCCGCTGCGCCAGGTCTTGGTGAGATTGGCCGAGAGGTCGAACTGCTCGTCCTCGCTGGCGGGATAGAACAGCGCGCTGTTGGTCGGCAGCAGCCCGATCTCGCCATTGCTCGATTCGCCCGCTCGGAGTTCGGGATGGATGTGCAGCGCGAAGCTGTCGTCGAGCCCGAACAGGCTCCCTTTCAAATCGACATAGGCATCGAGCTTGAGCCCGTATTGCGCATCGCTGGTCGAACCGCCCGATAGCGGCAGATCGACGAACTGCGCCGCGACGAGCTTGATGGAGGCGGGGTCGGGTACGCTCTGCGCGCTGCTGGCGGGTTGCTCGAGCTGCGGCGAAGGGGCCGGTTCGGGATTCGCTTGCGGGTCGGCAGGCGCCCGGCCTTGCGCGGCAGCGCTTGCTTCGATTCCTCCCCCTAGCGCCAGGCCCAGAACGGCCAGCGCGAACCCCCAGCGTCGCATTGCGTCCCTCCCCGTGTCGGGCCGGGCCATTATCGCCCTCGTCCCGAACGATCGAATCTAAACGAGCGCCGCCAATTGGCAAGCGGGTGGCACCGATTCGGAGGTACAGCCCTCAGCGCGGCAGTTCGCTCGCTCCCATCAGCGCCTCGTCGACCGCGCGGGCGCATTGGCGGCCCTCGCGGATTGCCCAGACCACCAGGCTCTGGCCGCGACGCATGTCGCCGCAGGAATAGACCCCCGGCTCGTTGGTGGCATAATCGCTGGTATCGGCGGCGACCGCGCCGCGATCGTCCAGCGCCACCCCCGCCCTGTCGAGCAACCCGCGCTTCTTGGGCCCGGTAAAGCCCATCGCCAGCAGGATCAGGTCGGCGGGCAGGGTGAAGCTGCTATCGGGCACTTCGGTAAACTTGCCGCCGTCCCATGCGATCCGGACGCATTCCAGTCCCGCGACGCTGCCGTTCTCGGCGATCACGCGCTTGGTCAGCACGCCCCAGTCGCGGTTCGCGCCTTCCTGATGGCTCGAGGAGGTGCGCAGCTTGAGCGGCCAGTCGGGCCAGGTAAGCGCCTTGTCCTCGCGTTCGGGCGGCTGCGGCATGATCTCGAGCTGGGTGACGCTCTTGGCTCCCTGGCGGTTGGAGGTGCCCACGCAATCCGACCCGGTATCGCCGCCGCCGATCACCACGACATGCTTGTCCTTGGCCGACAGGGTCCCGCGGGGCGCGGCGCGCAATTCGTCGTCTCCGGCATTGCGCTTGTTCTGCTGGGTGAGGAATTCCATCGCCAGCCGCACGCCGGGCAGTTCGGCACCGGGAATCTGCAAATGCCGCGGTTCTTCCGCGCCCCCCGCCAGCACGACGGCGTCGAAATTGTCCTGCAGCGCCTTGAAGCTGATCTCGACCCCGACCTCGGCTCCGGTGCGGAAATGGACGCCCTCGGCTTCCATCTGCACCGCGCGGCGGTTGATGTGCTGCTTGCCCAGCTTGAAATCGGGGATGCCGTAACGCAGCAGTCCGCCGATCCGGTCGCTCTTCTCGAACACGGTCACCGCATGGCCCGCGCGCGCGAGTTGCTGGGCGCAGGCGAGCCCGGCCGGCCCGCTGCCGATCACCGCCACCGATTTGCCGGTCTGGCGCTCGGGCACTTGCGGCTGAATCCAGCCTTCGGCCCAGCCGCGATCGACGATGGCGCATTCGATCGACTTGATCGTCACCGGTTGGTCGATGATGTTGAGCGTGCAGGCCGCCTCGCAGGGCGCGGGACAGACGCGGCCGGTGAATTCGGGAAAATTGTTGGTCGAATGGAGATTGGCCAACGCTTCGCGCCAGTCGTCCTCGTAGACCAAATGGTTCCATTCGGGGATGATGTTGTTGACCGGGCAGCCGGTGTGGCAAAACGGGATCCCGCAATCCATGCAGCGGGCCGCCTGGTGGCGCAGTTCCGCATCGCCCATGGGCACGGCGAACTCGTCGTAATTCTTCACCCGCTCGGCGGGGTCGAGATAGTCGCGGTCGCGCCGCGCGTATTCGAGGAAGCCGGTTTGCTTGCCCATCAGCGGGGTCCTGTCGTGTGGTGATGCGTCATCCCAGCGCAAGCTGGGAGCTGTGGCAGGTGGAGCGCAAGCCCGTGAGAGATCCCAGCTTTCGCTGGGATGACGATGGGGGCCGCTGGGATGACGGATGGAAGGAAATGAGGGGCGCGGAAGACCATCACTCCGCCGCCTCCATCGCCGCTTCCTCGCGCTCCGCCTCGAGCGCCTTCAGTGCGGTTTCGTAGTCGCGCGGCATCACCTTCTTGAACTGCCGCAGCGCGGTATCCCAATCCGCCAGCAGCGCCTCGGCGCGCGTCGAGCCGGTGTGGAGCTGGTGCCGCTCGACCAGCACGCGCAGCCGCGCGGCATCGTGATAGAGCGGGTCGCCCATGCCTGAGTCCTCGACCGAGCGGGCGCGCTGCTGGGGTTCGCCCCAGCCGTTCTCCGCGCCCTCGCCCTCGCCCGGTTCGATAGAACGAATATCGACTTGCGCGAGGTTGCACAGCGACGCGAACACATCATCGGGGTCGTAGACATAGGCCACGCCGCCGCTCATCCCGGCGGCGAAATTGCGCCCGGTGGGGCCGAGCACGCAGACCATGCCACCGGTCATATATTCGCAGGCGTGATCGCCGGTGCCCTCGACCACCGCGACCGCGCCCGAATTGCGCACCGCGAAGCGCTCGCCCGCGACCCCGGCAAAGAAGGCCTCGCCCGCGATCGCGCCATAGAGCACGGTGTTGCCGACGATGATGTTGTCGCTCGCGTCGCGGGTAACCTGGCTCGGGGGCTTGACCACGATGCGTCCGCCCGAAAGCCCCTTGCCGACATAGTCGTTGGCATCGCCGGTCAGTTCGAGCGTGACGCCATGCGCCAGCCAGGCGCCGAAGCTCTGGCCCGCGACCCCGGTGAGCGCGATGCGGATGGCGTCGGGCGCGAGTCCGCGATGGCCGTGCGCCTCCGCGATCCGGCCCGAAAGCATCGCGCCGACGCTGCGGTTGACGTTGCGCACCTCGCGTTCGAGCACCACCGGTCTGCCGCCCGCGATCGCCGGCTGGCAGGCCGCGATCAGCTCGCGGTCCATCGCCGCGCCCAGACCGTGGTCCTGCGTTCCGGTCTGGCGCAGCGGCGCATCGGGGACGCGTTCGACCGAGGCGAGCAGCCGCGACAGGTCGACACCCTTGGCTTTCCAGTGGCGGGCGACGCGGTGGGTGTCGATCAGGTCGACCCGGCCCACCATGTCCTCGACGCGGCGGAAGCCCATCTCGGCCATGATGCCGCGCAGTTCCTCGGCGACGAAGAAGAAGTAGTTGATGACATGCTCGGGCGTACCGGTGAAGCGCTTGCGCAGCACCGGGTCCTGCGTCGCGACGCCCACCGGGCAGGTGTTGAGGTGGCATTTGCGCATCATGATGCAGCCCGCCGCGATCAGCGGGGCGGTGGCGAAGCCGAATTCGTCCGCGCCGAGCAGTGCTCCGATCGCGACATCGCGCCCGGTGCGCAGGCCCCCGTCGACCTGGACCGCAATGCGGCTGCGCAAATCGTTGAGCAGCAGCGTCTGCTGGGTTTCGGCGAGGCCGATTTCCCAGGGGCTGCCGGCGTGGGTCAGGCTGGTCAGCGGGCTCGCGCCGGTGCCGCCCTCGTAGCCCGATATGGTGACGTGGTCGGCCTTGCACTTGGAGACCCCCGCCGCGACCGTGCCGACCCCGACCTCGCTCACCAGCTTGACCGAGATCCGCGCCTCGGGCTGGACGTTCTTGAGGTCGTGGATCAGCTGCGCCAGATCCTCGATCGAATAGATGTCGTGATGCGGCGGCGGCGAGATCAGCCCCACGCCGGGGGTCGAATGGCGCACCTTGCCGATGGTCTTGTCGACCTTGTGGCCGGGCAATTGTCCGCCCTCGCCGGGCTTAGCACCCTGCGCCATCTTGATCTGGATATCGTCCGAATTGACCAGATATTCGGTGGTCACCCCGAAGCGCCCGCTGGCGACCTGCTTGATCCGACTGCGCATCGAATCGCCATTGGCCATGGGGGCGAAGCGGTCGGGCTCCTCGCCGCCTTCGCCGGTGTTCGAGCGCGCGCCGATGCGGTTCATCGCGATCGCCAGCGTGGTGTGCGCCTCGCGGCTGATCGAGCCGTAGCTCATTGCCCCCGTGCTGAAGCGCTTGACGATCTCGGCGGCGGGTTCGACCTCGTCGAGCGGGATCGGCTTGCCGGCCTTGCGCAGCTCCATCAGCCCGCGGATCGTCAACAGCCGCTCGGACTGCTCGTTGATCGCCTTGGCGAAGGCGGCGTAATTGTCGGGCCGGTCGCCGCGCACCGCGTGCTGGAGATTGGCGATCGTCTCGGGCGTCCAGGCATGGTCCTCGCCGCGCAGGCGGAACTGGTAGATGCCGCCCGGATCGAGCATGCTGCGATAGATCGGCGCATCGCCATAGGCCATCGCGTGGCGGCGCACCGCTTCCTCGGCGACCTGTTCGAGCCCGACGCCCTCGATCGTGGTCGAGGTGCCGGTGAAAAAGGCATCGACGAATGCGCTCGACAGCCCGACCGCATCGAAGATCTGCGCGCCGCAATAGGACTGGTAGGTCGAGATACCCATCTTGGACATGACCTTGAGGATGCCCTTGCCCACCGCCTTGACGTAATTGTCGCGCACCTTTTCGGGGGCGAGCTCGGGGTGCCGCTCGGCGCGCAGATGCTCGAGCGTCTCGAAGGCGAGATAGGGGTTGATCGCCTCGGCGCCGTAACCCGCCAGCACGCAGAAATGATGGACCTCGCGCGCTTCGCCGGTTTCGACCACCAGCCCGGTCTGCATTCGCAGCCCCTGCCGGGTGAGCTGGTGATGCACCGCAGCGGTGGCGAGCAGAGCGGGCATGGGGATGCGGTCGGGACCCTGCAGCCGGTCGGACAGGATCAGGATGTTGTGATCCTGCAGCACCGCCTCGGTCGCGGCCCAGCACATCTCCTTGATCGCCATCGCCAGCCCCTCGGCGCCGGTGGCGGCATCCCAGCTGCAGTCGATCGTCGCGGTGCGAAACGCGCCGTCGAGCGCCGCCTCGACCGAGCGGATCTTGGCCAGATCCTCATTGGTGAGAATCGGCTGGCTGACCTCGAGCCGCTTGTGCAGCCCGGCGTCGCGCCCGAGCAGATTGGGGCGCGGACCGATCATCGACAGCAGGCTCATCACCAGTTCCTCGCGGATCGGATCGATCGGCGGATTGGTGACCTGCGCGAAGTTCTGCTTGAAATAGTCGTAGAGCAGCCGCGGGCGGTCGCTCAGCACCGCGATCGGCGTATCGGTGCCCATCGAGCCGATCGGGTCCTGGCCGTCGAGCGCCATCGGCTCGAGAAAGCGCGTCAGATCTTCCTGCGTGTAGCCGAAGGCCTGCTGGCGATCGAGCAGGGTGGTGGTCGCGACCGGGATCTCCGACAGCTCGGGCGCGATATGCTCGATATCCTCGAGCTTGAACTGCGCCTGTTCGAGCCATTTCTCGTAAGGATGCTCCGCGGCGAGCTGCGCCTTGAGCTCGGCATCCTCGATGATCCGGCCTTCCTCGAGATCGATCAGCAGCATCTTGCCCGGCTGCAACCGCCATTTGCGCACGATGTCCGCCTCGTCGATCGGCAGCACCCCGCTCTCGCTGGCGAGCACGACGTGATCGTCCTTGGTGACGCAATAGCGCGCCGGGCGCAGCCCGTTGCGATCGAGCGTGGCGCCGATCTGGCGCCCGTCGGTGAAGCACACCGCGGCGGGCCCGTCCCACGGCTCCATCAGCGCGGCGTGATATTCGTAGAAGGCGCGCCTGGCCGGATCCATCAGCGCATTGCCGGCCCAGGCCTCGGGCATCAGCATCATCATCGCATGGGCGAGGCTGTAGCCGCCCACCAGCAGCAGCTCGAGCGCGTTGTCGAGACAGGCGGTGTCCGACTGGCCATGCGGGATCAGTGGCCACATCTTGTCGAGATCGACGCCCAGCAGCTCGCTTTCCATCGTCCGGCGGCGCGCGTTCATCCAGTTGACGTTGCCGCGCACCGTGTTGATCTCGCCATTGTGCGCGGTGAAGCGGTAAGGGTGCGCGAGTCGCCAGCTGGGAAAGGTGTTGGTGCTGAAGCGCTGATGCACCAGCCCGAGCGCCGAAACGCAGTCGGGATCGCGCAGATCGTCGTAGAACCCGCCGACCTGATGCGCGAGCAGCAGACCCTTATAGACGATGGTGCGGCTGGAAAAGCTGGGGATATAGGCCTGCGTAAGCCCGGGAATTCCGTGCTTTTCAGCCAGTCTGGCGAGCGGATTGAGCGTCTGCTTGCGGATCACCACCAGCTTGCGCTCGAACGCGTCCTGATCGGCGCAATCCGGACCGCGCCCGACGATGCATTGCCGCATGACGGGCATGGCATCGACCACCGCACGGCCCAAGCCGTCGAGCGTGACGGGAACATCGCGCCAGCCGAGCACGCGCTGGCCTTCCTTGACGACGAATTTCTCAAGCTGATCGACCACGAAGGTGGCCGCCTCGCCTTCGCGCGGCAGGAAGCATTGCGCCACGCCGTATTCGCCGGGCGGGGGGAGGTCGATGCCTTCGCTGCGCGCCCAATTGCGGAACAGCGGATCGGGGACCTGGAGCAGGATGCCCGCGCCGTCGCCGAGCAACGGGTCGGCGCCGACCGCACCGCGATGATCGAGATTGCCGAGAATCTCCAGCGCCCGGCTCACGATCGAATGGCTTTTGTCGCCGCGGATATGCGCGACCATGCCGACACCGCAGGCGTCGTGTTCGTTGCGCGGATCGTAGAGCCCGCCGAGAGGCGGGTGGGCGGGTACGGTCATTCGCTTCCTTCACACCGTCGGGCCCGACGGAGGCGAGGGCTTCCGATGGGACCTGACTGTTGGCGCGCCGGTCGCAGCGCTGCCGGATTGTCGTGAGTGCCCGTAATGACCATGCGAAAGCCGTTTTGCAACCGCGAGGGACGAAGGAAAATTTCGTCTGCGGCAAGTTTTGCGTAACAGCCTTGCCGAACCTCGCTGTCGAGCGTGGGCCGGTCAGGGCTTACGACTGACCCGGTCGAGCTTGTCCAGCGCGTTGCGCAGCCCGGCACGCGGATCGTCGGCCCGTTCGCCCGACTCGTCCTCACGGGGCTCGCCGGGCGCACCGCGATCGCGATCCACTTCGCGGCGCAGGAAGGCGATCACCGGATCGTCGGAGCGCGCCGAGTCCGGCTGCATTTGCGCCGAACCTGCCAGCCGCGAACGCTGCGCGGCGAGTGCCGCATCGAACCGCGCCACCAGTTCGGCGAGCGGCGCTGCAGAGAATTCGAGCGGCTCAGGCTCGGGCTCGGGTTCGGGTTCGACCTCGGGCTCGGGCTCGGGCTCGGGCTCGGGCTCGGGTTCGGGTTCGGGTTCGACCTCGGGCTCGGGCTCGGGCTCGGGCTCGGGCTCGGGTTCGACTTCCGCTTCGACCTCGGCCTCGGGGAATTCCTCATCGGTAGCGGGGGTCGATCCCTGAGCTTCGACGGGCTCTGCAGACGGAGCGTTCTCATCGAGACTCGGCATGGTCTCGGCGGGCACCTCCTCGTACTCGACGTATTCCACCGCTTCGGTCTCTTCGAAATCGGGCTCTTCGCAATCGCTATCCTGCGGCTCGCCTGCTGCCGTAGGGGGCACGACCGCAAAGCCGGGTTCGGCGTCGGGCTCATCGCCGCCGGCTTCGGGGCTGGACCAGTCCTCGAGCGGGTCGTCGTCGAAATTGCGGCGCTGGACACGAGGCAGGCCGGCGACGAGCCGATCGGCGGCGAAACGCTGCAGATCGTCGTCCTCATTCTCGCCGGAAGCGGCCTCGGGTTCATGGGAAGCGGCGTTGGTGGCGGATTGCGTGCCAGCAGAATCGCCCAGGCGGACTTCGCTCACCTGGAAGATGCGCCCGGTCTCGCTGCCATGCCCTTCTGCTCGGTCGGTCGGTCTCTCGAACCGCCGATCGTCGGCTTCGGCGGTGCTGCGGCGGCCGGCAAGCCGGGTCGGGCCGGTGGCGGGCGGCGGGGGTTTCGCCAGATCGTCGCGGCGCACCGAATCACCGGGGCCGGTTGCGACGATATCTTGCGCCGCCAGATCCTGGTCATCGTCATCGTCATCGTCATCGGGGAGCCAGGGCGAATCGCCGGCCGGTCCGGTCTCCTCGCTACGGCTCTGTGAACGTGCCTGCACCCGGCGGAGGTGCGCGGCGATAGCCAGCCCCAGCAGTGCGCCCAGAAGCGCGGCGACGGCGCTGATCGCCAGCCGCGCGGTGCCGCCCAGCGGCGGAGCGGCGGCGGGAAACAATTCGGCCAGCCCGATTCCCACCACGAGGCCTTCGAAATTCGCGGGCGGCACCACGAAAGTGCCCAGCCCCAACAAAGCGGCGAACCACAGCGCCACGATCGCCGGGAAGGCCGGATGCGCCGTGAGCGGCTTGGTGTTGCGGCTGGCGCTCATGGGGTGGCGTCGTTCTCTTTCTGCTCCGGACCGCACTCAGGCGGCGCGCGCGCTGTTCCTGTCCGCCTGGCGGCATAGCAGGCTCTGGTAAACGGCTTGATAACGATCGATATTATGCGCCCAGTCGTGATGCGCGGCAACATGCGCCCGTCCGCGCTCGCGTAGCGCCTCCCACTCGCTGCGGCGGTCGATCAGATCGGCCAAGGCATCGGCGCAGCCCTGCGGATCGTCGGGGGGAAAGAGCACCCCGGTGCGCCCGTCCTCGATGAGCTCGCGATGGCCCCCGACATCGGAGGCGGCGACGATCCGCCGCTGCGCCATCGCCTCGAGCGGCTTCAGCGGAGTGACCAGATCGGTCAGCCGGCTGCGCTTTCGCGGATAGGCGAGCACGTCGATCAGCGAATAGTAGCGCTCGACCTCGGAATGCGGGACCCTGCCGGTGAAGGTTAAGCCATCGGCGGCGGGGCTGGCGCGGGTGCGCGCCCGCAGCGCGCCGTCCATTGGGCCGCCCCCTACCAGCAGCAGTTGCGCCCGGGGATGGCGCTTCCGCAGCAGCGGCAGCGCATCGATGAGATCGTCGAGCCCCTCGTAGTCGTAAAAGCTGCCGACGAAGCCCACCACAGGGCCGTCGGAGAGCTCCAGCTCGCGCGCCAGCGTCTCGTCGCGCGGGGGCGGATCGCCGAACAGCGCCAGATCGACGCCATTGGGCGACAGACCGATCTTGCCCGCCTCGTGGCCGCGTCCGATCAGATCCTCGCGCAAGCCATCGCAAATGGTGAACACGGCATCCGCGCCCGCGACCACCCGGTTTTCCAGCGCGCGGGTCAGCCGGTATTTGAGCGATCCGGCGCGCCCGGTGCCGTTGCCGACCGCGGCATCTTCCCAGAAGGCGCGTATTTCGTAGACGAAGGGCAGGCCGAGCCGGCGCGCGGCGCGCAAACCGGCCATGCCGGTGAGCGCAGGCGAATGGGCGTGAAGAACATCGGGCCGCCAGCGCCGCGCCGCGCGTTCGACCGCGTGGCGCAACCTCTCGATTTCGCGCCATTCGCGCAAGCCCGGCGGGCCCGAGGGTTCCGCCGGCGCGCGGAAGAAGGTCAGCCCTTCGCTCTCTTCCTCGTCGAGTCCCTCCTGCAACGCGCCGCCATCGCCCGCATCGCCGCCCTGACGGGGGCCGGTAAGCCCGCGCACCTCCATCCCGGCTGCGATCTGGCTTTTCATGATCGCGCGCGTGCGGAAGGTGTAGCCGGAGTGCAGCGGCAGCGAATGGTCGAGGATATGCAGGACTCGGGTCATCGGGCTATACCGTTGCACAACAGGCTTAACGCCCCGTCAACCGCGATCGCCTAGACCTGGACCACCCGCGCGCCGCACATTCGAAGAGACGCCGCTTTTGATCGACTATTTCGCCCTTGCCCTGACCCACGGCCTGCTGCTGCTTGCGCTGTTGCGGCTGATCCGGCGCGAGGATGTCGATGTCGAACCGGCAGCGGAGGATGAGACGGCTCTTCCGGCTGCCGAAACGGGTGCCGAAAACCCGCCCGAAGACGGCGCCGCCGCGCGACGCGCGGCCCGAAAGCGGCGCCGCAATGCTTGATCTCGCGCTCTTCGCCTTCGTGCTGGCGTTTCTGGCGCTGGGCATCGCACGCCCCTTCCTGTGGGTGCTCGCCTATATCTATATAGACATTCTGGCACCACAGAAGATCGGCTGGACGCTGACGCCCGCGCTGCCGATCTCGCTGATCGCCTTCTGCGCCGCCTTCGCCGGCTGGCTGCTGACCGATTCCAAGAAGGAGACGCGGATCCACTATCGCCAGCTGCTGATGCTCCTGCTGCTGGTCTATTGCGGTTTCACCACCACCCAGTCCGCCTTCCCCGTCGAGGCCGCGCACAAATGGAGCTGGGTGTGGAAGGCGCTGGTGTTCGCGATCTTCCTGCCCTTCACGCTCACCACACGGACGCGGATGGAGGCGCTGCTGGTAACGGTCGTGCTGACGCTGGGGGCGATCGTCATCGCCACCGGCATGAAGACCGTGCTCGGCGGGGGCGGCTACGAAAGCCTCTATTTCTTCGTCAACGACAATTCGGGGATCTACGAAAGCTCTACTCTCGCCACCGTCGCGATCGGCTCGATCCCGCTGGTGCTGTGGTTGATGAAGCACGGCACCGTCTTTCCTCCCGACTGGCGGGTGAAGCTGTTCGGCTACGGGGTGATCTTTTCCTGCCTGCTGATCCCGGTGGGGACCGAGGCGCGCACCGGACTGGTGTGCATCGCGGTGCTGGGCGTGCTGATGCTGCGCGACGTCAAGAACCGTATCCTCTATCTGCTCGCCGCCGGGGTGCTGGCGATAGGCGCGCTGCCGTTCCTGCCGCAAAGCTATTACGAGCGCATGGCCACCATCGGCAGCCACGAGGGCGATGCCTCGGCCTCGACCCGGGTGGCGGTGTGGAGCTGGACGCTGGACTATGTCGCCGAGCATCCGCTGGGCGGCGGCTTCGATGCCTATCGCGCCAACAGCTTCACCTACAGCATGCCGGTCCGCACCGACGAGGGCAGCTCGGTCTCGGTCGAACTGGTCGAGGTCACCGACAAGGGCCGCGCCTTCCACTCGGCCTATTTCGAACTGCTGGGCGAGCAGGGCTATCCCGGGTTCCTGATCTGGATGGCGCTGCAGATCACCGGGCTGCTCCAGATGGAGAAGCTGCGCCGCCGCTATCGCAAGCGCGACGGACCGCGCGCCGCCTGGGTCGCCGATCTCGCCAGCGCGCTGCAGGCGGCGCAGATCGTCTATCTGGTCGGCGCGGCCTTCCAGGGGATCGCCTATCAGCCGGTGATCTTCCTGTTCCTGGGCCTGCAGATCGCGCTGTGGACCTATTGCGCACAGCGCGAATCGAGTTCGGGCACTGACGCTGCCGGGGAGCGTGCAGCCAAGCGCAGCCGCCGTCGGCGTGACCCGCCGCAACGCGACCCCGCCTTGCCGTAAGGGCAGCATTCGCGCGGTTGCGCGCGGCTTTGCCATCCGCCATGACGCTTGCCAGAGCGCGGCCATCGTCCGCGCGCAAGGCATGCAATTTCACAGGAGAGGCAAATGACCCCGCAGGACATGGCGACCAAGGCCGGCGAACATCTGGGCACCAGCGAATGGGTGGAGATGAGCCAGGAGCGCATCAACCAGTTCGCCGAGGCGACCGGCGATCACCAGTTCATCCATATCGACGAGGAAAAGGCCAAGATGACGCCGTTCGGCGGCACCATCGCGCACGGCTTCCTGACCCTGTCGATGATCCCCTATCTGTCCGCCAATTCCGACCTGCCCAAGGTCGACGGCGTGAAAATGGGCGTCAATTACGGTGGCAACAAGACGCGCTTCATCAGCCCGGTCAAGTCGGGCAAGCGCATCCGCGGTCACTGGAAGCTGGTCGATCTCACCGAAAAGCGCCCCGGACAGTGGCAGCAGACCAGCGAGATCACCATCGAGATCGAAGGCGAGGACAAGCCCGCGCTGATCACCGAGTGGATCATGCAGTTCTTCGTCTGAGGTTTAATGTCATCCCAGCGCAAGCTGGGATCTCCGTCCGCTTGGTCGGACTTCATTGAGAAAGATCCCAGCGTAGGCTGGGATGACGAAAGGTTTCAAAAATGCGCGACGCAGTCATCGTATCCACCGCCCGCACCGCCATCGGCCGCGCCTACAAGGGCGGCTTCAACGACACCACCGGGCCGACGCTGGGCTCCTACTCGCTCAAAGCCGCCATCGAGCGATCGGGCGTCGAGCCCGACCAGATCGACGACGTGGTCTGGGGCGCCGCGCTCCAGCAGGGCACCCAGGCGGGCAATCTCGCGCGCCAGGTCGCGCTGCGCGCCGGCTGCCCGATCGGCACCAGCGGCATGACCATCGACCGCCAGTGCTCCTCGGGGCTGATGGCCATCGCCACCGCGTCGAAGCAGGTCACGCACGACCGCATGGATGTGGTCGCCGCCGGCGGGCAGGAATCGATCAGCCTGGTGCAGACCAAGGAAATGCGGGTCATGCCCGATCCCGAACTGATCGCCATGCACGGCGCGATCTACATGCCCATGCTGCAGACCGCCGAGACCGTCGCCCAGCGTTACGGCATCAGCCGCGAGGCGCAGGACGAATATGCGCTCCAGTCGCAGCAGCGCACCGCCGCCGCGCAGGACGCCGGCCGCTTCGACGCCGAGATCGTCTCCGTTTCCACGACCCACAAGGTCAAGGACAAGGAGACCGGCGAGGTTTCCGACCAGGACATCACCATCGCCAAGGACGAGGGCAACCGTCCGCAGACCACGCTCGAAGGCCTGTCCTCGCTCCAGCCGGTCATGGGGCCGGGCACCAGCATCACCGCGGGCAACGCCTCGCAGCTGTCGGACGGCTCCTCGGCCAGCGTCATCATGGAAGCCAAGCTTGCCGAGCAGAGGGGCCTCCAGCCGCTCGGGCGCTATATCGGCATGGCGGTCGCGGGCACCGAGCCCGACGAGATGGGGATCGGTCCGATCTTCGCCATCCCCAAGCTGCTCAAGCGCTTCGACCTCAAGGTCGACGATATCGGCATCTGGGAATTGAACGAAGCCTTCGCGGTGCAGGTGATCTACTGCCGCGACAAGCTCGGGATCGACAACGACAAGCTCAACGTCAGCGGCGGCTCAATCTCGATCGGCCATCCCTACGGCATGACCGGCGCGCGCTGCGTCGGCCACACGCTGATCGAGGGCAAGCGCCGCGGCGCGAAATACGGTGTCGTCACCATGTGCGTCGGCGGCGGCATGGGCGCAGCGGGCCTGTTCGAGATTTTCTGATCTTGGTCAGGGCGAGTGTGAAAGGGGCGGCCGGGGAGACCCGTGCCGCCTTTTTCGTGTGACGACAAAATGAGGATACGATTGTAAGCTTCGACGATGAGATCGACACGAGGCGGGAGAATCTTTGACGTGACCCTTGGTCGACTAATCGCGAAGGTCGTGCTGCGCGGTAGGATGCCTATCAAGTTCAATTGGCAACAAACCTACGCATGGGAGCGCGCGCACTCTAACTCAGCCGAAATTTTGGCAAGCGATCCTCACTCTAGCCAGGTGTATGACGTATTAGAGGCCACGGACGTCCATGAGGATGGACAATTCCAGATCTGGCTGAGCCTTGCGCGTGATGGTTCGATTTACTCCATGAACCAAGCTGCACATTGCTACGAGATAGGTCGCGGGATTGCGCTGGACTTAGCGGAGGCTGAGCGGTGGTACGCCGAAGCTTCCGCGCGGGGCTCCGAAATTGCGATGATTAGATGCGCACATCAAATGGCTGGTCGAGGAGATTACGAGAGCTGCGTAGAGATACTCCAACGCGGGGTTGATAGCGCATGGGCTCCGGCACTTTTCTGGCAATCTTGGTATCGTCTTGAGCAATGTGAGGATGCCAAGACCAATCGGATGGTCCGGCCAATGCTACAAGCTGCATCCGATGCAGGGCACCCCGGCGCAGATTGGTATTTGGCCCGCTTGATGGCCCGCGGTGTCTTTGGGCCCGAAAACAAGGCAGCGGGCAGACAACGCATAATGGAAATCTCATCCGAAATTGTGAAGGAAATTGAACGCTCTGCAGAAGCTTGACCCCATAGCAAGCTCTCTGGTGTTTTGCCCTCAATTCGGTCGCAAGCTGACCCTAGGCTCCTCCAGGCTCATCACCCGTGCGCGGCGATGAATTCCTCGACCACGGGAGCGATTGTGTCCCTCCAGCGGCTGCCGTTGAAGATGCCGTAATGGCCCGCGCCCTCGGCCATGAAATAGCGCTTCTTCGAGGCATCGAGATTGGGAGTCAGTTCGAGCGCGGCGCGGGTCTGGCCCAGCCCCGAGATATCGTCTCGCTCGCCCTCGATCGCTAAGAGCGCCGTCTTCGTGATCTTGCCCAGGTCGACCAGCCGGTCGCGATGGGTGAAGGTGTTGTTGGGGATGGCGTGGGTCTGGAACACCTCCTCCACCGTCTGGAGGTAGAATTCCGCGGTCATGTCGCAGACCGAGCGGTATTCCTCGTAGAAATCCTTGGTCGCCTGCGCGCTGGCATCGTCGCCGGCGTTGAGGTGCTTGAACATCTCGTAATGGCTCATCAGGTGGCTGCCGAGATTCATGCTCATGAAGCTCGCGAGCTGGAGGAAGCCGGGATAGACCCGTCGCCCGGCGCCGCGATGCTGCATCGGCACGGTGGCGATCACCGTCTGGCGGAACCATTCGATCGGGCGATCCATCGCCATGTCGTTGACCGAGGTCGGCGAACAGCGGGTGTCGATCGGTCCGCCCATCATGGTCAGAGTGGCGGGGGTGCACGGATGCTCGTCGCGATTCATGATCGCGGTCGCGGCGAACACCGGGACCGAGGGCTGGCAGACCGCCATCACATGCGCGTTTTCGCCGATATGCTGGAGAAACTCGATCACATAGTCGATATAGTCGTCGAGATCGAAATGTCCGTCGCTCAAGGGGACCGTCTTCGCGTCCGCCCAGTCGGTGACATAGACCTCATAGCTTTCGATCATCCGCTCGACCGTGCCGCGCAGCAAGGTGGCGTAATGCCCGCTCATCGGCGCCACGATCAGCAGCCGCGGCGCATCTTCGGGCAGGCTCTCGCGGCGGAAGCGCTTGAGATCGCCGAACGGCTTGTTGAGCACCGTCGCCTCGACCACGGGATCGTCGCGGCCATCGACCGCGACGGTTTCGATCCCCCAGGCGGGCTTGCCGCGCGGCGCGGAGGCGTGGGAGAACACTTCGAGCGCGGAGGCCGCCATCGGCCCCAACCCGAGATAGCCGAAAGGCCCAGAGTAATTCGCCGGATTGGCAGGGTTGGTCATCATCTCGGCGCCGATAGCGGCCCAGGCGCTGGCGCTCGATAGCCAGCTGCGCTGCAATTCATAAGCGTGATAAAGCATTGGTTTTCCCTGCAAGCGCCTCGCTCGGGCGTCCGGATAGAGGGTTAGAGTGGCGCTTCGCCATCTATTGTGCAATGCACAATCGCCGATAGCCGATCCCGCTCCCGGTCAACGAGGCACCCGGTCGACGCGTCGCAATCGGTCGAACAAACAAGGGCAGCGTATGGATTTCGCCCGCCCGGCACCCTAGGTGAAGCGCATGGACGGTGGACAGATCAACGACGAGGTTTCGCGCGAAGATTTTCCGCGCCCGGAGCGCGAAGGCGAGCCGCCCAGGGCGCGCTCGATCAAGCCGCTGTTCATGGTCTGGCGCACCGCGCTGGCCTATCCCGGCTATCTGGCGCTGGCGTCGCTGGCGCTGCTGGTCACCGCCGCCGCGACGCTGGCGATACCCGCAGGCTTCAAGCTGATCATCGATCAGGGTTTCGCCGCTGGCGCCGACCCCGACGCGATCGGTCGCTGGTTTCGCTACCTGCTGCTGATCGTGCTGGTGCTGGCGGCGGGCACGGCGACGCGGTTCTATTTCGTCAGCTGGCTGGGCGAACGGGTGGTCGCCGATATCCGCCTGAACACGCATCGCAATCTGATGCGGCTGGCGCCCGATTTCTACGAGGAGAATTCCCCCAAGGAAATCTCCAGCCGGCTGACCAGCGACACCACGCTGATCGAACAGGTCGTGGGTACCACGGTTTCGGTGGCCTTGCGCAACCTGCTGATGGCGATCGGCGGGACGATCTACATGTTCTATCTGGTGCCGCAGCTTACCCTGGGACTGATCCTCATCATCCCCGCCATCATTCTGCCGCTCACCTATTTCGGACGCCGGCTGCGCACCGTCAGCCGCACCAGCCAGGACCGGGTGGCGGATATCGGCGCGATGGTCACCGAAGTGCTCTCGGCGATGAAGATCGTCCAGGGGTTCAACCAGCAGGACCGCGAGAGCGCGCGTTTCGGCGGCGCGGTCGAGCAGACCTTCACCGTCGCGCGGCGGCGGATCCTGATCCGCGCGGCTATGACCTCGATCATCATCATGTTCGTTTTCGGCGGGATCACGATCCTGATCTGGCGCGGCGCGGCCGCGGTCGCCGAGGGCACGATCACCGGGGGCACCATCGCCGCCTTCGTGCTGACCGCAGGCTTGGTCGCGGGCGCATTCGGCTCTCTCACCGAGGTCTATGGCGATCTGCTGCGTGGGGCCGGGGCGGCCAGCCGGATCGCCGAGCTGGCGGACGAGCGCCCCACCGTAGCCGCACCCGCGCGCCCACAGGCACTCCCGGTCCCGCCGCGCGGCAGCCTGTCGTTCCGCAACGTCTCCTTCCGCTACCCGACCCGGCCCGAGGTCGCAGCGCTCGCCGATTTCACGCTCGAGGTGGAGCCGGGCGAGACAGTCGCCATCGTCGGCCCCTCGGGAGCGGGCAAATCGACGATCTTCCAGCTGGCAGAGCGGTTCTACGATCCACAGGCGGGCACCATCCGGATCGATGGCGTGCCGCTCACCAGCGCCGATCCGCATGCGGTACGCGAACGGATCGCGATGGTGCCGCAGGACGGCGTGCTGTTCAGCGCCAGCGCCCGCGACAACATCCGCTACGGCGCCTGGGACGCCAGTGAGGAGCAGCTCTGGGAAGCCGCGCGCGCCGCCAATGCGGCGCAATTCCTCGAGGATCTGCCCGAGGGCCTCGACACCTATCTCGGCGAGAACGGCACCAGGCTTTCGGGCGGGCAGCAGCAGCGGCTCGCGATCGCGCGCGCGGTGCTGCGCAATGCGCCGATCCTGTTGCTCGACGAGGCCACCAGCGCGCTCGACGCCGAGAGCGAGCGACTGGTACAGGATGCGCTCGATCACCTGATGCGCGATCGCACCACGCTGGTCATCGCTCACCGCCTCGCCACCATCCGCGCCGCCGACCGGATCGTGGTGATGGATGCCGGCCGGATCGTCGAACAGGGGACCCATGCCCAGCTCTCGGCCGGCGGCGGGCTCTACGCCCGGCTCGCGACACTCCAGTTCGGGCTTGAAAGCGCCTGATCTTAAAGGACAATCGACAGACGACCGAGGGCATCCGACCAGCGAATTGTCGCTCCCTCCCGAGATAGGCTATGATCGCCCCGAACTCCGCGGCGCTCGCTCCGTGGACGGTTCCAATCTCGGGAGACTATCACAGATGATCCGCACCCTCCTCGCCGGCGGCGCCAGCGCCTTCGCGCTCGCCATCGCCGCCCCCGCCGTAGCCCAGACGCAGGACGGTGCCGGCAGCGATGCCGGGAACGACGCAGCAGCGACCGAGCCGGCGACCCCGACCATGAGCTTCGGCACCTGGGGCTTCGATCCGGAATATCTTTCAAGCGATATCGATCCGGGCGACGACTTCTTCGCCTATGCCAACCAGACCTGGCTCGATGCCAACCCGCTGCCGCCCGAATTCGGTCGCTTCGGCGCGTTCAACCTGCTGCGCGAGAAATCGACCTCGGATGTAAAGGCGCTGGTCGACGAACTGGTTGCCAAGGATCCCGCCACGCTGTCCGCGGACGAGCGCCGCATCGTCGACGCCTATCGGTCCTACATGGACACCGCCGCGATCGAGGCCGCCGGGCTCGCGCAGGCGCAGAGCTATCTCGACACCATCAAAGGCGCGGAAACGCTTGCCAGCCTGGTGACCCTGTGGAGCTCGCCGGGCTACGCCACCCCGCTGGGCGGCTATGTCAGCGTCGATGCCAAACAGCCCGATCGCTATTCGGTCCATCTCGGCGCCGGTGGGCTGGGCCTGCCCGATCGCGACTACTATCTCGACGAAACCGAGAAGGGCGTCGAGATCCAGCAGAAATACCGCGAGTATGTCGCCTTCCTGCTGGGCGAAGCCGGGTATGCGGATCCCACCTCGATGGCGCAGGCTGTCTATGATCTGGAAGACCGCATCGCGCGGACCGTGGCGTGGGACCGGGCGGTGCGTCGCAATCGGGACCTGACCTACAACGCCGTCACGCCTGCCGAACTGGCCGCAATGGCTGGCGGCTTTCCCGTGGCTGCAATGCTCGAGACCAGCGGCTTCGACGCGACCGACCGCTTCGTCGTCGGCGATCTTCCTCCGACTCCCGAAGAGGCCGAAGAGCTCGGCCTGACCGAGGACGTCCTCGCCAAGATCGGCGGCGGCACGCCGGCGATGATGCGGCTGCTGGTCGATACGCCGGTGGAAGTGCTGCAGGCGTGGACGGTCAAGGAGTTCCTCGAGAACAACGCCGCGATCCTGCCGAGCCGCTTCGACGAGGCGGACTTCGCCTTCTACGGCCAGACCCTGCAGGGCACCCCCGAGCAGCGCGCCCGCTGGAAACGCGCCATCGGCGAGACCGAGGGGCTGATGGGCGAACTGCTCGGCAAGAGCTATGTCGCGCGCTATTTCCCGCCCGAGAACAAGGCGGCGATGGACGAACTGGTCGCCAACCTGCGGGTCGCGGTCGCGCAGTCGATCGACGAGATCGAGTGGATGGGCGAAGATACCAAGGTGCAGGCTTTGGCCAAGCTCGACAGCTTCGATCCCAAGATCGGCTATCGCGACAATCTCGAGACCTATGAAGGGCTCGAAATCGTACCCGGCGATCCGCTCGCGAACCGGATGGCCGCAGCCAAATGGCAGTGGCAGGACAATCTCGCCAAGCTGGGCGGTCCGATCGACCGGACCGAGTGGTTCATGCTGCCGCAGACGGTCAACGCCTATTACAATGCGACCAAGAACGAAATCGTCTTCCCCGCAGCGATCCTGCAGCTTCCGTTCTTCGCGCTTAGCGCCGATCCGGCGGTCAATTATGGCGCCATCGGCGGGGTGATCGGCCACGAGATCGGCCACGGTTTCGACGATCAGGGGTCGAAATACGACAGCACGGGCATGCTGCGCAATTGGTGGACCGATGCCGATCGGGCCGCTTTCGACGAGCGCGGCAATGCGTTGGTCGAGCAGTACGACGCCTTCTGCCCGCTCGATCAGGGCGAGACCTGCGTCAACGGACGGCTGACGCTGGGCGAGAACATCGGCGATCTGGGCGGCCTCAGCCTCGCCTATCGCGCCTATAAGATCGCGACCCAAGGCAAGGATGTGCCGGTGATCGACGGGCTGACCGGCGACCAGCGCTTCTTCCTGGCTTGGTCGCAGGTCTGGCGTTCGGCGCAACGCGAGGAGACCGCGCGCCAGCGGCTGCGCACCGACAGCCACAGTCCGGAAGAGTACCGCGTCAACGGCGTGGTGCGCAATATGGACGCCTGGTACGAGGCCTTCGGCGTGACGCCTGAAGACGAGCTCTACCTGCCGCCAGAAGAGCGCATCACGATCTGGTAAGGGCCGCGAGCGACGGCCGGATCGCGCCCCAAGCGATCCGCACGGCAAAAAAGGGGGTGCCGGTCGCTTGACTTGGCACCCCCTTTCTTCATGGCGCCACAGCCATGGACAACACAATCACCGCCATCCTGCTCGGCATCCTCGAAGGGTTGACCGAATTCCTCCCGGTCAGCTCGACCGGGCACCTGATCCTCGCCCAGGCCTGGTTCGGCTACGATCCCGACCAGTGGCAGCAGTTCAACATCGTGATCCAGCTCGGCGCGATCCTCGCGGTGGTGGTCAGCTATCGCAAGCTGTTCTGGAAGATGGGTACCGGACTGCTGCGCCGCGATGCGGAGTCCTGGCGCTTCACCCGCAACATCCTGCTGGGATTCCTCCCCGCCGCCGTCATCGGACTGCTCGCCAAGGATGCGATCGACGTGATGCTGGGCGCGCCGCTGGTGGTCGCGGTCGCGCTGGTGGTCGGTGGTTTCCTGATCCTGGTGCTGGAGCGGGTCATCCCCGAGCGCGAGGACAAGGGCGTGGCAGCGCTCTCGGCCAAGACCGCGCTGACGATCGGTCTTGCCCAATGTCTGGCGATGATACCTGGGACCAGCCGTTCGGCGTCCTCGATCCTGGGCGCGCTGGCGATGGGTGTGGGGCGCAAGACCGCCGCCGAATTCTCCTTCTTCCTCGCAGTGCCGACCATGCTCGGCGCGGCGACGGTCAAGATCCTCGACGATCCCGTCTTGCGCGCGGGCGAAGCGGCAATCGGCTGGGGCGAGATCGCGCTGGGCTTCACCGCCGCTTTTCTGACGGCGCTGGTGATCATCCGCGCCTTTGTCGCCTTCGTCAGCAGGCACGGCTTTTCGCCGTTTGCCTGGTATCGGATCGTGATCGGCAGCGCGTTCATCTACTGGCTGATGGCGTGAGCAAGGGCGGTCGCAACCCGACCAGCCCCGAACGCCTCGTCGCAATTATGGCAAAAACATGGCGATCAGGCTTGCAACGCGATGCCATCTGCCGCAGGTAGGGGGATGAGCCGGATCGGACTTACGAACCGCTCGAAATTAAGGGGAATCATTATGAAGAGCATTTTCAAGACGTCGATGGTCGCTTCGGTTGCTGCGCTCAGCCTTGGCCTCGTGGCCTGCGACAGCCCGACCGAAGATGCCGCCGAAGATCGTGCCGACGCGGTTCGCGACGCCACCGCGGCCGAAGCCGACGCGATGGAGCACGAAGCCGAGCTGCTGCCCGAAGCTGCCGAAGAGCAGATGGAAGCCAATGCCGAGGCTCTCGAAGAAGCCGGCGAAGAAGCTGCCGAGCAGATCGAAGATCCTGCCATGTAAGCTTCGCCGGTCTCTGGTGAAATTCAGAACGGCCCCGGAGCGATCCGGGGCCGTTTTGCGTGGTTCTTGCGTGGTCGAGTGACGCCTCGGGACGTTTGCGGACGGAGCGTCAGACCGGCTTGGCGCCGCTCCCGCGCCCGCCGCGCAGGAGATATTCCTGAGTGCCCCGGTTCACCACATTGTCGACGTCGATCACCGCCGAATTGGCGTAGGTGAAGGCAGGCGGAAGATTGCGATAGAGACGGTCGAAGTCGCGTTCCACCGTCTGGCGGTAAAGATCCTCGAAGCTCTCGATCACGAAATAGGTCGGCTGCAGATCGCTGATCACGTAATCGGTGCGCATCACCCGGTCGACATTGAGGATGATGCGGTTGGGGCTCTCGGCCTGCGTCGCATAGACCACCTCGGTCGGTCCGGAGAGGATCCCGGCGCCATAGGCCTTGATGCCGTCGGCTTCCTCGATCAGTCCGAACTCGACCGTGTACCAGTAGAGCGCGCCGAGCGCCTTCAGCCGGTTGTAGCGCATCGCCTTCCACCCGGCCTTGCCGTATTCCTGCATGTAGTCGGCGAAGGTGGGATCGGTGAGCATCGGCACATGGCCGAAGACGTCGTGGAAGACGTCGGGCTCCTGGATATAGTCGAAGGTCTCGCGCGTGCGGATGAAATTGCCGGCCGGAAAGCGGCGGTTGGCGAGGTGCCAGAAGAAGACGTGATCGGGGATCAGCATCGGCACGGGCACCACGCTCCAGCCGGTGAGCTTGCCCAGATCCTCGCTCATCGCGGCGAAATCGGGCACCCCGCCCCTCCCCAGGTCGAGCTTGTCGAGCCCGGCGAGGAAGGCGCTCGCGGCGCGGCCGGGGAGGACCTCCATCTGGCGGGCGAAGAGATCGTCCCAGATCGCGTCGTCATCGGAATCGTATTCGGTCTGCTTGGGCTCGAGCCAGTCTTCGCCCAGATGCCCAGGGCGCTGCAGCGGCGCGGTGAAGACCTCCGCCGGCATCTCCGGGAGGCGGCTGAAATCCTGTTCTTGGGTCGCGGTAGTGGCCATACGACCTATCTAGCGACTGCGGGGCCCGCTTACAAATCACGCCGCCAAATCAAGTGGCGCGTTCGAACACCGCCGCCATGCCCTGGCCGCCGCCGATGCACATTGTTTCCAGCCCGTAGCGCACTTCGCGGCGCTGCATTTCATGCGCCATGTCGGCGAGGATGCGCAGCCCGGTCGCGCCGATCGGGTGGCCGAGCGAGATGCCCGAGCCGTTGACGTTGAGGATGTCGCGGCGCGAATCGTCCGCGCTCCAGCCCCAGCCCTTGAGCACCGCGAGCACCTGCGGCGCGAAAGCTTCGTTCAATTCCACCAGCCCGATGTCGTCCCAGCCCATCCCGGTGCGTGCGAACAGCCGCTCGACCGCGGGGACCGGGCCGATCCCCATCCGGCTCGGGTCGCAGCCCGCCGCGCTCCAGCTGTGGAACCACAGGATCGGTTCGAGCCCCAATTCCTCCACCTTGTCCTCGGCGACGACGAGGCAGGCGGCGGCGGCGTCGTTCTGCTGGCTGGCGTTCCCCGCAGTGACGATGGCCGCGGGATCGCGCTTGCCGTCGATGGCACGCAGCGCGCCAAGCGTCGCCATATCCGCATCGGCGCGAAAGCCTTCATCCTTGTCGAACACCAGCGGATCGCCGCGGCGCTGCGGGATCTCGACCGGCACCAGCTGTTCGTCGAAGCGGCCCGCTTCCCAGGCGGCGGCGGCGTTGCGATGCGAGCGGACCGCGAATTCATCCGCCGACTCGCGCGAGATATCGTAGTCTTTCGCGAGATTTTCGGCGGTTTCGATCATTCCCGTGATCACCCCGAAGCGCTCTATCGGCTGGCTCATCAGCCGCCCGCGGGTCAGCCGGTCCCACAGCTCCATATCGCCCATTCGAGCACCATGTCGCGCCCTTGTGGTGTAGTGTTCGACATTCGACATGCTCTCGACCCCGCCCGCGAGCACGCAATCGGCCACGCCGGTCTGGACCATCATCGCCGCGGTCGCGACCGCCTGCAGCCCCGAGCCGCAGCGGCGGTCGAGCTGGAAGCCGGGCACCTCGATCGGCATCCCCGCCGCGAGCCAGCTCCAGCGCCCGATCGCGGGCGCCTCGCCGCTGCCATAGCCCTGGCTGAACACCACATCGTCGACGCGCGCGGGATCGACACCGCTGCGCTCGACCAGCGCCTTGATGATGATCGCGCCCAGCGCGCCCGCTTCGAGCGGCGCCAGCGTGCCCAGGAACTTGCCCACCGGGGTGCGCAGCGGCTTGCAGATGGCGACTTTTCTCATGGGATTACCTTCTATTTGTCGGACAGGCGGGCGATGTCGCGATCGACCAGATCGCCGATTGCGCCCGAAGAAAGGCCCAGCCGCTCTGCCAGCACCTGTTCGGTGTGTTCGCCCAGATAGGGCGCCGGAGCGGGTTCGCCCGCGCTCTGACCGGGGAGGTTGGCGAAGCTGCGCGGCGCGGGATAGGCGAAGCCGCTGGGGTTGTCGGCGGTCTGCGCGAACAGCGGATTGTCCGCCACCAGCACCGGGTCGTTGGCCGCTTCATGGGCGGTGCGATAGCGTTCGAAAGTGGTCCCCTCGGCGGCCATCCTGCGTTCCAGATCGGCGTAGTCGAGCCCGTCGGCGACCGACTGGAACAGCTCGAACAGCGCCTGACGGTGCTCGAACCGCGGGCGGTCGCCATCGGCGAAGCGGACCCCGAGCCGCTGTTCGAGTTCGGCGCTAGCGGCCTCGATATCGAACGCGCGGACCAGCCCCGCCCATTGCTTCGCGGTCAGCGCCGCGACCATGAAGCGCACCCCGTCGCGGCTGCGGAAATCGCGTCCGAAGGCGCCCCAGATCGCATTGCCGAGGCGTTCGCGGTCGCCGCCGCGGTAGAGCATCTCCGCCATCGCGCCCGAATTGGCCAGTGTGCCGATCGCGACATCGCCCAGCGGCACCCGCAATTCGCTGCCCTGCCCGGTCGCGTCGCGGTGGCGCAGCGCGGCGAGCAGCGCGAAGGCGCAATAGGCTCCGGTGATGAAATCCCAGGCGGGCAGCACCTGGTTGACCGGCGGCGCGCTGGCCTGGTCCCAGTCATCGGGCCCGCACATCAGCGGATAGCCGCTCGCCGCATTCACGGTGAAATCCATCGCCTGGCGGCCGTCGTGCCAGCCCATGATCCGCACGCTGACCAGTTCGGGCGCGCCTGCGGGGCGTCCTTCGCTGATCGCCGCATGGCTGAGGAAGCTCTTTTCGGGCAGGTTGGTGATGACATTGCCGGTGGTGCCCGCCAGCGCCACCAGCAGCTCGCGGCCTTCCTCGCTGCGCAGGTCGAGCGCGACCGATTTCTTCGCCCGGTTGAGGTTCTCCCAGCTGAGCGAACGGCCTTCCTTCGTCAGCATGTAACGGTCGTAATCGAGCCCGCCCGCCTTGTGATCGACGCGGATCACCTCGGCCCCCATCTGCGCGCAATAGAGCCCGGCGGTGGGCGAGGCGACGAAGCTCGAGGCTTCGACGATGGAAAGTCCCTCGAGGAGCTTGTACACGCCTAGCGCTCGATCCCGGCGGCGAAATCGCGCAGCATGCGCTTGGCGATCTGCAGCTGGAGGATCTGCGTGGTGCCTTCGTAGATGCGATAGATCCGGGCATCGCGGAAGAAGCGTTCGGCGTCGTATTCGGCAAGATAGCCCGCGCCGCCGTAGATCTGCACCACCCGGTCGACCACGCGGCCGCACATCTCGCTGGCGAAGACCTTGAAGGCGGCTGCCTTGCGGATGACGTTCTCGCCGCGGTCGGCGCGCGCGGTGACATCGGCCATCATGCATTCGGCGGCGTAGATCTCGGTTTCGCTCTCGGCGAGCATCTGCTGGATGAGCTGGAAATTGGCGATCGGTTCGCCGAAGGCCTTGCGCTCGGTGGCGTATTTGAGCGCCGAGTCCAGCGCGCGGCGGGCATAGCCGGTCGAGGCCGCGCCGACCGAAATGCGGCCGTTGTCGAGGCTCATCATGGCGAAACGGAAGCCCTGTCCGGTTTCGCCGCCGAGCAGCGCGTCGCCGGGGACATGAACGTCGTCCAACATCACGTCGGCGATGTGGCTGCCCGCCTGGCCCATCTTCTTGTCGGGGCTGCCGACCGACATTCCGGGCGTGTCCATCGGCACGATGAAGGCGCTGACATGCGCGTTCTTGGGCAGCGCCTCCTTCTCGGTGCGCGCCATGATCAGCGCGACATCGGCGTGCGGAGCGTTGGTGATGTAGCGCTTGGAGCCGTTGAGGATCCAGCCATTGCCATCCGGGTCGGGCCGGGCGGTGGTCTGCATCGCCGCGCTATCGCTTCCCGAGCCCGGCTCTGTGAGCCCGAAACAGGCGATCTGCCCACCGGCGATCCGCGGCCACCATTCTTCCTGCTGGGCCTTGGTCCCGCCGTTCTTGAGCGCCGAGTTGAACATTCCGATGTTGATCGAGAAGATCGAGCGATAGGCGGGAGCGGCATAGCTCATCGCCTTGACGGTGCGCGCATATTGCGTGGTGTTGAGCCCCGCACCGCCATGATCCTCGGGGATCGAAAGCCCGAACAGCCCCATGTCCTTCATCTCGGTCAGGATGTCGTCGGGAATACGATCGTTCTCGATCATCTCGCGCTCGGCGGGGATGAGACGCTCGCGGACGTAGCGCTCGAGCTGGTCGTGGAACTGTTCGAAGGTTTCCGGATCCATTCCGGGATTCATGGTCATTCGTCTTTCCCCTGGGGTGTGGGTTCGGGTGCGGATGCTGGTCCGGATCCGGCGGAAGGCTGCTCGGCGAGCGCCTCCGCCGGGGTCTGGCGCTCGTCGATCATCGCGGCGGCTTCGTCGAGCGCGCGCGCCTCGCCTACCGTGACCCCGCCCGGCCCGGGATCATTGTCCGAAGGGCCGCAGGCGGTCAGCGCGGGCACCAGGACCAGCGCGGGGAGCAGGAAAGACGCGCGCATCGGACCTATTCTTCGATCATCGCATCGGCGGCAGCGGCGGCATTGGCAGCGGCGTTCTCGCTGGCTTCCTCGATCTCCTGCTCTTCGGCGGCGACCGCGGGCGCGGTGGTCGTTACTGGCTCGCTCTCGACGTAATCGGCCTGGGGATCCATGACCGGCTCGTCGTACACGCCCTCGAGCGCTTCATTGGCCGGGATTTCGACCGTATCGGCCTGCGATTCCATCGACGCATCCTCGGTATCGCCGCAGGCGGCGAGCGTCAGCGTGGCGAGCGTAGCGGCGCCCACGAGGGCAAAGCGGGTCTTCATGGCAGGTCTCCAGTCGATCGGACGCGGCGGAATGCCGCGTGAGCTGAACAGCGATGTTAAGCGGTCCCGGGGGGCAGGGCCAAGGGGAAAATCTTCCCCACCCCCTTTCCTGCTGGGCCTTCCCCTCCTGCCCCTGCCTCTGGCACAGGCCTGCCGATGCAAACCACCGCTTCTTCCCTGGACGCCGTATGCGGCCAATTGCGCGAGACCTTCGGCTTCGACCAGTTTCGCGGACGGCAGGGCGATGTGGTCGAGCGGGTGCTGGCGGGGCAGAGCACGCTGGCGGTGATGCCGACGGGGGCGGGCAAATCGCTGACCTATCAGCTGCCCGCGGTGATGCTGGAGGGCACCTGTCTGGTCATCAGCCCGCTGATCGCGCTGATGCACGACCAGTTACGCTCGGCGCGCGCCAACGGGATCCGCGCCGCCACGCTGACCAGCGCCGATGCCGACTGGCGCGAGACCATCGACGCCTTCCGCGCCGGAGCGCTCGACCTGCTCTATGTCGCGCCCGAGCGCGCCAGCCAACCGCAGTTCCGCGACATGCTGCACGCTGCGCCACTGGCGCTGTTCGCGATCGATGAGGCGCATTGCGTCAGCGAATGGGGGCACGACTTCCGCCCCGACTATCGCCAGTTGCGCCCGCTGATGGATGCCTTCCCGCAGGTGCCGCGGCTCGCGCTCACCGCCACCGCCGACCGCCAGACGCGCGACGATGTCCTCGCCCAGCTCGGCATTCCGGCAGACGGGCTGGTGCTGGCGGGCTTCGATCGGCCCAATATCCGCTACACGATCGGCCACCGCGACAACCCCGTGCGGCAATTGACGCAGGTCATGGCCGAGCACTCGGGACCGGGGATCGTCTACGTCCCCACGCGGCGCAAGACCGAGGAACTCGCGGACAAGCTGGCGGCGGCGACCGGGCGACCGGTGCGGCCCTATCACGCCGGGCTCGAGCCCGAGCGCCGCGCCGCCAACCAGGCCGCCTTCGTCGCCAGCGAGGATATGGTGATCGTCGCCACGGTCGCCTTCGGGATGGGGATCGACAAGCCCGACGTCCGCTTCGTCGCGCATGTCGGCATCCCTAAATCGATCGAGGGCTATTACCAGGAAACGGGCCGCGCCGGGCGCGACGGCGATCCCGCGCTGGCGACGATGCTGTGGGGCGCGAGCGATTTCGCCACCGCCCGCGCCCGGCTCGAGGAAGTGCCGCAGGACCGCCGCGGCGCCGAGCGCGCGCGGCTCGATTCGCTCGCGGCGCTGGTCGAGACCCCGGGATGCCGCCGCGCGCTGCTGCTGCGCCATTTCGGCGAGGACCCGCCCGCGCAATGCGGCAATTGCGACAATTGCCTCTCGCCCCCTGGCGTCACCGATGTCACCGAGCTGGCGCGCAAACTACTCAGCGCCGCCTACCGCACCGGGCAGAGCTTCGGTTTCGGCCATTTGCAAAAGGTGCTGACCGGCGCGGCGGACGAGCGGGTGCGCCAGCGCGGTCACGATTCGCTCTCGGTGTTCGGGATCGTCGGGTCGGACGAGGCGCCGCTGCTGCAACCGCTGTCGCGGGCGCTTCAGGCGCGCGGCGCGCTGGTATCGACCGAACACGGCGGGCTGGCGCTGGGCGGCGATGCCACGGCGATCCTCAAGGGCGAGCAGCCGGTGGCGATCGTAGTCCCCCCCAAGCGCTCCCGAGGGCGACGTGGGGACAGCACCCCCAACCCGGTCGGCGATCCGCTGTTCGAGGCGCTGCGGGCCTTGCGCAAGGAGCTCGCCGACGAGGCGCAGGTCCCGCCCTATGTGGTGTTCCACGATGCCACCTTGCGCGCGATGGCGCAGGCGCGCCCCGCCAGTCTGGCGGAACTGTCGCGCATTCCCGGGGTCGGCGCCAAGAAGCTGGAGGCCTATGGAGACCGGTTCCTGCGCGTATTGGGCGAGAACTAAACCCGGGAAGAAGCGTTGTTCGGGTGTTAACCATTGACGGATAAGCTTCGGCCATGACCCATCGCAGCGCCTCTTCCTGCTCGCGTCCCTCGCTCTGGGCGGTGGGTGTGCTGGGGGCGCTCGCGGTGGTGGCCATCCCGGCTGCGGCCCTGCTGGCGCAGCCCCGCGCGGCGCCCTTCACGCTGGCCGAGAACGGACGCGGTTTCGACCGGCTGCAGGATGCGGTGGATGCGATCGGCGGCGGCAGCGGCACGATCCTCTTCGCGCCGGGCACCTACAATCAGTGTGCGGTTCAGGACGCGGGCAATATCACCTATCGCGCGCGCGAATTCGGCACCGCCACGCTGGCGGGCGAGGCCTGCGAGGGCAAGGCGGCGCTGGTGCTCGACGGCGAAGCGGCGACCGTGATCGGGCTGGTCTTCGCCGATATCTCCGTTCCCGACCGCAACGGTGCGGGCATCCGGCTGCAGAGCGGCGAACTGGCGGTAACGCAGAGCTGGTTCCGCGACAGCGAGCAGGGCATCCTCACCCACGCCGGCGACGACATTCGGCTGCGGATCGACAAATCCACCTTCAGCCGGCTGGGCACCTGCGAGGGCGATGGCGGCTGCGCACATTCGATCTACACCGGCGAGATCGCCGAAACCGCTGTGACCCGCAGCCGCTTCGAGCAGGGCACCGGCGGCCATTACGTCAAATCGCGCGCCGCGCGCACCGTGGTCGAGGATTCCAGCTTCGACGATGCCGGCGGCCGCGGAACCAATTACATGATCGACCTGCCCAATGGCGGGGGCGGGAATATCGCGGGCAACTGGTTCGTCCAGGGGCGCGACAAGGAGAACTATTCCGCCTTCATCGCGGTGGGCGCCGAAGGCGGGCAGTTCTCGTCCGACGGTCTGACGATCGCCGGCAACGACGCGCGGCTGGTACCTGGCCTGCGCCGCAACACCGCTTTCGTCGCCGACTGGACCGGCGACCGGCTGCGGCTTCAGGACAACACGCTGGGAAGCGGTCTGCGGGAATTCGAACGCCGTTAGCCCATGCGGCGCAACCTGCGCCGCGACGCTTTCCCTCAGGGCAGCAAATGTCCGGCGCGGTCGCGCTTGGTCGCGAGATAGTGGGCGTTGTGCGGATTGTCGGGCAGCGCATGCGGCACGCGTTCGGTCACCGTGATGCGATGCGCCTCGAGCGCGGCCACCTTGGCCGGATTGTTGGTCATCAACCGCACGCTGGCGATCCCCATGAGTTCCAGCATTCTGACCGCTGTCGGGAAGTCGCGCGCCTCGTCGGGCAGGCCCAGCCGCGTGTTGGCATCGACGGTGTCGAACCCCTGATCCTGCAGGCGGTAGGCGCGCAGCTTGTTGATCAGCCCGATCCCGCGCCCTTCCTGACGCATGTAGAGCAGCACCCCCCAGCCGCCCTTGGTCGCTTCCTCGGCCATCGCCGCCAACGCGCCGTCGAGCTGCGGCCCGCAATCGCATTTGCGGCTGGCGAGGACATCGCCGGTCAGGCATTCGGAATGCAGTCGCACCAGCGGGGCACGGTCGGCGTCGCGGCTGCCGATCACCAGCGCCACATGTTCGCGCAAATCGGCGGAGTTGCGAAAGGCGATGATCTGCGCATCCTCGCTTGCCGCCACCGGCAGGCGCGCGCGGGTGACGATCCGCAGCCGCGAGGGGTCGCTGAACGCCGCCAGATCCTCGATCGCGAGGCCGACGGGTTCGCCCGCTCCTTCGGGATCGACCAGGAAGGCGGGCAGGATGCCGGCGATCCGCGCCAGCTCGAGCGCGGCGCGCGCCGCGTCTTCCCAGTCGAGCGCCAGCGCTTTGAACGGGCCCTTCATCGGCGTGGCGAGATCGAGCGCGGGATCGCCCACCGCCAGCGCGGTCGAGAGATCGAACGGCTCGGCGCCACGCAGCAGAACCGGCTCGCCCGGAACCGCGGCATCGCGCTGATTGGCAAGCTTGAGCGTGGCGGCGCGGCTCGCGGAGATCAGCATCCGCGCGCCGCGCAGGTCCTCGCCATAACCGGTTTCCACCGGCAGCAGCAGCGGCGCCTGCCCGATCCGCAACGGCCAGCCATGGCGCAGACCATCGACCGCCTGCGCGGCGCGGCGCGCGGGCGAAGGGGTCGCGTAGGCGGGGCTGTTCAGAGAGCGAACTCCGTCACCAGCGGGACGTGGTCGCTGGGCTTGTCCCACCCACGCGCGTCCTCGTGCACCCGATGCGCGATCGCCTGTTTCGCGAGCTCTGGACTCGCCCACATATGGTCGAGCCGGCGTCCGCGATCGTTCGCGCGCCAGTCCTTCGCGCGATAGCTCCACCAGCTGTAATAGCGCTGGGGCGCGGCGATATGCTGGCGGCCGATATCGGCCCAGCCATGCGCATCCATGAAGCGCTGCAGCGTGTCGACCTCGAGCGGGGTATGGCTGACGACCTTGAGCAATTGCTTGTGGTTCCAGACATCGCTTTCGAGCGGGGCGATGTTGAAATCGCCGACGATCAGCGTGGGCCGGTCGATCGCATCGGCCCAGCGGGTCATGCGTTCGAGGAAATCGAGCTTCTGGCCGAATTTGGTGTTCTGCTCGCGGTCTGGGATATCGCCGCCGGCGGGGACATAGACGTTCTCGACCACCATGCCACGATGGTCCGGATCGGTCAGTTCCACCCCGATATGGCGCGCCTCGCCATTGTCCTGCCAGTCGTGCCGCGAGAAATCGCGGAACGGAATTTTGCCCACGGTCGCGACCCCGTGATAGCCCTTCTGCCCGTGAACCGCGAAATGCTCGTAACCCAGCGCGCGGAACGCGTCGTAGGGGAACTGGTGCTCCTGGCACTTGATCTCCTGCAGGCACAGGACATCGGGCGCATGCTCCTTGAGGAAGCGTTCGACGATCGGCATCCGCAGGCGGACCGAATTGATGTTCCATGTGACGATCGAGACCATGGCTGTCGCTTAGGCGGAGCCACCGGGCGCGGCAAGTTTCACGGTTTCGTCGCACCGCTGCTTCACGTAAGGGCGCGGCGAACACCACAGGAGAATCGCGATGCCCCTCACCTGGAATCTCGGCCGGAATCTCGGCATCACCGCCGCGATCGCGCTGGCGCTCGGTGGCTGCAGCACGATGGCGAGCGAGGGGGGCTACGGTGTCTCCGGCACCGCGCCCGAGCTCGCGACCGCCGCCGTCCCCGCCGAACCGCAACAGGCCAAGAACGTGATCCTGTTCATCGGCGACGGAATGGGAATCTCCACCATCACTGCCGCGCGGATCTACGCCGGGCAGAAGCTGGGCAAGCAGGGCGAAGAGCATGTGCTGCCGTTCGAGAATTTCCAGAACGTCGCGCTGGTCAAAACCTACAACACCAACGCCCAGACGCCGGACAGCGCCGGCACTGCGACCGCGATGCATTCCGGGGTCAAGACCAAGATCGGCATGCTGGGCATGGGGCCGGAATCGATCAGCGGCGATTGCGCCAGCGGCGTTGGGCATGAACTGCCGCTGCTCGGTGAGGAAGTCACCCGGCGCGGCCTGGCGCTGGGCATCGTCAGCACCGCGCGGATCACCCATGCCACCCCGGCCTCGGTCTATGCGCGCAGCGTCGATCGCAACTGGGAAGCCGACATCGGCATTCCCGAAGGCCAGCGCGGACAGATGTGCCGCGATATCGCGCTGCAATTGGCCGAGGCCGATTTCGACGTTGCACTGGGCGGCGGGCGCGCGGCATTCTACGGCAAGGACGGCAAGGGCCAGCGCCTCGATGCAGCCGGCGATCTGCCGCGCCAGTGGGTTGCGCGCACCGGCGGCAGCTACGTGCGAACCGCCGCCGAACTCGCCGCCGCACCCGCTGACAAGCCGGTTCTGGGGCTGTTTTCGCCCAGCCACATGACCTACATGGTCGACCGGGCGGAAACCGCCGACAGCACGGAACCCACGCTGACCGACATGACCGCAGCGGCCATCGCGCGGCTGAAGCCCGACCCGCAGGGCTATTATCTGATGGTCGAAGGCGGACGGATCGATCACGGCCACCACGCGGGCCAGGCCGGATATGCGCTGGAAGAAGCGGTCGAATTCGCGCGCGCCATCCAATACGCGATCGACAACACCGATCCGGCCGAAACGCTGATCCTGGTCACCGCCGATCACAGCCACGTGTTCACCATCAGCGGCTATCCCCGGCGCGGCAACGACATCCTGGGTCTGGTGGTCCCCCCCGAAGGCGGGGGCGAAGATGGCGATACCGGCGATGGCCCAACGCTGGCGAGCGACGGCAAACCCTATACCACGTTGAGCTATGCCAATGGGCCGGGCGCGGTCTCTGGGCAACGGGCAATGCCGGAAACCGGCGTGAAGGCCCGCCAGCAGTCGCTGGTGCCACTGGGTTCGGAAACCCATGGCGGCGAGGATGTTGCGCTCTTCGGGCAGGGCCCCGGCGCACAGCGCGTGCGGGGGGTCATCGAGCAGAACCTGATCTACGACATCATCCGCGCCGCTTATGGTTGGGCGGACTGAGGGCCAAGCTGCACACAAAGGAAAACCCTCGCGCCGGGGGCATTGGCGCGAGGGTTCCTTTGTGCGTTCGTCACGCTAGTCGAGAGCGGTCTGGCGAAGTTCGGGCAACAGGGGGGAAACCCGTCTTCAACCGCTCTCTGCAACTAGAATTAGCCGCTGGCGGATTGACCGAAAATGAACGGTGAGACGCGGTTGGTCGCAGCCAGCGCGCAGTTCGCCGACCAGCCGTTCAGCCCGGGCGACGGGACGACTTGCGCGGGTCGGAAAAGCGAAACGCGCTGTCGGCGACAGACACGCCGTAGCGGTGATTGCGCAGGCGCACGGTGGTGCGATGGTTCTGCGAATCGAGCGCGACCCAATGGGTCAGCTTCAACCCGCCGGGCGAAGCCGCATCGCGGTTGAAGATCAGCGTGATCACTCCGAATTCGGGACGCTTGGGATCGCGGACCTCGACGCTCACCACATCGGGATGGCTGGTGGGAACCAGCTTTCCGAACTTCTTCACGTCGCGGTTGGGATCGAGCAGCGCGCCGAGCGGCGAATTGCTGATCGGCCAGCGCTGGACCTGATCGACCTCGTAATCGACCAGATAGAGCGAACTGCCGTTGGAGACGACCAGCATCTGAGCGCTCTTGTCGTATTCGAAGCGAATCTTGCCCGGGCGCTTGAGCGTCAGCTCGCCGCCGATCGTGCGGCCCTGGCGATCGGTCTGGGTGAAATCGGCCTTGAGCGTGGAGATGCCGCGCAAGGCGGCGACCGCCTTGTCGAGATCGCCCGCGGCGGCCTCGGCAGGCACGGGAGCGACGACCGCCGCCAGCGGCAGAGCCGCGGCCAGCGCAAGCGCCGAAACGGCGCGAATCGGGAAGGCGAAAAGCGAGGACATGGTTTTCATGCTCCGGTTACTGGGACCGGAGCATTGAACCGTCACTGAACCCGGAGCGTTCCCAGCGTTCAGCACGTCGTCGGCTTACTTGATCTTGGCTTCCTTGAACTCGACATGCTTGCGCACGACCGGATCGTATTTGCGGAAGGTCATCTTTTCGGTCGTGTTCCGCGGGTTCTTGCGGGTGACGTAGAAGAAGCCCGTATCGGCGGTCGAGACGAGCTTGATCTTGACGGTTGCGGGCTTCGCCATGACGCGGTCCTAATCTGTGTCGAGAGGGGCCGGGCCCCGAATAACATGGGTTTGAAAAACAGGAGGCGACGCATCGCGCCGCCCGTCAAGCTGGGGCCATTGCGCGAATCGCCCGCCAAAGTCAAGCCGTCACCAGTCCGATCCCGGGCGCACCGCACCGCGCTTGGCCTTGACCGCGCCGCGTTCCTTCTTGGTCTTGAGCCGCTGGGTCTTGCCGATCCGGTTGAGCCGCGACTTGCGGCGTTTCTTGGGCGGAGTGAGCGCTTCGTCGAGCAATGCGACCAGCCGCACCCGCGCCGCCTCGCGATTGCGCTCCTGGGTGCGGTGCTCGTTGGCGGTCAGCACGATTGCGCCATCCTGCGTCAGCCGGCTTCCCGCCAGCATCTTCAGCCGCTCGAAGGCCTCGGGCGGCATGCCGATCTGAAACACGTCGACGCGCAATTGCACCGCGGTCGCGACCTTGTTGACGTTCTGCCCGCCGGGGCCGGAGGAAGCGATGAACTTCTCCTCCGCAATTTCCAACGCGCGATCGGCCACCCTACCCATCGGTAAAGCCGAGTGCGGCGAAGTCCGCCGGCAGCGGCGCGGTAGCGGCAACGGCGTCCTTACCAGGTCGCGGGACTGTCAGTGCGGCGGCATGGAGCATTGTTCGCGCCCGGCCCGCCTTGCTGCCATAGACCGGATCGCCGAGCAGCGGGATTCCAAGCCCCGAGGCGGCGTGAACGCGAATCTGGTGGGTCCGCCCGGTCTCGGGGCGAAACTCGACCAGCGCATAACCATCGCGGCTGTCGAGCAGCCGCCAATGGGTGATCGCCTGCTTGCCCTTTTTGGCGGGGATCATCCGCCAGCCTTTTTCCTCGCTGCTGATCTTGCTAAGCGCGAGCTCGATCGTTCCCTCGCGCTGTTCCGGCACGCCCGCGAGCACGCCGAGATAGCGCTTCTCGACCAGCCGCTCCTCGAACGCCCGCGAGAAGACCTTGAGCGACTTCGGGTTGCGCGCCAGCAGCAGACACCCGCTGGTGTCGGTATCGAGCCGGTGGACCGGGACGGGCGCGCGCTGAAAGCCGAGCTTGAGCGCCTCGAGATGGTCCTCCAGCGCCAGCCCGCCCTTGCGCGGCCGCTCGACCGGCAAGCCGCCGGATTTGTCGATGACCAGCGCTTCGCCGTCTTCGAACAGGATGGTGGGAGTCATGTCAGGAGCCTTGCCGGTTGCAGCCCGCGCAGCGCATTGCCGAGCAGAAAGCCGTGTTCGAGATCGTCGAGGGTGAGTTCGGCTTCGCGTGCGCGCCCTGCGTCGAGCAGAGACTGGCGCAGCACGCCGGGCAGCAGGCCGAGCGCGGCGGGCGGAGTGAGCAGCTTGCCGTCCCGCTCGACGAAGATATTGCCGATCGCCCCCTCGGTCACCAGCCCTTCGTCGCGCAGGAACAGCGCTTCGCCCGCACCCGCCATCGCCGCCGCTTTGCGCGCGGCCTCGTAGAAGCCGCGGTCGCTGGTCTTGTGGCGCAGCCGCCAGTCGCCCGGATCGACCGGCAGCGGCAGCAGGATGCAGTCGATCGGCGCTTCCTCGGGCGCGGGTGGCTGGCGCGCCTCGAGCGCGATCGCCCCGCCGCGCGCGATCCGCAGGCGGATGGCATGCGGCGTAGCGAGATCGAAGCACAACGCCTGGATGTGATTGCGCGCTTCGTGCCGGTCGAAGGCGAAGCCCAATTGCCGCGCGCTGTCCTTGGCGCGCTTGAGGTGCAGTTCGAGCAGCGCGATGCCGCTCTCGGGCTCGAACCGCATCGTCTCGATCAGGTCGAAACCCGGCGCCGCGCGTTCGGGCCCGCTGGCCCGAGCGAACCCGCCCTTCAATTGCGCCTCGCGCCATTCGACGCTCGCATCGCTATCGGCCACGATCGCGCCGCCGACGCCGAGCACCGCCTTGCCGCGCTGGTTCTCGATCTCGGTCAGCCGCAGCGTGCGGATGGCGACGTTGAACGCGGCATCGCCATCCGCATCGATCCGCCCGATGGCGCCGCAATAGGGGCCGCGCGCATCGCGCTCGATCGCGTCGATCAGTTCCATCGCGCGAATTTTGGGCGCGCCGGTGATCGAGCCGCAGGGGAACAGCGCACGCAGCAGATCCTGCGGTCCGATCCCGTCGGCGAGGCGCGCGCGGACAGTGGTGACCATCTGGTGCACCGTGGGATAGCTCTCGACCGCGAAGGGCTCGTCGACGGATACGCTGCCGGCTTGCGCCACCCGGCTGAGATCGTTGCGCAGCAGATCGACGATCATCAGGTTTTCGGCCCGGTCCTTGTCCGACGCCGTCAGTTCGCCAGCCAGCGCGCGGTCTTCGGCCTCGGTCGCCCCGCGCGGGCGCGTGCCCTTCATCGGCTTGGCCCTGGCTTCGCCGTCCTTGAGCGAAACGAACAGCTCGGGCGAAAGGCTGAGCAGCCAGTGATGCCCGTCGAACACCAGCCCGCCGTAACCGGCTTGCGCCGCCGGGCGCAGCGCGGCGTAAAGCGCCAGCGGATCGCCCGTGAAACCGCCGACGAGTGGCAGGGTGAGGTTCGCCTGATAGATATCGCCCGCATGGATCGCTCCCTGCAATCGCGCGAAAGCCGCATCATAGGCGCCTTGCGAGATTTGCGGATCGAGCGGACCGAGGCTGGGGCGGCCAGCGGATTGCGGGTCGGATCGCTCTGCCAGCCAGGCGGGCATGTCGGCGGCGGCAATGCGCTCCGGCTCGTCGAACAGCCCCAGCCAGACCAGCGGGCCCATTGCCCCGCTGCGCGCCTCGGCCAGCGGCGCCAGCCGCGGCTCCAGCGCCAGCCCGGCCTCATAGGCGATATAACCCGCCAGCGGCTTGCCCTTTTCGCGCCGCGCGGCATCGGCGGCGGCGAGCACATCGGCAACATCCTGAGGGCGGCGGGCGACGAAGGTCGCGAGCGGAGCGGCATAGGCCAGCGCTGCCGCTGCGCCCTCGCTGCGCGCATCGTCGAGCAGGACCATAGGCGTGCGCTCACTCATCGTCCGCCTCCTTTAGACACTGCTGCTGTCCTGTCGAGATGCTTGACCGGCGCCGTCCGGGCGCAAGCTCGTCCGCTGCCCGCCGCGCCAGGGGTCAGCCGGTCGGCAGGCGGAACTCGGCGCGCAATCCGCCCTCGGGTCGGTTGGCGAGCACCAGCGTGCCGCCATGCTGTTCGGCCACCGCGCGCGCCAGCGCCAGGCCCAGTCCCGCGCCGCCGGTGTCGCGGTTGCGGCTGGCTTCGCCGCGGGTGAAGGGCTCGAGCATTTCGGCGAGGCGGTCCTCGGGAATGCCGGGGCCCTCGTCCTCGACGCGCAGCACCGCATGGTCGCCCTCGCGCAACACGGTGATCGCGGCCGAACCGCCGTAGCGCAGGGCATTGGTTATCAGATTGCGCAAGCCGCGCTTGATCCAGGTGATCCGCACCGGTGCGGGGATGCGACCGTGCTGCTCGATCGTCACCGGTTCGCCCATGTCCTCGAACTCTTCCACCACCGACGCAGCCAGCGCGCCGAGCTCGGTGCGTTCGGCGGCGACATCGCTGCGGCCGATGCGCGCCAGCTGGAGGATCTCGTCCAGCGTGCGGGTGATGTCCTCGATGGTCGCGGCCATGGTGGCGCGCGCACCGGGGTCCTCGACGCCCTCGATGCGGACGCGCAGCGCGGCGAGCGGGGTCTTGAGATCGTGGCCGATGGCGCCGAGCATCACATCCTTCTCGTCGAGCATCGAGCCGATCCGCGCCTGCATGGCGTTGTGCGCGGCGATCAGGCGGCGGATGTCCTCCGGCCCACTGAGCGCCAGCGGCGGTTCGGGCGCGCCCGTTCCCGAGAAGCGCCGGGTGCTGTCCGCCAGCGCGTCGAGCGGACGCGCGATCCGGCGCAGAACGAACCACAGCAGCACCATCAGCACCGCGACGAGGATGGCGGTCTGCAACAGCAGCGTGCCGAGGAAACGGCCCTCGCGCGGCGGGTCCAGCACCCGTGCGACTTCCCATTGCGCGTCGCCCTCGCGGCGCAGGCCGACGACGAGCAGCTCCGGCTGACGCCCGGCCAGCGCGTTGCGCAGGCGCGGCTGGCGCTGCGCAGCCGTGGCAAGCAGGGGGTCGGCTTCGGCGCTCCGCGTGGTGACCACGAGTTCGGCGATATCGACACCCTGTGCCGAGAGGATCGCATCGATCCCCGTTTCGCTTTCGGCGTCGCGCCGCTCGGTGGGGAGCAGCGGGGAAGCGTCCTGAATGATGTAACGCAAGCGGCGCGGCAGGCGTCGCAGGCCATCGTCGCGATGCGGACTGCGCGCCGCCTGTACCATCTGGCGGATCTGACGCCGTGCCCGTCGGTCTTCCGCGCTGCGCGGGCTCGCCGGCCCGGCGACGAGATGGAAGGCGGCCGTATTGAGTAGCGCGGTATCGCGGCGCTGTTCGGCGGCTCGATAGAGCAGCGCTGCCGAAATCGCCTGCGCCACGATCAGCGCCACCGCGACCGCAAGCAGTGTCTGGCCGACAAGGCTGCGCGGGATCAGTCGCATCGGCTTAGCCAACCTCGATCGCGCCGCGGGTTACATCGGCGGCGAAGCGGTAGCCGCCGCCGCGGACGGTCTGGATGTAATCCGGATTGCGGCTGTCGGTCTCGATCTTGCGCCGCAAGCGGCTGACCTGATTGTCCACCGCGCGGTCGAACAGATGCGCCTCGCGCCCCTGAACGAGGTCGAGCAGCATGTCGCGGTCGAGCACTTGGCGCGGATGGTCGCAAAAGGCGCGCAGCATGCGGAATTCGGCGGTCGAGAGCGGCACGGTCACGCCCTCGGGATCGGCGAGCCTCTGCTTGAGCGGATCGAGAGTCCAGCCGTCGAAGCTGTATCCTTGCTCGGAAGATCCGGGCGCTTCGCTTCGTCCCGCGCGGCGCAGGACCGAACGGATCCGCGCCACCAGCTCGCGCGGTTCGAAGGGCTTGGTGACGTAATCGTCGGCGCCGATCTCGAGCCCGACGATCCGATCGGTCGCTTCGCCGCGCGCGGTCAGCAGGATGACCGGCAGCCGACGGTTCTCGACGAGATGGCGGCACAGCGACAAACCGTCCTCGCCGGGCATCATGATGTCGAGCAGGACGATGTCGGGGGTTTCGCTCGCCAGTCGGCTGCGCGCCGCGGCGGCACTGGCGACCTCGCTCACGACGAACCCCTGGCCGGTGAGATACTCGGCCAGGGGTTCGCGCAAGGTCGCCTCGTCGTCGACGAGGAGTATTGAGGTGGGCGCAGGATCGGTCATCGGGTCGGTCCTGCGCCTAGCGTCGGCGCATCCGGTTGGACAAGCCTTACTGCTGCGCCTGACCCGCACGCCGCTGCTGCATCCGCTCGCGCATCTGGGTTCGCATCTGGGCGTGGGCGGCCTGGCGTTCTTCCGCGGTGATCGCGCCATTGCCGTCGGCATCGACGCGGGCGAAGCGCGTTGCGATCGCACTGTCGAACTCCGCGCGGGTGATCGCACCGTCCTGGTCGGTGTCGGCCATGCGCAGCATCATGCCACCCATCGCCTGGCCACCGCGTCCGCCACGACCCATGCGATCGCCGCGTTTGCCCCGGCGTTCGGCACGGTCGCCGCGCTCTCCGCGATCGCCGCGCGCCTCTCGGGCCGGAGCCATTTCGGCTTGCGACAAGCCGCCGGAACCGTCGGTATCGAGGCGGGCGAAACGTGCTGCGCCGCGCTCGGCCATCTTTGTGCGGCGTTCGGCCATGCGTTCCTGCTGGCGCGCCTGGCGCTGTGCGCGGCGCGCCTCGCCAGCGGCCTGCATCTCGGCCTGGGTGACCTCGCCGTCGTTGTCGGCATCCATCGCGGCAAAGCGCGCCGCCTGACGCGCGGTGCGGTCGGCCGCGTCGATCACGCCGTCCGAATTGGCGTCCATCCGCGCGAACATGGCGGTGGCGTGGCTTTGCATTTCGGCAAGCGTCACTCGTCCATCGCCATTGGCGTCGGCTTTGGTCCGACCGTGATTGTCGGCAAGCGCGGCACTGCCACCCGCCAGCGCGAGCGCGGCGGCGGAAAGGGTGAGGGCGATGGTTTTCCTGGGGGTCTTCATGGGGGCGTACTCCGGTTCGGTTCGATCGGGAGAGCTGCGGCAGCGCCGGGAGGGGGGCACCGGACCGCCGCAACTCATGCTCCCGCTTCTACGGCACCCGTGTCGCAGGATTATGCCCGCCCCGGGCGAAAGTGTCGCAATTTGTATCGCGCTCAGCGCGCCGTTCATCCGCGCGAAAGTCCCAGCGCAAAATTTAACGTGGCCGGTGCTCGGTGCCTTCGCCGGCAGTGATGAAGATCGCGGTCGCGGGCTCGAACACATCCGCGATGTGCCAGACGCCCGGAGGATTGATGGCGTAATCGCCAGCCTCCAGCGCCACAGTCTCGCGCCGACCATCGGGCCATTCCTGTGTCAACACCATCGCGCCCGCAGTGCAGATCACCAGCTCGCTGCCGTGCGGATGCATCTCCCAGCTCGGCCAATCCTCGGTGAAACTGTATTGCGAGACCAGCCGCCCTTCGCGCCCGTCCTCGCCGTGGCGCGCGCCGTAGCCTTCGTACCATTCCATCCCGCCGGCAAAGGCGGGCTGGGGAACAGCGGTGGCCCCCAATCCGAGATGGACGAAGCTCTCCTCGAGCCGGCGAGGGCCCGCCATCCTAGCTCGCCCGTTCCATCACGAAGGCATTCAGCTTGTTGCCGTCCGGATCGCGGAAATAGGCGGCATAGAAGACATTGCCCTGTGGATCCGCTTCGCCGCGCGGGCCAGGTTCACCCTCGTCGGTCCCGCCATGGGCAAGCGCGATCTCGTGTAGGCGGTGGACCTGCGCCGTGTCTTTCGCCTGCAGCGCCACCATCATGCCATTGCCCACGCTTGCAGCCTTGCCATCGAAGGGCTTGGTCGCGGCGATCCCGGCTGCGCCGTCCATCTCGCCCCAGGCGATGAAGCTGTCGAACTCCATCATCCGTCCGACCCCCATCTCCTTGGCCAGGGCATCGTAGAACTTCGCGGCGCGTTCGAGGTCGTTGGTTCCGACCGTAACATATCCCAGCATGCGCTTTACTCCCAGACGACTCGCGACCCGGGGAACATTACGCGAACATGAGTCCGGTTACAAGGCGGCGCATTCCGCTTCCAGCCACTCGAGATCGCCGCCCTCCAGCTGCGGTGCCAGAATGGCGCGCACCTGCGCATGATAGGCGTTCCACCACTCGACCTCGCTCTGGGTGAGCAGGCCCTTGTCGACCAGCCGGCGATCCAGCGGCACGAAAGTCAGCGTCTCGAAGCCGAGCCACGCGCCTTCGGCATTGTCGATATCGACTTCTACCGTGAGCACCAAATTCTCGATCCGGATCCCGAATTCGCCCGGCTTGTAATAGCCCGGCTCGTTCGAGAGCAGCATGCCCGCGGCCAGCGGGGTATCGGTCCCGGCAAAGGCGCCGCCCGATTTGGAGATCCGTTGCGGACCTTCGTGGACCGAGAGGTAGCTGCCGACGCCGTGGCCGGTGCCGTGGCCGTAATCGACCCCCGCCTGCCACAGATGCATCCGCGCCAACGTATCGAGCTGGCCGCCATTGGTGCCGAGCGGGAACCGCGCCTGCGCCAGCTGGATATGGCCCTTGAGCACTCGGGTGTTGCGATCGATCATCTCGGCGGTCGGCTCGCCGGGGCCGACCCAGACGGTGCGGGTGATGTCGGTGGTGCCGTCGAGATATTGCCCACCCGAATCGCACAGGAAGATGCTCGAGGGCGGGATCGGGATGTTGGATTGCTCGTCCACCTTGTAATGCGGCAGCGCGGCATGACCGCCCGCGGCGCTGATGGTATCGAAGCTGGTGTCTTTCAGGTCCGGGCTGAGCCCGCGGAACTCGCGCAATTTAGCCGCGGCGGTGAGCTCGTCCACTTCGCCCGAGGGCGCATTCTCCGAGATCCAGCGCAGGAAGCGCACCACCGCCGCGCCGTCGCGCGCCTGCGCGTTGCGATGGCCCTGCTGTTCGGCGGGGGTCTTGATCGCCTTGGGCAGGACTGCGGGATCTTCGGCCCTGTTGACCGTGGCCCCAGCCTTCTCCAGCGCGTGAAAAATGCCGGCCACCGCGCGGTCGGGATCGACCGCCACGCTCTTGCCCGCCAGCCCTTCCAGCGCCGGCACGAAATCGGCGCGATCGCGCACGGTCACCGCATTGCCGAGATGCTGCGCGAGTTCGGGCGAGACCTTGTCGCGCGCGATGAACAGATCCGCCGTCCCATCGGCGCGGACCAGCGCATAGGACAGCGCGACCGGGGTGTTGGCGATATCAGCGCCACGCATGTTCATCAGCCAGGCGACCGAATCGAGCGCGGTGACGACAGTCGCATCATAGCCTTCCTCCTTCAGCCAGTCGGCGATGGCGTTGCGCTTGTCCGCGCTCGAGCGACCGGCGAGGCGATCGTCGTGCGGCACGGCCTGCGCCAGAGAGGGGGCCGGGCGATCCTCCCACACCGCGTCGATCGGATTGCCGTCGAGCGGGACCAGCTCGATTCCCTTGCGGCCCAGTTCCTTCGCTGCCGCTTCGGCCCATTCTACGCCGTGAAGCCAGGCGTCGTAACCGATCCGCGCGCCTTTCGGAGCGTGTTTCGCGATCCATTTCGCCGGGCCGGTGGCGGGCACATCCTCGTAATCGTAGAGGTTCGCATCCACCTGTTCGCGCACCTGGACGGTGTAGCGCCCGTCGGTGAACATCGCCGCGCCCTTGCCCGAATATTGCCCCGCCAGCACCGCCGCGCTGCCGGCGCTGCCGGCAAAGCCGGTCAGCCAGTGCAGCCGCTGGGCATAGGAGCCGACATATTCGCTCATGTGCTCGTCGGAGATCGGGACGACGAAGCCCTGGAGGTCGCGCCGCTGCAATTCCTTGCGCAGGGCGTCGAGGCGGGCTTCATGGGTGTTCATCAGCATCGGCTTGGACCTTTCATCGGGGCCGGTCGGCGATTGCTCGACTCGGCGCTTGCGGCGCGCGGCGCAGCCGCATAATCATCCCGCCCGACATAGCGATGCGCAGCCCGGCTTTCCACCGCTTGCGCCGCAGGGGAGGGATCAGCGATGGTTTTCGTGCGTATTGGCAGCCTGTTGTGTGCCGCCGGACTGGCGCTCGCCGCCCCTCTCACCGCCCAGACCCCCGCCCAAATTCTCAAAGGGAACTCCGTGCCCGAATCCGTTTCTCCGCCGACTTCTCCCCCGCCGACATCTCCTCCGATCGCCGAGCAGCGCGATCATTCCTACTCGCGCCACGGAATCACCATTGCCGATCCCTACAACTGGCTGCACGACAAGTCCTATCCCACGGTCGATGACGCGGATGTGCTCGCCTATCTCAACGCCGAGAACGCCTGGTTCGAAGCGCAGATGAAGCCGCAGCAGAAGCTGGTCGATACGCTGTTCGAAGAGATGAAGGCGCGGATCAAGGAGGACGATTCCACCGTTCCGCAGCGGCAGGGCGACTATCTCTACTGGTCCGAATTCGAGGAAGGCGCGGAATATCGCAAATATTACCGCAAGTCGGTGGCGGGCGGCGATCCGCAGCTGATCCTCGACGAGAACGCGCTCGCCGAGGGCAAGGAATATTTCCGCCTCGGCGCCTTCTCGGTGAGCAACAACGGGCGCTATCTCGCCTATTCGGCCGACGACAACGGCTCCGAGCGGTTCGACGTCCGGATCAAGGATCTGGAGACCGGCGAGCTGCTGCCCGACACAATCCCCGGCACGCTGTCCGGCCTCGTCTGGGTCATGGAGGATCGCGGGCTGGTCTATGGCGTCGCCAACGACAATTGGCGCGTGCACGATGCGACGCTGCATGTTCTGGGAACGCCGGTAAGCGAGGATGTCGAGCTCTATCGCGAGACGCAGGACGACGGTTTCCGGGTCGGGGCGGGCATTTCCGCGCAGGAAGACTGGCTGATCATCGCCACCGGCGACAACGAGACCAGCGAAGTGCGGCTGGTGCGCGCCGACGACCCGACCGGCGAGCAGATCCTGGTCGCCCCGCGCCGCAAGGGCGTCGAATACGATGTCGATATTCGCGACGGGAAAGTCTTCGTCCTCACCAATGACGAGCACGTCAATTTCCGCCTCGCCACCGCCGATCTCGCGGCGCCCGGCGAATGGAGCACGCTGATTGGGGGCTCGGACGAATTCTACCTCACCGATTTTTCGCTGTTCAAGGACTTTTACGTCACCGAAGGGCGGCTCAGCGGCCTCGACCAGATCCAGATCCGCGATTACGCCGATCCCGCGCTGGTCAAGCCGGTCGCCTTCGCCGAAGCCAGCTTCAACACCGGCCTGTCCGACAATCCCGAATACGACCAGGATAGATTGCGCCTGTCCTACGAGAGCATGGTCACGCCCAACTCGGTCTACGACTATCACGTCGCCAGCGGCGAGCTGGAACTGCTCAAGCAGCAGGAAATCCCCAGCGGCTACGATCCCTCGCTCTACACCACGCGGCGGCTCGAGATCACCGCGCGCGACGGCACCCGCGTGCCGGTCAGCGTGGTGATGCGCAAGGATCGTCCCAAGAGCGGGCCGCTCCATCTCTATGCCTATGGCGCCTATGGCTATGCGGTGCCGCCGGGCTTCTCGACCACGCGGCTGAGCTTGGTCGATCGCGGCTATGCCTATGCCATCGCGCATATCCGCGGCGGCGACGATCTGGGCCGCAAATGGTATCTCGCGGGCAAGCTCAACGAGCGGACCAACACCTTCAACGATTTCGTCGATGTTGCGAAGGGGCTGGTCGAAGCGGGCTACACCGAAAAGGGCAAGATCAGCATCTCGGGCGGTTCCGCCGGGGGCGAGCTGATGGGCGCGGTGATCAACACCGATCCCGATCTCTGGGGTGCGGTGGTGGCGCATGTGCCCTTCGTCGATGTGCTCAACACCATGCTCGACGCCGATCTGCCGCTGACCCCGGGCGAATGGCCCGAATGGGGCAATCCGATCGAGAGCAAGCAGGCCTTCGCCTATATCCTCTCCTACAGCCCCTATGATCAGGTGGTGGCGCAGGACTATCCGCCGCTGCTGGTGACCGCAGGACTCAACGATCCGCGGGTGACCTATTGGGAGCCGGCCAAATGGGTCGCCAAGCTGCGCGCGACCAAGACCGACGACAACGCGCTGCTGCTCAAGACCAATATGGGCGCCGGGCATGGCGGCAAGTCGGGCCGGTTCCAGTCGATCTACGAAACCGCAGAGGAAGTCGCCTTCATCCTGTGGCAGATGGGCGAGGCGCAGTAGTTTCGTTGGCGGACCGCTTCGAGAAGACCTTCACCGCAGAGCCCCAGCACATCGACGTGATGGGGCACGTCAACAATGCGGTGTGGGTGCAGTGGATCCAGGACATGGCGACTGCGCATTGGGATGCGGTCGCCCGGCCCGAAGACCGTGCGGCGGTGGTCTGGCTCGTGGTGCGGCACGAGATCGATTATCGCGGCAACATCGCGCAAGGCGAAAGCGCCACCGCCACCACCTGGATCGAGGGCGAGCCGCGCGGCGCCAAATCGCTGCGCCGGGTCGATTTCCACGACGCGGCGGGGCGGCTGGTGGTCTCGGCGGCGACCACCTGGGCGATGCTCGACCGCGCCAGCGGCCGCCCGTTGCGGGTCAGGCCGGAACTGCTCGCGCCGTTCCGCAGCGCCTGACGACTACTCCGCCAGCACGTCCGCGACCGCGCGGTAGTCGTAGCCCAGTTCCGTGGCGACGGCTTCGTAGGTCACCGAACCGGCGTGGACGTTGAGCCCTTCCGCGAGATAGGGATCGCGGCGCATCGCTTCCTTCCAGCCGAGCCGCGCGATCCGCAGCGCGTGCGGCAGCGTCACGTTGTTGAGTGCATAGGTGCTGGTCCGCGCCACCGCGCCGGGCATGTTGGCGACGCAGTAATGAACCACGTCGTCGACCACATAGGTCGGATCCGCATGGGTGGTCGCGCGGCTGGTCTCGAAACACCCGCCCTGATCGATCGCGACATCGACCAGCACCGAGCCGGGCTTCATGCACTTGAGCATGTCGCGGCTGACCAGCTTGGGCGCCGAGGCGCCGGGGATCAGCACCGCGCCGATGACCAGATCGGCTTCGCAGACCGCCTCGTCGAGATTGGCCTTGTTCGAAAAGCGGGTCGAGGCGCGCGCTTCGAAATGGGTGCCGACCTTCTCGAGCACCTCGGGATCGCGGTCGAAGATGGTGACATCGGCGCCCAGACCGACCGCCATCTGCGCGGCGTTGAAGCCGACGACGCCGCCGCCGATCACGATCACCTTGCCCGGCATCACGCCCGGGACGCCGCCGAGCAGCACGCCGCGCCCGCCATGCGCCTTCTCGAGCGCCGAAGCGCCCGCCTGGACGCTCATCCGCCCCGCCACCTGACTCATCGGCTTGAGCAGCGGAAGCGAGCCATTGCGTCCGGTGACGGTTTCGTAGGCGATCGCGGTGACCCCCGACTTGACCAGATCGGCGGTCTGCGGCGCATCGGGCGCGAGGTGGAGATAGGTGTAGAGCAATTGCCCTTCGCGCAGCTTGGCGCGCTCCTCGGCCTGCGGTTCCTTGACCTTCACCACCATCTCGCATTCGGCGAAGATCGGATCGGGTCCGTCGGTGATCCGCGCGCCGGCGGCCTCGTATTCGAGATCGGTCGCGCCGATCCCCAGCCCGGCGCCGCTCTGGATCCAGACCTCATTGTCCTGCAGCACCAGCTCGCGGGCGCTCTCGGGCGTCAGGCCGACGCGGTATTCGTGGTTCTTGATTTCGGTGGGGCAGCCGACGCGCATGGGGAGGTCTCCTTGGGAAGCGGCCCCGTTACAACTGCAACCAGTGCGGCACAAGCTGCGAGAGTTTGCGCCAGAGAGGAGGCTTGGGGCGGAGGCTTGGGGCGGAGAGTTGGAGCGGAGAGTTGGGGCGGAGAGTTGGTTCATGAAACACACGCGGGTTCGTCGCTTGCCATCTCCGTAGGGAATCGGGGTTCGAAAGCCGGCAACGGCGCACGCTGCGCGCGCGGGACGGGGCTTGCGAATGGGTGGGTGCAGCAGGGATCGTCGTCCGGGGGTTTGTCGGGTGCAGGAAAGCGGCTTTCGCCCATCCGGCGGCCACCGGGCGGCGCTGGACAGGCCGGATACCGCGGCGCATATTGCGACTCGCGCTCCGGCGTTGGACCGGGGACTCGCACTGCCACGGAGGGAAACGGCCATGCGTTCGGTACTGCTTCACATCGAGGACGACGACTGCCTGGAATCCCGTCTCCAGGTCGCGCTCGATCTGGTGCGCGCCTTCGACGGCCATCTCACCTGCAGCAAGTCGATCCAGTGGGAAATGGCCGGGGCGGTGGATTTCTACGGCCTCATGGCGGCGCAGATCATGGACGCGACCCGCAGCCAGGCCGAAGCGCTCCGGACGCGGATCACGGCGCGGCTGGCCACCGAGGACGTCGCCTGGGACTGGGTGCAGAGCGACGGTTTCGCCATGCGCGACATGTTGCGCCGCAGCGGACTGGCCGATTGCGTGGTGCTGGGCAGCTGCGATCCGCTCGGCGCTACGGGTCCTTCCAAGCTGGTCGGCGAAGTGGTGCTGGGTGCGCAGGCTCCGGTTCTGGTCGTCCCCAAGGGGGTCGCACGGCTGGATTGCGAGGGTCCCGCGGTGGTCGCCTGGGACGGTTCGCCCGAGGCCTCGCGCGCGCTGCGCGGCGCGGTGCCGCTGCTGGCGCGCGCCGCTTCGGTCACCCTGGTCAGCGTCGCGGGCGAGGAGGAAACCGGCCGCTACGACCTGCCTCCGGTGCAGGGCGCCGAATATCTCTCGCGCCACGGCATTTCCTGCGAACTGATCGATCTGCCGCTGCGGGCGAAATCGGTCGCGCAGGCGGTGCTGAACGCCGCCGCCGACCGCGAGGCGGCCTATCTGGTGATGGGCGCCTATGGCCGGTCGCGACTGGCGGAAACGATCTGGGGCGGGGTCAGCCGCGAGATCTTCGCCGATCCGCCGCTGCCGATCTTCGCCTGCCACTGAGCGCCCGCCCGCGGCGAGGCGGGGCCCGACCGGTGCGGGCGATGGCACCCGAGTTCCGAACCAAATCGGTGTGGCACGCCCAGTCCTCGGCAGGGAGGGGGCGTTTCGCCCAGGTCTTTTGGCGCTTCGGCCTGTTCCCGCCCCCGCCTCCTGCGGCAGCATCAGGGACAATTTATCCCGTTCGTTCTACAATGATGAAATGCACGGGCGGGGCCAGAGCGAGATGCGCATAGAAGAAGGGTTCGACGAGACCCTGCGCTTTGGCGCGTGGTCGCCCGAACTCAAGGCGCGATGGGAAGAGTTCTCCTCGGACAGAATCAACCGCGAGTTGCGCTTCATGCACATGGTGGGACTGGCGATCTGCATCGCCTGCCTGTTCTTCGATGCGCAGGCGGGTGTTCTGGAACTGGGACTGGCGCTGCGGCTGGGGCTGGTCGTACCCGCCTATCTGGTGGGGATCGCGCTGCTCGGGCGCGCGAGGGGGCTGACGCGCACATTGGCGGCCACCCTCCCGGTTGCGATCTTCGCCGGGGTGGCGAGCTATCTCGGCGTCGTGGCGCAAGGGGCGCAAACCGAGCGCTACATTTTGGCGAGCGCCCTGTTGATCGCGTCGGGCATCGTGTTCCTGCCGCTCCGCGCAGGCGCCACGTTGTTCCTCGGCATCGCCGGCTTCGCGGCAATCGCGATCCCCGTCTTCCCCGTGGCTGGCATAGGACCCGCCACCATCGGTCTCTATTTCTTCGGTCTGCTGGCCTGCACTGGCACGGTCGCGATCAAGCTGCGCAACGACAGGCTCAAGGACAGCAATTTTATCCTCACGCTCAAGAGTCGCGAGGCGCAGGAGGAACTGCTGGCGCTCAATCGCCGGCTCGAGACGTTGAGCAATCTGGATCCGCTCACCGCACTCCTCAACCGGCGCGGCTTCGAGCAGGCGTTCGCGGCGGCATTCGAAGCGGCCCGTCAGAGCGACGACCCGATGGCCGTGCTGCTGCTGGACATCGACCATTTCAAGCGGTTCAACGACACCCATGGCCACCAGACCGGGGACCGGTGTCTGGTCGAGGTCGGGCGGTTGCTGGGCGGCGAGTTCGCGCGGCACGACGGCATCATCGGGCGCTATGGCGGCGAGGAATTCATCGCCGCTCTGGTGGGCAAGGCGGGCCGCGAGGCCGAGGCCATCGCCAACCGGGTAAGGGCGCAGATCGCCGGGCTGGTGGTCGCCGACGACACGAGCGCCGCGGAAGCGATCACAATCAGCATCGGGGTTCGCATCGGCAGCCCGAAAACGACCAGCCGCGACATGTTCGTCACCGATGCCGACCGCGCGCTCTACGCGGCCAAGCATGCGGGGCGGAACCGCGTCGTGATGCTGGCCGACGAAGCCGCGGCGCGACATGGCCGCGAGGCATCGGAGCCGCAGGCCCGGCCGGACTTCGCTGCCGGAACAGCCCGGCCCTGAGCGCCCGGAAGCGGGCTGGAACCGACCGACGATCCGCCTACCGGTCCGTGGGGATTATACGGTTGACCCGTGGTGATCTATATTACTAATACACCACTTCCTTTATGCAGTCGAGGAAGCGGAACATCAAACTTTCCCATCTGGTTATCGTGTTTGCCCTCGCGACGGCAGCCTGCGTTTCCCCGGTCGCCGGGTCCGCGCCGGATCGAGTGCCTGTTGCCGCCGCGTCGCCGCCGGGCCGCGCCGAGCCAGCGCTGGCCTCGCTCTGGGAGGCCCTGCCGACGGAAATGGAGCGCCACAGGCTCAAGGGGCTGAGCGTCGCGGTGTTCGACGATTACCGGATCGTCGAACACCGGACCTTCGGGGTCAGATCGGCTGAGGCGAACGCCCCGATTTCCGCGCAAACGGCGTTCTCGACCGCCTCGATATCCAAGCCGGTGACGGCGCTGGTCTGCGCGATGCTGGCCGCGGAAGGGGTCATCGATCTCGACGCGCCGATTGCGAACTATCTCAAAAGCTGGCGGCTGCCCGAGAGTGCACATCCCGGTGCGGCCGAGGTCACCTGGCGCCAGTTGCTGACGCACACGGCGGGCACGTCGCAGCACGGTTTCGCGGATTATTACGAGGGCGACCGGCTGCCGACGCTGATCGACAGCCTCGAAGGGCGCCTGCCGCGCTACGACAAGCCGATCGAGTTTCTCTTCCCGCCCGGCACCGGTTGGCGATACAGCGGCGGCGGATATGTGATCGTGCAGCTTGCGCTGGAGGACCACACGGGCATTCCCCTGGCCGAGCTGGCCGCACGAAGAGTGTTCCAGCCGCTCGGCATGCACCACACCACCATGATCCAGCCGGGAGCGGCAGGGTTTCCCGCCGATGCGGCGCTCGTCCACGCCGAGGACGGGACGGTCATCCGCACCGGATTGCCGATAACGCCGCAGGTATCCGCTTCGGGAATGTGGTCGACGCCCGCCGATCTGGCGCGCTTCGCCATCGCCATCCAGCGCGCCCTGGCAGGCGATGGCAACGGGCCGATCGCCCCGGCCACGGCGCGGGCGCTGACCGATGTCTTCTCTCTCGAGCATGTCGGCGGGATGGGGATGCCATTCTTCCGCGGCTTCGGTTTCGGCAACACCGACTGGTTCCGCCACGACGGTTCGAACACCGGCGTCAACGGCGACCTGATGGCATCGATGGAGGGCGGCTACGGCATCGCCGTTCTGGCCAATGGCGACGATGCAAACACCGGGCCGGTCTTCGCCACGCTGCGGCGCGAGATCATCGACGGCATGAAGTGGAACGAGCGCCACAAATTCGCCACCGCGCCGCTCCCCGAGGACCTGAAGCGGACCGTGCTCGGAACCTACACCGGTCTGCTCTACGATCTCGGGCTCGAATACCGGATCGAGGAGCAGGATGACGCGCTGTGGATCGGATCGGAGTTCTTCACCCAGTTTCTGGGGCGGGAGCGTAGCAGAATGCATCATCTTGGCGGCGGAACCTTCGCCATCGAGGATTACCCCAACCTCCTGCGCTTCGACTGCACAGAGGGGTCGGACGACTGCAATGTCACGGTTTCTCGACCGGTCAGCGATGCGGCGCCCGTCGTGCGCGCCGTCGGGGACACGAAGGCAGCGGCGCCCGGCTGAGCCGCGCGCGGCATCCGGAGCTCGGACCATCGGGCGCTAGCGGCCTATCCGATGGTCGGGCTCTTCGGCCTGCGGCGTGGTCCGATCCGGGGGCGATTCGCCATCGAGCGGGCGCAGTTCGATGAACAGGACGGATGCGATCCAGAAGCAGATGGTGACGAATATCTGCGCGCTCGGGCGCCCCCCTTCGAAAGCGGCTGCCCCGATCTCGTGGATCAGCAGCAGATACAACCCGCCCACCAGCCCGAGCAGGTTGGCGACGTTGGTCCAGCGGCGTCGCGCGACCGGTGCGAGATGAAGATAGAGGACGATAAGGCAGATCACGGCGACGATCAGCGCGTAATCGGCCAGCGGCAATTGGCTGGTGGTGCCCAGATTGGCGCCGATGAGCGCGCCGAAGAACAGGGAAACGCCGTTCAGCGCCGCCCGCTTCTCGGCCAGCGTCTGTTTCTCGAGCCCGAGCCATCTGCGCCAAGCCATCGTCCGTCTCCCCGCCGTGAATTGCTTGCAATCGGCGCTGCCTGTCAATGACCGCTTTCCGCCTGGCTAGGCGGACTCGCCAGCGATCGCCCGGTCCCCGGTGGCGCCGGTGATGCCGCGCCCTTGAGCCGCGGCGCTTCCTCGTGCAGCCAATGGCGTAGAGCGCCGCACAAAATTGCGCCCGTGCAAGCGGCGCTTTGTGGTGTAAGGATGGCTCCCACCCGTCCCGACGCAAACGCAACAAGCAAGGCCCCCGCACCACCATGACCCTGCTGATATTCTACGTCGCGCTGGCTCTGGTGGTGTCGTTCCTGTGTTCGATCCTCGAGGCCTCGCTGCTGACGATCACGCCATCCACGATCCGTTCGGCGCAGGATCGCGAGGCGGGCTGGGCGGGCAAGCTCAAGAAGCTCAAGGACGATATCGAGCGCCCGCTGGCCGCGATCCTGACGCTCAACACCATCGCCCACACGATGGGTGCGGCCGGCGCCGGTGCGCAATACGCCAAGGTCTACGGCGCGGGCAGCGAGGCGGTGTTCGCCGCGGTGCTGACGCTGCTGGTGCTGATCTTCACCGAGATCATCCCCAAGACCATCGGCGCGCGCTATGCCGAAAGGATCGCTCCCTTCACCGCCTGGCTGCTGCCGCTGCTGATCAAGGGGCTGGCGCCGCTGGTGTGGGCCTCGCGCCAGCTGACCCGGCTGATCACGCTGGGCAAGCCCGCCGCGATCCCCCGCCACCGCGACGATCTGCTGGCGATCGCCAATCTGGGCCAGGCCTCGGGCCAGATCGACAGCAGCGAGGTCCGCTTCCTGCGCAATCTGCTCCAGCTGCACGGGGTCCGGACCGCCGATGTGATGACCCCGCGCACCGTGGTGTTCAGCCTGCCGCAGCGCACCGCATTGCGCGATTTCGCGGCGAAGATCAGCGAGGTGCCGCACACCCGCATCCCCGTATTCGACGAGAATTCGGACAAGATCACCGGCTTCGTGATCAAGCACGAGGCGCTGACCGGCCTGCTCGAACAGCCCGACGGCGATGGCAGCCTCCAGCCGCTGGTGCGCCCGCTGCCCCACGTCCTAGACGAGCTCCCGGTCGACAAATTGTTCCACCGGATGATCTCGCAGCACGACCACATCCTGATGGTGATCGACGAATACGGCACCTTCCGCGGGCTGGTGACGCTGGAGGACGTGCTCGAGACGATCTTCGGTTTCGAGATCGTCGACGAGATGGACGAGATCCCCGATCTGCAGGAATATGCGCGCGAATTGTCGCGTCGCCGCGCGACCGGCGCGGCCCGGGCGCGAGCCTGAACACGGGCGTCTAGTCGCCCTCGGCCGTCCTCCGCAGCCCGTCGACCGCGAGCGTCAGCGGGCGCTCGACCGCCGATTGCACCGCCGCCTCGAGCAGCGGCTGCGTCATCGGCTTGGCGACCACCAGGGCATCCGGCAGATGCGCGCGGACCTCGGGTCCGCTGCCGGTCACGAAGACCACCGGGATCACTCTGTCGGAACAGATCGTCATCACCGCCTCGGTCCCGGTCCCGTCGAGGATGCGGTGGTCGGCGACGATCAGATCGGGGCACTGCCTTTCGGCCGCCGCGATCGCTTCGGCCATGCTGGCGGCGATCTCGAAAATGGCGTAGCCGATCTCGCTCAGCGCCTCCTCGACCGCGAATGCGAGCAGGGCTTCGTCCTCGATAATGAGCGCGTGGGGCACATGATACCCTCCACATCGGCGGGAGCACGGCGCGTCTCTCAGCCGCAAGCAGCCAGAACATGGGCTTGCGATGCGCCGCCGCTAGCACAGCAGGTGGGGCTTGTCTGCCTTTGCGCCTCCACGCCGCCCGGCCGTGCGGTCGCTGCCTCCGCCAAAGCCATTGCGCCCGCTATGCGGACGATATTCCGAACAGGGTTCGCAGGCCAACGCCCACCGCATAGGCCAGCACCGCCGCGACGCTGCCGATCAGCAGCGTCTGCAGCCCGGAGCGTAGCGGCGAAGCGCCCAGAACCACACCCTTGCCGATGCCCAGAGCGAAGAAGGTCGCTGCAGCGAGCCCGGTGCTGATGGCGAACATCCGGTCGAAGGCTCCGGTGCCGGCAACGAACGGCAACAGCGGCACGAAGCCGCAAAGCACGAACGCCACCAGGGTGTAGAGAGCCGCACGCAGCGGTCTTGCGGAGATTTCGCTGAGCTTGAGCTCCTCGGCCATCATCGTGTCGACCCACACTCGCTTGTCGCTGGTGATGACCTCGACGATCTGGTCGAGCGCCTCGCCTTCCAGCCCTTTGCGGGCGAATATCTCCCTGATTTCCTGCCGTTCGCCTTCGGGATTCGCTTCGAGTTGCCAATTCTCGTCGGCCCGAGCCTGCGCCACCTCCTGCTGCCTGCTTCTGGTCCCGAGATAGTTGCTGACTCCCATGCTGAAGCCATCGGCGACAAGATTGGCCAGCCCCAGGATGATCACGGTCGTCGCTGCGAGGCCGCCACCGGCGCTGCCCGCCACGACGGCGAAGGTCGTAATCACGCCATCCACGCCGCCGCGCATGAAATCGCCCAGCGGGCTTTCGCCCCGCGGCCTCTCGAGGCGATCGCGAATGCGGCCCGGTCGGTGCTCTTTCGCAAGGTCGCGGTTCGTCCGGGAGATCACCTTGTGCTAATCCCGCACGACCATGACGGAACATCGCGCGTGGCGGACAACCCGCGCTGCCTGAGCGCCGATGAGCCAGTCTTTCATTTCCGGGCGGTGCGAAGACAGCACGATGAGATCGGCCTCGACGCTCTGGGCGAGGTCGAGGATACCGCGGGCGATCGGGCCCGAACCGACGCGGGTCGCCAGTTCGGCATCGCCGCGCAATTCCTCGGCCAGCGAAGCCAGCCGCGCTGCGGCGGTATCCAACAGGCGGCGATAGCCGATCCCCGACCACTGCGCTTCGCGCGTCGCCAGGCTGTCGGGCACGATGGTGCCAAGCGTGATCCTGGCGCCGAAGCAGCGCGCAAGTGCCAGCCCTGCGGGAACCGCTCCGGCCCAGGAACTGGGCTCATCGAGGTCAACCGGCACCAGAACGCTGGAGTACATTCGCTATCTCCCACCCGGACTGGGTTCCTTGTATCTGACAGGCGGCTTGCGGTCTTCGGGAAAATCCGGTGCGCGGCGCGTGCGCCGCAGCACAACTACGTGGGCGAGCTCAACGAACGGTATCGCAACCTCGACCCGGCCGGGCGCTACACCCTGATGTGCGCCAGCGGGATGCGGGCGACCGTTGCCGCAGGATGGCTGGCCAGCCGCGGGTTCGCCGAGCTCGACGTGTATCTGGGTTCGATGGGAGCGTGGAAGGCCGCGCACGGCTGATCCCCCAGCACGGCCAAAAGCCGTCGCGGCCGACATCTCCGATCCGGCGCTGGAACAGCCCGCAGCCGGGTCTCAGACTGCGGGAAAGCGATCGCGGGTGCGGTTGGCGATCGCGACCAGCGACAGCATCACCGGGACTTCGACCAGCACGCCGACCACGGTCGCAAGAGCAGCCCCGCTGGTGAGGCCGAACAGGCCAATGGCGACCGCAACCGCCAGTTCGAAGAAGTTGGAGGTGCCGATCAGCGCGCAGGGTGCGGCGATGTCATGCGGCACCTTCCACGCCTTGGCTGCAGCATAGGCGATGGCGAAGATGCCGTAGGACTGGATGACGATCGGAACCGCGATCAGCGCGATCAGCAGCGGATCGGCGACGATGGTCCCGGCCTGGAAGGCGAACAGCAGCACTACCGTGGCCAGCAGACCGATGATCGACCCGGGCTTGAGGCGGGCCGTGAAGGCGTCGAGAGAGGCCGTGTCGCCTCCGTGGCGGGCGATCACGCTTCGGCGGGTAAGCGCGCCCGCCGCCAGCGGAACGACGACATAGAGCACGACCGAGAGAAGCAGCGTCTCCCAAGGGACGACGATGTCGGTCACGCCGAGCAGCAGGGCGACGATCGGCGCGAAGGCGACGATCATAACCAGGTCGTTCACCGACACCTGCACCAGCGTATAGGCTGGATCGCCTCTGGTCAGTTGCGACCAGACGAACACCATGGCGGTGCAGGGTGCAGCGCCGAGGATGATGAGGCCGGCGATATACTGGTCGGCATCGCTTTGGGACATCAGCCCGGCATAGAGATAATCGAAGAACAGCACCGCCAGGGCGGCCATCGTAAACGGCTTGACCAGCCAGTTGACCACGAGCGTGATGACCAGCCCCTTGGGCTTGCGCCGGATGTCCTTCACGCTGGCGAAATCGACGCCGACCATCATCGGATAGATCATCGCCCAGATCAGCACCGCGACCACGAAATTGACCGATGCATATTCGAAACGGGCCAGGAGGCGGACGGCGTCGGGTGCGGCGAGGCCGAGCGCGAGGCCTGCCAGGATGGCGAGCAGCACCCAAAGGGACAGGAAGCGTTCGAAGGTGCCGAGCGGCGAGGCCGCCGGGGCGGGATTCGCGATGGTTGGGGTCATCTCGCTTGTCCTATCCTCGCGTCATCGCACGCGCTGGCCTGCGGCATCCACGATCTGCTCGCCATCTTTCCTGGCGAAGCCCCCTTGCTGTCGGGCCGGGATCAGATCGAGAACCGCTTCCGACGGACGGCACAGCCTCACGCCGAGCGGCGACACGACCAGAGGACGATTGATCAGGATCGGGTGAGCCATCATCGCGTCGATCAGCTGCTCGTCGGACAGGGCAGGATCGCCCAAGCCCAGCTCGGCGAACGGCGTGCCCTTCTCGCGCAACAGGTCGCGCGGCGATATGCCCGCGCGCGCCATCAGGCTCTCCAGCATGGCGCGCGAAGGCGGTGTCTCGAGATACTCGACCACATGCGGCTCGATCCCGGCGTTGCGGATCATGGCGAGTGCATTGCGCGAGGTACCACACTCGGGATTGTGGTAGATGACGAAGTCGCCGGTCATCCTGCTGCTCCCGCGGCGATGTTCGGGCCGGTGCTCGGGCCGGTGTTCGGGCCGGTGCTCGGGCCGGTTCCGGTGACCGCCGATAGATCCACACCGTCTCCGTAGACGGTCGCGCCGCCGGTCGTGTGGAATGCCTCCCACAAGACGCCGTCGGGATCGGTGACCCAGCTCTTCTCCGATTTGGCATAGCAGCAGGTGGTGCAGCCTTCCTCGGCTACCGGCCTGTCCGCGGATCTGAGCCGGTCGTAGACCTCGGCCAGTTCGTCTCGATCCTCGACCTGAATGCCGAGATGCTCGACGCCCTTGTGCGCATTGCTCGCGGAGATTGCAAAGTTGACGCGCGGATCATCGAGCATCCACTTGGCGTAGTCGCTCTTGGCGACGGTCGGTTCCGCGCCGAACAAGGTGGAGTAAAAGCCGATCGACCGGTCGAGGTCGGCAACGCCGACATGGACATGCAAACGTTTCATGCGGATTTTCCTTCCGGTTGCGCTGTTGGGATTTCGCTGGCCTCGGGAGCGGCGCAATCCCCGCCACCGCAGCAGTTTTCCATCAGGAACCCGACGAGCGCGTTCATCGCGCCATAATCGGCAGTGTAGATGAGCGAGCGACCGTCCCGCCGCTGCTGGAGCAATCCAGCCCGCGTGAGATGCGCCAGGTGGAACGACAGAGAAGAGTTCGGGATGTCCAGCGCGCTGGCGATGGCGCCCGCCGGCATGCCTTCTTCCCCGGCCTGAACGAGCAAGCGAAACACCGCCAGGCGATGTTCCTGCGCAAGCGCCCCGAGGGCCTCGACTGCTGCGGTGGACTTCATTTCCATAGGATTCGAAATATAGCCCGCCGCCGTGCGGGTCAAGTTTATTTCGAGGACTGTGGAAATAAAGCGAGGCGGCGCGTAAATGTAGGCGGCGAATCCGGCGAGGAAGCCCGGCGAGTGGCGGTATTGGTCGCGGCGAAGTCGGTGACGATCCCATCGACACGACGGGCAGCAAGACCCGCTTGGCGGGCGCAGCCTCCGGCGCGGTTCCGCACAGTGTGCCCACAGATGAACGGGGATGGTGCACCCGACAGGATTCGAACCTGTGACCTTCGCCTTCGGAGGGCGACACTCTATCCAGCTGAGCTACGGGTGCTTCGGCTCGACGCCTAGCCGCTGTTGAGACCATCGGTCAACGGGTTCCGAAAAGCGGCTGGAGAACGACGGCCCCGCATTAGCGATTTGGCAAGTTCGCCCGGCTAGTCGTGGAAGCCTTATGAACGCGCTCCGCCATGAATTCGATCTCGCCGAAGCCACCATGCTGCCGCCGCTCGGTCAAGAGCCGACCCGCGCGCCCGGGCCGCTTGTCGAGGATCTCGGGGCGCGTTGGGAAGCCTTGCACGATGCCGCCGAAGCGGTGGCGCAGCTCGCGCAGCTCGGGCACGAGGCCGCCGGAGGCGCGATCGCCTCGCTTCCCGAGCGCGCGGCGCACGCGGAGAGCTGGCGCCGCGAGGCGGTCGTCAACGGGATCGACGATCTCGCGCTGGTGATGCAGACGGGCTTGCGCGCGCTGATCGCCGCCGCCGACCAGGGCCGCGACACCACCGCCGCAGCGCTGACCCTGTGGCGCGAATTCCACGTCGCGCGCCAGGCGATCTGCGCCTTCGTGGAGCCGGAACTGCACACCGCCTGAGCTTCGCTCTGCGCAGGCCGGACATCCCGCGGCCTTGACGAAGTTTCCTTTTTGTTCCAGCGCTGCGGCATGGCCGACTCGCTTGCATCCACCCTCGCACCCGCTCCCGATGGCGAAGTCGCGACCGCCCGAGCCGTGTGCCGCGGGATCGCACGGCTGTTCGCGCGCAACGACATCTGGTGTCTGCCCGAAATGCCGCTGCGCAACGGGCGCCGCGCCGATCTGATGGGGGTCGACCCCAAGGGGCGGGTGATCATCGTCGAGATCAAGGTCCAGCGCGGCGATCTGCTGGGCGATGGCAAATGGCCCGATTATCTCGATCATTGCGACCGCTTCTTCTGGGGCGTCCCGCCCGGGCTCGATCGCGGACCGCTGGAGAGCGAGGAATACCGCCCCGATTGCTGCGGGATCATCGTCGCCGATGGCTACGATGCCGAGATCCTGCGCCCCGCCCCGCTCCACCCGCTCGCCGCGGCGCGGCGCAAGGTCGAGGTCGAACGGCTGGCGCGCGCCGCGCTGCGGCGGCTGACCGTGGCGGGCGACCCCGATTGCGCGCCCTGGGGCCAAAGCGAGTAGGCAGCGACTGGGCGGATAGGAGGCGGATAGTCGTGGAGTACTAAGCTCTGTCCCGCCTGCGCGGATTGCGGCATAGGCGGGGCCGCCATGCTCGCCGCCATCCTTCTCTCCACTCTCGCGATGACTCTGATCGTGGCGCTGCGCTATCTCGCGACCAGCGGGTTCTTCGCCTGGCTGACCGCGCGGCGCAGACCCGGCTACCATGCCAGGCTCGGTCCGCAGATGCGCCGTGAGATCGGCTGGTCGCTGGCCTCGGCGGCGATCTACGGGATTCCGGCGGGCATCGTCGGCTGGGGCTGGCAGGAGCGCGGCTGGACGCGGATTTACTCAGGCTGGCAGGACTTTCCGTTGTGGTACCTGCCGCTTTCGGTGCTTCTCTATCTGTTCGCGCACGACACCTGGTTCTACTGGTCGCACCGCTGGATGCACCGCCCGAAACTGTTCCGCTCGATGCACGCGGTCCATCATGCCAGCCGCCCGCCGACCGCCTGGGCGGCGATGAGCTTCCATCCCTACGAGGCGCTGACCGGGGCCTTCGTGATCCCGCTGCTGGTGTTCCTCATCCCGATCCATGCCGCGATGCTGGGCCTGGTGCTCGCGGTGATGACGGTGATGGGGGTGACCAATCACATGGGCTGGGAGATGTTTCCGCGCCGGCTGGTTCATTCGCGGTTAGGGGGTTGGCTGATAACCGCCAGTCACCATCAGCGGCATCACGAGGAATACCGCTGCAACTACGGGCTCTACTTCCGCTTCTGGGATTGGGTCTGCGGTACCGACAAAGGGTTGAGCAGCGCCGTATGAAATTCACCCGCCTCACCTTGCTGGCGCTGCTGCTGCCGCTGGCACCTTTGGCCACTGCCGCCGGCCATCCGCTCGCGGGAACCGACGTCACCGTCACCGTCACCCAAATGCGCAATGCCGAAGGGCTGGTTATCGCCTGCATGACCGGCGATCCGGCGCGCTTCCCCAAATGCCGGTCCGGCACCCCTTCCTATCGCACCATCGTCGATGCGCACGCCGGCAAGGTCACCCTCACCTTTCCCGGCGTCGCGCCGGGGCGCTATGCGATCGCGCTGCTTCACGACGAGAACGGCAATGGCAAGGCCGATCGCGCGCTGGGGATGATGCCGCGCGAGGGCTTCGGCTTCTCGCGCGACGCCAAGGTCGTGATGGGCCCTCCGCGCTTCGAGGACGCGATGTTCGAGGTCTCCGACAGCCCCAAGTCTCTGGCGATCAAGATGCGCTACATGTTCTGATCCGATCGCGGCCCACGGCGCGTCCTGTTCGCCGGTCGCGGCGTGTCCCTATTGCCGGTTGCGGGGCATTGGCGCCCCTCGGTTAGCGATATGTTTACCACGGCCCGTCACAAGCAAGGATGCAGACCACCACGCTTTCAGAGCGCGCTTTTCAGGGGCAGCATCGACGATGGACAGGCTAGGCGGCATTTTCGGCTCTCGCGGAGGGTATGGCGACGAGCCCGATTACTCCGGCCCCGATTATTCCGGCCCCGACGATTCCGGCGACCACGAGTCCGGCCCCGATTTCGAGAGCGAAGACGAGAACCCGATCCACGAAGGCCCGCCCTCGCCGGTCGGGCAGGACGAGCGCCGGATGCAGGTGCGCGCCTACAATCACTGGGCGAGCTTGCTCGCCGACCGCAATTTCCCCTCGATCGAGGATCTCGATCCCGCCTCGCTGAAGGATTTCGGCCCCTATTCGGTGCTGCTCGATTTCACCCAGGGAGTGGACAATCCCGGTATCGAATATCTCGGCGAGCGGCTGGCGGAGGAATGCGGCGAGCAGGACGCGGCCCACGCGATCGATGCGGTGTCCGAGATTCCCGCGCGCTCGCTGCTGAGTCGCATCACCGACCACTATATGCAGATCCTCGCCAATCAGGCGCCGATCGGTTTCGAGGCCGAATTCGTCAATCAGCGCGGCGCCACCGCACTCTATCGCGGGATCCTGCTGCCCTATTCGAGCGATGACGAGACGATCGACTTCATCTTCGGGGTGATCAATTGGAAGGAAGTCGCCGACCAGCAGACCGCGGACGAATTGCTGCTCGAGATCGGCCAGGCGCTTCAGGCGGATGCGGCAGCGGAGGGGGAGGCGGACGAGACCGAATCGATTGCAGACAGGGTCCTGGCGCTGAAACAGCCGGTCGGACGCGACGAGGCGCCGCTGGAACTGAGCGTTCCGCTGGACGATGTCGCAGAACACCAAGCGATCCCGCCGCATCACGAAACCCAGGAACTGCCCGTGCCCGCCTTCGGCAGCCGCGCGGCTGCGGGGCTGGCCGGCTGGTCGGCTCACAATTGGGATGAAGAAGACGAAGCAGACGACGACGAGGAATACGACGATGGCGGTTCCCACGCGGCCGAATGGCGCGGCCGAGCCATCGGCGAAACCGCGCGCGATTACGGGCTCGACGATGATTGGGAGGAACCCGAACCCGAAGACGTCGACGATGTGATCGATCCGCTGGCCGACGACAGCGTCGGCGCGGGCCTTTCCTCGCTGATCGGGCGAGGAACCAAGCCGCGCCCGACGCTCGACCTGTCATCGGCCTATGACGATGACGACGAAGAAGGCACAGCGGGCGACGGCCAATCGCCGCTGGTGCCGCAAGCCTACGAGCCCGAGGAGCCGCGCGCCGCGGTGAGTTTCGTCCCCGCAGCACCGCTCGCAACCGACATCGAGACCTCGCAGGATGCCGAGAATGAGTCCGACGCACAAGCCGCCGAGCATTCCGCTCCGGCGCCCGCGAGCGCCGGAGAGACGCTGGGTCTCTACGATTGCCTCGCCGAGGCCCGCGAGCTCGCGCTGGTCGCCAGTTCTAGCGAGGACCGCAGCCGCGACGCGCTCTATCGTGCGGTCGGACGCGCCTATGATTTCAGTCTCGAGGCGGTCGCCGATCCGGAGGGCTTCCAGGAACTGATCGCCGATAGCGGGCTCAAAATTCAGGAACGCGCGCCGATGACCCCGGTGGTCAAGCTGGTGTTCGGCGCCGATTACGACAAGACGCGGGTGACCGAATACGCCGCGGTGCTGAGCCATGCCCATCGCCTGCAGGTGACCCGCGGATCGCTGGCGCGCTTTCTCGGTGAGGCCGAGGGCGGGCTCAAGGGCGTGGTTCAGGCCGAACGCCGCGCGCGCCGCGAGGAAGCGGGCGAGAAGGTCGATGACGGCACCACGATGCGCGCATCGCTGGCGAAGAAGCTGCGGGCGATCGAACCGCTCTCCCTCGACGATCTGGAACCCTCGGGGTCCGAATTCGCACTGGTGATGGTCCGGCGGACCGAAGATGGCGAAGTGCTGGTGGTGGGCGAGATTCCCGAAGACGTCCCGCTGGTCGAGCGCGCCGCGCGCAAATTGCTCGCCTGACCCGCGAGCCAAAGCGATCGAGAGCAACAACCACTTCGTCATCCCAGCGAAAGCTGGGATCGGCCTCGGGGACGCGCTGGATTTGGGACCAGGCCGACAAAGATCCCAGCTTTCGCTGGGATGGCGCTTCGCCGCAGATACCGGAACCAGGGGCTATCCCGTCGCGAATCGCCGGGCTAGCTAGACCGGATGGCCCTGTTTCCGACCCGACGCGTCCGCATCCAGCCCTATTTCGGCTATCGCAGCCGCGAGCGGCTGATGATCTCGGCCCGCGCCCTGCGCGCCCCGCGGCCCGGCTTCGACAAGAGCGGCCGCCTGCGCGCGATCCGCACCATGCTGTCGCAATTCGCCTCGCACGAGGTGCCCGATCTGGCGGTCGATCTGGAAATCCAGCATCCCGACGGGCGCACCTTCCACCATCTCGGCACGACCGATCGCGAGGGGTTCGTCCATTTCGACGTACCGCTCGAGCCCGAGTGGGAACTCGCCAGTCACAGCCAGTGGGAAGTGGTCGCCTTCCGTTGGCATGATCGTGATGGCGAGCAATGCGTCGAGGGCCATGTGCTGGCGCCGGGCCGGGAAGCGACGTTGGGCGTTATCTCGGATATCGACGACACGATCATCGAGACCGGCATCACCGGCGGGCTCCGCAAGCTCGCGCGCAATTGGCGCCGGGTGGTGATGCAACTGCCCGACGAGCGCTTGCTGGTTCCCGATGCCGACGTCTTCTACAACGCGCTGGGCGGCGGCGCGGTGCTGCAGACCGGCGAGGCGCATACCGGCGACCGCTTGCCCGCGACGCATCACCCCTTCTTCTACGTCTCGTCGAGCCCTTGGAACCTGTTCTCCTATCTGGTCGCCTTCCAGAAGAGCCGCGGCCTGCCGCTCGGCCCGCTGATGCTGCGCGACTGGGGACTGAACAGCGAGACCTTCGGCAGCGGCAGCCACGGCGCGCACAAGATCGCGGCGATCGCGGGTATCGTCGAGACCTACGACTCGCTGCAATTCGCGCTGATCGGCGATGATTCGCAAGGCGATCTGCTGGCCTTTGCCGAAGTGGTCGCGACCCATCCGGGGCGGGTGCGCGCGGTCTTCATCCGCCGCGCCGGCGATCCGCTCAGCCCCGAGGAAATCGCCGCGCGATCGCTGATCGAGTCGGCGAACGTCCCGCTGTGGCTGGGTGCCAGCTACACCAGCGGGCAGCAGTTCCTGCGCGCCATCGGGCTGGCGCATGACGGCGAGGCGGAGCGGATCGTCGAGGCAGTCGAGAAACCCGCAGGCAAGGGCACCGAAACCGGCACTGCCACCCCGCCGCAGCCGGAGGCATGAGCCGGATGCTCGCATGGATGCTGGGCGGCATTGCGGCTCTGCTGGTGCTGGTCGGCATCGCCTTCTGGATCGCGCTGCAGGTCAACAGCGTGGCGCTGCTCGACACGATCGACCGGGTGACCGGCAGCCGGAGCGGTGTGGAACGTGTGGCGCGCGTGCGGCTGGGCGAAGCGCCGACGCAGACGCTCTCGCTCTACCGGGCGCCGCCGACGGCCGGGGCCGCGCCCGTACTGCTGTTCGTCCACGGCGGCAGCTGGGAATGGGGCGACCCGAAAGACTACGGCTTCGTCGCGCGCGCGCTTGCGCCCGAGGGCTTCGTGGTGGCGCTGGCGGGTTACCGGTTGGGCGAAGCGGGGCGCTATCCGGCCATGCTCGAGGACACCGCACAGGCGATCGGCTGGCTGCACGCCAATGCGGCGCGCTATGGCGGCGACCCCGGGCGGATCTATCTCGCCGGCCATTCGGCGGGTGCCTACAATGTCGTTCAGGTCGCGCTCGAACCGCGCTGGCTCGCCGCCGAAAGTGTCCCGCCGGAGGCGATTCGCGGGGTGGTGGGCATGGCCGGGCCATACGATTTCCTCCCCTTCGACAAGGATTCGACCCGCGCCGCCTTCGGCGAGGCGCCCGATGCCGCGGCCACCCAGCCGATCAACCACGTGCGCGCCGATGCCCCGCCGATGCTGCTGCTGACCGGTAGCGCGGACACGACGGTCAAACCGCGCAACACCCGCGCGCTCGCCGCCGCCCTGGAAGATGTCGGCGCCCGCGTCGAAACCCGGATCTACGACGGCTTCGACCATTCCGATGTGCTCGTGAGGCTCGCCAGCCCGTGGCGCCGCGAGCGAGGTCTGCGCGACGATGTCGCCGCGTTCCTCGCCCGGACCCGGCTGGCTTCAGTTCCGGTTCAGGGCGAAACCCGCTAGCAGAGCTCGAATGCGTCCGCTCGCCCATCTGTTTGCCTTTTGCGCGCTGCTGGTCCTCGGGGTCCAGCCGGTCGCTGCGCAATCGATCCTGCGCGATGCCGAAACCGAGGATTTCCTCCAGGAACTCTCCGCCCCGCTGGTCGAGGCCGCCGGTCTCGAACCCGGCAATGTCGATATCGTGCTGATCAACGACCCTTCCATCAACGCCTTCGTCGCGGGGGGGCAGGCAGTCTATCTCCACAGCGGACTGATCGACGCCGCCGAGACCGCGAACGAAGTCCAGGGCGTTGTCGCGCACGAGCTGGGTCATATCACCGGGGGCCACATCATCCGCCAGGGCGACGGGATGGCGGCGGCGAACCGGATCTCGATCCTCTCGCTGATCGCCGGGCTGGGCGCCGCGCTCGCCGGCGCGGGCGATGCCGCGATGGGGGTGATGATGGCCGGCCAGCGCGCGGCAATGGGCAAGTTCCTCGCCTACAACCGCGGCGAGGAATCATCCGCCGATGCCGCGGGCGCGCAATATCTTTCCGATGCCGGGATTTCGGGCCGCGGCTCGATCGCCTTCTTCAAGAAGCTGCAGAACCAGGAATTCCGTTATGGCTACAGCCAGAGCGACGAGGCCGCCTTCACCCGCACCCATCCGCTCTCGGGCGACCGGATAGCGAGGCTGCGCGATACCTATCAGCGCGATCCCGCCTGGGAAGCGCCCGACGATGCACGGCTTGAACGGCGGTTCCGGCGGATCAAGGCCAAGCTCTCGGGCTATCTGGAAGAACCGCAGCGCACGCTCAACAGCTTCCCCGCCAGCGACACCGGCGTGCCCGCGCGCTATGCCCGCGCCTATGCCTATCACAAGGCCGCACGGGTGGATCAGGCGCTGGCCGAGACCGACGCGCTGATCACGCAGGATCCCGACGACCCCTATTTCCTCGAATTGCGCGGCCAGGTGCTGCTCGAATCGGGCCGCGCCGAGGAAGCGCTCGTATCGCTGCGCCGCGCCACCGAACTGACCCGGGCGGAACCGCTGATCGCCACCCTGTTCGGCCATGCGCTGATCGCGACCGAGGACCGCGACAATTACGCCGAGGCCGAAGAGGTGCTGCGCGCCGCGGTGGCCAAGGACCGGTACAACCCCTTCGCCTGGTACCAGCTCGGGGTGGTCTATGCCGCGCGAGGCGACATGCCCCGCGCGCGGCTCGCGAGCGCCGAACAGCAGGTGATGAACCGCGAATACGCCATGGCGCTGCGCAGCGCTCAGGCCGCCGAGGCGGGGCTGCCCGAGGGGACGCCCGACTGGCTGCGGGCGCAGGATATCGGCATGCAGGCGCGCGCGCTGATCGAACAACAGACCGGTCGTGGCGGCGGACGACGCTAGACACGGGTGCCAGAAACGCACGCCAGAGACGGACGACGCAAGGCTTGGGGCAGGACCAATGAAAACGCATCTTCTCACCGCGCTGCTGGCGCTGGTGTTCGGCTTTGCCGGCGCGGCGCTGTGGTCGCTCAGCGGCCTGGGCAATCCGCAGCTGCGCGACTTTCTGGTCGCCAACCCCGAGGTGCTCCCCGAAATGGCGCAGGCGCTGCAGCAGCGCGAGAGCGAAGGCCGACTGGCCGAGGTCGCCGACGAGGTCGCGGCTCCCTTCCCCGGCGCGGTGCTGGGCAATCCCGAAGGCAGCCGGACGCTGGTCAAGTTCACCGATTACGCCTGCACCTATTGCCGCGCCGCCGAAGCCGACGTCCAGCGGCTGATCGCCGAGGATCCCGAATTGCGGGTGGTGGTCCGCGAATGGCCGATCTTCGATGGCAGCGAGGAAGCGGCGCGGATGGCGCTGGCCGCCGCGGAGCAGGGCAAATATTCGCAGTTCTACACCGCGATGTTCGCGTTGGGGCCGCCCTCGCCCGCCACGGTCGAGGCGGCAGCGCTGGAAGCGGGTCTCGATCTGGCCCAGGCGCGGCAATTCGCCGGGACCGAGGGTGTCACCCGCGAACTGGCGCAGAACATGGCGCTGGCGCAGCAGCTGGGCTTCACCGGGACGCCGAGCTGGGTGACCGGGTCGCAGGTGCTCCAGGGGGCGGTCGGCTATGAGGCGCTGGCGGAAGCCGTCGCCGCCGACGATCCGGCGTGATCGCGCGAATCGCTCTTGCCGCATCGGTAGCGGCAGCGGCATTGGCCGGCTCCGCTCCGCTGGCCGCGCAGGCCTCGGAAAGCCAATCGCCCGCCCCGCTGAGCGACCTCGCCGATCTGCAGGCGCGCGATGCGCGGCTGTTCGCCGTTGGCTGGCGGCTGGTCACCGGCAACGCCGCCTTCTGCGATGGCACCGCACCAGCGATCGGCATGCTGCTCCACGACGCCGCCGCCTATAGCGATCCGGAAGAGGTCCGCAGCGAGCTGGGTCTGACGCGCGATATCGGGGTGCAGGCGGTCGCGCCCGGATCGCCCGCGGCGGCGGCGGGTATCGCCGCCAATGACACGCTGCATTCGCTCGCGGGCCGGGATCTGGAGCGGGGCTTCCCGCGCTCCGATCCCGAGTGGCAGCGGCTGGTGGACGTCAAGGATGCGCTCGATTCGGCGCTGGCGGGGGGAACCGTCGCGCTCGAATGGAGCCGGTCGGGAGCCCCGCCCACCGTAGCGACGATCGCCGGCATTCCCGCCTGCGCGAGCCGGTTCGAGGTGCTCGCCGGACGCTCCGGCGCCGTGGCCGACGGCGCGCGCGTGTTATTGGGCCGCGACTTCCCCGGTTTCGCCTATCCCGAGGATGAATTCGCCGCCGGGGTCGCGCATGAGCTGGCGCACAATCTGCTGCGCCATCGCGCCTTGCTCGAGCCGCTGGGCCGCCCGCGCAAGCTCGTCCGCCTGACCGAGCGCGACGCCGACCGGCTGATGCCCTGGCTGCTCGCCAATGCCGGCTACGATCCGCACGCCGCCGCGCGCTTCATGAACCGCTGGGGGCCGCGCCACGGCGGCGGATTGTTGCGCAAGCGCACGCATGACGGCTGGGACGAGCGGGCCGAATTCATCGAGACCGAGATCGCCGCGGTCGAGCGCCTGATGGCGCAGGAGGGCACGGCCGACTGGTCGCGCCATTTCACCCGCCACGCGCCTGCGGAGGAAACCAAAGCCGAAGCGGATTAGGCGGCTTCCTCCTCGACCGCCTTGGCGTAGAGGCTGGCCAGCGGCTTTGCCATCACCCGGCGCACCATGGGCTCGAAAAATTCCAGCGGCTCGCTCTGGTAATCGGGATCGAACGCGGCCTGGTCGTATTTCTCGCAGAATTCGCGGCAGGCTTCGTAATGCTCGTGCCCCTCGAAGGCATCGCGGGCATTGCGGTCCATCCCGAGGTGGTGGAAATAGTAATAGCCTTGGAAAGCGCCGTGGTTCTGGCAGATCCAGTGCAGCTCTTCGCTGACGAAGGGTTTGATGATCGAAGCCGCGACCTCGGGGTGGTTGTAGCTGCCCAGCGTGTCGCCGATATCGTGGAGCAGCGCCATCACCACATAGGGCTCGCCCTGCCCGTCGCGATGCGCCCGCGTCGCGGTCTGCAGCGAATGCTCGAGCCGGCAGACCGGAAACCCGCCGAAATCGCCGTCGAGCAGCTTGAGATGATCGAGTACACGATCGGGCAGGCCCTTGGCGAAGGCGCGGTATTCGCCGCCGATGATCGTCCAGTCTTCCCTGGTGCCCTGCTTCATCTCGCGGAATTTCGCGCGCTCGGCCATTCCGTGCATCGTCTGTTCGCTCACATCCATCGCATCTGTCTCCCACTCGGGCCCACTTCGGCCCACTTGGCGAGAAGCCTATAGTCTAGCGACTGGCCTAGCCAGCCGCAAATGCGCTAAGGCCCGAGCGCTATGGCGGTTCTGCCCATCCAACCCACGCCCTTCTTCGCCAACAAGAACCGGGCTTTCTGGTATCTGCAGATCGGCGGGTGGGGCGGCGCCTTCCTGCTGCGCGCGATTTCCGCCTTCGCCAACGAGCAGCCGCTCGACTTCCTCGTCATCATCCTGATCCAGGCGGTGACCGGCTTCTCGCTTAGCCTGGTGCTGTCGGTGATCTACCGCCAGCTGATCAGCCGCCGTCCGCTGGTGACCTGGAGCTCGACGGCGCTCGCGCTGGCGCTGGCGGTGGGTATCCACGCCTTCATCGACAGCTGGGTGCTCGATCTGGCGCGCCCGAGCGGCGGCGAGACCGATTTCGTGCGGTTGTTCGTGGGAATCTACTTCTACGATCTGACCGTGCTGGGCGCGTGGTCGGCGCTCTATTACGCGATCAATTATTTCCTCCAGGTCGAGGAACAGGCCGACCGGCTCGAGCGGCTCGAGATGCAGGCCACCAGCGCGCAACTCGAGATGCTGCGCTACCAGCTCAACCCGCATTTCCTGTTCAACACCTTGAATTCGATCAGCACGCTGGTGCTTCTGAAGCAGACCGAGCCCGCCAATGCGATGCTTACCCGGCTTTCCAGTTTCCTGCGCCACACGCTGGTCAACCAGCCGGGCAGCAAGGTGACCATGGCGCAGGAGGTCGAGACGCTGATGCTCTATCTCGATATCGAGCGAATGCGTTTCGAGGAGCGGCTGCAGACCGACTTCCAGGTCGATCCCGTCGCCGCGCGGGCCTGCATCCCCTCGATGCTGCTCCAGCCGCTGGTCGAGAATGCGATCAAATACGGAGTCAGCCCGCAGGAAGAAGGCGCCACGATCAGCCTGGTCGCGCAGATCGTCGGGCCGCGGCTGCGGGTGACGGTGTCGGATACGGGGCCCGGCATCAACCAAGGCGGCGCGGAAGAGCTGCCGCCTGCGCTGATCGGCTCGCTGCGGCGCAGCACCTCCACCGGCGTCGGTCTGGCCAATATCCGCAACCGGCTGGCGCAGGCCTATGGCGACGATCACCGTTTCGAGATTCGGTCTCCCGACAGCGGCGGGTTCACCGTGCTGATCGAGATCCCCTACGAACCGGCCGAGTCCGCGGCGGACGAAACCGGTGCGTTCCCACCGCAACCGCGACAAATGGGCGACGGCCCATCCGTTGCCGGACTGCCATTGCCGGAAAGGGCATAGGACGACATGACTATCCGCACCATCCTCGTCGACGACGAGAAACTCGCCATCCAGGGGCTGCAATTGCGGCTCGAAAAGTTCGAGGACGTCGAGATCATCGACACCTGCCAGAACGGCCGCGAGGCGATCCGTGCGATCAAGACGCAGCGCCCCGATCTGGTCTTTCTCGATATCCAGATGCCCGGCTTCGACGGGTTCTCGGTGGTCCAGGGGGTGATGGAGATCGATCCCCCGCTGTTCGTCTTCGTCACCGCCTATCAGGAACACGCGATCCGCGCCTTCGAGGCCAATGCGGTGAACTATCTGATGAAGCCGGTCGACGAGAACAAGCTGGCCGACACGATCGAACGGGTGCGCAACCGCATCGCCGAGAAGAAATCGACCGAGGAAGCCGAGAAGCTGATGAACGTGCTCTCCGAAGTCGCTCCGGGGGCGGCGGAGGAATTCGCGCAGGGCGACGACGATGCCGCCTCGCGCTACGAGAAGCTCATCAACATCAAGGATCGCGGCCAGATCTTCCGCGTCGAGGTCCACACGATCGAGCATATCGAGGCCGCGGGCGATTACATGTGCATCTATACGGGCGACAATTCGCTGATCCTGCGCGAGACGATGAAGGATCTCGAACGCCGGCTCGACCCGCGCAAGTTCCAGCGCGTCCACCGTTCGACCATCGTCAATCTCGACCAGGTCCGTCAGGTCAAGCCGCACACCAATGGCGAATGCTTCCTGGTGCTCGAAAGCGGCGCCGAGGTGAAGGTGAGCCGCAGCTATCGCGATGTGGTGGCGCGCTTCGTGCACTGAGTCGCGCCGGGTGGCCTCGCGCTGCGGTGCGCGGTTGGCGAGCGCCGTTGGGTCGCGTAGTCTGGCGACATGGAGCCGTCCGATCTGATCGCCTCGAGTTCGGTGGCCGCCGTCGTCAGCGACCCGCGGCAGGCCGACAATCCGATCGTCGCCTGCAACGACGCCTTCACCGCGCTGACCGGCTTCGCGCGCGATGAGATCACCGGGCGCAATTGCCGCTTTCTCGTCGGACCGGCGACCGAGCCCTGGCTGACCGAGGCCCTGCGCACGGGGATCCGTCTCCGGCAGCCGACCATGGTCGAGATCCTGAACTATCGGAAGAACGGCGAGCCTTTCCGCAATGCGGTGATGGTGGCACCGGTGCTCGATGCGAGCGGCGAGGCCGAGTATTTCATCGGCTCGCAGGTCGAGATCGCCGCCGATGCGCCGCGTGCCGTCGATCCCCGGCGGCAGGCCGCGCATGACGCGGTGGCCCGGCTCTCGCCGCGGCAGCGCCAGGTCCTGATCGAAATGGCGCGCGGCAAGCTCAACAAGCAGATCGCCTGGGATCTCGATCTCGCCGAACGGACGGTCAAGATGCATCGCGCCGCGCTGTTTCGCGCGCTGGGGGTGCAGACCACAGCGGATGCCATCCGCACCGCGGTCGAAGCCGGCTTCTGAAGCCGCGCACCCGAACCTGTCCCAAAGGTCATGTAGCGCCTCGAGCGCTGGCGACGCATGATGTGGATCGTGGGTCTGGACGGGCCTTGCAACGAAAGGTTCGCTACGATGAAATTTCTGACGATAGCCGCCGGAGCCCTGCTGCTCGCTGGCTCGCCCGCGCTGGCCGATCACCATGGCGGGATGACCAAGACCGTGGTCGAAACCGCGATGGCCTCGCCGCAGCACGAGACGCTGGTCGCCGCGGTGACCGCTGCGGGTCTCGCCGACACGCTGAGCGGCAGCGGACCGTTCACCGTGTTCGCTCCGACCGATGCCGCGTTCGCCGCGCTGCCCGCGGGCACCGTCGACACGCTGCTCAAGCCGGAGAACAGGACGCAGCTCCAGTCGGTGCTGACGTATCACGTGGTGCCCGGCAAGGTGAAAGCCGCGGATCTCGTGTCGCTGATTCAGGCGAACGGCGGCGAGGCGCGCCTGACGACCGTCGCCGGCGGCGAGCTGGTCGCGCGAGTCGAAGGCGGCAAGGTCGTGCTGACCGATGCCACCGGGGGCACCGCGACGGTGGTCGCGACCGATATCGCAGCCTCGAACGGAGTGATCCACGCCACCGATGCGGTGTCGCTGCCCGGCTGAGGAACAACGAAGCAACCGAACGGCCGCTCTGTACCCCCATCTCCAAGCGGCGGCCGGTGGCCGGTCCCTCGCGGGGCCGGCCATTCTTCGTTCCTGACCGATTTGCGGCGATGGGGCCGCTCCGGCGCTCGCCGCGCTTGAGCCCGCCGTCAATCTGCGCCACTCCGGCCCCATGACCGCATTCACCCTTTCCGGCGTCGATCTGGCCGCCTTCGATCTGGCCGCATTCGTCCGCTCCACCCTGGCCGAGGATCTGGGCGAGGGGCTGCCCGGCGGCGGGTGCGATGTCACCAGCCAGAGCGTGATCCCCGAAGACGCGCGGTTTTCGGGGGTGATGGACAGCCGCGATGCCATCGTGGTCGCGGGCCTGCCGGTGGCCGCGGCGTTCTTTCGTGCGCTCGATCCCGAGATGGAGATCGATGCGCTGGTCGAGGAGGGGGCGCAGGTGTCTGCGGGGACCGAGCTGATGCGGGTGTCGGGCAATGCACGCGCCATGCTGACCGCCGAGCGCGCCGCGCTCAACACGGTCCAGCATCTCTCGGGAATCGCCACGATGACCCGCGACTTTGTGCGGGCGATGGACAATCCCGCCTGCACGCTGCTCGACACGCGCAAGACGTTGCCGGGGCTGCGCCACCTCGAGAAATACGCAACCCGGATGGGCGGTGCGGCCAACCATCGCATGGGGCTGTGGGATGCGGCGATGATCAAGGACAACCACGTCGCGGTGGCGGGCTCGGTGGGCGAGGCGGTGCGCCGCGCGGTCGCCGCCGGGATCGCCGAGATCATCTGCGAGATCGATCGGATCGACCAGATCGAACCCGCGCTGCAGGCGGGCGCGACGCGGTTGCTGCTCGACAATATGGACCCCGCGACGCTGCGCGAGGCGGTGGCGCTGGTTGCCGGCCGGGTGCCGACCGAGGCCAGCGGCGGGATCGATCTGACCACCATCCGCGCCAAGGCCGCGACCGGTGTGGACTACGTTTCGGTGGGGCGGCTGACCCAGAGCGCACCCGCGGCCGATATCGGGCTGGATTTCACCCCGCTATGAGTCGGGCGCTGTGACGCGAGCGCTGTGATCCGCGCGGCGGCCTTGGGTCTGATGTTGCTCAGCTGCGCCGGCCCGCTCGCCGCGCAGGCCTATCAGTGCCGGGTTCCGGCCACCGCTCCGCTCCAGGAAATCCGCCCCGATGGGCCGATCCGGACCGCACCCGTCACCGGCTATGTGATGGCGCTGAGCTGGTCGCCCGAATTCTGCAAGCCTCGCCTGGAGCAGCGCAGCCATGCAAGGCAATGCTCGCGGCGCGCGGGGCGGTTCGGCTTCGTCCTCCATGGCCTGTGGCCGCAGAGCGCGCGTGGCTGGCCGCAATGGTGCCCGACCTCTGCTCGACCGACCGGGGCGCAGCTTGCCGGGCAATTGTGCCGCAGTCCCTCGGCGCGGCTGGTGGCGCGGCAGTGGGCCAAGCACGGCGCCTGCATGGCGCGCACCCCGCGAACCTACTTCCGGGTCAGCAACATACTGTTCGATTCGCTGCGTTGGCCCGATCTCGATCGCCTCTCGCGCAAGGAGGCGCTGACCGCTGGCGATCTGCGCGAGGTCTTCGTCGCCGCGAATCGCGGCTGGCGCAAGGAGGCGGTGGGGATCGTGTCGAACGAACGCGGCTGGCTGGAGGAAGTGCGGCTCTGCTACGACCGAAGGTTCCGGCCCACCGCTTGCGATGCGCAGCGCTTCGGGCCGTCGGACGATGCTGCATTGAACATCTGGCGCGGGCTCTGACTAGCGCCGCTCCCTGAAGAAACCCCGCAGCAGTTCCGCCGCTTCCTGTTCCGCTATGCCCGCATAGACCTCGGGCCGATGGAGGCATTGCGGATGGTCGAACACCCGCGCGCCGTGTTCGACCCCGCCGCCCTTGGAATCGGGGGCCGCGTAATAGAGCTTTGCGATCCGGGCATGCGCGATGGCCCCGGCGCACATCGCGCAGGGTTCGAGCGTGACCCACAATTCGCAATCGGTCAGCCGTTCCTGGCCAAGGTGAGCGGCAGCCTCGCGGATCGCGGCGATCTCCGCATGCGCGGTCGGATCGTGGTCGCGGCGCGGACTGTTGCCGCCCCGACCGATGATGCGGCCGTCTTTGACGACGACCGCACCGATCGGGACTTCGCCGGCCTCGCCGGCGGCACGCGCCATTGCGAGCGCGCAATCCATGTGCTGCCGGCCGAACACCGCGGGGCTTCCGGGTATCCGGCCGACGACAGGCTTACTCGTCGCCGGTAACCGGGGTGCCCTCGGCGTCGGGCGTCGTGGTTTCGACGTCCAGCGTCGGCACTTCGACGGTCTCGGTGCCAGTCTCGACATCGACATCGACGGGTTCGACGTCGTATTCGGGCATATTGCCTTCTTCGACGCTCACTTCGGGCATTTCGCCTTCTTCGGTCTGGTCGACGTCGCAGGCTGCCAGGCTCAGTGCCGAACCGGCGAGGATTGCTACGGAAAAGAACTTGTTCATTTACACTCTCCCTTGGTGTCGATCATCGGCTAGAAGCACCGGGCTGGCTTGGCAATCCCAAAGCCCGCCTTGACGATTCGCCGACCCGGCGCTATGCGCGCCGCTTTCCGGGACAGGCCGGTTCTGTGCAGTCACCGCGAGCTTGGGCTCTGCGGCACCATTCGAATGAGAGATTTACCATGTCGCGCATCTGCGAACTGACGGGCAAGGGCCGACAGGTCGGCCACAATGTGAGCCACGCCAACAACAAGACCAAGAAGGTCTTCCTGCCCAACCTCCAGAACGTCACGCTGATGAGCGAGAAGCTGGAGCGCAGCTTCAAGTTCCGGGTCTCGACGCAGGGCCTGCGCTCGGTCGAGCACAATGGCGGGCTCGACAATTGGCTGATGAAGACCAGCGACATCAAGCTGAGCCCGCGCGCGCTCAAGGTGAAGCGCGAGCTGAAGAAATCGGCTTCCGCTCCCGCCGAAGCCGCTTAAGCCACTTCGTTTCAATTCCGGTTTGCCGAAGGGCGTGCGGCATTTCCGCGCGCCTTTTGGCGTGGCCTTTCGGGCGCATGCCAGTCGAGCGCGACCAGCAGAGTGCGTTGTAACCCGGTGAAATTGTCGTCCGAGATCAGCCACAGCCGGGTGGTCCCGTCCGCCCCCGGCTCCGACGCCAGACCCTCGTAATTCTCGCTCGGCACGCCCTCGGGCAGGCGAAGGACCCGCTCGGGGTGCCACAGGGCACCCGCTTCGATCGCTTCGGGATCGAGCACCGCGACCGCGCTGGCGAAATCCGGCGGGAGATACCATTCCAGGCGGCGCAGCAGCACCAGCACCGTACCATCGGCCAATTGGGTCATATCCACGGGGCGCATCCCTGCGGGTGCGGCGAAGGCGAACGCCACACCCTCGCCGGCAGCATCGCCCGCGGTCGGATCGCCGGGGAAGAGCACCGCCCGATGGCCCTGGGCTGCCGGACGGCGACGCACCTCCGCCAGGACCACGAACCGTCCGTCGGCCAGACGCACCATGGCCTCGGGCCCGCCATTCGCTCGCCAGTCCTGCATCCGCGCGGGCTCGACGCGGCCGAGCCGCTCGAGCCGGGGCGAATAGCGCTCGATCGCATTGCTGCGCTCATAACCCGCCCAGATCGCCCCGGTTGCGCGATCCAGCGTCAGCGCCTCCAGATCGGCATCGCGCTTGTCGCGACCTTCGGTGGCCGCGAGCTGGGGATAGCTCCCGTTCATCGCCGCAGTGCCGGGTTGCTCGATATGCAGCAGCGTGCCGCTGTCGCTGCCCGCCAGCAGAGATCCATCCGGCAGCGCGATCAGCGCCGAATAGCCGCCGAAATCGCGGGTCCTGCTGTCGAGCTGCCAGACGGCCGCGAGGCTGAGCGGCGACTCGGAAGGCTCGCCACCGGCGGCGCCCTGCGCCACCAGCTCTGCGGTCACGGGCGCCGTAGGATCGACCGGCTGCAGCTCCGCGCGGCCCCAGGTCAGCACCAGCAGCGCGGCCGCAAACAGGCTCAGCGCAATCGTACGACGCAACGGCGACCTTCGCGCGAAGATCAGTCTTCGCCGTCGACGAACAGCAGCGGATCGAGCCGCGAGCCGCGCCAGGTCAGGCCCCAGTGGAGATGCGGCCCGGTCGCGCGCCCGGAGGATCCGATATCGCCGATATGCTGGCCCTGCCGGACCTGCTCGCCCTCTTCCACCAGCAGACGCGAGGCATGGAGGAAGGCGCTGTTGAGCCCCTGACCGTGATCGATGATCAGCAGCTGCCCCTCGAGGCTGAAATCCTCGGCCGCCAGCACGACCACGCCATCGGCGGGGGCGACGAAGGGGGTGCCGCTCTCGCCGGTCGTGATGTCGAGCCCCGAATGGTAACTGCCCGGCTCGCCGCGATAGATGCGCTGCGAACCGAATCGCCCGGAAATGCGGCCCTGCACCGGCCAGATGAAATCCTGCCGCCACCCTTGCGCGCCGGTCTCGCGCTGCCGCGACAGGTAGATCCGCTCGAGTTCGGGCCTGCGACGCTGCATGAAGGCCTCGGAAGCGCCGCCGGGTCGGCGCGCGACATCGACGCGCTCGATCTTCCAGTCGCGCGGCGCAATGGCGACCGGACTTCTAATGATTCGCCCGTTGGCAAGGGTGGCGGCGAGCACCGTCTGACGGTCGGCATCACGGTCGAAGGCGGCGAAGAAGAAACCCTCGTCGTCGAGTGTGAGCGCAGTATCGTCGAGCGTGGCGGAGACGGTGCCGGGCGGCACCCGCCCGCGGATCCAGCCGCCTTGCGTCAATTCACCGGCAAAAGTGAATATCTCCGGACGAGCCGGTGTCGGCTGCGGTGTCGGCGGCGGAGCCGGGGATGTGGGCTGCACGCCGATTCGGACCGGTTGCACCACGCTCGGCTGCGCGGGTTGCGGTTCGGGACGCGACGTCGGCTCGGGCACGGCTGCGCAGGCGGCGCACCCCAGAACGGCGAGCAGCGACATGCCTGCGCGCCGCAGGTTCAAGGCTTCAGCCGCTCGGTCGCCAGTTCGGCGCTGGCGTAGGCTTCCTGGTGGTCGACGCTCCAATAGCGCAATTCCTCCAGCGGGATCGGCTGCCCGCTGACCCCACAAAACACGTGCTGCCCGGCGCGCAGCACGCGAAAGCCGTTGGGATCGTAATGCAGCTTGGCTTCGCTGCCCGAATTGGGTTGTGATGACATCAACATGGCGGTCGCTCTAGCAAGCTGCGGTTACTCGAACAAATCGTCTTGTCGTGCGGGCGTTCCTGCAGTGCGACGCGCCCGGGGCGGCTTGGGAGCGAGGGAAGGCGGGGTTGGGGGCGCGGCGCTCCCGTCCGGCGTCGCGCCCAGCTCTCCATCGTGGAACTTGAGCACCAGCCGGTCCTTGGCAGCGGCATCGGTGCGGCTGGTCAGCGTCCGCCCCTCGCCATCCATGACCCGGACATAGCCGCGTGCGAGCGGACGGTCGGGGTGGAGCTGTTCCGCCAGCCGCGCCAGCGCGGCGAGCGCTGCGCGCCGTTCGGCGATCGGGCGGGCGACCAGCGCGGGATCGAGCCGCTGGCCAGCAAGCGCGAGGCGGCCGTCGCGCAGCCCGCGCTCGAGGATCGCGGGCGAAAGCCGCAGGCGCCCCAGCGCCTCGCGCCCCTTGCCCGCGCGATCCCGCAACGCCCGGCGGAGCCGCTCGCCCTGCTCGTCGAGCCTTTGCGCCGGCCCCTGCAGCAATGCCTCGGGCCGGGGCAGCCGCCCCACCCGCGCTTCCAGCCGCTCGCGTCCCAACGAGACCGGCCGCAGCGCGCATTGCCGCTGGCGATGGCCGAGATCCGCCAGCGTTGCGGCGAGCTCGGCGCGCACCGGCACCGCCAGTTCGGCGGCGGCGGTCGGCGTCGGCGCGCGCCGGTCGGCGGCGTAATCGGCGAGCGTGGTGTCGGTCTCGTGCCCGACCGCGCTGATCGTCGGGATCAAGCACTCGGCGAGGGCGCGCACCACCACTTCCTCGTTGAAGCTCCACAGATCCTCGATCGAGCCGCCGCCGCGCGCGACGATGACGAGATCGGGACGGTCGGGGTGGCCCTCGGGCAGGTCGGAAAAGCCGCGCACCGCGGCGGCGATCTGATCCGCCGAGCCCTTGCCCTGCACCAGCACCGGCCAGACGAGCACGCGGCTGGGGAAGCGGTCCGCCAGCCGGTGGAGGATGTCGCGGATCACCGCGCCGGTGGGCGAGGTCACCACTCCGATGGTGCGCGGCAGATAAGGCAGCGCGCGCTTGCGTTCGCTTGCGAACAATCCCTCGGCTTCGAGCCGCGTCTTGGTGCGCTCGAGCAGCGCCAGCAGCGCGCCCTCGCCGGCGAGTTCCATCCGCTCGATCACGATCTGGTATTTGGAGCGCCCCGGATAGGTAGTGAGCTTGCCGGTCGCGACGACTTCCAACCCGTCCTCGGGCGCAAACGGCAGCCGCTGGCAATTGCCGCGCCACATCACCGCATCGAGCACTGCCTTGTCGTCCTTGAGCGCGGCGTAGAGATGCCCCGAGGCGGCGCGCTTGACCCCCGACAGTTCGCCGCGCAGCCGCACGAAGCCGAAACGGTCCTCGACCGTGCGCTTGAGCAGCGATGAAATCTCGCTGATCGAATAGGGCTGCGCGTTGTCGCCGTCGCCGCTGCGCGCTACGAGCCCCGCATTCGCATCGTCATCCGGAGAATCGCTCGCCATGAATATCCTTCTGCTGGGTTCGGGTGGCCGTGAACATGCGCTGGCGTGGAAGCTGGCGCAATCCCGCCTGCTGGCCGCTGCGGGGGACAGTTTCTACGCCGCGCCGGGCAATCCGGGGATCGCCGAACACGCCCGCTGCATCGATCTCGACATGACCGATCATGACGCGGTCGGCACCTTCTGCCAAGCCGAGAACATCGGGCTGGTGGTGATCGGTCCCGAGGCGCCGCTGGTCGCCGGGCTCGGCGATCATCTGCGCGGCCTGGGCGTCGCGGTGTTCGGTCCCTCGCGCGAAGCGGCGCAGCTCGAGGGCAGCAAGGGCTTCACCAAGGATCTGTGCATCCGCGCCGGCATCCCGACCGCGCGCTATGCCCGCGCCACTTCGCTCGAACAGGCCTGGGGCGCGCTCAAGAGTTTCGATGCGCCCTTCGTGCTAAAGGCCGACGGGCTCGCCGCGGGCAAGGGCGTGGTGATCGCCGAGACCCGCGAAGAAGCGCAGGAAGCGCTGTCGGAGATGTTCGGCGGCCAGTTCGGAAGCGCCGGTTCCGAGGTGGTGATCGAGCAGTTCCTGACCGGCGAGGAGGCGAGCTTCTTCGCGCTGACCGATGGCACCAGCATCGTCCCCTTCGGCAGCGCGCAGGACCACAAGCGCGTCGGCGAGGGCGACACCGGGCCCAACACCGGCGGGATGGGCGCCTATTCGCCCGCGCCGGTGCTCGACGAGAAGCTGCAGTCGCGGGTGATGGCGGACACCATCGAGCCTACGGTGGCGGCGATGCGCGCGGCGGGCATGCCCTATTCGGGCGTGCTCTACGCCGGGCTGATGCTCTCCCCCGACGGCCCGCAGCTGATCGAATACAACGCGCGCTTCGGCGACCCCGAATGCCAGGTGCTGATGATGCGGCTGAAGAGCGACCTGGGCGAATTGATGCTCGCCTGCGCGCAGGAGCGGCTGGCCGAGGCGCCTGCGCCGGAGTTTTCGGACGATTACGCGCTGACCGTGGTGATGGCCGCCGAGGGCTATCCCGCGACCCCGAAGAAGGGCGGCAGAATCGCGCTGGGCGAGGCCGAGGCGGGCGTGGCCAAGGTCTTCCACGCGGGGACTGCTACGAGCGATGGCAGCCTCGTCGCGACCGGCGGACGCGTCCTCAACGTTACCGCCAGAGGCCCGTCGGTCGCGCAGGCGCAGGCCGCAGCCTATGCCGCGGTCGATGCGATCGACTTCCCCGATGGCTTCTGCCGCCGCGACATCGGCTGGCGCGAGGTCGAGCGCGAAGCGAGCCAGGGCGCCGAATAGCGCCCACGCCGCTCCGCGTCAGGCGAGGGCCTGCTCGACCAGCGCCTTGAGGTCCGCTTCGGGCCGCGCGCCGTAGTGGCTGATCACTTCGGCGGCGCAGATCGCACCCATGCGCAGGCAGGTCTCGAGCGTGTCGCCGCGTGCGTGGCCGGTGAGGAAGCCGGCAGCGAAGAGATCGCCCGCGCCCGTGGTGTCGACCACGCGCTCGACCGGCTCGGCCTTGGTTTCGGCGCGAATGCCATCGGCGATGGCGATCGCGCCCTGGGGGCCGCGCGTGGCGACCAGCACCGGGACCTTGTCCTTGAGCGCGGCGACACCGTCCTCGAAAGTCTCTTCGCCGGTCAGCGTCGCCAGCTCGCCCTCGTTGACGAACAGGATGTCGATCATCCCGTCCTCGATCAGCTGGCGGAAATCGTCGCCGTGCCGCTCGATCACGAAGCTCTCGCTGGCGGTGAAGGCGACTTTTCGCCCGGCATTGCGCGCGACCTCGATCGCGCGGCGCATCGCGCGGCGGGGTTCCTCGGGATCCCAGAGATAGCCCTCGAGATAGAGGATGGCGGCGCTGGCGATCGTCGCGTCGTCGAGCGCAGCGGGCGGCAGGAACTGGCTCGCGCCCAGAAAGGTGTTCATCGTCCGCTCGCCATCGGGGGTGACGAAGATCAGGCAGCGCGCGGTGGGCGGATTGCTCTCATCGTTGCTGGTGGCGCGCGGCGGAGTGTCGAAATCGATCCCGCCGGCGCGAATGTCGTGGCCGAAGATCTGCCCCAGCTGGTCGTCGGCGACCTGGCCGATGAAGGCGCATTGCGCGCCCAGCGCCGACATTCCCGCCAGCGTGTTCGCCGCCGATCCACCCGAAATCTCCCGCGCCGGGCCCATCGCGTCGTAGAGCTCGTTGGCGCGCGGGGTGTCGACCAGAGTCATCCCGCCGCGGTTGAGCCCGAGCTCCTCGATCAGCGCATCCTCGCAAGGGGCCATCACATCGACGATGGCGTTGCCGATGGCGATTACGTCGTAGCGGGGGTCGGTCATGCAGGCTCCGGTAGATTGCGCTTTGTCGTGGCCCGTTAGCGGCTCGTCCCCGGCGCGCCAAGCGCGGCGTTGACTTGCGCGGGCGGCGCGCGCAATCGCTGGCGCTCTGATGACTTCGCTCCCCCGCGCCCTTGCCCTGTCGATCGGCCAATTGGGCGACCCCGCGATCCTTCGCGTGCTGGGCAAGTGCCTGGCGGTGACGCTGGCGATCTTCGCGCTGCTGGGGCTGGCCCTGTGGGGCGCGCTCGACGCAGCGATCGATCGCTGGGTCGTTGCCAGCCTGCCCGCGGATTACAGCGCTGCGGTCGCCGGCATCCTTGCGATCGCAATCGGCGCGATCGCCGCCTGGCTGCTGTTTCGCATCGTCGCCCTGTTCGTCCTGCAGTTCTTCGCCGACGAGATCGTCCGCGCGGTCGAGGCGAAGCATTATCCTCATGCCGCAGCCGTCGCGGATCTGCCGTTCCGGCAGGAGCTGGCGAACAGCGCGCGTTCCGCGCTGCGCGCGCTGCTGGTGAATATCGTTATCCTGCCGCTCGCGCTGGTGCTGCTGTTCACCGGGGTCGGTACGGCGCTGGTCTTCTGGCTTGCCAATGCGGTGCTGCTGGGGCGCGAATTGCAGGACATGGTCTGGCTGCGCCACCGCCATGCGAACGAAGCGTCCGCCCCGATCGCCGCGCCGACGCGTTTCGCACTGGGGGGACTGGTTGCCGCCCTGCTGACGGTACCCTTCCTGAATCTGCTCGCCCCCGTGCTCGGCGCGGCGAGTGCCACCCATCTCGTTCATCGCGGAAGATCAGACAATGTCTAGACCCGGAGCCTCGCTCCTCGCCCTCGGCCTGCTGGCCGGCTGCGCCACCGTGCCAGCCGCCGATCGCCCGGCGCCGCCTCCGGTGGCCCGCGGCGAGGCTCCGCCGCCGATGACGCCGGCAAGACCCTCGGTCGCCCCCAGCACCGGCGGCTTCATCGCGCCCCGGATCATGCAGGTGCCGGGGCTGGAAACGGTCATCGGCCGCAACGCCACCGCGCTCGCCAACATCTTTGGGCCCCCGCGGCTCGAAGTGCGCGAGGGCGATGCGCTCAAACTGCAATTTACCGGCACCGCCTGCGTGCTCGATATCTATCTCTACCCGCTGCGACCCGGAGCGGAGCCGAGCGCGACCTATGTCGATGCGCGGCGGGCCAGCGACGGGATCGATGTCGACCGCGCCGCCTGCGTGGCCGCGCTCAGGCGCTAGAGGCCAGCGCTAGACCATGAAGCTTTCGCCGCAGCCGCACGCGCCCTTAGCGTTGGGGTTGGCGAAGACGAAGCCGGCGGTGAAATCGTCCTCGACCCAGTCCATCGTGCTGCCGACGAGATAGAGCACGCTCGACCCGTCGATGTAGAACACGCCCCCCGGGGTCTCGATCTTCTCGTCGAAGGGCGCTTCCTCGGTGACATAATCGACCGAATAGGCGAGCCCCGAACAGCCGCGGCGCGGGGTCGAGAGCTTGACCCCGATCGCGTCTGCGGGCGCTCTGGCCATCAGATCGGCGACGCGCGCTTCGGCCCGCTGCGTCAATTCGACCGCGGCGGGGCGTTTTCTCAAGGTGGATTCGGCCATCACAGCATCCCCAGTTCGAGCCGTGCCTCGTCGCTCATCTTGTCCGGGCCCCACGGCGGATCCCACACCAGATTGACCTGCGCATCGCGCACCCCGGGTACGCTGGCGGCCCTCAATTCGACCTCGCCGGGCATGGTTTCGGCGACGGGACAATGCGGCGTCGTCAGCGTCATGTTGACCACCACGTCATTGTCGGCGGAAACTTCGACGCCATAGATCAGCCCGAGATCGTAGATGTTCACCGGAATTTCGGGATCGTAGATCTCGCGGATCGCGGCAACCACCGCCTCGTAGAGCTCGCCGCCGGGTTCGCCAGCCTGCATGGCTTCGGGCTGCTTCTTCAGGAAGCCCTCGAGATAGTCGCGCTTGCGCTCGAGCGTCTGGCGCGGCGCTTCGGCCGTTGGGTCCGCATCGGGATCCACCGCATCCTCGACCCGGGCGCGCGGCGGCTTTTGCAGCACCTGCTCGTTGGGGGCGGGGGCGGCGATGAAATCCTGGTCGTTGCTGGGCTTGTTCATACCATCTTTCCTAGGCGAAAATCTTGAGCGTGCGTTCGATCCCGCGGGCCAGCGCGGCGATATCGGCTTCGTCCGAATAGAGGCCGAAGCTGGCGCGCGCGGTGGCAGGGACCCCGAGGTGTTCCATCAGCGGCTGCGCGCAATGATGCCCGGCGCGGATCGCGACGTCTTCCTCGTCCAATATGGTGCCCAGATCGTGCGGGTGAACCCCCTCGATCGCGAAGGAGACGATTCCCGCCGAATCCTCGGGGCCGAACAACCGCACCGAATTGAAGCCGCGCAGCATGTCGCGGGTCTGGCGGGCGAGCGCGGATTCATGAGCGAACAGCTGGTCCAGATCGAACGGCGCGAGATAGTCGATCGCAGCGGCCAGTGCGATCGCCTCGGCGATCATCGGCGTGCCCGCCTCGAAGCGCTGCGGCGGCGGGGCGTAGGTGGTGCGCGCGAAGCTGACCTGTTCGATCATCGCGCCCCCACCCTGCCACGGGGGCATCGCCTCGAGCAGGCTCTCGCGCGCCCAGAGAACGCCGGCGCCGGTGGGGCCGTAGAGCTTGTGCCCCGAGAACACGTAAAAGTCGCAATCGAGCGCGGCCATGTCGAGTTTCATGCGCGGCGCGGCCTGACAGCCGTCGAGCAGCAGCTTGGCGCCCACGCCATGCGCCAGATCGGCGGCGCGGCGGGCGTCGAGCACAGAGCCCAGCACGTTGGAGAGATGCGCCAACGCAACCAGTTTGTGGCGCGGCGTCAGCATGGTCTCGAGCGCGTCGCAATCGATCCGTCCGTCCTCGGTCAGCGGGCAGACGTCGATGACGGAACCGGTGCGTTCGGCGACCATCTGCCAGGGCACGATGTTGGAATGATGCTCCAATTGCGAGAGCATGATCCGGTCGCCTTCGCGCAGGTTCGCCATGCCCCAGCTTTGCGCCACCAGATTGATGCCCTCGGTCGCGCCGCGCACGAAGACGATCTCGTTCTCGCTTGCGGCGCGCATGAAACCGGCGACCTTGCGCCGCGCTGCCTCGTAGCCCAGCGTCATCTGCGCGCTGCGGCCATACACGCCGCGATGGACGGTGGCGTAGTCCCGGCCCAGCGCATTGTTCATGGCGTCGAGCACGGCCTGCGGTTTCTGCGCGGTGGCGGCGGTGTCGAGATAGTGCCAGGGCTTGCCGTCGGCAGTGACCATGCCGGGGAAATCGGCCTTCAGCCCCAGTCCGGCACTGGCGATATGGAGAGGCGCAGTCTGGCTCACAGGTGCTTGTCCAGCTTGTCGAGCGCGACCCGCATCAGCCGCTCGCGCGCGTCGTCGTCGTCGGCCAGCCCGACCAGCGCATCGCCGACGAAAGCCTGGACCAGCAGCCGCCGCGACAGTTCTGGCGGGAGGCCGCGCGCGGCCATGTAATAGCGTGCGGTCTCGTCGAGCTGGCCCACGGTAGCGCCATGCGCGCATTTGACGTCGTCGGCGAAGATCTCGAGCTGCGGCACGGCGTTGACGCTGGCGCCGCGGTCGAGCAGCAGGCCCTTGAAATCCTGCGCCGCATCGGTCTTTTGCGCATCGCGCACGACATCGATGCTGCCGAGGAAATTGCCCGTGCCCTTGCCCCAGTGGACTGAGCGGACGGTCTGGTTGCTGGTCGCCTCGGGCTCGGCATGGACAACGCGGGTGACGAATTCGCGCACCGTGTCGCGCCCGCCCACGGTGATCCCGCCCATCTCGAAATGCGCACCGCGTCCCATGCGGACTTCGATTTCGATCCGCGCGAATTCGGCCGAGGCGGCGATGGCGAAGATCTCGCAGCGCGCGCCTTCGCCGACCGTGATCCGCAAGCGGCGCAGTTCGGTCGGAGCGATGTCGGCACCGTCCTCGATGATCAGACACTCGCGCCAAGTCTCGCCCGGCGCGATGTCGATCTCGCGCCAGACATCCAGATCGACGCCCTCGAGCGCCTCGACCGCCGAATAGCGCCAGGCCTCGTCTCTCCGGGTGGGTAGATTGGGGCGGGTGGGGCGGGTCGCGACTTCGCTCATGCGGCCATCACCCGGTCGTAGCCCTCGGCCTCGAGCTGGTGCGCGAGATCGGCGCTGCCGGTCTTCACGATCCGGCCCTGGCTGAGGATGTGGACGTAATCGGGCTGCACCACCTGGAGCAGGCGCTGGTAGTGCGTGATCAGCAGCACGCCCTTTTCGGGCTGGCGCATGATCGCGTTGATCCCGTCGCCGACCACGCGCAGCGAATCGATGTCGAGCCCGCTGTCGGTCTCGTCGAGCACCGCGAAAGCGGGGTCGAGAATGCCCATCTGGACCATCTCGGCGCGCTTCTTCTCGCCGCCCGAGAAGCCGACGTTCACGTGGCGCTTGAGCATGTCCATGTCGAGCTTGAGCAGCGCGGCCTTTTCCTTGGCGAGCTTGAGGAATTCGCCGCCGGTCAGCGGCTCCTCGCCGCGCTCCTTTCGCTGCGCATTGAGCGCTTCGCGCAGGAATTGTACGTTGGAGACCCCGGGAATTTCGACCGGGTACTGGAAGCCCAGGAACAGTCCCGCCGCGGCGCGCTCGTGCGGTTCCATCTCGAGCAGATCCTTGCCCTGGAACCGCACGCTGCCGCCGGTGACCTCGTAGCCGGGCCGTCCGCCCAACACATAGGCCAGCGTCGACTTGCCCGCCCCATTGGGGCCCATGATCGCGTGCACCTCGCCCGCGCCGACGCTGAGCGAGAGGCCGTCGAGTATCTTGGTGCCACCGATTTCGGCGGAGAGGTTGTCGATCTGGAGCATGGGCTGGGACATAGGACTTTCGTTCATTGGTGGGATCGGGCGCGAAACCGCGTCATCCGTCGGTGGGGGCGAGAGGGGAGGCCGCTGCGGGTCCGGCGTCGGCAGTCAGATCGACGTAATCCGAAGCCGGGCAGCGACTGCGTTCGAAGGCGATCATCGCGGCGAAGCGCGAAACCTCGTTGGTCCAGTTGGCGAAGGCTGCGCGATCTTCGTCGCTGAATTCATCCTTGGCATAACGCGCCTCGATCTCCGCAGAACCTGCAGCAACGAAGGCGTCGCGCCGCCCGATCAACGTGCGGATCGCAGCGACGCAGGCGCTCGATTCGGGTGCGATCGCCGCAGCCTGACCGCGGCTCGCGCGATAGGTTTCCGAGTGGCGCAGATTGGTGCCGATGGTCTGGTCGAGACTGCGACCGCGCGCCACATGAAGCCCGCGCACGGTCTCGAAGATTTGCGCGACATCGCCGGGCGTCGTCTCGGCACCGCTGGCGGAATCCGCCAGTCGCCGGATCGCTGCCTGCTCGAACCGGGCGGCTTCGCCCGCGCAGCGCGGGATATCCTCGCGATACTGCACTTCGAATTCGCGGCCTCGCCCGATGGCGTAGGAACCGCCCTTCAGACAGCTATAGTAATCCTCGACATAGGGTGCGATCACCGCCGGATACTCGAGCACCCAGGTCTCGCGGTCCTCGGGGTAGAGCGCGGTGACGTTCTGGCCCGATTGCTGGAGGAGCGCGAGCACGGCGCCGGCGGTCAGTATCGCGGGGGAAAGCACGGCGTTCTCCTATCGGTCCTTGGGGGCGTAAGCGCCGCGGTTGCGAGGCGGGGCGGAAGTGCGACTAGGCGTCCGGTTCTCGCGGCGCGCGCTCTGCTTTTCGGCGATCCGCTTGCGCATCGCGTCGCCGATCATGGCGGTCACCGCGTCGAGATCGGAGAGGATGTCGGCGGCGGGGATGTGGATCACGCGGATGCCGACCGCGTGGAGGCTCTTGTCGCGGCGCGTGGCGAGTGCTTCGGGCGTGTCCTCCTCGTCGATCGCGATCGCGAGGCCGAGCGTATGGCAGTTGAAATCGACGATCGCCGAACCGACCACCGCGTGGCGGGTGAATTTGTGGCGCCCGAAATCGGCCATGGCGAAGCGCTCCGCCAGCGCCTTGTGCGCCGGGCTCGAATGCCGCCGCATCTCGCGCGCGCGATCATGCAGCGCGTCGAGCCGAGCCTCGGAAATCTTCCACCCGCGGCCCTTCTTGTTGAGCGTGGGTGCGGCATCGGCCTGCTCTGAAGCCGAGCGGAGATTGAGGGTTTTGCGCTCGGTCATTGCAGGTAGCCCGCTTCGTCGGTCCGCGCCAAGAGCGCGCTCATTGCTGTTTCGTCACCCCGGACTTGATCCGGGGTCCATCGCGCCAACTGCACCTTCGGCCCAGCCGGGGGAATGGATGCTGAAACGAGTTCAGCATGACGGGGGGAAAGGGTGGTGCGCTGTATCACCCGACCGATCCCTCTAGGCTGATCGCCAGCAGCTTCTGCGCCTCGACCGCGAACTCCATCGGCAATTGCTTCATCACATCCTTGGCGAAGCCGTTGACGATCAGCGCGATCGCCTCTTCCTCGTCGAGCCCGCGCTGCTGGGCGTAGAACAGCTGGTCGTCGGAAATCTTGCTGGTGGTCGCCTCGTGTTCGATCTGCGCGTTGGGGTTCTTGACCTCGATATAGGGCACGGTGTGCGCGCCGCACTTGTCACCCAGCAGCAGGCTGTCGCATTCGGTGCGGTTGCGGACATTCTCGGCATTGGCGCCGACGCGGACCAGCCCGCGATAGGTGTTGTTGCTCTTGCCGGCGGAGATGCCCTTGGAGATGATCGTCGAACGTGTGCCCGAGCCGTTGTGGATCATCTTGGTGCCGGTGTCGGCCTGTTGGTAATTGTTGGTCACCGCGACCGAGTAGAACTCGCCCACGGAGTCCTCGCCGTTGAGGACGCAGGAGGGATATTTCCACGTCACCGCGCTGCCGGTCTCGACCTGCGTCCAGGAAATCTTGCTGCGCGCGCCCTGGCACAGCCCGCGTTTGGTGACGAAATTGTAAATCCCGCCCTTGCCCTCGGCGTTGCCGGGATACCAGTTCTGCACGGTGGAATACTTGATCTCGGCATCGTCCATCGCCACCAGTTCGACCACCGCGGCATGGAGCTGGTTCTCGTCGCGCATCGGCGCGGTGCAGCCCTCGAGATAGGACACATAACTGCCCTTCTCGGCGATGATCAGCGTGCGTTCGAACTGCCCGGTGTTCTCGGCATTGATGCGGAAATAGGTCGACAGCTCCATCGGACAGCGCACGCCTTCGGGAATGTAGACGAAGGTGCCATCGGAAAAGACCGCGCAATTGAGCGTGGCGAAGTAATTGTCCCGCTGCGGCACCACCTTGCCCAGCCACTTCTTCACCAGCTCGGGATATTCGCGGATCGCCTCGGAGATCGAGCGGAAGATGACGCCCGCGCTTTCCAGCTCCTTGCGGAAGGTGGTGGCGACGCTGACGCTATCGAACACCGCATCGACCGCGACCTTGCGCGCGCCTTCTACCCCGGCGAGCACTTCCTGCTCGGCGATCGGGATGCCCAGCTTGTCGTAGACCGCCTTAATGTCGGGATCGAGCTCGTCGAGCGATTCCAGTTTCGGCTTGGCCCTGGGTTCGGCGTAGTAATAGGCGTCCTGATAGTCGATCTCGGGATAGCCGAGCTTGGCCCAGTCGGGCTCCTCCATGTCCTGCCACAGGCGGAACGCCTTGAGCCGCCAGTCGAGCATCCATTGCGGCTCGTTCTTCTTGGCCGAGATGAAGCGGACGGTGTCCTCGTTGAGACCCTTGGGGGCGAAATCCTGTTCGATGTCCGACGACCAGCCGTGCTCGTATTCGGCGGCGCGGGCGACGGCGTCGCGGGCGTCCTGGTCCTGGAGGTCGAGGCTGTCGGTCATGGTCGGGCTTTCAATCGTTTTGGCGGTCATTGGGGCAGTCACTGAGTTGCTCGCGGAACGGCGTTGGCCCTGGCGGATTGCGTCGGCGTTCGCAGCGGTGGATTATCGACGGCAGGTCGTCCCGCCAGCTGCGTCAGCGGAATGCCCGCCAGCGTTCCGCGCAGCGCTTCGTTGATCATCGGCCAATGCGGGCGGACGCTGCACAGCGCATCGACGCTGCACTCGCCGCCATCGGCGCAGGCAGTCAGCGCAATCGGGCCTTCGACCGCCTCGACGATATCCGCGACGCTGATCGAGGCTGCGGGGCGCGCGAGTTGCAGACCGCCGCCCGAACCCCGGGTCGAGCGCAGCAGTCCGGCCGCCGAGAGCTTGCTCACCAGCTTCTGCACCGTCGGCACCGGCAGGCCGGTCTCCGCCGCCAGCGCGGCCGCGCTGGTCCGCCCGCCGCCGCAGTGGCGCGCCGCCGCGCACATGGCGACCACGGCATAATCGGCGAGGTTGGAGAGGCGCATCGTCAAAGCAGTTTCTCAAATCGGACCATTTTGTTCCGATTGAGCACCTATGGTCGCAAAGGCGTGGTTTCAACCCGTTTCCGACTCTTGCGAGTCGTTAGCATCCTCGTCCATCGCGATCGGCAGGCCCACCTGGCGCAGGTTCTTCTTGTTGAGCATCTCGGTGAGATAGGGCGAACTCGCATCGGTCAGCCGCGCCGGGGTGCGCCCCGCGAACAGCCGGATCTCGCGGATCATGTGCGGCTGGTCGTAGAAGGCCTGACCGATCTGCGCCTCGTATTCCAGCGTCAGGCTGGGGAGCGACAGCAGCGTCGCGGCACGCAATGCGCGGTATTTGCGCCGCAGCGCCACCGGCGAAAGCCCGAAATAGCGCTCGACCAGCCGCTGCGTCTGGCGCCGCGAATAGGGAGATGCGGCGTAGAGATCGTCGATCTCGGGGAGGAAATCGCCCGCCAGCCAGGCGTTGGTCGCGGCGATCAGCTCGGGGTGGCCGGGCTTGAGCGGCTGCATCGCCGCCAGCATCGCCGGCTCCAGCTCGGCCACGCATTGTTTCGCGTCCTTCTCGCCCGCGCGATAGGCGGCGCACAGCGCGTGGCCGAGAGCGACCAGCGCGGGATCGAGCCAGTCGTCGGCGCGGTAGAGGCGGTTGCAATGAGTCTTGGCACAAAGCCCGGTGAGCGCCGCCCAGCCCAGCGGGCTGAGAGCGGCACCGATCGCATGGAACGGCCCGTCGACGCGGAACGGCGCGGCGCGCGAGAAAGGGGTCAGCAGATTGACCCGGTGCGAGGGATCGATCCCGCCTTCGGGCAGACCCATCTCGCCCTCGCCGAAAGCAAACAGGCTGAAATGGCCGATCGCCGCGGGCTGGATATCGTCGACCTTCTCGTCGTCGCAGCGGAAGTGATAGAAGGTGGTGACGTAGTCGCTCAATTGCGGCGATACGCCGAGATAGTCGATGGCAAAGCGGTTGGCGGGGGTGAGCGGCCCCTGGCCGCCCTTTGCTCCCGCCGATTGCGCCACCCCCGCTCTCCCTAGTTCGCCTTCACCTCGGCGATCCAGGCATCGACGTTTTCTTCCATGATCGACAGCGGCACCGGACCGCTGGTCAGGATCACGTCGTGGAAGGCGCGGATGTCGAATTCGTCGCCCAGTTGCGTGCGGGCGCGATCGCGCAGTTCCATGATCTTGAGCTTGCCGATCATATAGGCGGTCGCCTGACCGGGATAGACGGCGTAGCGCTCGATCGCCTTGCGGATGTCGCCATCGGGGTTGGGGGTGTTGTCGGTGAGATACTGGATCGCCTCCTCGCGGCTCCAGCGCTTGTGGTGCAACCCGGTGTCGACCACCAGCCGCGCGGCGCGCCACAGCTCCATCCCCAGCCTGCCGAAATCGGAATAGGGATCGGTGTAGAAGCCCATGTCCTTGCCCAGCTCTTCCGAATAGAGGCCCCAGCCTTCGGAATAGGCGGTCACCCCGCCGAAGCGGCGAAACGGCGGAACATCGCCCAGCTGGGTCTGGATCGACAGCTGGAGGTGATGCCCGGGCAGGCCTTCGTGATAGGCCAGCGCCTCGAGCTCGTTCTTGCTCATGTCGTCGAGATTGTAGAGATTGACGTAGTAGGTGCCCGGGCGCGAACCGTCGGGCGCCGGACGCTGGTAGAAGGCCTTGCCGGCGCTCTTCTCGCGGAACGCCTCGACCGGCTTGATGACCAGCGGATCGGTGGGCAGCGTCGAGAAGAATTCGGGGAGGCGGGCTTCCATCGCCGCGAGCTTGGCTTGCGCATCGGCGAGATAGGTCTCGCGATCGTCGTAGTAGAAGCGTTCGTCGGTGCGGGTGAATTCGAAGAATTGCTGCAGGGTTCCCTCGAACCCGACCTGCTCCATGATGGCGCGCATCTCGTCGTGGATGCGCGAGACATTGTCGAGGCCGATCTGATGGATTTGGTCGGGAGTGAGATCGGTGGTGGTGTAATTGGCGAGCAGCGCGCGATAATATTCCGCGCCTTGCGGGAAGCGCCAGATGCCGTCCTGCGTCGGCGCGATCGCCTGCTGGCGCTTCATCTCGGCGAGCAGCCGCTGGTAGGCGGGGCGTGCGTTGGCGTTCCAGGCGCGCGTCGCGGCGCCCTGTTCTAGGCCCGCGCTCTCGGCGGCATCGAGCGCAGCGACCTTCTTGCGATAATCCTCGAGAATCGCATTGTCGTCGCCCGCGGCGAGCAGGTTCTCGATATCCGAGACGACGTAGGGATAGACCCAGTCGGGCGGCATCACCCCGGCTGCGGCGCGCTCGCGCGATTCGGCGGTCAGCGTGTCGATCACCTCGCCCAGCCCGGCAATCCGGCTGACATAGGCCTGCGCGCTCTCGGCATCGTCGACGCGGTGGATGTTGATCAGGAACGCGGGCAGCTGGCTCTGCGCGCCGCGCATCTGATCGAAGACATAGCCATAGTCGCGAAACGGAAACAGCGCCGCGCTGCGATCCGCCATCGCATCGAACAAGCGATAGCTGAGCGCATCCTCGGGAGACAATTCGGCAAGGTCGTAATTGGTGCGCATGGCGGCGGCGGTGGATTGCAGCAAGGCTTCCTCGCGCGCCTCGGCGGCATCGGAGAAATCGCCCCAGCGGCTGTAATCCTCATCGCGAATCCCGCGATAGGCCTTGGACAGCGGCGAAAGCGCGAGTTGCTGCGCGTCGTAAGTTTCGAACAGCTGGCCTAGATCCTGACCGGGTTGCGGCGCGACTACCGCGACATCGTTGCCCGTCGTCTGGCCCACCGGTTGGGTGGTGGCGCAGGAAGCCAGAGCCAGCGCCGCTATCGAAATTCCCACCTGTCGCAAATGCATCGTTCGGTTTCCCCATGGCGTATTTATCCAAGGGCATGGCGCAAAACCTAACCGATTGCCACCCCTCGCGAATCGTCCGTCGGATCCTGCGTTAACCAAGAACCGGCTTGAAATCCCGGACAAAAAAGGGGCGGCCCCCGAAGAGACCGCCCTTTGAGTAGAGGAACCCGCCGCAATGGCGCCGGGCCCTTCGGGTCGCGGAACGATGACTACGCCGAATCGGATGTTTTCGATTGTATGCAAACGACAGTCGCGCCCGGTGCGCAATATGATTGAACCCTTCTCGCACCTGCTCGACACCGCGCACCGCTTTGCGCATAGGCGAGCGCCATGCTGTTCGACCTCGTCCGCCCGGCCATCTTCGCGCTCGATCCCGAGCGTGCCCATCGTCTCACGGTCGCGGCGCTGAAACTCGTGGCGGGCCACGCACCTGCGACTCACGGTCCGCTGGCCACCACGGTAGCCGGGCTGCAATTTCCCAATCCGGTGGGGCTCGCCGCCGGCTTCGACAAGAATGGCGAGGTTCCCGATGCGCTGCTGGCGCTCGGGTTCGGTTTTGCCGAGGTCGGTTCGGTCACGCCGCGCCCGCAGGCCGGCAACCCCGCCCCGCGGCTGTTCCGGCTGGTCGAGGATCGTGCGGTGATCAACCGGATGGGGTTCAACAATCAGGGCGGCGAAGCGGTCGCGCGCCGGCTGGAGGCGCGCCGCGCGCGCCCCGGGATCGTCGGAGCCAATATCGGCGCCAATAAGGACAGCCCCGACCGGATCGTCGATTATGCGCAGCTAACGCGGTTGATGGCGCCGCTGGCAAGCTATCTGGCGGTCAATATCTCCAGCCCCAACACGCCGGGCTTGCGCGCGCTGCAGGACGAGGGCGCGCTGACCGGGTTGCTGGATGCGGTGCTCGAGGCGCGTGCGGAGGTCTGCGGGGAGGCCGGCCCGCCGATCTTCCTCAAGGTCGCGCCCGATCTGGAACCCGCCGATGTGGACGCCATCGCCCGCATCGCGATCGACCGGGATCTGGCCGCGCTGATCGTCTCCAACACCACCATCGCTCGGCCTGCATTGCGCTCACGCCACGGCGGTGAGGCAGGCGGGCTCTCCGGCGCCCCCCTGCGCGACCTCGCGCTGCAGCGGTTGCGCGATTTCCGCAGCGCGACCGGCGGCGCAATCCCGCTGATCGGAGTGGGTGGCATCGCCAGCGCCGAGGATGCCTGGGTGCGAATTCGCGCGGGCGCGAGCCTGGTGCAGCTCTATTCGGCGCTGGTCTATCACGGGCCGGGCCTGGCTCGCCGGATGGTGCGAGACCTCGAGCGGCTGATGCTCCGCGACGGCTTCGCCACGATTGCGGATGCGGTCGGGAGCGAATAGCAGGACGGTCATGATCACCCGCCTCCTCGCCACGCTCGCCCTGCCGCTGTCGCTCGCCACCGGTGCCGTCGCCCAAACTTCCACCCCGGCGCCCCGGCCAGCCTCCGCACCGGCGATTCAATCCGATGCTGCGGTCGCACTCCCCTTCATCGGCACCGTCAGCGCCGCCGACCCGCGCGCGCAGGCGGCGGGCATGGCCATGCTTCGCCAAGGCGGCAGCGCCACCGATGCTGCGCTTGCGACCATGCTCGCGCTCACCGTGGTCGAACCGCAAAGCTCGGGGATCGGCGGTGGCGGCTTCTATGTCCGCGGCACCGCCGCAGGCGAAGTCGAGACGATCGACGGCCGCGAGACCGCGCCCTCGGGTGCAACCCCGGAATGGTTTCTCGCCGAGGATGGCAGCGTCCCGCCGTTCATGGAAAGCGTGCTGAGTGGATTGAGCGTCGGGGTGCCGGGCAATATCGCGCTCGCCGCCCGGGCGCATGATCGCTTCGGCAAGCTGCCCTGGGCCGCGCTGTTCGAACCCGCAATCGAATTGGCGCGCGAGGGTTTCGCAATCAATCTGCGGCTCGCGAAGTATCTGGAGGACTTGCCCGAGCGCGCCGGTGCGGTGCCGAGCGCCCGCGCCTTGTTCTACGACGCTGCGGGGCGGCCTCATCCCGCCGGCCATATCGTCCGCAACGAACGGTTGGCGCAGACTTTCGAGCGGATCGCGGCGGAGGGCGCTGAGACCTTCTACAGCGGCGCGATCGCCGAAGAGATCGCCGGGACGGTTGCCACCCGAACCCCGCACGATGCGGCCATGACGCTCGCAGACATCGCCACCTATCGTGCGGTTGAGCGCGACGGCGTGTGTGGTTCCTATCGGGGCTATCGGGTTTGTGGCATGGGCCCGCCCTCGTCGGGCGGGATCGCCGTCCTGCAGATCCTCGGGCAGCTCGAGCGGTTCGATCTCGCGGCGCTGGGGCTGTACGATCCGCTGACCTGGCACCTGTTCGTCGAATCGCAGCGGCTCGCCTATGCCGATCGCGAATTGTACATCGCCGACAGCGATTTCGTGTCCGTTCCGGTCGCCGGGCTGATCGACGCGGGCTACATCGCGCGCCGCAGCGACCTCATCTCGCTCGAAACCAGCATGGCCGAAGCGGCTCCCGGCCGCCCCGCGGGCGCCGATACCGCACTCGCCGATGGCGACGAACCCGAGGAGCACGGCACCTCGCATATCGCCGCGGTCGATCCCGACGGCACCATGATCAGCTACACTTCGACGATCGAGGGAGTGTTCGGCTCGAGCCTGATGGCGGGCGGGTTCTACCTCAACAATGAGCTCACCGATTTCAGCCGTAGCCCGACCGTCGAGGGCGTTCCGGTCGCCAACCGGGTCGAGCCCGGAAAACGTCCGCGCAGCTCGATGGCGCCCACGGTGGTGTGGGACCCGCAGGGGCGCCCGGTGCTGGCGATCGGTGCGGCCGGCGGTCCCACCATCCCGGTGCAGACCGCGCGCGGGATCATCGGCGTGGTCGATTTCGGTCTCTCGGCGAAGGAAGCGCTCGGGCTGCCCTTCATCATGGGTTTCGGCGATACCGTCATGGTCGAGGAAGGCACCTGGCTCGAAACCGCGATCTCCAGCTTGCAGGAACTCGGTCATGCCAAGGTCGTCGTCCGCGAGGCGCCGCTCAAGGGCGGCGCGGTCAAGCGCGACGGCGCCATCTGGGAAGCCGCGCGCGATCCGCGGATCGATCGGGGCGTCACCGTGCCCTGAACGGGTGCGGCCACTTGCCGTGAACCGGCCAGCCGCCTAAGCCGCGCAACGATCTGCCAATAGAACAGACGACAGGGAGCTTGGCCGGATGCTGTCCGATATCGATGCGGCGAACAGCCTTGTGGAGCTGTTCCTCAAACGCGCCGACGAAAAGCGCGACACGCCTTTCCTCGGGACGAAATCCGCCGGGGAATGGCGGACCATCAGCTGGGCCGAGGCCGCCGAACAGGTCTGCCTGCTGGCGGAGCATTTGCGCGAGCTGGGCCTCGAGACCGGCGACCGGGTCTGCCTGGTCAGCGAGAACCGCCCCGAATGGTGCATCGCGGATCTTGGCATCATGGCCGCCGGTTGCATCACGGTTCCCACCTATACCACCAACACCGAGCGCGACCACGCGCATATCCTCGACAATTCGGGCGCGCGTGCGGTCATCGTCTCGAGCGAGAAGCTGTCGCAGCCGCTGCTGCCGGCGATTATGCGTACCGGGCTGGCCGAACACATCATCTCCTTCGACGGCATTCGGCAGTACCAGGCAGGCGATCTGCGGGCGCACAGCTGGAGCGATCTCGTCCAGGGCGATGCCGCCGCGGCTCGCGCCGCGGTGGATCGCCGGATCGCCGCGATCGGGCGCGGCGACACCGCCTGCATCATCTACACCAGCGGCACCGGCGGCGCACCGCGCGGCGTGCTCCAGCACCACGGCGCGATCCTGTGCAATGTCGCGGGCGCGGCGGAAGTGCTGATCGAGGATTTCGGCCTCGGCGAGGAGGAGCGGTTCCTGTCCTTCCTCCCGCTGTCGCACGCCTATGAACATACCGGCGGGCAATATCTGCCGATCTCGGTCGGCGCGCAGATCTACTACGCCGAGGGGCTCGACAAGCTTGCCAGCAACATCGAGGAGACCCGCCCGACCGTGATGGTGGTGGTGCCGCGCCTGTTCGAGGTATTGCGCACGCGGATCATGAAGCAGGTGACCAAGCAAGGCGGGATGGCCGCGCGGCTGATGGACAGCGCGCTGGAGCTGGGCGACCGCCGCGTCGCCGGCAAGCGCAAGTTCGGCGATCGCGCCCGCGATCTCATGCTCGAAAGATTGCTGCGGCCCAAGATCCGCAAGCGGTTCGGCGGACGGCTGAAGGCGATGGTGTCGGGCGGCGCGCCGCTCAACCCCGAGGTCGGCACCTTCTTCAGCTCGATGGGGCTGACCGTGCTGCAGGGCTATGGCCAGACCGAGGCGGGGCCGATCATCAGCTGCAACCGCCCCTCCGCCGGGATCGCGATGGACAGCGTCGGCCCGCCGATGCGCGGGGTAGAAATCCGCATCGCCGAGGATGGCGAGATCTTGTGCCGCGGCGAGCTGGTGATGCACGGCTATTGGCAAAACAAGGCCGAGACCGAGCGGACGATCCAGGACGGCTGGCTGCACACCGGCGATATCGGGCATATCGACGACCACGGCAGGATCGTCATCACCGATCGCAAGAAGGACATGATCGTCAACGACAAGGGCGACAATGTCGCGCCGCAGAAGGTCGAGGGGATGCTCACGCTGCAGCCCGAAATCGCGCAGGCAATGGTGACCGGCGACAAGCGGCCCTATATCGTCGGGCTGATCGTCCCCGATGCGGAATGGGCGCTGGAATGGGCCACCGCGCAAGACAGGAAATTCGACCTCGGGACGCTGCAGGGCGATCCCGAGTTCCGAACTGCGGTGCGCGAGGCGCTAGACCGGGTTAACCGCGAGTTGTCGGTGACCGAAAAGGTTCGCCAATTCGCCTTTGCCGACGAGCCCTTCACGATCGAGAACGAGGAAATGACGCCGAGCCTGAAGATCCGGCGGCACAAGATCAAGGACCGCTACCAGCAGCGGCTCGACGGCCTCTACAAAGCCTGACCTGCACCGCTAGGCGGCGACTTCCTCGATATATTCGGGGTAGAAGCGCGGTTCGCGGTCGGACCAGCCGGGCGCGGTAGCCGCGGCTTCGCTGAGCGACTGGAGCAGCAGCTTGCGGCGCTGCGGCTGGATCTGCGGCAGCGCGGCGGCGGCGCAGAAGGCGCTGGGCAGCCACGGGCGCGAATCGGCGCCGAGCAGGCGTTCGTAGAGGAAGCGAAACGCGGAGAAGCAGTCGATCCGCTCCTGCGCGAGATCGAACGCGGCGACCCGGGTCAGCTTGCCGACGAAGCCTTCGACCGCCTCGAAGCCGGTCGCGACCGGGATCGCGTGGCGCAGAGCCTTGAGTTCCTGATAGGCGACATACTGGCTGCGAATCGCGGCGGTCTCGCCGGCAGTGCGGCCCCAGATCCGAAACGCGTCGCAGCGGCCGAGCCCGATATCGAGGCTGCGGCGGATATAGCGCTGTTCGGCGGCGGTGAAGCCGGCGAATTCGCGCATTTCCGCAATGGTACCGAACGCCGTCGCTGCAATGGCCATATCGGCCTCCCTGGTTACCGGAGGACTATCGCGCACGATGGTTAACAGGCGGTATCGGTCGTCCGATTTTTGCACGCTCGCCCGGAGCGAGCGCAGACCGGACACGAAAAAAGGCCCGCGGTCTCCCGCGAGCCTTTTCATTGTTCGTGCTCGGCGTCAGACCTTGTTGCCGAGTGCACCCTTGGCTTCGCCCTTTAGGTTCTGGGCTTCGCCCTTGCGCTCCTGGGCCTTGCCCTCGGCCTTCAGCGAGTGATCGTTCGTGGCATTGCCGACTGCCTGCTTGGTGTTGCCGGCGGCTTCGTTGCCCATGCCCTTGGCCTTGTCTTTCATCTCGCCCATGATCGTTCTCCTGCATGTGTGGGCCGGTGGATCGGAATGGGTCCGGTCGGCGGCAGGCCGCAGGAAAGGCGGCTATGATGGAGAAGCGCGCGAGAACCGGACCCGGTTCCCCTAATTGCGGCCAGACGCTCCCGAGAACAGGCGGTTAGATGAGCCCAGCCAGCGGACTGCTCGGATCGGCATATTTGCGCGTTCCCATCCGCCCTGAAAGATAGGCGTCTCGTCCCGCCGCCACCGCGAGCTTCATCGCCCGTGCCATCCGAATCGGGTCCTTCGCCTCGGCGATCGCGGTGTTCATCAGCACCCCGTCGCAGCCCAGCTCCATCGCCACTGCGGCATCGCTGGCGGTGCCGACCCCGGCATCGACCAGCACCGGCACGCTGGCGCCCTCGACGATCAGCCGGATGGTGACGCGGTTCTGGATCCCCAGACCCGAGCCGATCGGCGCGCCCAGCGGCATCACCGCGACCGCGCCGGCTTCTTCGAGCTGCTTCGCTGCGATCGGATCGTCGGTGCAATAGACCATCGGCAGGAAGCCCTCCTTGGCCAGCACTTCGGTCGCGCGCAGCGTCTCGCGCATATCGGGATAGAGGGTTCGCGCCTCGCCGAGCACCTCCAGCTTGACCAGATCCCAGCCGCCCGCCTCGCGCGCCAGCCGCAGCGTGCGGATCGCATCGTCGGCGGTGAAGCAGCCCGCGGTATTGGGGAGATAGGTGACCTTCTTCGGGTCGATGAAATCGGTCAGCATCGGCGCCTTGGGATCGCTGACATTGACCCGCCGCACCGCGACCGTGACGATTTCGGCGCCGCTGGCTTCGAGGGCGGCGGCATTTTGCGCAAAGTCGCTATACTTGCCCGTACCGACGATGAGGCGGGAATTGAAGGTGCGGCCCGCGACGCTCCAGCTGTCGTCTTGCGGTCCGGACCCGCCGCCGACGAAATGGACGATCTCGAGCCGGTCGCCCTCTGCCACGGCATGCTCCGCAAGCTCGCTGCGCGGGGCGATGATGCCGTTGCGCTCGACCGCGACCTTGGCGGGATCGAGCTCGAGCTCGCGCACGAGTTCGGCGATGGTGGTGGCGGAGGTGCGGCGGGTTTCGCCGTTGACGGTGAGGGTGATGGATGCGGTCATGATCCGCGCGAGATAGCGGTCAATGCGCGTTGCGCAAGTTCAGCACGTGTCCGAGCGAGACCAGCGCCACGCCGATGATCGTCAGCACCGCTTCCTCGAAGCCATGCGGCACCGCCAGTGCGCCGCCCATGAAGCTGAGCCCGGTCATCGCCACGACGAAAGGCGCGGCGCGCCGATGGCGCAGCGCGCCCCAGCCGATCGCGACCGCCGCGATCAGCACGGCCAGCGCCAGCCCGATGCGGTGGATGTCGGGATGAAAGAAGAACTGTCCGCCCACGCCCAGACCCGAGACGATCACGATGCTGGCAAGGCAGTGCAGGGCGCACAGACCCGACAGCACGATGCCGCTGCGATCGAGGCGGCGACGAATCGGAGAGATGGCGCGTTGGAGCATCGCGAACCCATCTATGTGATAGTGTACCATAATACAAGTACCGCCAGCCGGCCGGTTTGCCGCTCGTCTTGCGTAGCCCGCCCGCGAAATTGCCGGATTTGCACTTGCCTGGCGGCGCACCGCCACTCAAACAGCGCCGCATGAACCGTCCCGCCTCCCTGCCCGCTGCCCCGCAACCGGGCGCGATCGCCAATTGGCTGCTGTTCGTGGCCTTGCTGGTCATCGCGATGGTGGCGGTCGGCGGCATCACCCGGCTGACCGAAAGCGGGCTGTCGATCACGCAATGGCAGCCGGTGACGGGCGCAATTCCGCCGCTGACCGAGGCGGACTGGCGCGCCGAGTTCGAGCTCTACCGCCAGACGGGCGAATATCGCAACGTCACCGGCCCCGCGGGAATGGACCTCGCGGGGTTCCAGTTCATCTATTTCTGGGAATGGTTCCATCGCCTGCTCGGGCGGCTGATCGGGCTGGCCTTCGCGCTGCCGCTCGCATGGTTCTGGGTCCGCGGCGCCATCCCCGCAGGCTACAAGCCCCGCCTGCTCGCGCTGCTCGCGCTGGGCGGGATGCAGGGCGTGTTCGGCTGGTTCATGGTCCGCTCGGGCCTCTCGGGCGAGATGACCGACGTCAGCCATTTCTGGCTCTCGATCCATCTCCTGACCGCGTTGTTCACGCTGGGCGGGCTGGTCTGGACCGCGCTCGACCTGCGCGCGCTGGCGCGCAGCGGCGAGCCGCCCGCACGCTGGACCGCCATGGCGAGCTGGGTCGGAGCGGTGCTGTTCCTCCAGCTGCTGCTCGGCGCCTGGGTCGCGGGGCTCAACGCCGGCCACGCGTCGGACAGCTGGCCGCTGATGCAGGGGCGCCTGGTCCCCGAATACGACAGCTCGCGCGGGCTCCTGTGGGCAGTTACCCACGATCCCTTCCTGATCCATTTCCTCCACCGCTGGTGGGCATGGGCGGTGGTCGCCGCGCTGGTGGTGATGGCGAGACGGGTCAAACCGCTCGATCGCCGCGCCTCGATTGCCATCCATAGCGCCTTCGGAACGCAGATCCTGCTCGGCATCGCGACCGTGCTGACGGGGGTCGCGCTATGGGTCGCGGTGGCGCACCAGCTCGTGGGCGCGCTGCTGGTTGCGGCCTTCGGCTGGGGCGCCCACGCGCTGGGGCGCCGAAGCTAGCCGAATATTCGATCCGTCGACGATGTGGTATTATTATACCGCAATCGGAACACGCGGATTTGCTTGACTTGCGCCGGGTGTAAGGCCATTTGCCGCCCGCTTCGCAGGTCCGGCAGCGGTCGGATTCGCGCAACCACACACTAATAACGGAATCCAAAGCCATGAAGGCTCTCAGCAAGATGACCCGGTCGATCAAACCGGCCGAGGTCGAAAAGGACTGGCACATTATCGACGCCGACGGCCTGGTCGTCGGTCGTGTCGCCACGATCATCGCCAATATCCTGCGCGGCAAGCACAAGCCCAGCTTCACCCCGCACGTCGATTGCGGCGATCACGTCATCGTCATCAACGCCGACAAGGTGAAGTTCACCGGGCGCAAGATGACCGACAAGGTCTATTACCGCCACACCGGCCACCCCGGCGGCATCAAGGAAACGACGCCCGCCAAGGTTCTCGAGGGCCGCTTCCCCGAGCGCGTGCTCGAAAAGGCCGTCCAGCGCATGATCCCGCGCGGACCGCTGGGCCGCGACCAGATGCGCGCGCTGCATCTCTATGCCGGCACCGAGCATCCGCACGACGGGCAGCAGCCCAAGACGCTCGACGTCGCTTCGATGAACCGCAAGAACAAGGCAAGCAGCTAATGGTCGCCGACAACACCAGCGAAACCCCCGCCGACAAGACCGCCGACGAGACCAAGGTCGACGCCGCGGCCGAAACCACCTCCGAGACTTCGGCTGAAGCCACCAGCGAAGCCAAGCCCGAGCCGGCTTCCGAGCCGGCTTCCGAGCCCAGGGCCGAAACCAAGAGCGATTCGGTTTCCGATCTGGCCGACCTCAAGAGCATCGCCGGCGATGCTCCCGAGGGCGATTCCGCCGAGATCGCGCGGACTGCCAGCGTCCCGCTGCGCGAGCAGGAGCTCGATGCCCAGGGCCGCGCCTATGCCACCGGTCGCCGCAAGGATGCCAAGGCGCGCGTCTGGATCAAGCCCGGCAGCGGCAAGGTCACCGTCAACGGTCGCGACCAGGAAATCTATTTCGCGCGTCCGACGCTGCGGCTGATCATCAACCAGCCCTTCGCCATCACCGATCGCGAAGGCCAGTACGACGTGATCTGCACCGTGCGTGGCGGCGGGCTTTCGGGCCAGGCCGGCGCGGTGAAGCACGGCATCAGCCAGGCGCTCGCCAAATACGAGCCCACGCTGCGATCGACGGTCAAGGCCGCCGGCTTCCTCACCCGCGACAGCCGCGTGGTCGAGCGCAAGAAGTACGGCAAGGCCAAGGCGCGCAAGAGCTTCCAGTTCTCGAAGCGCTAAGCACTGCCCGGCCGGTCAGCCCGGTCGGAAGCTACTATGGAAACAGGGCGGTCCCGCGAGGGGCCGCCCTTTCTCCTTGTGCAATCCTCACGTTCGCGCGGGGGCGGGCGGTATTCTAATGAACCGGCGGATCGGTCCGCGGCACCTGATGCACCGGCGCCACCGGTTCGCCCGGCCGACGCGGGGGCATCGCGTTTTCGGGAACGTCGTCGATCATCATGTCGGGCGTGTCGACATTCTCGAGGTTGCGGACGCAGACCTTGATGGTTTCCCCATCCCAGCGCAGTTCGTTGAAGCTGGGCGGGGTCGAACGGGTGCGCTTCGACAGCGTGCCCGCACCGATCATCCGCACCGGGCCATCGGCGGTTTGCTCCATGATGTCGAAGGCATCGTGGACATGGCCGCTGATGACCGCCGCGACCGGACGACTGGCCAGCGCGCGCAGCGCCTCGCCGCCGCGCATGGTCAGCGCGGTTCCCTCGGTGCCCACTTCACGCAGCGGATGATGGACCGCCACCAGAGCGCGTGCGCCCGGCGGCAGCGCATCGATGGCAGCGAGGCATTTCTTCAGTGCGGCCCTGGTGACCCAGCCCTTCGACCAGTTGAATCGCGGCTGCGCGCGCACCGCCGTCTTGAGCGGAACGATCGCCAGCCCCTGCAGGTCGATTTCGCGCTCGACATGTTCGGACATGCCGCAGAACCGTTTGTAGGGGGCAAAGAACCGCTCGAAGAGGTTGAAATAGGGCATGTCGTGATTGCCCACTTCCACCGTGACCGGAACGTCGAGCGACTGGATCCAGCTGGTCGCTGCGGCGAACTCCCTATGGCGCGCACGCATGGTGAGATCGCCGGTGATCGCCACCGCATCTGGCCGCTGCTCGGCGATCTCCTGTTTCACCCAGTCGATCGCCCGATTGTCCTCGAGCCCGAAGTGGATGTCGCTGAGGTGGAAGAGAAGCTTGTCGTCAGTAGCCATGTTGCGACGCTAGCAGATCGACCCCGCACGGGACCAGTTCGAAGGCGGCACGGCTGCCGAGCTGGGCGGGTTCGCCGTCGATCAGCACTCCGAGCGGCTGGCCTCCGCAATCCTCGAGCACGACCCGATCTACCAGACCGAGCAGATCGTGCGGCCCCTCGCGAAAGCTGCGCCGCAACAGCGCCCAGCCCTGTTTCGCCAGTTCGACGGGCGTATCCGCGTGAAAGGCGTCGATCTGCATTCCGCGATGGCTCGGCGTCATCTCGATCAGGGGATAGCCTTCGGGGCGGCCCAATGGCGGTTCGAGACAGTGGACCTGAGGGCCTTCGGTGGTCTCGGTCATCGCTTCGCTTGCCTTGGCGGTGGTTTCCGCCACATCGCCGTCGCGCATCGCCTCGCGCACCGAACCCCAGGCGGTTCCCGGACCGATCAGCAGCCCGGCCAGCGCATCCCCCGCCTCGCAGCGCGCGACCAGCGGGCGCCAGCGCCGCATCGCGCCGCGCTTGTATCGCGCGATGATGGTGCCGACCTCGCTCTCGCCATGCATGCGGATGCTGAGCAGGTTCATCGTTCCGCCGGGTAGAACCAACACCGCGCCCGACCAGCCGTAGAGGCTGGTGATCGCTGCATTGAGCGTGCCGTCGCCGGTGAAGATCGCGAGGCATCCGATCCCCGCCAGATCCAGTTCGGCTGCGGTGGGGATATCCTCGTCGGGAAAGCGGATGGTGCGCTCGATCGAGAGGCCGGCGGTGCCGCAATGGCTCTGCAACTCCTCGAGCGCCGCTTCGCTGTTGCTGCCGCTCTTGGCGTTGGTCAGCAACCAGAGTTTGTCGGGCAGAGTCATGAAGCCATAGCGCTGGTCCGGCCCATCCGGTTCCCGCAGCGCGAATTCCCGATCGGGCAGCGGGCCTGTGCGGCGAGGCTGTCAGATCCTGCCGGTCAGGATCGCCCAGGCCGAAATGGCATTGAGCGCGCTGTAGATCGCATAGACCGGCGCCAGTCCCGGCCAGCCGTTGGCGACGAACAGCAGGGTCGCCAGCAGGATCGCGAATTCCAGCACCAGCGAGACCGGCACCCTCGAGCGCGGCCGCATCCAGCCGATCCGCTCGATCATCGGGTGGCCGCTCTCCAGCACGGCCTTGTGCATCGCGAAATTGCCGATTCCGAGCAGAAAGATCACGATCAGGACCATCGACCGGCGTTGTCGCTCGCCCTTCGCCGATTGCCAAGGCCCCTTCGTCAGCAGCTTCGCGCTTTTGGTCAAATCGGCGGTCGTGTTCGTCGACACGGAGATGCGTTGACAGGTGTAATCGCTCATTATGCTACCTGCGAAACGCTCCTCTCCCCCCGAAGGAGGCGATCGCAAGAAGGAGGAATTGAGATGAAACCGATCCTTTACATGGCCGCCGTCATCGGCCTCGCGATCCCCGCAGCGCCTGCGCTCGCGGCCGATATCTCGGTGAAATACGACGATCTGGCGCTTTCCACTGCCGAGGGTCAGCGCGAACTCGACAAGCGGATCCTGGTCGCCGCGCGCAAGGTGTGCCGGGCCGACATGCCCAACACCGGCACCAGGATCAGCAGCAGCGAAGCGCGCCAATGCGTCGCCGAAGCCCAGCGCCAGGTGAAGCAGCAGGTCGCGGCGCTCATCAGGCAGCAGCGCCTGGGCGGCTGAGAATGCATCCCTGAGACTGGGCGGCCGACTTTCCCCGAAGTCGGCGTCCCGGGGCCTCGGTCGAACCAGTCCGCGACCGAGGCCCCTAATCTTTCGGCTGCAGCCCGATTCCCAGCGGCCCCATCCGGTGGCGGCCTAGCGCCCGGCCATCGCCTTGACCTTGGGCAGATAGGTCCGCCCGATCCGCAGCGCCTCGCCATCGTCGAGTTCGACCGACCAGACCCCCAGCCCGTCGTGCCGCAGACCCTTGATCCGGTCGCGGCGCAGGATGGTGGAGCGATGGATGCGGATGAACTGCGCGGGGTCGAGCCGCTCCTCGAGCCCGGCGATGGTCTGGAGCAGGAGATAGGAGCGATCCTCGACATGCAGCCGGACGTAGTCGCGTTCGGCATCGATCCTGAAAACCTGCGCGGTTTCGATCCGGACCAGCTCGGAGCGGTGCGGGATCCACAATTCGTCCAGCCATTCGCTCTTCGGGCGGGTGCCGGCGTCGCGCCGCGACAGCGCGCGCTGGATCGCCCGCTCGAGCCGCTCGCTCTTGACCGGCTTGAGCACGTAATCCACCGCATCGAGATCGAAGGCCTCGACCGCATAATTGTCGTGCGCGGTGACGAAGACGATCGCCGGCGGGCGGTCGTGCTTCGCCAGTTCGCGCGCCACCGAGAGCCCGTCCACTTCGGGCATGGTCATGTCGAGCAGCACCAGATCGGGATGCAGCGCCTCCACCAGCCGCAGGGCGGCCGCGCCATCGCTCGCGGTGCCGACCACCAGGAGATCGTCGAGCCTGGCGCAAAGCACCTGCATCCGCTCGACCGCGAGCGGTTCGTCATCGACGATCAGCGTGCGCAATTTCTCTTTGTCAGTCTCAGCCATGGGTCACCAGCGGTAGTCGGAGTTGGGTTTCGTAGCCGTCCAGCGTCGCGCCGGAAACGATGCTCGCCTGCTCTCCGAAGCGCGCAAGCAGGCGGTCGCGGACATTGGCGAGCCCGATCCCGAAGCCGGCCGCGGCATTGCCCGCCTTGCCCGGGCCGTCGTCGGCCACGGTCAGCACCAGCCGCCCGTATTCCTCGCGCGCCGAGATCGTGATCGTCACCGGCCGGCGGCTGGCCGACACGCCGTATTTGACCGAATTCTCCACCAGCGGCTGGAGGATCATGCCGGGCACCCGGCAATTGCTCAGCGCCTCGGGCAGTTCGAGCCTCGTGCGCAAGCGGTCGGGAAACCGGGTGGTCTCGATCTCGAGATAATGGCGCTGGAGATCGAATTCGTCCGCCAGCGGCAGGTCGGCGGTGGGATCCTCCGCCAGGCTGTGGCGATAGAAGGCGGACAGCGTCTGGATCATTTCCTCGGCCCGGTCGGCGCGCCCGGTCATCACCAGTGCGGAAAGCGAGTTGAGCGCGTTGAAGAGGAAGTGCGGGTTCACCTGATAGCGCAGGCTGCGCAGTTCTGCGGCTTTGGCGGCACTCCGGAAGCGCTCCTCCCGGCGCTGCGCCGCCTGCGCCTGCGCGCCCGCCAGCAGCGCGAGATAGAGTGCCGCCCAGGCCAGGAGCAGGAAATAGCGCCCCAAGGCGATGTCGGTGAGCTGCTGCCAACGATCGGTCCCGGTCGGTGCGGGCGCCAGCACGAGAGTGCGCGGCGGCGCGGCCGAGCCGGCATCCTCAGCAACCCGATCGTCCGCCGGGCGATCCAGCGCCACCGGCGCCGCGGCGGGCACGTCGACGAGCAGATTGCCGGCATCGTCGCGATAGATGGCAACGCCTTGGTCCTCGCCGATCTTCCTGGCCACCTGATCCTGGACCGGCTCGAACATCACCCGGTTGACCTGCGCGATTGCCAGCGAGGCGGGCAGTGCCGCGATCAGCGCCACCGCGATCTTCACGGCCAACGGCCGGGCCTCCACCAGCCGGATCGCCAGCCACAGCAGCAGGGTGATGGCGGCGCCGGCGAGACACACGACCCCGCGGCGCCAGACCAGTTCGCCCTGCATCGGCAGATCGACCACCGATCCGCGCAGGGTGATCAACAGGAAATAGCACAACCATAGCCCGAGGATCGACGCGAGGACGATCCGGAAGGGCACGCGGGTGATGCGCGGCGACAAGTCTGTTTCTTCGCTCACTGGCTATCGCACTAGCCGCTCGGGGCTCGTGCAGGCCAGCGCGATGATCGACGCGATCATGCGGTTGGTCGATGGGGCGGCGCTGCCTCTATGGCTCAGGCGTCGAGCCTTTCGCGCGCGATCCGCTCTTTCCACTGCGCCGGAGCGAGCGTGTGGACGTTGTTCCCGCGCGCATCGACCGCCACCGTCACGGGCATGTTCTCGACGGTGAATTCGTAGATCGCCTCCATCCCCAGATCCTCGAAGGCGACGACCTTCGATGCCTTGATCGCCCGGGCGACCAGATAGGCCGCGCCGCCCGTGGCCATCAGATAGGCGACCTTGAAGCGGCTGATCACTTCCACCGCATCGGCGCCCCGCTCGGCCTTGCCGATCATCGCGAGCAGGCCCTGGCCGAGCATGGTCTCGGTGAACTTGTCCATCCGCGTGGCGGTGGTGGGCCCGGCGGGGCCGACGATTTCGCCCATCACCGGGTCGACCGGCCCCACATAATAGATCGCCCGTCCCTTGAAATCGACCGGCAGCTCCTCTCCGTTGCGCAGCATCTCGTCGATGCGCTTGTGCGCCGCGTCGCGCCCGGTGAGCATCCTGCCCGACAGCAGCAGCCGGTCGCCATGCTCCCAGCCGGCCACTTCCTCGGGCGTGAGAGTGTCGAGATCGACCCGCTTGGCGGCGGCATCGGGCTGCCATTGCACATCGGGCCAGGCGTCGAGATCGGGCTGCTGGAGATAGGCGGGACCCGAGCCGTCGAGGGTGAAATGCGCGTGACGGGTGGCGGCGCAATTGGGGATCATGCCCACCGGCTTGCCCGCTGCATGGCAGGGCCATTCGAGAATCTTGACATCGAGCACGGTCGCGAGGCCCCCCAGCCCCTGCGCGCCGATCCCTTGCGCGTTGACCGCATCGAAAATATCGATCCGCAGCTGCTCGAGATCGCTTTGCGCGCCGCGCTGCTTGAGCTGCGCCATGTCGATCGGCTCCATCAGCGACTGCTTGGCGAGCTTCAGGCAATGCTCCGCCGTGCCGCCGATGCCGATCCCCAGCATTCCCGGCGGGCACCAGCCGGCGCCCATCGAGGGAATCTGCTCCACCACCCAGTCGATGATGTTGTCCGAAGGATTCATCATCTTGAACTTGGATTTGTTCTCGCTGCCGCCGCCCTTGGCTGCGACATCGATATCGACCCGGTCGCCGGGCACCATTTCGACCGACAGCACGCAGGGCGTGTTGTCGCGCGTGTTGCGGCGGGTGAAGGCGGGATCCGCGAGGATCGAGGCGCGCAGCTTGTTTTCGGGATGGGTGTAGGCCCGCCGCACCCCTTCATCGACCACTTCCTGCAGGCTGTGCGGGGAATCGAGCCGGCAGTTCTGGCCCCATTTGACGAAAACATTGACGATGCCGGTGTCTTGGCAGATCGGGCGATGACCCTCCGCGCACATCCGCGAATTGGTGAGGATCTGCGCGATCGCGTCCTTCGCCGCGGACCCCTGCTCGGCGGCATAGGCCTCGCCCAGCGCGTGGATGTAGTCCATCGGGTGGTAGTAGGAAATGAACTGAAGCGCATCGGCCACGCTTTCGATCAGGTCTTCCTCGCGGATATTTATCATGTCGCTCATCGCCGCTTCACTCCGTTTCGCAGATTCGCCGTGGTCCTTGGCGGGGATTTCGCGATTGTCAAAGCGCTTGGCCACGAGGGGCGTTCCGCCTAAAGCTGCTGGGCCTTGCCCAACCGTGTTGTCTATGTAATACAGCACACGAGCTTCTGGATGAAATGATGACGACGACACTCGCCCGTCCTGCCGATTCCCGCCCTGACGATTTCGCTGCCGCCCGCCGCGCGATGATCGACGGCCAGCTGCGCACCAGCGGCGTCAACGAGCGCTTCGTGCTCGACCGCATGGGCGCGGTCGCGCGCGAGGATTTCGTCCCCGACCAGGCCCGGGGCATCGCCTATATGGATCGCGCCATTCGGCTGCCCGACGGCGGCTTTCTGCCCGCCCCGGTGTTCCACGGCAAAATGCTCGAGGAGGCGCGTCCGCGCATCGCCGACCGGGTGCTGATCGTCGACGGCGGGAGCGGCTATCTTGCAGAACTGGTTCGCCCGCTCGTCACCTCGGTCGAAGCGATCTCCCCCACGCAGGGTGCGCAAGGCGAGGCCAAGCTCGAAGCCGCCGATCTGTTGCTGATCGACGGGGCCATCGAACAATTGCCTCCCGAACTGGTCAAGCTCGTCGTCGAAGACGGGCGGGTCGTCACCGGCCTGGTCGAGCGCGGCGTCACGCGTCTCGCCACGGGTCGCAAGACCGGCCAGTCGCTGAGCCTGCTGCCGCTCGCCGAAATGGGCATTCCGCGCCTCGGCCAGTTCGACCGTCCGGCGAGCTGGAGCTTCTGATGCCACGCGGGGGGTTGGTTCGCTTCGGACTGTCCGGCGCAGCGCTGGCGCTCGTGCTGGCGGCGCCCGCGCATGCCGACACGCTGCAGGAAGCGCTGACGCAGGCTTATCTCAACAATCCCACGTTGGAGGCCGCGCGCGCGCAGCAACGCGCGCTTGACGAGAATGTAGCGATCGAACGTGCAGACGGACGGCCCGGCGTGACCGCGACCGGCAGCTATGTCGAATTCCTCAAGCAGAACTCGACCAGCTTCACCGCACCCGAACGAGCCTTCTCGGTCGGTGCCGATCTCTCGGTGCCGATCTATTCGGGCGGCGCCATCAAGAACGCGATCCGCGCCGCCGAAGTGCGGGTGGGGGCCGGCCGCGCCGATTTGCGCGCCACGCAAAGCGCACTCTTCAGCCAGGTCGTCGCAGCCTATATGGACGTATTGCGCAGTCAGGCGATCCTTGGTCTCACCGCCAACCAGATCGAAGTCCTGGCCGTCAACTTCCAGGCGACCAGCGACCGGTTCGAGATCGGCGATCTCACGCGTACCGATGTGGCGCAATCGCAAGCGCGGCTGGCGCTGGCCCAGGGCGATTTTCGCGGAGCACAGGCCAATCTGATCGGCGCGCGCGAGATATATATGCAATTGGTCGGCGAAATACCCGACGATCTGCAGCCGCCGCCGCCGCTGCCCGGTCTGCCCGATTCGGTCGCCGTGGCCGTGGATATCGCGCTCGAGAACAATCCCGATCTGATCGCTGCGCGCGAACGTGCCGAGGCGGCCGTATACGACATCGATGTGGCAGGCGCAGGACGACTGCCGCGGGTCTCGGTGTTTCTCGGCGGCGATTACGAGAACTTCGCCGGTACTCTGGGCGGTGTCGACAGCGCCATCATTCCGCAGACAGCCACTGCGGCCCAGGCCGGGGTGCAGCTCTCGATCCCGATCTTCCAGGGGGGCCGCCCCGCGGCGCTCGAGCGCCAGGCGCAGGCACGGTCGGCAGTGGCGCTAGAGCGCGTGATCGAAGTCGAGCGCGACGTCATCGCGCAGGTCCGCGCTTCCTATTCGAGCTGGCAGGCTTCGCTCGCGATCATCGAAAGCTCCCTGACCGCGGTCGCCGCCGCCGAGCTCAGCCTCGAAGGCGTTCGCGCCGAAAACTCGATCGGCAACCGCACGATTCTCGATGTGCTCAACGCGGAGCAGGAATTGCTCAACGCGCGCGTCGATCTGGTGACAGCGCGGCGCAACGCCTATGTCGCGGGCTTCAGCCTGCTGGCGGCGATGGGTCGCGCCGAAGCCCGCGACCTGGGCCTGGTCGACGAAGGCCTGCTCTACGATCCGGTGGTCAATTACGACCGCGTGCAGGGTCAATGGTGGGACTGGTCGCGCGAACCCGATCCGGTGGTGGAAAGCACCAGCACCGCCGATCTTCCCCCTGCGACGGCGGAGATCGAGCAGGGCGAAATCGGTCCCGTCGACGACCAGGAGAGCGATTCCATTTATTAACCTTGTTGCACGATGCTATGCGCCGATTCGCGTGCCGACGAAGGCGCGGGCGGCAAGCAGGGGCCAGTGATTATGCATCAACCGGGTGAACCGTCGGTCGAAGAGATTCTCGATTCCATCAAGAAAGTGATCGCCCGCGACAACCGCGCCGGGGCGATGGCGACCCGGCGCGAGCGCTCGCGTACCCCGACGAACGAAACCAGAGTCGAACCCGCTCCGGCGGAAGCGGAAGAGGCCGAGGAAGTTCTCGAGCTCGAAGAAGAGGCGATGGTTGCGCAAGGTTCCGAGACCGCGGATGCGGACGCGGAAGTCGCGAAGCCGACGACCTACGAGGGGGACGACGCTCCGCTGACCACCGATACGGTTCGCGCCACGATGCAGCAGAATTTCGAGGCGCTGGCGATGATTTCACGGCCCGGCAAGCAGCCGCAGATCGTCCGCTCGGGCGAAACCTCGCTCGAGGCGCTGACCCGCGAATTGCTGCGCCCGATGCTGGCGCAATGGCTCGACGAGAACCTGCCCGAGATGGTCGAGGAGCTGGTCAAGGCCGAGATCTCCCGGATCGCCGGCAAGCGCGACTGAACGATCGGCTGATAGTCGGCTGATCCGGCGCCTGCGCAAAGGCGCTTAACTTTGCCGCACGGCGCGGCTACGCCGTTATCATGAACAAACGCTTCGGGTTCGCAACCCTCGCCGCCAGCGCCGCCGCGCTTTCGATTGCCACTCCGCTTGCGGCGCAGGACCGACAATCGGCGCCGCGCCAAAGCGCGCCTGCGGCAATGAGCGCCGAAGACCTGGTCACCATGCCGCGGCTTGGCGCGCCGAGCGTGTCGGACGACGGCAATCTGACGGTCTATCCGGTGACGGTCACCGATCCGGCAAGCTATGCGCGCAGCAGCGAGTTCTTTCTCCGCAACCTTGCCGATCCCAGTGCGACGCCGGTCCGGCTCGATCTGGGCGGTCCGGCCAACAGCGCGATGTTCGGCGAGAATGGCTGGCTCTATTTCCTCTCCAGCCGTGCGGTTGCCGCAGGCGGCGAGGAGCAAAGCCGGTTGTGGCGCGTCCAGCTCGGCCCGCAGGGGACGGCGGGTACGCCGATGCTCGCCGCCGACCTTGCCACCGGAATTGAAGGCTTTGCGCTCGCTCCCGATGGCGATGCCGTGGCGGTCTGGGCGGAAATCGCGCGCGACTGCCCGACCTTCGGCTGCGAGGGCGACGGCAGTGCGCATCTGACCGGCCCCGGCGACGGCCTGCTCTACGAAGGCGACGTCGGTTTCGTCCGCCATTGGGACAGCTGGGAGACCCCGGGCACCTTCAGCCGCGTCTTCGTCTTCGGGCTGGAAGATGGCCGCGTGGCGGGCGAGGGGCGGGCGCTCGACGGCGCTCCGGGCGGTTCCGGTCCGACGGGCGATACCCCGACCAAGCCGTTCGGCGGAGGCGAGGACGTGGCTTGGGCGCCCGATGGCTCGGGCGTCTATTTCGTCGCGCGCGAAACCGGGGCGGGCGAACCTACCTCCACCAATCTCGATATCTGGTGGGCGGATCTGTCGGGCGCGGCGCCGACCAATCTGACCGCCGCGAACCATGCCACCGACGCGCTGCCCACGCCTTCCCCCGATGGGAAATACCTCGCCTATCTGGCCATGGCGCGGCCCGGCTACGAATCGGATCGGATGGTCGTCCAATTGCGCGATGTCGCCACCGGGCAGACGCGTGCGCTGACGCAGGATTTCGACCGCAGCTTCGGCTCGCTCGCCTGGACTCCCGATTCGCAGTACATCGTGGCAACCGCGCAGGATGTGCTCGACACGCCGGCCTATCGCATCGATCCGCGCACCGGCGCGGTCGAACGGCTCGATCTGATGGCCGGGCACGAGGCGCATATCGGCAACGTCGTACCACTTGAGGGCGAGCGCCTGCTGTTCACCCGCGATTCGATCGGCGCGCCGCCCGAACTCTATCTTTCGCGCGGTTGGGACCAGGCCAAGCCGCTGACTGAAATCGCGTCGACGCGCATGGGGCAGCTTGCATCGATCGTCACCCGACGCTTCAGCTTCCCCGGCGCCGAGGGCGAGACCGTTTGGGGCCAGATCACCAAGCCCGAGAATGCCGAAGGCGAGCTTCCCGCCATTCTCTACGTCCACGGCGGACCGCAGGGCTCGTTCAACGACGCCTGGTCGACCCGCTGGAACCCGCGCGTGCTCGCCAGCCAGGGCTATGCGGTGATCTCGGTCGATTTCCACGGCAGCACGGGATATGGCCAGGCCTTCACCGACGCGATCAATCGCGACTGGGGTGGCAAGCCGCTGGAGGATCTGCAGAAGGGTCTCGCCGCGGCGCTGGCGCTCGATCCGCAGATCGACGGGAACCGCGCCTGCGCCATGGGCGCCTCCTACGGCGGCTACATGATGAACTGGATCGCCGGCCAATGGCCAGAGCGGTTCGACTGTCTGGTCCAGCACGATGGCCTGTTCGACATGCGCAGCTTCTATTACGCCACCGAGGAATTGTGGTTTCCACGCTGGGATTTCGGCGGCAGCTATCAGGAGCAGGCGGAGACCTACGAGCGCTGGAACCCGGTCAACTTCGTCGATCGCTGGCAGACCCCGATGCTGGTGATCACCGGTCAGAAGGATTTCCGCGTCCCCTACACCCAGGGCATCCAGAGCTTCACCGCCTTGCAGGAGCGCGGGATTCCCAGCCAGCTGCTGGTCTTTCCGGAGGAAAACCATTGGGTGCTGAACGCCAAGAATTCGCTGCAATGGCACCAGACCGTCTTCGCCTGGCTCGATCGCTGGCTGACGCCCGGAGCTGATCCCGGAGCCGACCCCGACAGTGAATAATTCCGAGAAGCAGATCGAAAAAGCAGGCAAGGCGCTGGCGAAAATCGCCGGGGATGGCATCGAGCGGCACATCTTCCTGTGCGCGCTGGCCGAAAAGCAGAAATGCTGTTCGCGCGAAGAAGGCAAGCTCGCCTGGAGCTTCCTCAAGAGGCGGCTCAAGCAATTGCGCCTCGCCGGGCCGCGCCGCGCCGATGGCTCGGGCGGGTTCCAGCGGACCAAGGCCGACTGCCTGCAGGTCTGCGCAGGCGGCCCCATCGCACTCGTCTATCCCGATTACGTCTGGTATCATTCCTGCACGCCCGAAGTGCTCGAGCGGATCATCCAGGAGCATCTCGTCGGCGGCGTTCCCGTGGAAGAATACCGCCTGCGCCCGCTAGGCTGATCCGGGGGCCACCCCTAGTGCATCTTGTCGTCGATGGAATCGTCGTGCCCCGTTCCGGACGACAGGAACACAAGCCCCATCAGCGCCCCTGCCAGCAGCATGGTGAAGCCGATCCCCAACGCGATCGCAATGTAGTAATGGATCGAGGCCGCGCTCTCGCCATCGTAGAGCAGCGCGACCGCCAGCGCGACCACGCCGACGGTAATAAGCAGCATGAAGCGCATCAGCCGTCGGTAGCGCGCCCAGGCGAAGGCGGCGGTTTGCGGATCATCGAGCGGGGACTTGCGAGCCATGACCCGCTCCATGGGCATCGCAGGGACCAAGTGCAAGGCTCGCGGGGCCTCACAAATCGGCGCAGCGGCCAGGATTCGCAATTTGCGGACGAAAATGGCATTCTGAGGCGAGAGTCGTGCAATCGGCCATGAGGAGAGATGCAATGGATATCGCCAAACTGATCGAATGCCGCCCGAGTTCGGACATCGTCACCTGCGATGTAGAAGCAGCAGTGCGCAATGTGGTGGCGCTGCTCGACGCCCGTCGGATCGGGGCGCTGCCGGTGATGAAAGCTGGCGAAGTGGTGGGCATCTTCTCCGAGCGCGATGTCATCCATCGTCTGGCCAGCGAAGGCTCGGCCTGTATGGACCGGGTAGTGGGCGAGGTGATGACCTCTCCTGCGATCACGGTCGAGCGGCAGACCAAGGTCGACGATGCGCTGGCCCTGATGACGCGGCGGCGGATCCGCCATCTTCCGGTACTCGACGGCACCACCATGTGCGGCTTCGTATCGATCGGCGATCTGGTGAAATCACAGATCGACGAGATCAAGAACGAAGCGGCGCAGATGCGGCAATATATCACAACCGCTTGAGCGCGGCCCTTCGGGCTCCTACATCGGAGGCATGGCCGATATGCTCACCCTCACTCCCGCCGCTGCGAAACGCGTTGCCGCGATCGCTCAAAAGCAGGCCAAGCCCGCTATCCTGCGGCTTTCGGTGGAAGGGGGCGGCTGCTCGGGCTTCCAGTACCGGTTCGGCCTCAGCGATGGCGCCGAAGGCGACGATCTCGTCAGCGAAACCGAAGGCGTGCGACTTGTGGTCGATCCCGTCAGCCTCGACCTGGTGGCCGGGAGCACGGTGGATTTCGTCGAATCGCTGGGGGGTGCTGCCTTCAAGGTCGAGAACCCGCAGGCCGCCGCCGGTTGCGGCTGCGGTTCCAGCTTCGGGATTTGAATTAGACCCCTGCGGCGCTTTGCGGCACAAGCGGGCCCATGAAAATCGCCACATTCAACATCAACGGGATCAAGGCCCGGCTCCCGCGGCTCAAGGAATGGCTCAAGGAGACGCGGCCGACCGTGGCCTGCCTGCAGGAGATCAAGACGCAGGACGAAGGCTTCCCCGCCGACGAGTTCGAGGCGCTGGGCTACAAATCCATCTGGCACGGACAGAAGGGCTTCAACGGGGTCGCGATCCTCGCCGACGGCATCGAACCGGTGGAGACGCAGCGCGGGCTCCCGGGCGATCCCGACGACGAGCAGGCGCGCTATCTCGAAGCCGACGTTGCGGGCGTGCGGGTCGCGTCGATCTACCTGCCCAATGGCAATCCCCAACCGGGCCCCAAGTTCGACTACAAGCTGACCTGGATGGAGCGGTTGCGCAAACATGCAGCTTCGCTCTGGGCGCAGGAGATTCCCACCGCGCTGGTCGGCGATTTCAACGTAATCCCCGAGGACAAGGACGTCTGGTCACCCAAGGCGATGGCGAGCGATGCGCTGATGCAGCCCGAGTCGCGCGACGCCTATGCCCGGCTGCTGGCCGATGGCTGGACCGATGCGGTCGACACGCTCAACCCGTGTGGCGGCGTGTGGACCTTCTGGGACTATCAGGCCGGTGCCTGGCCCCGGGACCACGGTTTCCGGATCGACCACCTGCTGCTCTCTCCCGAACTGGCCGACAGACTGTCGGCTGCGGGCGTCGACAAAGAGCACCGCGGGCGCGAGAGGGCCAGCGATCATGCGCCGGTCTGGGTCGCTCTAGAAGACTAGAAAACTAGAGGACTAGCGGCTGCCCCGCGTCCGAGCGACGCCAGGCAGCCGCGCCGAGTCAGCGATAGAAGATATGCGTGCTGATCCGGGCACGGGCCTGCTTGCTGCGGCTCCAGCTTGGACGGACGTAATTGGCGTGGAAATAAAGCGAATCATCGGCTTCGCTTTGCCACGTGCCCTGATGCGCAATCCGGGCGATAGCTTTGGCGCGTTGCCAGGCCGAGGAAGCCCGGCGGGGGCTCGGCATGCGGCCGTTCTTCACGAAGGAGAATTGCGACCGCTGATGGACGACACCGCAATAGCTCGCCGGAAACTGGCGCGATTCGGTGCGATTGATGATGACCTGCGCCACCGCAAGCTGGCCGGCCAGCGGCTCCCCGCGCGATTCGAAATAGACCGCGCCGGCAAGGCAGTGGAGCTCTTCGGACAGCGCACTGTCGGTCGGAGTCTGGGAGACGAGCTCCTGAAGCGAGCTGGCGCTTGCAGGGCTGTCGGAAACTTGGGGGTCCGAAAGATCGGAAAAATCGTCGGCCGGCGAGGCTTCCGGGACCGGCTGAACCACCGGCTTGGCGACGAACACCGGCATCACCTCTTCGGGGAGCTGGATCGATTCGGGCGCGGGGCCGGAATCTTGCGCAAAAGCGCCGGAGGTTTCGGCTCCGGCGAAGGTAAGTACTGTGCCTGCGGCTACGGCCGCCACAGTGGCAGTCATCGTCTTGCGAACCATTTTTTTTGCAGTACTGTGCGGTGGATGGACCCGACGCAGACTGGAACCGGGCGCATGAAAAGGAGCGCCACTCAAAACCGGTTCGTCACGGGCCTGCCGGCCACCCCCCGTCTGCGCGCTTGCCGATCGACCCTATTGCCGCACCAGCCGCCTGCGCTCACGAAGTGGCCGGGCAGATAGTCTCAAATGAAATCATGTCAAGTTAACCCGGCAGCGAAGCGACGAAGCGGTCTGCACCGTCGATATCCAGCTCGATGATCCAGCAATCGGCATCCTGAGCCGCTCGACGAGTCACGTATTCTTGAATTTTGTTCGGTTTTTCAGCATCTTCGTCCATGATTGCCTGGAAGCTGCGTCCTCCGTCGAGCTGCGGCATACGTTCCCACAGCCGCGCATTTCCGCCCCGTTCCATGGTTAATATGAGGATGGTGCCCGCGTCCCGCTCGCCGCGCGACAGCACGGTTGCGAAGCCGCCTTCCGCTTGGGCGCGGCGCAGAATTCCCCCCGCCTCGAGATGCGTCGGGAGCCGCGTGACCATGCTTCACCCCTCGGCGGGGACATAGCCGGGCAGGCTCGACAGGGCGATTCGCGAGCGCATGAAAGTGCCCGTGCCGCGCCCGATCTCCTCGCCGCTGCTGTCGACCAGCCGCGCTTCGGCCACCAGCACCCGCCGCCGGCCGCTGATCCAGCGACCCTCGGCCACCACCTTGCCCGCGCGGACCGGCTTGGTGAAATGCAAATTGAACGAGGTGGTGAGCAGAAACCGGTCGGTCGCGAGCGTGTTGGCGGCATAGAAGGCGGCATCGTCGAGCATCTTGAAATAGATCGTCCCGTGCGCCGCACCCGCCGCGTGATAGCTCGCCTCGGTCACATCGAAGCTGATCCGCGCGCTTCCTTCGCCGAGTATCTCGAGCGAGGACTCGAATTTCGCGTTGATCGGCGCCGAACCGTACAGCCGCTCCAGTGCGCGGTAGTGCGTATCGGCGCCGCTCATCGAAATCCTTTCCTTGCCCCCGCTTGGTCGACCCATGCGCCTCAGCGCGGCTCGACCCAGCCGATCGTTCCGTCGCGACGGCGATAGACCATATTGTGCCGGCCGCTGGCGGCGTTCTTGAAGAACAGCGCTCCGGTATCGCGCAGATCGAGCATCATCACCGCATCGGCCACGCTCGCCTCGGGAATGTCGGCGGTGGTTTCCGCGACCACGGGGGGTGAATCGGCCTGTTCGGCGTCTTCCTCGATCTGCGGAGCCGCGAAGATGGTGTAACCGGCCTGCTCTTCCATCTCCGTCGGAACCGGCTGGGCATGGCGGTCTTGCACCCGGCGCTTATAGCGGCGCAGCTGCTTTTCCATCTTGCCGGCGGCCTTGTCGAAGGCTTGGTGGACGTCGTGTGCCTCGGCATGCGCCTTGAGGATCAGTCCCTTGTTCACATGCGTCACGATATCGCTGCTGAACGCTCCGCCCGAGGGCTTGCCGAAAGTGACATTCGCCGAAAGCGCGCGGCTGAAATATTTCTCCACCATGCCGTTGAGCCGGTCGGTAACGTAATCCTGCAGCGCGCTGCCGGTATCGATCTGGTGCCCAGAAACGCGGATATCCATAGCAATCGTTCTCCTCATTGGTCCATGCAGATCCCGATCCGGCCCCGCCCGCCGGAATTCCCGTGACGGCCCGGCTAGCGCTGCCAGAGCGGCTGTTGCATCTTTGAAACAAAGGCTGCGTGACGCGCCAGTTCCTCGATGGAAGCCGAATGCGGGCGCGGCGAGCGATATTCTCCGGTCGGTGCCGGGCGCAAGCGCGCCTCGCTCAGACCTTCGGGAGCCGCCGTTTCGATCTCGGCAGCCAGAGCCAGACCGATCTGCCGCCCTCCCTTGAGCTCGATATAGACCTGCGCGAGCAATTCGGCATCGAGCAGCGCGCCGTGCTTCACCCGGTGGCTCCGGTCGATCCCGTAGCGCGAGCACAGCGCGTCGAGCGAAAGCTTGGCGCCCGGATGGCGCTTCTTCGCCAGAGCCACGGTGTCGATCATCCGGGTGAGGCACACCGCCTCCAGACCGCACAGACCCAGCTCGGCATTGAGAAAGCCGAAATCGAACCCGGCGTTGTGGGCAACCAGCGGAGAATCGCCGATGAATTCGAGCAATTCCGCCGCGCCATCCCGGAACAGCGGCTTGTCGGCGAGGAAGATCGCCGAAAGCCCGTGGACCGCTTCGGCGCCTGCGGGCATGTCGCGTTCGGGATTGTAATAGGCGTGGAAGGTCTGCCCGGTCGGCACCAGATCGACCATCTCGACGCAGCCGATCTCGACCATTCTGTCGCCGGTTTTCGGGTCCAGTCCGGTGGTTTCGGTATCGAAGACGATTTCACGCATTGCTTAGTCTATCGGCGCGTTTCGCCATGGATTCAAGGCGGGGATTCAAGGCACGAATTGAAGGGGCGGACCGCGTCAGGACGAGGACCCGCGTTCCCCCCGGAGTCGCTCGATCAGCGCGCGGACCTGCTGCTCGGTTTTTGCCAGCGGTACGCCAGTGGGGATCACATGGTCCGCCTGCGTGCGCTTGTCGGCATCGGGGGTCTGAAGCGAGAGGATATGCGCGAATTTGTCCGCAGTCATGCCCGGTCGCGCCAGCACCCGCGCACGCTGGACATCGGCGGGCGCGGAAACCACGATGATCTGGTCGACCTGGCTCGCGCCGCCCTTTTCGAACAGCAGCGGAATATCGAACACCACCATCGGCGCGCCGCCGTGCTCGATCAGGAATTCACCGCGCCGCGCGGCCACTGCGGGGTGGACGATCGCCTCGAGCCGCGCGAGTGCCGCCTTGTCGCCGAACACCTGTTCCCCGAGTGCATCGCGTTTCACGCCTTCGGGACCGGTGCTGCCGGGAAACGCCGCCTCGATCGCTTCGACGAGCGCTCCGCCCGGTCCCTGCATCGAGCGCACGACCGCATCCGCATCGAACACCGGAACGCCCGCGGCCTCGAACATGGCGGCGACGGTCGACTTGCCCATGCCGATCGAACCGGTGAGACCCAGGATCAGCGGGCGCGTCACGCGGAGAGCCTTGCGCGCAGTTCGGCATCATGCCTGCGTGGCGGCGGGGTGCCAAAGAAGCGCTCGAAGGCCCGCGCTGCCTGGCCGATCAGCATGGCGAGCCCGTCGATGGTGGCGAAGCCAGCCGCGTGGGCATCCCGCAGGAAGCGGGTCTCCACCGGATCGGTGACGATATCGTAGGCGATGGATCCGGGCGGGGCGTGGCTCCAGTCGAAGGCCAGCGGGGGTTGGCCGCGCATGCCGAGCGGGCTGGCGTTGACCACCAGATCGCAACAGCCCGCACGATCGTCGAAAGCGAAATCGGTGCCATCGCTGAAGGTCGTCAGCGGAACGGCATGATGCTCGCCCTGGGGAGCGAGTTCGTCGAGCAGCAGGCGCGCCTTCTCGGGGTCCCGCCCCGCCAGCACTAGCGTGAAGCCTTCGCTGGCCAGACCCGCCACGATCGCGCGCGCCGCGCCGCCCGTGCCGATCACCCGCGCCATCCTGAACAGGTGCCGCTCGCCAAGCCGCTCGGCCAGCGGCTCGAGAAAGCCGCCGACATCGGTGTTGCGGCCGATCAGCGCGCCATCTTTCGCACGGTGGACGGTGTTGATTGCGCCCACTCTGCGGGCGAGCGGTTCGACCCGGTCCACCAGCGCCATCGCCGTCTGCTTGTGCGGCATGGTTATGTTGCAACCCAGCCAGTCCGGGTCGCCCCGGCGCATTTCGAGATATGCCGCCAGACCTTCGGGCGCGACGCGGCTTGCACGATACTCGCCGACGATCCCGAGCTTCTCCAACCAGAAGGCGTGAATCGCGGGCGATTTGGATTGCGCGATCGGATCGCCGATCACCTCGGCATAGGGCGTGTTCATGCGGGCAGGGTTCCCCGCTCGCGCAGCGCTGCCAGCACCTGCAGCAGCGGCATGCCGAGCACGGTGAACTGATCGCCCATGATGCTCTCGAACAGCTGCACGCCCCGGCCTTCGATCCGGAACACCCCCACGCAATAGGATACCGCGGGCCATTCGGCATCGAGGTAGGCCGCGATGAAAGCTTCGCTCAATTCGCGCACCCGCAGCCGGGCGAAATCGGACCCGACCCAGAGGATCCGGCCGTCCTTTGCCAGCGCGGCCGCGCTGTGGAGAGTCATGGTCTTGCCCGAGAAGAAGCGCAGATGCTCGACGGCCTGTTCGCGGCTGGCGGGTTTGTCGAAGCGGCGCCCGCCGACCTCGACCAGCGAATCGCTGCCCAGCACGGGCATGCCGGGATGCGCCGCCGATACCGCCGCCGCCTTGGCCGCGGATAGCGCCTGGGCGATCTCGTCCGCCAGCGCGCCGTGCATCTCGGCCTCGAGCGCCCGCTCGTCCACATCGGGAGCGACGATCTCGAAACGCAGTCCGGCCGCTTCCAGCATCGCCTTGCGCGAGGCACTGCCCGAGGCGAGGATCAACCCGCTTCCCTCCAGGCCGCTGCTCATATCGGTTTCACCCCTTCGAACAGCGTATCGTCCCGGCGCTGGCGCTCCCCCAGCAGCCTGATGATCGCCGCGGCGGTTTCCTCGATCGAGCGGCGGGTGACATCGATCACCGGCCAGCCATTGTCGGCGAACATCCGCCGCGCGAATTGCACCTCGGTGGTGACGCGTTCGGAATCGACATAGGAGGTCTGGGTGCGCTCGTTGAGCGTCAATAGACGGTTGCGCCGGATCTGCACCAGCCGCTCGGGCGCGGTGGTCAGACCGACGATCAGCGGATGACGCAGGTTGAACAGCGAGGGCGGCGGCGGGCTTTCGACCACCAGCGGGATATTGGCCACCTTGTAGCCGCGATTGGCGAGGTAGATGCTGGTCGGAGTCTTGGAAGAGCGCGAGACCCCGGCAAGCAGGATATCGGCCTGCTCCCAATTCTCCCATCCGACCCCGTCATCATGCGCGATGGTGAACTGGATCGCCTCGACGCGGTCGAAATAGGCTTCGTCCATCAGATGCTGGCGTCCGGGCCTTCCTTGCGCCTCGCGCCCCAACGCGGCCTCGAGCGCGGCGGTCACTCCATCGAGGACCGGTACCGCATTGAGCGAAAGATGACGGCAATGCTCCTCGAGTCGCGCGCGCGTCTCCGGATTGACCAGCGTATAGAGCACGATGCCGGGATTGGCGGAGAGCTCGGGCACGATCCGGTCGAGATGCTGGCGCGACCGGACCATCGGCCAGAAATGCCGCTCCACCTCGGCGTTCTCGAACTGGGCGATCGCCGCCTTGGCGATCATCTCCAGAGTCTCCCCGGTGGAGTCCGAAACGAGATGGAGATGGATACGGCTCACTGCGGTTCCCGGCCCTGTGGAGAAGAGCCGGCATAAACCACGGGACAGACCTGCCGACAAGTTCGGAGCGGATTCCATGCCCGTTGCCAGTCCATTGCTCCCGACGCTTGTCGACAGCCCGGAAGGGATGTGAACAGGCTGGGGACAGCAGGCATAAGTATGACTCGACTCCGCCGCGGCGGCGATTCGGATCGGCTGGCGAGCCTTTGCATCGCGGGAGAATTCGGGCAGGGGCCCGCTATGCCCGATCTCCACAGGGCCAACAGACTCCATCATCTCTATTTATAATACTTATTTTTTTGGATTGGACTCGCGCGATGCCCGGTCTCCTGCTCGACACTCTCGCCGGCAAACGCGCGGCCAGACCGCCCGTATGGCTCATGCGGCAGGCGGGGCGCTATCTGCCCGAATACCGCGCTTTGCGAGCCGAGAAGGGCGGGTTTCTCGATCTCGTCTACGACAGTCCCGCTGCGATGGAGGTGACGCTCCAGCCGATCGAGCGCTTCGGCTTCGATGGCGCGATCCTGTTCTCGGACATCCTGATCGTGCCCCACGCCATGGGCCAGCACCTGGAGTTCCTGGCGGGCGAGGGCCCCAAACTGTCCCCGCGATTGGTCGATGCAGCGCTCGAGAGCCTGCAGCCCGATCTCACCCGCTATGAGCCGGTCTACGAGACGGTGCGGTTGTGCCGGGCACGGCTGAGCGATCAGGTGACCATGCTCGGCTTTGCAGGTAGCCCGTGGACCGTCGCGACCTATATGGTCGCGGGCGAGGGCAGCCGCGATCAGCACGATGCACGCGCGCTAGCCTATCGCGATCCGGGGGGGATGCAGGCGATCATCGATGCCATCATCGGGCATACGATCGATTATCTTTGCGGCCAGGTCGCGGCGGGGGCCGAGGCGATCCAGCTGTTCGACAGCTGGTCTGGGAGCCTGGCGCCGAGCGAGTTCGAACGCTGGGTCGTGGCTCCCAACGCCCGGATCACCGCGGCCTTGCGCGAGCGGTTCCCCGAACTGCCCGTGATCGGTTTCCCCAAGGGAGCGGGCGAGAAACTGCCCGCCTATGCGCGCGAGACCGGCGTCCAAGCGGTCGGGGTGGACGAGACCATCGATCCCCTCTGGGCGGCGCGCGAACTGCCCGAGGGCATGCCGGTGCAGGGCAATCTCGACCCGCTGCTGCTGCTCGCGGGGAGCGATGAGCTCGAGCAGCGCTGCCGCGTCATCCTCGACGCCTTTGCCGACCGGCCGCATGTGTTCAACCTCGGCCACGGCATCGACCGCCGGACCCCGATCGCCCATGTGGAGCGGCTGCTCGCCTGCGTCAGGGGGTGACGCGGACAGGCAGGCTGCCTAGATGGGCGGCCGATGCAGGAAATTCTCTCGATGACCTATTACTGGCTGAAAGCCGGGCACCTGATCTTCGTGATCTTCTGGATGGCGGGGCTGTTCATGCTGCCGCGCTTTTTCGTCTATCATCAGGAGGCACCCACCGGGTCCGACGAGGCTGCGCGCTGGGTCGAGCGCGAGAAGAGGCTGCTCAGGATCATCCTGACGCCATCGCTGGTGCTGGTGTGGCTCCTGGGGCTGGCGCTGGTCGTCACCACCGGCGCGCACACGCAGGGCTGGTTCCACGCCAAGCTGCTGCTGGTGCTGGCCTTGTCCGGCTATCACGGCTGGATGAGCGCCTATGCCAAGAAGCTGGCGCGCGGCGATTACGCGCTCAGCGGTCGCAAGCTGAGGCTGCTCAACGAGGTCCCGGGTGCGGCTGCGGCGCTGATCGTGGTGCTGGCGGTGATCAAACCCTTCTAGCCGTCGGCAGACCACGTTTGCGCTTTGTCGATTGACGCAGGCGCAGTGCGGTCCTAATTCCGCATCCATCCTACCGGTTGCAGGTCCCGCTTTTCGACGGGACCGGGTCCGCTTTCCCCAAGCACGTTCTGCGCATCGCCTCAGGACAGACAGACTTTCCGGTCAGCACACGATTGCCATTCCCCTATTGTTCGAGACACTTCCATGCATCTCAAGGATCTGAAAGAGAAACCGCCGGCCGATCTGGTCGCGATGGCCGAGGAACTCGGGGTCGAGGGCGCGTCCACGATGCGGCGCCAGGATCTGATGTTCTGCATCCTTCGCGAACTGGCCGAGGACGAGGAATACGAAGAAAAGATCATGGGGATCGGCACCATCGAGGTGCTTCAGGACGGCTTCGGCTTCCTGCGCAGCCCCGAGGCCAATTACCTTGCCGGGCCGGACGATATCTACGTCTCGCCCAATCAGGTCCGCAAATGGGGCCTGCGCACCGGCGATACGGTCGAAGGCGAGATCCGAGCGCCGCGCGAGGGCGAGCGCTATTTCGCGCTGACCAAGCTGACGCAGGTCAATTACGACGATCCCGACCAGGTTCGCCATCGCACCAATTTCGACAATCTCACCCCGCTCTATCCCGACGAGAAGCTCTCGCTCGACACGCTCGATCCGACCGTGCTCGACAAGTCGGCGCGGGTGATCGACATCATCTCGCCCCAAGGCAAGGGCCAGCGCGCGCTGATCGTCGCGCCGCCGCGGGTCGGCAAGACCGTGCTGCTGCAGAACATGGCCAAGGCCATCACCGACAATCACCCCGAGGTGTTCCTGATCGTCCTGCTGATCGACGAGCGCCCCGAGGAAGTCACCGACATGCAGCGTTCGGTCAACGGCGAGGTCATCGCCTCGACCTTCGACGAGCCCGCCAACCGCCACGTCCAGGTCGCCGAGATGGTCATCGAAAAGGCCAAGCGTCTGGTCGAGCACAAGAAGGATGTGGTGATCCTGCTCGATTCGATCACCCGACTGGGCCGCGCCTACAACACCGTGGTGCCCAGCTCGGGCAAAGTGCTGACCGGCGGCGTCGACGCGAACGCTCTGCAGCGTCCCAAGCGCTTCTTCGGCGCGGCGCGCAACATCGAGGAGGGCGGATCGCTCTCGATCATCGCCACCGCGCTGATCGATACCGGCAGCCGGATGGACGAGGTGATCTTCGAAGAGTTCAAGGGCACCGGCAACTCCGAGATCGTGCTCGACCGCAAGGTCGCTGACAAGCGCATCTTCCCCGCGCTCGATGTCGGCAAGTCCGGCACCCGCAAGGAGGAACTGCTGGTCGAGAAGGACAAGCTCTCGAAGATGTGGGTGCTGCGCCGCATCCTCATGCAGATGGGCACCATCGATTCGATGGAATTCCTGCTCGACAAGATGAAGGATTCCAAGACCAACGAGGATTTCTTCGAGACGATGAACCAGTAGGTGGTGCGCGCAATCGCCACCCGGTCACCGGCGCGGCGATTGCGGTTAACCGCTTGCTAGGGAAAATCGTGCAAGTCACTGGCGTATAAAGGATTACGCCATGGAACGCATTGTCTACACCAGCCGCGCTCGCACCGATCTGGCCAGCGACGAGGTCTTCAGGATCATCGAGACCTCGGCGCGCAACAACCCTGCGCGCGATGTGACCGGCTTCCTGATCTTCAACCAGAATCGATTCCTTCAGCTGGTGGAAGGCGAGCGGCAGGCGCTCGACGAATTGCTCGGCGTTCTGAAGCGCGACCCGCGTCATTGCGATCTGGCGATCCATGTCCGCGAGCCGGCGATTAAGCGGTGCTTCCCGAACTGGCGGATGCGCCGTCTGGGATCGGCCTCCGAGGGCGGCGCGGAAATCCTGCACATCCTCGCCGAGCGCGACATCGGGCCGCAATGCATGCAGCTGGTGGGCGAGTTCCTGACCTATTCCGAGGTCGTCTCGCAGAAGCGTTCGGCCTAGCGCTTGCTGCGCTCCAACTGCGCGGCCATCATTTCCCAGACCTTGTTCACCGCCTTGAGCGGTCGGACCATGACCTTGAAATCCCGGATCATTCCGTCTTCGTCGAAGCGGATGATATCGACGCCGTTGACCGCGATCCCCTCCATCTCGGTGGTGAATTCGAGCATCGCGTTCTCACCGTCCACCAGCTCGCGCACATAGCGGAAACTGTCGTTGCCCAGCGTCTGGCCCGCCGCCGCGAGATAGGCGACGACCAGGTCGCGGCCGCGCTGCGGCGTGTGCACGACGGGGGAATGGAACACTGCATCGGGATGGATGATCGCTGCGAGATCCGCGGTCGAACTGCCGTCGGCGAGCACCTTGTGCCAGCGAGCGAGACCTTCTTTCGTCGTCATTCCACTCTCCTGAAGCTGTCGGCGCGTGCAGCCTGCCAGTGACGCGCCAAGGGGGTGGCGTCGGCATCCTGCAGCAGCGCGCCGGGTTCGATGAAGCTGTAGATCCGGTCGACCGCGTCGGACCTGGCACCGTTGAGCCGCTCGCGCATGTCGTGCGGTTTGATGTCCCATGGCGTCTCGAGCCCCATCGCGACCACGATTTCCCGCAGCGATTTGAGCGTGGCGCGATGGAAGCGCGCCACGCGCGGGGCCTTTTCCTCGACCACGAGCCCGCGCTGGCGCCATTCCTCCTGCGTCGCGACTCCGGTCGGGCAATGGCCGGTGTGGCAGTTCATCGACTGGATGCAGCCCAGCGAGAACATGAAGGGGCGGGCGGCATTGCACCAGTCTGCGCCGAGCGCGAAGGATTTCGCCATCTGCGCGCCCGAATGGATCTTGCCCGCCGCCGCGATCCTGACCCTGTCGCGCATGCCGATCCCTACCAGCATGTTGCGCACGAAGATCTGTCCTTCGCGCAGCGGCATGCCGACCGAATTGCTCAGCTCGAGCGGCGCGGCGCCCGTTCCGCCCTCGGCCCCGTCGACGGTGATGAAATCGGGGTGCATCCCGGTTTCCAGCATCGCCTTGGCGATCGCGAAGAGTTCGTGGGGCTGGCCGACGCACAGCTTGATCCCGACCGGCTTGCCGCCCGACAGTTCGCGCAGATCGGTAAGGAACTGGAGCATCTCGATCGGGGTGGAGAAGGCCGGATGGGCGGCGGGAGAGACCACCGTCTCGCCCACCGGCACGCCGCGGGCCGCAGCGATCTCCTCGGTGACCTTGGTGCCCGGCAGCACGCCGCCGTGGCCCGGTTTGGCACCCTGGCTCAGCTTGACCTCGATCATCTTGACCTGATCGGTGTCGGCATTGTCGCGGAATTTTACCGGATCGAAGGAGCCATCGGGATGGCGGCAGCCGAAATAGCCGCTGCCCAGTTCCCAGATCAGATCGCCGCCCGGCTTGCGGTGATAGCGGCTGATGCTGCCTTCGCCGGTGTTGTGAGCGAAGCCACCCATCGCCGCGCCGGCGTTGAGCGCCTCGATCGCGCTGGCGGAGAGCGAACCGAAGCTCATCGCGGAGATGTTGAGCAGCGAGGTGGTATAGGGCTTCGAGCAGGTGCCGGCACCCACTTCGACGCTCCAGAATTCGGGAATTTCGTCGCGCGGGACGATCGAATGGCCCAGCCATTCGTACTCCTCGGAATAGACGTCGAGTTCGGTCCCCATGGGGTGCGAATCGAGATCGCCCTTGGCCCGGGCATAGACCAGCGCCCGCGCCTGGTGGCTGAAGGGCCGCCCCTCCAGGTCGCTTTCGACGAAATAGGCCTGCGCGAAAGGGCGCAAATCCTCCGCCAGCCAGCGGATGCGCGCAAACAGCGGATAATTGCGCCACAGCGTATGCTTGCGCTGGAAGAAGTCCCACACCGCCACGCCGGTGATCGGGACGAGCAGCCACAGCGCCCAGTGCAGCGGCGGGACGAGCCAGGCGGCGGCAACCAGCGCAAGCAGCAGCGCGGGGATTACATAGCGTAAAGGTAGCCGGTCCAAACCCGGCTCCTAGAGCAGATGCTCCTCGAAGAATTCCGCAGTGCGCTTGTCGGCCAGCTGCGCTGCCTGCTCGGCACGGCGCTTGCCGAATTCGGTCGCGAAGCCGTGGTCGAGGCCTTCGTAATCGTAGAGCGTCACCTTGGGGTGGTCGTCCAGACCTTCGTGCATCGCCTTCTGCGTGTCCTTGTCGACGAAGCCGTCCTCGGTCGGAATATGCAGCAGCAGCGGATGGGCGATGGCTTGCTTCTCGCGCAGCAGACCGTCGATGCCGACACCGTAATAGCCCACGCTGGCGTCAACATCGGTGCGCGCAGCGGTCATATAGGCGAGCCTGCCGCCCAGACAGTAACCGACGCAGCCGACCTTCTTGCCGCCGCTTTCCTTGCGCGCCCAGGTGATCGCAGCCTCGATGTCGCGAATGCCCTGATCCTGGTCGAAATCGCCCATCAGCTCGAGCGCACGCTGGAACTCGGGTTCGACATCGGGGTCGAGTTCGATCCCGCGCTCGAGCCTCCAGAACAGATCGGGCGCCACCGCCAGATAGCCTTCCTCGGCCAGCCGATCGCATTTGCGGCGGATGCCGGCGTTGATCCCGAAGATCTCCTGGATCACCACGATCGCGGCCTTGGGTGCGTCGGCGGGGCGGGCGACATAGGCCTTGAAGCTGTCGTCGCCGGCCAGGGTCGCAATCGAAACGGTCTCGCTCATCGGTCTTCTCTCCTTCGGGGGAATTTCGCTGTGCGCTTGTCTCGCGCGCTTTGCAGACCCAGATAGGCTGCACAAGAACTAACGGAGGAAGCCCGATGAAGGTCCATGTGGAAATCGATTGCACGCCCGAAGAGGCGCGCGCCTTTATGGGGCTGCCCGATGTCGGCAAGGCCAATGCGGTCTATGTCGACATGATGGCGGGCGCGATGAAGGGCGTTTCCGACACCGACAAGCTGCAGGAATACGCGCGCCAGCTCGCCCCGATGGGGCAGGCGGGCTTCAAGCTGTTCCAGAGCTTCATGGAGGGGGCGAACGCGAACAAGCCCTCGTCGAAGCCGGGCCCGGACGAATCCAAGACCTAGGCGCGGCAGACCGCTTGCCCAGCGATACCATCTTCGCCGTCTCGAGCGGCGCGCCGCCGGCTGCGATCGGGATCATCCGGATCAGCGGGGCTTTTGCCTCCGCTGCGGTCGAGGCGCTGGCAGGACGGCTGCCCGCGCCGCGCCAGGCGAGCCTGCGGGCCTTGCGCGATACCGAGGGCGAAGTGCTCGACCGCGCGCTGGTGCTGTGGTTTCCCGGCCCTGCGACCGCCACCGGCGAGGATCTCGCCGAGTTTCACTGTCATGGGGGCAGGGCGGTGCTCGCTGCGGTGGAGCGCGAGTTGGGCAAGCTCGAGGGCTTGCGCAAGGCCGAGCCTGGCGAGTTCACCCGCCGCGCCTTTTCCAATGGACGCATCGATCTCGCCGAAGCCGAGGGCCTGGCCGATCTGCTTGCGGCTGAAACCGAATTGCAGCGCCGTTCGGCGCAGGCAGCGCTGGGCGGCGCGATCTCGGGGCAGGTCGAAAGCTGGCGCGCTGCGGTTCTCCATCTTGGCGCGCAGGTCGAGGCGAGTCTGGATTTTGCCGACGAGGACGATGTCGGGGATTTGCCCGAGAGCTTCTACGGCGAAGTCTCTGCGCTGGTGGGCACGATGGGCGAGTGGCTCGCGCGCCCGGGAGTCGAACGGCTGCGCGACGGCGTCAGGGTGGTTCTCGCAGGGCCACCGAATACCGGTAAATCGACGCTTTTCAACGTTTTGGTCCGCGAAGCTGCGGCCATCACCTCGCCGGTCGCCGGGACCACCCGCGACGTTATCGAGCGTCCGGTGGCCTTTGGCGGGGTCCCCTTCCTGCTGGTCGATACCGCGGGGCTGCACGAGGCCGGCGGCGATACGATCGAGGCGATCGGCATGGACCGCGCGCGCGAGCAGCTCGAGCGGGCCGATATCGTATTGTGGCTCGGTGGTGAGGGCGATGGTCCGGCGGGCGCGCTGGAGATCCAGTCGCGCGCCGACGAGACCGGGGACCCGGGCAAGCAGGCGCCCGACCATGTAGTTTCGGCTGTAACCGGAATGGGGCTCGCCGAGCTCGAAGAAGATTTGATTGCCCGGGCTCGGGGGCTGCTGCCGAAGCCGGGCGCCGCAGCGCTCAATGCGCAGCAGCGCGAGCGGGTGGGCGAGGCGGCCACGGCGCTTGGAGTGATCGCACCGGGCACCGACCTGCTGATCATCGGTGAGAACCTGCGGCAGGCGCGGATTTCTTTCGATCGGCTGCTCGGCCGAGCATCGACCGAGGACATGCTCGATGCGCTGTTCGGGAGGTTCTGCATCGGCAAGTGATGTTTCACGTGAAACACGCGCTTTGACCTGAGGCTTTTGCTCGACTAATCCGCCAGCAGATGGCGCAATTCGATATCATCGTGGTGGGCGGCGGACACGCCGGGGTCGAAGCGGCGGCGGTCGCAGGGCGGATGGGCGCGCGGGTGGCCCTGGTAACTTTCGATCTCGAGACGGTCGGGGCGATGAGCTGCAATCCCGCAATCGGCGGCATCGGCAAGGGCCATCTGGTCCGCGAGATCGATGCTCTGGACGGGCTGATGGGCCGTGCCGCGGATGCTGCGGCGATCCATTACCGCATGCTCAATCGCTCGAAGGGAAGCGCCGTCTGGGGTCCGCGCGTGCAGGCCGACCGGGTGCTGTTCCGCGCGGCGATCCAGCGGATGCTTCCGGTGCAGGGCGACATCGAGATGATCGCGGGCGAAGTGGCGGCCCTGCGGCTAAGCGGCGGACGAGTGGTCGGCATCGACCTGGCCGATGGTTCCACGTTGGCCGGCGAGCGCGTGATCCTTTGCACGGGCACCTTCCTCGGCGGCATCCTCTATCGCGGTGATGTCCGGCAAGAGGGCGGCCGCGTCGGAGAGGCCGCGGCGCGGCGCCTGGCCGAACAGTTGCGCGAAGCCGAACTTCCGATGGAGCGGCTCAAGACCGGGACTCCGCCGCGGCTCGACGGTCGCACGATCGACTGGTCGCAGCTTGAAGAGCAGCATTCGGACGGCGAGGAGTGGACGATGTCGCCGCTCACGCCAGCGCGGATCAATCCGCAGATTTTCTGTGCCATCACGCGCACCAATGCGCGCAGCCACGAGATCATCGCGGCGAACCTCCATCGTTCGCCGTTGTTCTCGGGCGCGATCGGGGCACAAGGGCCGCGCTATTGCCCCTCGATCGAGGATAAAATTCATCGCTTTGCCGATCGGGAAGGACATCAGGTCTTCCTCGAACCCGAGGGGCTGGATACCGCCACCGTCTATCCCAATGGTATAAGCACATCGCTGCCAGAGGATGTGCAGCTCGCGATGTTGCGCAGCATGGCGGGGCTCGAACGGGTCGAGATGATGATGCCCGGCTACGCGGTGGAGTACGATCACATCGATCCGCGAGCGCTGGGTTCGGATCTGCAGACCAAGGCAATTCCCGGGCTCTATTGCGCCGGCCAGATCAATGGCACGACGGGCTATGAGGAAGCGGGAGCACAAGGCTTGGTAGCGGGGATGCACGCGGCCGCCGCAGCGATGGGCCGGGAGCCGCCACGGCTCGACCGGGCGAATTCCTATATGGCAGTGATGGTGGACGACCTCGTCCTTCAGGGGGTCAGCGAACCCTACCGCATGCTGACCTCACGCGCCGAATACCGCCTCCGACTGCGCGCGGGAAATGCGCCCTCGCGCTTGACGGAGGTGGGTATGGCAATTGGTTGCATCGGTAACCAGCGCGCCGAGTGGTTCACGCGTCGCGAAGACCAACGCCGCGACTGGACCGATGCCTTCGCGCAGGTGCTCGGTCCCACGCAGCTGGTGAAGGAGGGCTTGCGGGTGAAGCCCGACGCAAGCCCCAGGACTCTTTCCGATTGGGTGAAAGGGGGCATCGTCGGCTTGGAAGAACTCCGCTCGCTTACCTCCGAAGCGCTCCGATGGGACGAAAATCTGGCCGTCGAGATGGTCGAAGACGCGCAATACGCACCCTATCTGGCGCGGCAGGAAGGCGAATTGCGCGATCTGCGCGCCAGCGAGGCGATGGCGCTCCCTCCCGCCTTTCCCTACCACCAGGTCCCTGGGCTTTCCAACGAGATGGTCGAGCGGCTGGCGTCGGCCACGCCAGCGACGCTCGGGGCGGCTTCGCGCGTTCCGGGCATTACGCCGGCGGCGCTGGCGGCGGTGCTGGTCCATGCCCGCAAGCTGGTCGGAGCAGAGGCGTGATCTCCGGCGAACAGGACGCGCGAGCCTTCGTCGTGGCTCGCTGCACGCCCGAGGCCGTGCAGCGTCTCGACGCGCTGGCCGAGTTGCTCACACACGAAAACGCTCGGCAAAACCTAATCGCCAAAGCTACCGAAGCGAGCCTATGGACCAGACACTTGGCGGATTCGGCTCAATTGGTCGATCATGTTTCACGTGAAACCTCGGGGCCCTGGCTTGATCTTGGCTCGGGTGCCGGCTTTCCCGGCCTTGTCATCGCGATCATGCGGCCCGAATGGCCCGTCCACCTCGTAGAGTCGCGCAAACGCCGAATAGAATGGCTGCAGACCGTTTCGCGCGAATTGCGGCTGGAGAATTGCCGTGTCGAAGGAAAGCGCCTCGAACTCGTGGGGGATTTCGAAGCTTCCGTGATCAGTGCGCGAGCCTTCGCCCCGATGACCCGGCTGCTCGATCTGTCGGCGCGCTTCTCCACAAGTGACACCATTTGGCTGTTGCCCAAGGGGCGTTCCGCGGCGCAAGAAGTCCAGACCCTGCCGCGACGGCTGCGCTCGATGTTCCACGTGGAACAGTCGCAGATCGATCCGGATGCCGGGATCGTGGTGGGTAGGGGCAAAGTGGAGCTAGAGCAGTGATCACGATTGCGATTGCCAATCAGAAGGGCGGGGTGGGCAAGACCACCACCGCCATCAACATCGCCACCGCGATGGCCGCGACCGGGTGGAGGACGCTGCTGATCGATCTCGATCCGCAGGGCAACGCTTCGACAGGTCTCGGTGTCGACAACGCGCATCGCGAATACACCAGCTACGATCTCCTGCTCGAGGAAGCGACGCTCGACCAATGCGCGCAGGAGACCGATATTCCCGGGCTCGACATTGTCCCTGCGACGCAGGATCTTTCCGGCGCGGAGATCGAATTGGTGCAGGTCGAAGACCGCACCGCGCGGCTGCGCCAGGCGCTGGTTACAACGGGCAAGGGCGGTTTCTCGTCTTACGACGTCTGCTTCATCGATTGCCCGCCATCCCTGGGACTGCTGACGCTCAATGCGATGAGTGCCGCGGATACGATGATGGTGCCGCTGCAGTGCGAATTCTTCGCGCTCGAGGGTCTCAGCCAGCTGCTGCAGACGGTCGAACGCGTCCAGCAGCGGTTCAATCCCGAGCTCGGCATCGTCGGGGTGGTGCTGACCATGTTCGACCGCCGCAACCGGCTGACCGATCAGGTGGCGGACGATGTCCGCGACTGCCTGGGCCCCTTGGTGTTCGAATCTGTCATTCCGCGCAACGTCCGCCTATCCGAAGCGCCGAGCCATGGAATGCCCGCATTGGTCTACGATCACCAATGCGTCGGCAGCCGCGCCTACATCGCCCTGGCGCGCGAATTGATCGGGCGTCTGCCGGAAAAGAGGAAAGCCGCATGAGCGACGGAGCCGAAGCCGCCAACAAGGGTGCGGTGCGCAAGCGCAAGCTGGGGCGGGGGCTCGGGGCGTTGATGGGCGAAGTCCAGCGCGAGGAGCCGCTGGTACGGCGCGATGCGCATGGCGGCACCGCAGGCGGGTCGGCGCAATCGGACGCAGCGACTGCCGCTGATGGATTGAGAAGCCTCCCGATCGCCTCCATCTCTCCGCTCGCGGGCCAGCCGCGGACCCATTTCGACGACGCCGCGCTGAGCGAGCTCGCCGCTTCGATCGCGGCTCGGGGGGTGATCCAGCCCATCATCGTCCGCCCCAAGGGCGACGGAAGCTTCCAGCTCGTCGCGGGCGAGCGTCGCTGGCGCGCGGCGCAAAAGGCGCGGTTGCACGACATCCCGGCAATCGTCCGCACGCTCGACGATCGTGAAGTGATGGCGCTGGCCCTGATCGAAAATCTTCAGCGCGAGGACCTCAACCCGGTCGAGGAGGCGCGCGCCTATCATCGCCTCTCCGAAGAGGAAGAGATGACCCAGGCGGAGATCGCCGAAATGGTCGACAAATCGCGCAGCCACGTCGCCAACATGCAGCGTCTGCTCGCGCTCCCGGACGAAATCCTGGCGCTGCTCGCCGACAGTGCCCTGTCGATGGGGCACGCCCGCGCTTTGATCGGCCACGACGATGCCGTAGCGCTCGCTCGCCGCGCGGTGAAGGACAAGCTGTCGGTGCGCGAGGTGGAGAAGCTGGCGCGCAATGCCGGTGAGACCAATGCCAGGCCGAGTGCGGCCAATCGTTCCAACGGCAGCGCCCCGTCGACCGACGCCGATATCGTCGCGGTGCAGAACCACCTCGAGGAATTCCTCGGAATGCAGGTGCGGATCACCTCGGAAAGCGACACGTCGAAGGGCGCCGTATCGATACGCTACCGCAGCCTCGATCAGCTCGACCTGCTTTGCCAACGGCTGACCGGCGGCGAGATCTAAGCAATACAGGCGATTACCCGGGAGACCTGCCGAAAAGTCGCGCGGCGCAACCGGATATCCGGGCGTTTTTGGAAGCAATCGCGCAGGCGATTACGGCTGCGAAACCACATATTCGCGATACACCGCCTGCTGCGCGACGGGCACCGACACGGGAACGAGCATATATTGCTGTCCCGCCACGGTCGACGTGGGCGCGGGATGGTTGCTGGCGCGGTTCATGTAATCGTCCAGATAGGCGCGGCAGTCGTCATACGCGCTGCGGCCGCTGCGCGCGTCGGCGCGATCGTCGATAGCGTCGCCCACCGCCAGTCCGGCCAGCGCACCTGTTCCCGCGCCAATCAGCGTCCCACCAAGGCGGTCGCCGCGGCCGGCGACCCGATTGCCGATCAGCCCGCCGGCCGCCGCGCCGATCAAGCCGCCCAGCACCTGCCCGCGGTCGCTGTCTTCGTAGGTGTTCAATCGGGCGCTGCATTCATCGAGCCAAGCGTTGCGATCGAAGCTGACCAACTGGCCTCCGCCGGGTAGATAGCCCTGCTGCGGCGTGCCGGCGGTGTAGCCATATTGCTGTGGAGCGGGCGCATAGCCGTAGCCATTTGCAGGTATCGAACGGGAGGCGACGACATAGCCAGCCTGCCCTTGCGGCGCCTGAGAATAGATGACCGGGGCGGAGGCGGGATAGGCATAGGTAGGCTGTGGTGCGGGGAGGATGATCTGCGGTGTGGCGCGTTGAACCGGCGCATCGCGCGATGGGATCACCCGTCGCGCGGCTATACGAGGTTCCGCCGTTTCGTAGATCACCTCATCGTCATCGATCGGCACTGTCGTTTCGACCGGCTGGCTGACCACCGCATCCCGCGCCATCACCGGTGCCGGGACCGCGTAGAGATATTCCCCGTCCTCGTAATAGATCTGCTGCGCCGCGACGGGCGTGGCGGCAGAGGCCGCGCAACCCAAGGCTACCGTGCCGAGGAGGAGACGAGTTGCCATGGAGAATACCTTTCGCGAATCTGGACGGTTGGTTGACGAAAGGTTTATCACTTTTGCGCTTCCCCCGCAAAAGTCCGGTCCGTGGCTTGTCCCGCAGCGGGGCGGTTTGCCCGTCAGATGCGGTCGGCCAGCATCGCGGCGAGCGCTTCGATCCCGGCCTGGTCTTCGGCATCGAAACGCGCCAATTCGGGGCTGTCGAGATCGATCACCGCAATCACTTCGCCGGCGCGCACGACCGGCACGACCAGCTCCGAACGCGTATCGCCGTCGCAGGCGATATGGCCGGGAAAGGCGTGGACATCCTCGACAAGTTGCGTCGCGCCGCCGCTCTTCGCTGCGGCGCCGCATACCCCTTGGCCGACGGGAATGCGGATGCAGGCCGGGCGTCCGACGAAGGGACCCAGCACCAGCTCGCCCTCCACCATGCGGTAGAATCCGGTCCAGTTCACCTGCGGCAGGAACTCCCACAGAAGCGCCGCGACATTGGCCATGTTCGCAACGCCGTCGCGCTCGCCAGTTGTCAGCGCCTCGGCGGCCTGCAGCAGATCGTGGTAGAGGTCGGGCTTGGCCGTTTCGGCAGCGGGTTTGAAATCATACATGGTCAAGGCTATTTAGGCCGCGATCCCATTGCCGCAAGCCGCGCTCTGTCATAGAACTGCGCAGCATGACCACCGGCAAGAAAATCCTCATCGCGATCCTCGTCCTGATCCTGCTGTTGTTGTTCGCGGCGGCGTTCCTGCTGCAGGGCGATCGCGCCGATCTTTCGGTGGAGGCGGTCGCAGGGACCGACCCGACCCTGCAGGAGCCCGACGCGGAGGCTTTTCCCACGGTGCAGATCGCAGAACCGGTTGGCTGGGCCCCGGACGAGGTGCCGCAGGCTGCCGAAGGTCTGGCGGTCACGCGCTTCGCCGCTGGCCTCGATCATCCGCGCACCCTCCATACGCTGCCCAATGGCGATGTGCTTGTCGCACTGACCGGCAAGCCGGGTACCAAGCCCGACGACGCCGACCCTTCCATCGGCACAAGGATCGAGAACTTCATCGCCGGTCTGCTGATGGGCAAGGCCGGCGCCGGGGGCGATCCGGCCAATGAGATCGCGCTGCTGCGCGACACCGATGGCGATGGCCAGGCCGAAGTCAGCGAGACGCTGCTCGATGGGCTCGATTCGCCTTCCGGAATGGCCTGGCGCGATGGCACGCTTTACGTCGCCAATCACGATGCGGTGCTCGCCTATCCCTACGAGCTCGGCGCGAGCCAGGTGTCGGGCGCACCGCGCAAGCTGATGGATCTGTCGCCGGGCGGCGGCCATTGGATGCGCAATCTCGAACTGCATCCGGAAAAGGACCTGCTCTATGTGGCAGTGGGTTCGGTCTCGAACATCGGCGATCAGGGGATGGAAGCCGAGGAGGGGCGTGCGCTGATCTGGGAATACAATCTCGAGACGAATACGCAGCGGGTTTTCGGTGCCGGTCTGCGCAATCCCAACGGGCTCGATTTCAATCCCTGGTCGGGCGAGCTGTGGACCACGGTCAACGAGCGCGACATGCTCGGCTCCGATCTGGTGCCCGACTATCTCACCAATGTGCCGCTGGGCGCGCAATATGGCTGGCCGTGGGTCTATTGGCGGGACAATATCGACCAGCGGGTCGATGCACCGATGCCTGCCTACCTCACCGAATATGCACGCCGGCCCGAATACTCGCTGGGGCCGCATGTGGCGGCGCTGGGACTCGTGTTCACCGAACAGGGCGCACGCATGGGCGAACGATTCAGCCAAGGAGCCTTCATCGCGCAACACGGCTCGTGGAACCGCAAGCCGCCGTCGGGTTACAACGTGGTTTATGTGCCTTTCGACGAGCGCGGCAATCCGCAGGGCAAGCCGGTGCCGGTGCTCGCAGGATTCCTCCAGGACGAGGGCACCACGCGCGGGCGGCCGACTTGGGTCGAATGGGCCGAGGACGGCTCCTTGCTGGTCAGCGACGACACGGCGGGGATCATCTGGCGGGTCTTCGCGCCGGGCGCCGAGCCCACCGGGGAAATAGTCCGACAGCGCTCGGGCCGTCTCCCGCCGCAGCGCGAGCTGGTCGGGGGCGTGAGGGCGACCTTCGGCGATGAAGACTACGCCCGCGAGCAACCCGCGCAGTAGGCCTCAACCGAGCAGCGCCTCGGTGCTGACTGCATAGAGCGTTTCGGCACCTGCGATCGCGCTCGCCTTGAGCCCGCTCGCTTCGGGAACGATCCGGTCGAGGAAGAAGCGCACCGTGGCGGGTTTGGTCGCCGCCAGCGCGGGGGCTGCGCCCTCGTTGACCGCGGCCAGCTGCTTGCTCAGCTGCCAGCCGCCTACCGCCACTGCCATCATGGTGCAGAAGGGCACGCTGCCCGCCAGCCGGTCGTCGAGGCTGGCTTCTTCGCGCATCCAGCGTGCCACCGCGGCGCATTCGCCCGCCAAGGCGAACAGCGCAGGCTCGGCGGAACTGTCGCGCGCGATCTCCTCGAGCAGACCGATCAGCGCCTGACCGTCTTCGAGCCCGAGCTTGCGCGTGACGAGATCTGCGGCCTGAATGCCGTTGGTGCCCTCGTAGATCGGCGCGATCCGCGCATCGCGCCAATGCTGCGCGGCGCCGGTTTCCTCGATGAAGCCCATTCCGCCGTGGATCTGGATTCCGAGACTCGCCGCCTCGACCCCGACATCGGTCCCCCAAGCCTTGAGCAGCGGGACCAGCACTTCGGCGCGCCCGGCGGCATCGGTGTTCCCCAGCGTCCCGCGATCGACCTGTCCGGCGGTGTAATAGAGCAGTGCGCGCACCGCCTCGGTCAGCGCTTTCATCCGAAGCAGCATGCGTCGCACATCGGGATGCTCGAGGATCGCCACCGGCGTGCGATCGGGCGAACCCGCCCGCGCCGACTGGATCCGGTCGGCGGCGTAATCCTGCGCCTGCTGCGTCGCTCGTTCGGCGATCTGCACCCCTTGCGTGCCGACATTGATCCGCGCGTTGTTCATCATCGTGAACATCGCCATCAGCCCGCGGTTCTCCGCGCCGACCAGCTCGCCGATGCATTCGTCGTTGTCGCCATAGCTCATCACGCAGGTGGGCGAGGCGTTGATCCCCAGCTTGTGCTCGAGGCTGACGCAGCGCAGATCGTTGCGCGCGCCCGGCGCACCGTCGTCCTTCACATGATATTTGGGCACCACGAACAGCGAGATGCCGCGGCTCCCCTCGGGCGCGTCGGGCAGCCGCGCGAGGACGAGGTGGACGATGTTCTTGGCGAGTTCGTGATCGCCCCAGGTGATGTAGATCTTCTGGCCCTTGATACGGTATTTGCCCGCATGTTCGCCCTCGGTGATCGGGGTGGCGCTGGTGCGCAGCGCGCCGAGGTCCGAGCCCGCCTGCGGCTCGGTCAGGTTCATCGTCCCCGACCATTCGCCGCTCACCAGAAGCGGCAGGTATTTCGCCTGCAGCGCCTCGCTGCCATGATGCTCGAGCGCCTCGATCGCGCCGACGCTGAGCATCGGCAGGAGGTTGAAGGCCATGTTGGCAGTGCCGAGATTTTCCAGCACGTTGCAGGCGAGCGTGAAGGGAAGCCCTTGGCCGCCGAAATCGGCCGGGCTGGCGATCGAATTCCAGCCCTGCTCGACATAATGTTCGTAAGCCGCGGCAAAGCCCTCGGGCAAACGGACCAGGCCGTTCTCGAGCCTGGCGCCCTCAAGGTCGCCGATCCGGTTGAGCGGCGCCCATTCGCCCGCGGCGAACTGGCCGACGCCCTCGACGATCGCCTCGACCATGTCGGGCTCGGCGGCGGCGAAGCGCTCGCTGCGCGCCAGTTCCTCGATTCCGGCATTGACGCGGATGGCGAGCAGCTGGTCGGCGGTGGCAGGCGAATAGGTCACGGTGAGCAATGTCCTCTTGGCAATAGGCGCCAGCGAATATAGCGCTCTGGCATGCGCGGCAAGAACGCTACGGAACGGGTGCCGGCGGATGCCGGTGGAATCGCGCGGGCGGCGCGAATCCTCCACGAGGGCGGCCTGGTCGCGGTTCCGACCGAGACCGTCTATGGCCTAGCGGCGCGCGCCGACAACCCTGCCGCAATCGCGCGGATATACGAGGCCAAGGGGCGACCCAGCTTCAATCCGCTGATCGTCCATGTGGCGGGGATCGCGGCAGCGCAGCGGCTGGCGAGGCTCGATGAGGCCGCGCTCGCGCTGGCCGAACGCTATTGGCCGGGGCCGCTGACGCTGGTCTGTCCGCTGCGCAGCGATGCGGGGCTGGCTCCTGCGGTCACCGCCGGCCTGCCGACCGTGGCGCTGCGCCAGCCGGCGCATCCGGCAATGGCCGCGCTGCTCGGAGCGGTCCAATTCCCGCTCGCCGCGCCGTCTGCCAACCGCAGCGGCTTCGTCAGCCCGACGAGCGCCGAGCATGTTCTGGCGACGCTCGATGGGCGGATCGATCTCGTGCTCGACGGCGGCGAATGCGCGAACGGGCTCGAATCGACGATAGTCGCGGTCCGTAGCGACGGACGGATCGAGACGCTGCGACCCGGCCCAATCGAAGTCCCTGGCGCGGTCGCGGTAGGACCCGCCGAGGGAATCGAGGCTCCCGGCCAGACGCTCAGCCACTACGCTCCCGGCAAGCCGGTCCGGCTCGATGCAGTCGTGCGGGAAGCCGATGAATATTTAATCGGCTTCGGCGAGATCGCGGGCGATTGCAGTCTCTCGGAGGCCGGAGATCTGCTCCAGGCGGCGGCGCGGCTCTACGCCTGCCTTCACCGGGCCGCACTGGCGCCTCAGCCGCGAATCGCGGTCGCGCCGGTTCCGACAAAGGGCCTCGGTCTCGCGATCAACGACCGCCTGCACCGCGCCGCAGCCCCGATGTAGGGCCCGGTCCGGATCAGTCGTCCTCGGGCTGGTAGGGGATGGTCGGGATGATCTGCTGCATTTCGGCATAGGTGTCGCGCGCATCGTCGCAGGCGCGGCGGTTGCCATCCTCGCAGGCGTCGAGCTGCTTCTCGTAAGCGCGCTCGAGCTTGCCCAGCCGTTCTTCCTGGCGGCGGATTTCCCGGCCACGTTTCTCGTCGCTTTCGGATTGGCTGGTGGTCGCCAGATCGACGCCCTTGCTGACCACCCGTACCGGGGCGGTGGCGATATCCAGCGCGGTCTTGGCGAGGCAACCGCCCAGCGCGGCGGGGAGCAGACAGGCAAGCAGAAGATGGCGGCGAAGCATGGCGAAAATCCTTTCGCTTGCTGCCTAGCCTGTTCCGGTTGCGCAGTCGTGAATCGTCTGGGTCAGTTTTCGCCTTCGCTCCAATCGCCGGTGCCCGCCGATTGCTCGCCGCGGGCTGCGGTGGTGGATGAGGCTTCGCGGCAATGGAGCTTGCCCGAGCCAACCGCGCTGATGCTGCAGGTCGCGCGTCCGATCACGGTCACCTCGCCCGAACCGACGATGCTGGCCTCGACCTTGCCATCGGAGGCGAACTGGGCCGCGCCCGATCCGGCGATGGTCACATCGGCGCTGCCGACCGTCAACTCGGCCATGTCGGAGCGCCCCGAGCCGACGATCGACAGGTCGAGCGCATCGGCGCTGCCGCTTGCCTCGTAGGCGCCCGACCCGGCCACGGTCATGGAGAAGTTGGTCGCCTGCACCTGTGCGGTGCGCACCGTGCCCGAGCCCGCAATGGTGACATCAGCGTCGCCGCTCAGCGAGGCGGCCTCGACGGTTCCCGAGCCGGCCAGCACGATCGAGCTGAGCGAGGGCATGGTGACGCGGACGGTCGCGCGCCCGCCGACATTGCGCAGATCCTTCTCGCGCATCACGCCGAGCGTCCCGTCGTCGATGGTGAAGCGCATGGCCTCGACGGCTTCGGGATCGCCGGTGACCGCGATATCGAGCGCCGGTCCCTCCGACACGATCAGAGTGTCGGGGCTGGCCAGGACCACGCCGGTGGGTGCTTCGCCGCCAGTGTCGAGTTCGGCCAGCGGCACACCGTCGCCGGCGCCGAAATTGATCTCCGCGCCATTGCAGCTTGCAACCGCGGCGCCCATCGCCATCGCCACCACCGGGGCCACCCGTTTGAAGAATCCGTGCAACATAAAACCTCCCGCTGCGGCGCTTTGCACCGCTATAGCTCAGTCCGTATTGCCGATATAATACAGCAGGAGGGCGGGTTCAAGCCGTAAACCGCGCGGCTTCCCTCGAGCCGGTGCCGGACAGCAAAAGGGGGCCGCCCGGACAGGCGACCCCCTCGATGCTTTGCAATACCGAAGCGGCGGGTTACGCTTCTTCGTCGGTGCCGTAATATTGCGGCGCGTGCTCGCGCAGCACCTCGAGGATCTTCTCGAGCGCCGCGGGCTCGTCGGTCTTTTCCATCGCGGCGAGTTCGCGGGCGAGGCGGCTCGAGGCGGCCTCGAAGATCTGCCGTTCGGAATAGCTCTGCTCGGGCTGGTCCTCGGGGCGGAACAGGTCGCGCGTCACTTCGGCGATCGACACCAGGTCGCCCGAATTGATCTTGGCTTCGTATTCCTGCGCGCGGCGGCTCCACATGGTGCGCTTGACCTTGGGCTTGGCCTTGAGCGTCTCCATCGCTTCCTTGAGCGTCTTGTCGCTCGACAGCTTGCGCATGCCGATCGATTCGACCTTGTTGACCGGAACGCGCAGCGTCATGCGTTCCTTTTCGAAGCGCAGCACATAGAGTTCGAGCTGCATCCCGGCGATTTCCTCGCTTTGCAACTCGATCACACGGCCAACGCCGTGCTTGGGGTAGACAACGTAGTCGCCAACGTCGAAGACATCATCGGCTTTGCTAGCCATGCACAGATCCTTTCATCCCGGGCAGGTGGTCCGGGGAAAGCGACATTGCGAAAACGGCTTTTGCTGCGGATCGAACGAGCCGCAGACCTGAACCGTGAAACGACGCTTTGGGGTGTCCTGCCCTTTCAGTGTTTCGCACCTGGCGGGAGCATGCCGTCAGGGTTGTTGCATTATATAGCACATGATACGCAATATTGCGAGTCCGTGAAATGCCGTGTCTTCAGGGCTTTGCGGGCGGACGTCTCTAGGTCGCTTCGCGATTGCGGACCGCAGCGAACTCGGCACCCAGCAGCAGGAAGAAGGCGCTGAGGTAGAACCAGGTGATCAGAATGATCACCCCGCCCAGCGAACCATAGGTCGCGTTGTAGCTGGCGAAATTCGCGGCGTAGATCCCGAACCCCGCCGTGGCGACGATCCACAGGACCGCGAACAGCGCCGCTGCGGGCCAGATCGCCTGCCATTCCGGGCCGGGCTTGTTGGGCCCGACGCGGTAGAGCAGGCCGACACCCAGCGTCGCGAAGCCGAACAGCACGACGAGCCCGATCACAGCGCCCGCGGGCCCGGGGATCGCGCTCAGGGCAGCCACCACGCCGCCCATGACCGCCAGACCGACCACCGCTCCCACGGTGATCGCGACGGCGACCAGATTGCCGCGCAGGAAACTGCGCGCGTTCTCGGCGTGGAAGGCGATGTTGAGCCCGGTCATGACCGCGCGCGCGCCGTTGCGCGCGCCGAACAGCGCAATCCCGAGCGCGACCAGCAGGCTGAGGATCTTGCCTGTCTCGCCATCCTCGCTCATCCGGCGCAACTGCTCGCCGATGATATCGGCGGCTGAAGCCGGCAGGTTTTGCGCCAGCAAGGAAATATGGCGCGAAACGGTCTCGGGGTCGGCGATCAGGCCGTAGCCGAGCACGGTGACCGCCAGCAGCGGCACCAGCGCGAGCAGCACGTAATAGGCGATCCCGGCGGCGATGATGCCGATATTGTCGTCGCTACCCGCCGCCCACGCGGCTTTGATATGGTCGAAATGGGAGGCCATCGGGAAAGCTCGGATCAGTCGCCCTCGCCCGGTTCTGGGGTGAAGTATTTCTCGAACTTGCCCTCTTCGCCCTTGTGCTCGTCGGCATCCTCTGGGGGTGCCTTCTGGCTGGTGATATTGGGCCAGTCTGCGGAGAATTTGGTGTTGAGCTCGAGCCATTGTTCGAGCCCGCCCTCGGTGTCGGGCAGGATCGCCTCGGCCGGGCACTCGGGCTCGCAGACGCCGCAATCGATGCATTCGCTGGGATTGATCACCAGCATCGTCTCGCCCTCGTAGAAGCAATCCACCGGGCAGACCTCGACGCAATCGGTGTATTTGCATTTGATGCAGGCGTCGGTGACGACGTAGGTCATGGGTCGGCGTGTCCTCGTGGCGATGGTGTCTGTGCCGCTGCTAGGTCGGTTTGGCCGTTCGGGTCAAGCATCCGGTAGCAGGCTCGCGCCTCCGCGGGCGGACCGCGGCGGGTCGGCAGCGCGAGCAGTTCGACCAGCCGCACCTGGCTGCCGAGCGGGATGGTGAGCACGTCGCCCGGTGCCATCGGCTGGCTTGCGCGCATGATCCGTTCGCCATTGCGGCGCAGCTGGCCGCTGCCGACGATCCCGGCCGCCAGGCTGCGCGACCGCGCGAAGCGAAGAAAATAGAGCAGCCGGTCGATCCGCATCAGCGCATGAGCTTGGCGAGCCCGGCGAAGGCATTGCCTTCGACCGGCTGCGCGGGTGGGGCTCGCTCGGGCTTGCGCCGCGCCGGTCGCCAGCTCCAGCGGTGCGGGCGCGGCGGGCCAAAGGCGCCTTCGGCGAGCGGTCGCGCGTGCTCGACGCGGAAGCCCGCCTGTCCCAGCAGCCGCTCGGCATTGGCCTGTTCCAGCCCGATCGATACCGGCAGCGCCAGATCGAGGACGAATTTGCCGCGGCGCTCGGTCCCTTGCGCCTTGGCGCGGGTCTCGTGCGCGGCGCGGAAGATCTTCTCGGCCAGATCGACGCGGATCGCCTGGCTGCCTGCGGGGCGATAGCCTGCGGGCAGTTTGCGGCCTCCGGCGATCACCGGGAGCATCGCGGGTTCGAGCGGGCGCCGATCGAGCCCGAGCGCCGCGAGCAATTGGCGCGGGGCGGGCTTGAGCAATGCGGGTGCAAAGATGTCGAGCGCACCGAAAGTCACCCCGATCCGCCGCAGGAAGGGCCGCATTTCCTTGGGCAGATGCTCGATTCCCGCCTGTTCGCGGCTGACGAAACCGTGGCCGGCGACGAGAGTGAGCAGCAAGGCGCGCGCCTCGGACCCCGCCTCGGGGTCGCGCGCTGCCTGCTGGAGTTTCGCCAGCGGCTCGAGCACCGCCAGTCTGGCCTCGAGCCACCGCTCGAGCGCCGTCAACAACGCGGTGCGGCTGGAAGGCGGCAGCGCCCCGACCTCGCGCGAGGGTTCGAGCGCAGGGCTTACGGACCCGTCGCGGATCGCCACCTTGGCGAGCACCTGCTCGCCCCAGCGCACCTCCCCGCGCGCCAGAGTCACGTCGGTCGGACCACCGGCCGGTGCCTCCTGCGACAACGCCTTCGCCAGTTCCTCGGCCCGCTCCCCCAGCAGCCGCGGCAGCGCCTTTTCGGCGGCGGCGAGCAACATCTTGCGATCGGCATGACCCGCGGCGTGATCGACGACGAAGCGCAGGCCCTCGACCCGGCCGATCGGCTCTTCCTCGACCCGTACGGTGCCGTCGGTGTCGATCGCGATCGGGAGCATTGCGGGATCTTCTCCCAGGGATTTCATCAGCAGTGCGGTCCTTCGGTTGACAAAACGTTCGGTGAGGCGGGCGTGCAACGCATCCGACAAGCGGGCTTCCACCGCGCGGGCACGGGCGGCCATTTCGTCGCGCGCCAGCACCCAGTCCGGGCGCTGGCAGATATAGGCCCAGCTGCGAATCGCGGCGATGCGGCCCTGCAGCGTATCGATGTCCCCCGCCATATTGTCGAGTTCGGAGATTCGCGCCGCCACGAAGTCCGCGCCGAGATAGCCGCCGCGCAAATCTTCCCACAACCGCGCCACGAAACGCGCGTGAACATCGGGGCCGCGCTGGCGGAAGTCCGGGAGCGAGCAGGCCTCCCAGAACCGCCGTACCTGACCCGCGCCGCGGATCTGCGCCGCCAGCGGCTCGTCGGCCAGCCGCTTGAGCGTGGCCAGATCGATCGCCTCGGGGGCGAGCCGCAGCGCCTCGTGCGCGGGAGGGGTCTCGAGATCGGCGATCAGCGCGGCGATCGTATCGAAACGCGGCTCGGGCTCGCGCCAGAAGAGCTTGGTCAGCGGGGCGAAGCGATGCTCCTCGATCGCATAGATCTCCTCCTCGCTGAACTCGGGCGAAGCCGCGCCGCTGACGCCGCCACTCAGCGTCCCGAAGGTCCCGTCGCGCTGGTGGCGCCCCGCGCGACCCGCGATCTGCGCCATCTCGGCGGGGACCAGCCGTCGCGTGCGCACCCCGTCGAATTTGGTCAGTCCGGCGAAGGCGACATGCGTCACATCGAGATTGAGTCCCATGCCGATCGCATCGGTGGCGACGATGTAATCGACCTCGCCGTTCTGGAACAAGGCGACCTGCTTGTTGCGCGTCTCGGGGCTGAGCGCCCCCATCACCACCGCCGCGCCGCCGCGAAACCGCCGCAGCATCTCGGCCACGGCGTAGACCTGCTCGGAACTGAAGGCGACGATCGCGCTGCGCGGGGGAAGCCGCGAGAGCTTGCGCGGCCCGATGTGCTTGAGCGTCGAGAAGCGCGGGCGCTGAGTGATTTCCGCCTCGGGAACCAGTTGGCGCACCAGCGGCGCGAGCGTCGCCGCGCCCAGCAGCATCGTCTCCTCGCGGCCGCGGGCGTTGAGCAGCCGGTCGGTGAACAGATGGCCGCGCTCGCGATCGGCGGCAAGCTGCGCCTCGTCGAGCGCGACGAAGGCGCGGTTGCCGCCGTCGCGCGGCATCGCCTCGACCGTGCAGCACAGATATTTGGCGCCCGCCGGTTCGATCCGCTGCTCGCCGGTGATCAGCGCGACATTGGCCTCGCCCTTGAGCGCGCAGACCCGGTCGTAGACCTCGCGCGCCAGCAAGCGCAGCGGGAACCCGATCGCGCCGCTCGAATGGCCGCACATCCGCTCGATCGCCAGGTGGGTCTTGCCGGTATTGGTGGGCCCCAGGACCGCCGTGATCGCGTGATCGTTCACGCCCGTGTGATGACAGCGCAGGCGCTGCACGACAACCGTTCAGCGCTCATCCGCCGCGCCTCGTCGCTCAAGGGAGTCGAGTCGCCGCGATTTAAACCGGCCTTAACTTTAATCCGCCAGAAAACTCGGCCAGGGCCCGCTGCGAAGAATCGCGCAAAGGGTCGGGTCGCGCCTCCCATGATGCGGCGACCAAAGCGGAGGCACTCGCGTGTACACATCCCCCGAGGACCAAGACCGGAGCGCTGCCGGCTCGGGCACCGGTGACGGTGCCGGCGGCAGGGGGCTGCCCACGGCGCGCCTGGCGCATGATCAGATCGTTCGAGTGTTCGGCGACAAGCCTGCGGAACCGGCTCCTCCAGCGTCCAGCGCGCCAAAGCTTCGCTTCGAGCTGGCGAGGGATATGGGCCGCGATATCGGCAGTCGCCGCTGGTTCGGCGGGCTCGGGACCTTCGTCGGGCTGACCGCCGTGGCGCTGGCTTTCTGGCCCAGCTACGCTCCGCTCGAGGCGGCGTTGCCGACGCAGATCGAAGCCGCCAATGTCGACGAATATCGCAGCCAGATCATCATGCCGCTGGCACTGGGCAGCGACACCGGCCGACGGATGGGCCCGACCGCGCTGGTCCGCCCGCTCGCCGCCGCACCCGAGCGCCCGCAAATCCAGATGGTGGCGACGCTCGCACGCGGCGACAGCTTCGACCGGATGCTGCTGCGCGCCGGTTTGGGCCGCGAGGATGCCGCGCGCGTGGCGGCGCTGGTGGGCAGTGCCATGCCGATCGAGGAGATCGAGCCCGGCACCAAGGTCGATATCACGCTCGGTCGCCGCGCCAGCGCGAGCGCGCCGCGCCCGCTCGACCAACTGCAGTTCCGGGCGCGTTTCGATCTCGAGCTGGCGCTTGCCCGTGGGCCGGGCGGCGGACTGTCGCTCGAGCGCAAGCTCATCCGGGTCGACGATACCCCGCTCAGGATCCGGGGCCGCGTCGGCAGCAGCCTCTATCGCTCCGCTCGGGCGGCAGGCGCCCCCGCCAGCGCGGTGCAGGCCTATCTCAAGGCGCTCGGCGAGCATGTGGACATGGATCGCGCCATTGCTGCGGACGACACGTTCGATCTGATCGTCGCGCATCGCCGCGCCGCGACCGGAGAGCGCCAGGCCGGGCAATTGCTCTTCGCGGGGCTCGAAAGCGACGACAAGCCGCGCGCGCAATTGATGCGCTGGGGCGAGAAGGGCGAGTTCTTCGAGGCCTCGGGCGTGGGTGAGCAACGCAGCGGACTGGTCGCGCCGGTGCCCGGGCGAATGAGTTCCAGCTATGGCATGCGCCGCCACCCGATCCTGGGCTATCGCCGGATGCACTCCGGGGTCGATTTCCGCGCTCGCCACGGCACCCCGATCGTCGCAGTCACAGATGGCCGGGTGACCGGCGCAGGGCGCATGGGCGGCTGCGGCAATGCGGTCCGATTGAGGCATGGTGGCGGCCTCGACACCCGCTATTGCCACATGAGCCGGATCGCGGTGCAAAACGGGCAGAGCGTGCGGCGCGGACAGGTGATCGGCTATGTCGGTTCGACCGGGCTCTCGACCGGTGCGCATCTGCATTACGAAATGTACCGCGGCGGGCGCTCGATCGACCCTGCCGGCGTATCTTTCGTCACCCGCGCGCAGCTCAGCGGGGATGATTTGCGCGCGTTCCGCGCCGCGCTGGCCAAGCTCAAGACGGTTGAGGCGGGCGAAGCGCTGGCCAAGCTCGACCAGACCGAGGCTGAACGTGCAGCGCGCGAACCGCTGCGCGAGATCGACCGACTCGATCTCAAGCGCTCCGAGCCACTGTCCTAGAGCAACGCGACCGGACGATCGAAGACCGAGCGATTCGGGGCCCGGCGATTGAAGGGCCCGGCGATTGAAAGGTCCGGTGCTTTGCGGCAAAGGTCGGCCATGGACGCCAGCTACCCTCACCTTCGCCTGCGCCGCACCCGTTCGAGCGGCTGGAGCCGCGCGCTGCACCGCGAGACCCGTCTCGCACCGAGCGATCTGGTCTGGCCACTGTTCGTCACCGGGGGCAAGGGGGTGGAAGAACCCATCGCCAGCCTGCCCGGTGTGTCGCGCTGGTCGGTCGAGGGGATCGCCGAACGCGCGCGCGAGGCGGTCGCGCTGGGCATTCCCTGCATCGCGCTGTTCCCCAACACGCCGGGCGACCGCCGCAGCGACAATGGCGAGGAAGCGTTCAACCCCGACAATCTGATGTGCCGCGCGATCAAATCGGTCCGCGACGCCTGCGGATCGGATATCGGGATCCTCACCGATGTCGCGCTCGATCCCTACACCAGCCACGGCCAGGACGGCCTGCTGGATCCGCAGGGCTATGTGGCCAATGACGACACGGTGGCGGTGCTGGTCGATCAGGCGCTCAACCAGGCTGCTGCCGGAGCGGACATCGTCGCCCCGTCCGACATGATGGACGGGCGCGTGCGCGCGATCCGCATGGCGCTGGAGATGGCCGGGCACCACAACGTCCAGATCATGTCCTATGCCGCCAAATACGCGTCCGCCTTCTACGGCCCGTTTCGCGATGCGGTGGGCTCGGGCGGGCTGCTCAAGGGCGACAAGAAGAGCTATCAGATGGACCCGGCCAACGCCGAGGAGGCGCTGCGCGAGGTCGCGCTCGACATCGCCGAAGGGGCCGACAGCGTGATGGTCAAGCCGGGTCTCGCCTATCTCGATGTGATCTGGCGGGTGAAGGAACGCTTCGGCGTACCGGTGTTCGCCTATCAGGTGAGCGGCGAATACGCGCTGATCGAAGCGGGCGCGGCGGCGGGGGTGGGCGACCGCGACGCGCTGATGATGGAGAAGCTGATCGCGTTCAAGCGCGCGGGCTGCACCGGCATCCTCACCTATCACGCAGCCGTGGCGGCACGCCTCCTCAATGGCTGACGCGGCTGGCGAAACCGTCGCCGAGACCGAGCGGCTGATCCTGCGCGACTGGCGCGATGGCGACTGGGCGCCGTTCTGGACGGGGACCAACACGCCTGCGGTCATGCGTTGGCTCGGCGGGGTAGCGGATGCCGAAAAGCGGCAGGGCGCGCAGGACCGCCTCACATCCTACCGCAGTGAGCACGGCCACACCTTCTGGGTGGTGGAGCGCATCGAGGACGGTGCATTGCTCGGCTTTTGCGGATTGAAGCGGAGCAATCAGGAAGGCGGGCCGATCGGGGCGATGGAGATCGGCTGGCGCTTGCGCGAGGATGCCTGGGGGCAGGGCTACGCCAGGGAAGCCGCTGCGGCTTCGCTCGACCTCGCCTTCGACCGCTTCGGCGCGCAGGAGGTCATTGCGCTCACGGTGGCGGGGAACACGGCGAGTTGGGGCCTGATGGAGCGCCTCGGCATGAGGCGGCGCGAGGATCTCGATTTCGACAATGCCGAATTCGATCCCGACAGCGGCCGGATCATCGTCTATTCGATCGCCCGCGACGCGTGGCAGGCGGAGCGGAACGGCACGGGCGCCTGACATCGTGCGCTTCGGGTGCCATCGGGCGCCGCAATCTGTCGTGGCACCACCTGCCGCCCCCGGCACAGAACTTGTGGAGCGACCATTTCGCGTCCATTCTGCCCTCAATCCAATGGCAGAACATCCTGGGAAAACGACATGAGCATCCACCGGCCCGGCGTCCGCATCGTTCCGATCCACGGCAAGACCCCCAAGATCCACGAGAGCGTCTTCATCGCGCCGGGCTGCACCATCATCGGCGATGTCGAGATCGGCGAGGGCAGCTCGGTCTGGTACAATTGCGTGCTGCGCGCCGATGTCTTCACCATCCGGATCGGCGAGCGGACCAATGTCCAGGACGGCAGCGTGCTGCATTGCGACCCGCCGCGCCCGGGCGACCCCGAGGGCTCGCCGCTCGAGATCGGCAGCGACGTGCTGATCGGCCATATGGCGATGTGCCATGGCTGCGTGATCGAGGATCGCGGCTTCGTGGGCCTCGGCGCCATAGCGATGAACAAATCGGTGATCGGCAGCGACGCCATGCTGGCAGCCGGCGCGATGCTGACCGAAGGCAAGGTGATGGAACCGCGCTCGCTCTGGGCAGGGCGTCCGGCCAAGCCGATGAAGGAGCTGACCGATGCCGCGATCATGGGGATGCGCGCGGGGGTGATGCATTACGCCGAGAACGCTAAGCATCATGCCGAGGCTTTGGCGAACGCGCCGGCCTGACGAGGCGGGCCTTGCAGGAGCGCGCTCAGCCCTCGATAAGCGGGCTTCCTCGCTCGATCCGGAAGGCCGCACCGCATAGCAGCACGGCTGCGGCAAATGCCGTCGCTGCGGCAATCCGCGGTTCTTGGGAGGACAGCCATCCGCCCAGCGCCGCGCCCGCAGCCAGGGTTGCCCATAGCATCCCGTAACCGCGCGTGGCCGGCCGTGCCTCGCCGACCAGGCGCGCCGCCAGCCCCTGGCCGAACTTGACCAGCGCGCCGGTCATGTAGGTCACGCCGACCGTCACTTCGCCGTCGCGCGAGAACACATTGTTGGCGAGCCCCATTGCGATTGCGGCGAACACGAGAAAGGGCCATTCGCCGCCCGCCCAGAGGCTTGCGGCGGCAAGCCCGAGCATCGCCGCGACCAGCCCCAGCAGGGCCCGCTTGTGCCAGCCGCGCGCGCGCCGGAGGACGAGCGCTCCGGCGATCACCCCGCCGAGGAAACACCCGATCAACGCCAGCGGCACTGCCGCCATCGCCGGCGCCGAGGCGAGGTCCACGCCCATCCGGGTCGTGTTGCCCGACATGAAGGAGGTGAAATAGCCCCCCGCCACCACGAAACCGGTGGCATCGACCAGCCCGGCCAGACCGGCAAGGCCGATGGCCAGTCGCTGGCGCGCGGGATCGTAGCGGTGCATCGGCCGACCATGCGCCCCGCGCCGGGAAACTCAATCCCTGATCAGCGCCTCCAGCGCCGCGATCCGGTCAGCCTCGTGCGCGGGCTTGTCCCAGCGGATGCGGTGGATCCGCGGGAAGCGCATCGCGAGGCCGGATTTGTGGCGCTTGCTGGCATGGACGCTGTCGAAGGCGACCTCGAACACCAGACTCTTGTCGGTCTCGCGCACCGGGCCGAAGCGGTTGACCGTGTTGCTGCGGACGTGGCGGTCGAGCTTCTTCAATTCATCGTCGGTGAAACCCGAATAGGCCTTGCCCACCGGGAGCAGTTCGGCGCCGCCATCCGGGTCGCCCGCCCAGCAGCCGAAGGTGTAGTCCGAATAGAAGCTCGAGCGCTTGCCGCTGCCGCGCTGGGCATACATCAGCACGCAATCGACCAGCAGCGGGTCGCGCTTCCACTTGTACCACAGACCCGTGCGGCGCCCGGCGATATAGGGGCTGTCGCGGCGCTTGAGCATCAGCCCCTCGATCGCCTCCTCGCGGCTGCCCTCGCGGATCTGCGCCAGATGGTCGAAATCGGTTGCCTCGACGACCTTGCTCAGATCGAAATGGCTGGTCGGCAGGCGCGGCATCAGCGCCTCGAGCCGCGCGCGGCGTTCGCTCCAGGGCAGCGGGCGCCAGTCCTCGCCCTCGACCAGCAGCGCATCGTAGAGCCGCACGAAGGCGGGCGCCTCGGCAAGCATTGTCTTGCTCACCGTCTTGCGTCCGAGCCGCTGCTGGAGCGCGTTGAAGCTCGCCGCGCCGCCCTGCGTGCGCTCGTTCTGTTCGCCGCCCTGCGCCGAGCCGCGCACCAGCAGTTCGCCATCGAGCACCGCGGCAAAGGGCAGCGCATCGAGCAGCTCGGGGAAGGTGGCGGAAATGTCGTCGCCCGAGCGCGAGAACAGCCGCGTCTGCGCCGCATCGCCCTGACCTGCGCGCACCAGCTGGACGCGGATGCCGTCCCATTTCCACTCGGCGGCGTAATCGGCGAGATCGACGGTGCCGTCCTCGAGCGGATGCGCGAGCATGAAGGGGCGGAAGGTGGGCAGATTGGCGATATCGGGGGCGGGCTCGCCCTGCGCGGCCCAGGCGAACAGCTCGGCGTAGGGCGCATCGAGCCCGTGCCAATATTCCTCGACCTCGTCGATCGGCACTTCGAAAGCCTGCGCGAAGGCGGTTTTCGCCAGCCGGCTGGAAATCCCGATCCGCATCCCTCCGGTGGCGAGCTTGAGCAGCGCGTAGCGCCCATCGGCGTCGAGCCGGTCGAGCAGCCGCGGCAGCTCGGTGAGCACGCTCTTGCGGTTCATCGCACTCAGCAGCTCGACCGCCTCGCTGACGCCGGGAGGCGAGGGGGCCGCCTCGGGTGCGGGCCACAGCAGGCTGGCGGTCTCGGCGGTGTCGCCGACGAAATCGCGGCTCAGCGTCCACAGCACCGGATCGACGCGTTCTTTCAGCAGCGCGCGGATCGTGCCCGATTTGACCGCCGGAAAGTCGAGCCCGTCGGCCAGCGCCGTCAGCGCCCAGCCGCGATCGGGATCGGGGGTGGCGCGCAGGTATTCGGCGATCAGCCGCAGCTTCTCGTTGCGGCTGCGGGTGTAGACCAGCGCGTCGATGAGGGCGGCGAAGGCTTCCATCAGTGCGGCCTCACCTCAATCATCCTCGTCCTCATACCCCACCAGCGCCAGCGCGCGGGCGCGGCGCTGGTGGAGCTGGCACCAGCGCAGCAGCGCGTCCTCGCGGCCGTGGGTGATCCAGTTCTCCTGCGCATCGACCTCCTCGATCGTGCGGGTCAGCTCGCCCCAATCGGCATGGTCGGAGATCACCAGCGGCAGTTCGACATTGCGCTGGCGGGCGCGCTGGCGGACCCGCATCCAGCCTGACGCCATGGCGGTAATCGGCTCAGGCAGACGGCGGCTCCAGCGATCGTTGAGCGCCGAGGGCGGGCAGATCACGATGCTCCCGCGCATCTCGTCCTTGGTGTGATCCGCGACCAGCCGCAATTCGCCCAGGCTCACACCGTGCTCCTCGTAGAGCCGGCACATCCGCTCCATCGCGCCGTGGAGATAGATCGGCTCGTGATGCCCCGCGGCGCGCAATTCGGCGATCACCCGCTGCGCCTTGCCCAGCGCATAGGCGCCGACCAGCACGCAGCGCTCCGGGTGCGCGGCGAGCCGGTCGAGCAGCTTGCGCATCTCCTCGGCGATCGGCGGATGGCAGAACACCGGCAGGCCGAAGGTCGCCTCGGTGATGAAGATGTCGCATTTCGTCACTTCGAAGGGCGGGCAGGTCGGATCGGCGCGGCGCTTGTAGTCGCCCGTCACCACCACCCGCTCGCCCGCATGCTCGAGCAGGATCTGCGCGCTGCCCAGCACGTGGCCCGCGGGGATATAGGCCGCATCGACCCCGCCGGGCAGGCGGATGGTCTCGCCATATTCGACCGGGGTCGCCCCTTCGCGGGTGTTGTAGCGCAGATCCATGATCGCCAGCGTCGCGGGGGTGGCGACGGTCTGGCCGTGACCGCCGCGCGCATGATCGGCGTGGCCATGCGTCACCAGCGCTCGGTCGACCGCTCGCGAGGGATCGATCCAGCAATCCGCAGGGCCGACATGGATCCCGTGCGGTTCGGGCCGGATCCAGGAAAAGGGCGCTGCCATCCCCTAGTCAAATCCGGGGAGGGGCGAGCGTTCCCGGGCAGCCCCCGACAAGCCCGCTATTCGGGCGCGGCGCGGAAGCGGTGGAGCAGCTGCTTCAGCCCCGGCTTCTGTCCCTGCGCCAGCAGGCTGGCGCGGAACAGGCGCCCGAGGAACACGATCTCGAGCGCCACGAAACCGGCGAGCAGCACGCCCGAACCGACGATTTCCCACATCTCGATCCCCGCTCCCAGCCGCGCCAGCACCGCGAACGGAGTCCACAGCGGGACCCAGGTGAGAAATTGCACCATGAATCCGGTCTGGCCCAGCACGATCGCCTGGATCAGGAAGGTGATCGGCAGCAGGATCGCCAGCAGGATCGGCATCAGATAGCCCTGCGCCTCGCTCATCGAATCCGCCAGCGCGCCGATCGCGACGAACAGGATCGAGATCGCGATATAGCCAGCGACGAAGAAATAGATCATCGCCAGAATGATCCCGGGCGAGGTCAGCGGCGCGAGTGCGGGGCGGATCATGTCGGCAATCGCGCCGTGGGTGGCGAAGGCGACCACTGCAGCGCAGCCGACCCAGACCAGAATCATCGAAAAGCCGACCGCCAGCGCGCCCAGCAGCTTGCCGTACATCAGCTCTTCGGGGCGAATGCAGGCGAGCAGCGATTCGAGCAGCTTGTTCGACCGCTCCTCCACCGACCCCTGCAGCATCCAGCTCCCCGACAGCATCAGGCTCATCATCAGGATATAGGCCAGCGCCAGCGGCACGATCGAGCGGATCAGCAGCGCCTCGCGCGCGCCGCCCCCGGGGGGCGGGGTGGTCACCGCGATCGCGGGCGCGGCCGACTGGATCGCCGTCGCCTCCTGCGGCGAGAGCCCGCGCTGCGTGAGCAGCCGCTGGCGCAGATCGCCGGTCAGGACATCCTGCAGCACGGTGACGAAACCGGTCGAGGGCTGTTCGTTGGACCACAGCCGGATGGTGGGATCGGCGGGGTAGTCGCGCCCGATCACCACCACCGTGGCCACCGCCTCGGCATCGGCTTCGTCAGCCTCGAGCAAGGTCTCGACCCGGGCGTCCATCTGTTCTTCGCTTGCGGAAACGAGCGGCTCGGGAGCGGCGGGAAACTCGTAGCGCGGCTCGGGTGGTTCGAAGCTGGCGATTTCCTCGGGCTTGACCGCATCGATCGCGGCGATCGCCGCCTCCATCCCGCCCTGCGCGCGGAATTCGGCGACATCGGCGGCGGTGTACCAGCGGTCGTGCTGCGCCCATGGTGCCTGCGGGTCGGCGCGCTCGAGCTCGTGGCGACGCACGTAGCGCGACAGCGCGTTCAAGCGCGACCGGTCCTCCTCGAATTCGAAGCGAGCGATAATCGCGTCGCGTGCGGCGCCACCCGAACGGTCGAGCACCACCACCCGGCTGGCATCGTCGTCGTCGAGCGCCTGGCCAAGGATCGGCCCCAGCGCCAGTGCCACCGGCACCAGCAGCAGCGTCAGCCAGAAGCTCTTCATCGCGGCGATCTGGCGGAATTCGCGTGCTGCCACGAGCAGGATGTTCGAGCGGTTCATGGCTGGACCTCCGCAGTACCGACGAGCGAGACGAAGACCTCGTGCAGGCTGGCGCGCCGCTCCTCGAAGCGGCGCAAGGGAACGCCTGAGCTGGTGCAGCGCTCGAGCACCTCGCCCGCCTGCGTGTCGGGTGCCAGGGTGATGGCCCATTCGTGCCATCCACCGTCCAGTTCTGCCGCGGGCTCGGCAAGCGCGACGCCCTCGACCGCGGCGATGCTGCGCGGCGCGATCGCGGTGATCCGCGCAGGCAGGGTGGCGCGCGCCTGATCGAGCGTACCCTCGAAGCGCTTGTGACCCTTGCGCAGCAGCAGCAGCCGGTCGCACAAGCGCTCGGCGTGCTGCATCACATGGGTGGAGAAGATCACCGCCGCGCCGCGTTCGGAGGCGCGCAGGATTTCATCCTCGAGCAGCCCCTGATTGACCGGGTCGAGGCCCGAGAAGGGCTCGTCGAGCATCAGCAGCTGCGGGCGGTTGACCAGCGCGGTGGCGAGCTGGACCTTTTGCGCCATGCCCTTGGACATATCGGAGATCTTGGCGGTGGCGCGGTCGGCGAGATCGAAGCGGGCGAGCAGTTCGAGCCCGTGGCTGCGCCCCTCGGCGGCAGCCATGCCCTTGAGCCGGGCGAAATAGACGATCGTGTCGATCGCGCTCATATGGCCGTAGAGCCCGCGTTCCTCGGGCAGGAAGCCGATCGCCGCGGTGTTGCGCTGGTCCGGCGCGTTGCCGAACACCGAAATCCGCCCCGAGCTGGGGCGAATGATGTCGAGCACCATTCGCAGCGTGGTGGTCTTTCCCGCGCCATTGCCGCCGAGGAAGCCGAAGATTTCCCCCGGCTCGACCGCAAAGCTCAGATCATCGACCGCAAGCACGTCGCCGAACCGTTTCGTAAGCCTCTCGACCTCGAGTATCGGCATATCGGCGAGTCCCCCCTTGAACGGGCAGCGGTATGCCCGGCAAGCGAGGGGGACGGCAAGGCTTTCCTCTGCCGAGTGGGTGCGAAGGCGGATAAACCGCCTTCAGCACCCGTCTGGCTCAGACTTCGCTGTCGTCGGTGCTCTCGCTCGTCGCGGCGTCGGGCTTGTCGTCACCCGGCTTCTTTGCGGCTTTCTTGCCTGGGGCAGGCTTGCGCTTGGCCTTGGGCGGTGCGGGGGTGAGCTCGAACGACGGCTTGTCGTCCTTGACGGTGACCTGCACCTCGCCGCCGTCGGCCAGCTTGCCGAACAGCAGTTCCTCGGCCAGCGGCTGCTTGATCCGGTCCTGGATCAGCCGACCCATCGGCCGCGCGCCGTAAAGGCGGTCGTAGCCCTTGTCGCCGAGCCATTGGCGCGCGCCCTTGTCGAACTGGATATCGACATTCTGCTCGGCCAGCTGCAGTTCGAGCTGGAGGATGAACTTGTCGACCACCCGGCCGACGGTGTCCTTGCCGAGATAGCCGAAGGGCACGATCGCATCGAGCCGGTTGCGGAATTCGGGGGTGAACATCCGCTTCACCGCTTCCTCGCTCGCATCCTCCTTGCTGACATTGCCGAAGCCGATGCCCTGGCTCGCCATGTCGGCGGCGCCGGCATTGGTGGTCATGATCAGCACCACGTTGCGGAAATCCACGGTCTTGCCGTGATGATCGGTCAGCCTCCCGTTATCCATCACCTGCAGCAGGATGTTGAACAGGTCGGGATGCGCCTTCTCGATCTCGTCGAGCAGCAGCACGCAATGCGGGTTCTGGTCGATCGCATCGGTCAGCAATCCGCCCTGATCGTAGCCGACATAGCCGGGAGGCGCGCCGATCAGCCGCGAAACGCTGTGGCGTTCCATATATTCCGACATGTCGAAGCGCTTGAGCTCGATCCCCATGATGCTGGCGAGCTGGCGCGCGACCTCGGTCTTGCCGACACCGGTAGGGCCCGAGAACAGGAAGCTGCCGATCGGCTTGTCGGGATCGCGCAGGCCGGCGCGGCTCAGCTTCATCGCGGTCGAGAGCTTCTTGACCGCCGGGTCCTGCCCGAAGACGACGCGCTTGAGGTCGCGTTCGAGGTTCTCGAGCGCCTTCTTGTCGTCCGAACTGACCGATTTGGGCGGGATGCGCGCCATGGTCGCGATCACCGCCTCGATCTCCTTCGCGGTGATCTTCTTCTTGCGCCGGCTGGGCGGCACCAGCATCTGCATCGCGCCGACTTCGTCGATCACGTCGATCGCCTTGTCGGGCAGTTTGCGATCGTTGATGTAGCGCGCCGAGAGCTCGACCGCGGTCTTGATCGCATCGGGGGTGTATTTGACCTTGTGGTGGTCCTCGAAGGCGCTGCGCAAGCCCTTGAGAATCTTGATCGTGTCCTCGACCGTGGGCTCGTTGACGTCGATCTTCTGGAACCGCCGCAACAGCGCGCGATCCTTCTCGAAATGGTTGCGGAATTCCTTGTAGGTGGTCGAACCGATGCAGCGGATCGTCCCGCCCGACAGCGCCGGTTTGAGCAGGTTGGACGCATCCATCGCCCCGCCGCTGGTCGCACCGGCACCGATCACCGTATGTATTTCATCAATGAACAGGATCGCCTCGGGCATTTCCTCGAGTTCGGACACGACCTGCTTGAGCCGCTCCTCGAAATCGCCGCGATACCGCGTGCCGGCCAGCAGCGCGCCCATGTCGAGCGAATAGATCACCGCATCGGTGAGCACGTCGGGCACTTCGCCCTCGACGATCTTGCGCGCCAGCCCCTCGGCGATGGCGGTCTTGCCGACGCCGGGATCACCGACATACAGCGGGTTGTTCTTGCTCCGACGGCACAGGATCTGGATCGTCCGGTCGACTTCGGGTCCGCGGCCGATCAGCGGATCGACCTTGCCGTTCTCCGCCTTCTTGTTGAGATTGACCGTGAACTGGTCGAGCGCGGTTTCCTTCTTATTGCCTTCCTTGGCCGCTTCCTCGCCGCTGCGCGCTTCGTCGGCACCCTTGGGCGAGCTCGCCTCGATCTGATTGCCGCCCTTGCCGATGCCGTGGCTGATGAAGCTCACCGCATCGAGCCGGCTCATGTCCTGCTGCTGGAGGAAATAGACCGCGTAGCTGTCGCGTTCGGAGAACAGAGCGACCAGCACATTGGCGCCGGTCACGGTATCCTTGCCCGAAGACTGGACGTGCAGGATCGCGCGCTGGACCACGCGCTGGAATCCGGCGGTCGGCTGCGGATCGGCATCGTCGTCGGATTTGAGCGACTGATACTCCTGGTCGAGATATTGCCGCACCGCTGCGCCGAGTTCGGTGATCTCGACCCCGCAGGCCAGCATCACCTGCTTGGCATCCTCGTCCTCGACCAGCGCCAGCAGCAGATGTTCGAGCGTCGCATATTCATGGCGACGTTCGGAGGCATCGGCGAGCGCCTGGTGGAGGGTTTTTTCGAGATTTTGCGCAAAACTGGGCATTGGGTTTCTTTCGCTGAGGTCTCAGGTGCGCGGGGGTCCGCTACCGCGAGTGGGCAAGGCCTGGGCCGAGCGAGCCGACCGCTGTTGTCCTTCGATGGCGAATATGGGGAATTTTGCGGCTATTTTGAGTCCCCTTGCGGATCGTCCGAGAATTGTCCGACCATCGCTCAGTCCTTTTTCCCGAACAGGGCATCGGCTGCGGCGCGGTGCGCGGCGGCGCTCTCGCGGTGGCGCCTGACGCGGACGAGCTCGGCCTCGAGCAATGCGATCCGCTCGGTCAGCTCGTCCTGCGAATAGGGGTCCAGATCCTCGGTCGCGAGGCGGTCGGCGGCGTCGCCGCGGGGCCTTGGTCTTTCCTCGGGATCCATTGCCACGCATCATCGCCTTTGCGGCGTATAGCTGTCAATGGTCCGGTTGCGGTGTGCTGCGGCGCGCGATACACCCCGAACTGGACAGACTGGGGGCACTTGGGGGCACATGGGCGATACGATTCCGGACGAGATGACGGCCATCGGTTACGACGCACCCGGCAAGCCCGAGGTGCTTCGTCCCGAGCGGCTCCCGGTTCCGCGGCCCGAAGGCGGGCAGGTACTGATCGCGGTCAGCCACGCAGGGGTCAACCGCCCCGATGTCATCCAGCGTCAGGGCTTCTATCCGCCGCCGCCCGGTGCCTCGCCGATCCCGGGACTGGAGATTTCCGGCACGGTCGTGGCGATCGGGCCGGATGCGCCGCCCGAGCTGCTCAACCAGCCGGTCTGCGCGCTGGTCACCGGCGGCGGCTACGCGCAATATTGCCTCGCTCAGGCGAGCCACTGCCTCCATATCCCCGAGAGCATGTCGATGGCCGAGGCCGCCGCCATTCCCGAAACGCTGTTCACCGTCTGGCACAACGTCTTCGAACGCGGCTGGGCGAGCGAGGGCGAAACCTTGCTGGTCCATGGCGGCACCAGCGGGATCGGGACTATGGCGACCATGCTCGGCAAGGCCTTCGGGCTGACGGTCGTCACCACCTGCGGCAGCGAGGAGAAATGCGCTGCATCGCGCGAGGTCGGCGCCGATCTGGCGATCAATTACAAGACCAGGGACTTCGTCGAACACGTCCGCCAGTTCACCGATGGCAAGGGCGCGGACATCGTGCTCGACATGGTGTCGGGCGATTACGTCCAGCGCAATCTCGACTGCCTTTCCGATGACGGGCGCCACGTCACCATCGCGGTGCTCGGTGGCATGAGCGCGCAGATCAACATGGCCAAGCTGATGAGCAAACGCCACACGCTGACCGGATCGACGCTGCGCGCTCGGCCCGATGCGTTCAAGGCGCTGCTCGCCGACGAAATCCACAACCATGCCTGGCCGCTGTTCGAGGACGGCACCATCCGCCCAGTCATGGACGAGGTCTTCCCGCTCGAGCAGGCTGCCCAGGCGCACGCGCGGATGGAAGCGGGCGATCATATCGGCAAGATCGTCCTCGAAGCGGAGATATGAGCCCCGTTTCGGTGCGGAGTTCGGAAGTGCGGCGCCGGCTCCAAATCGCCTCCAAACCGCAACATTGACCCCGGCCCGTCATCGAACTGTGAATCGCCTGTAACAATACCCGTGCAAGGGTAGGCAGCTCTTGCAGGAAGGGACGTGTGCGATGACGCAGCTGCCTACCGATATCGCCAGCCTCACCAATGTCACCAATTTCCCGATCGTCCACCCGGTCGTGCCCGAACGCACGCTGGGCGAACGACGCAAATTCCGCACCATCTGGATCAGCGATATCCATCTGGGCACCAAGGGCTGCAACGCGGCGATGCTGATCGACTTCCTCGATCACACCGACAGCGAGACGATGTATCTGGTGGGCGACATCATCGACGGCTGGCGACTGAAGAAGAAGTTCTACTGGCCGCCCGAACACAACGACATCGTCTGGCGGGTACTCAAGCGGGCGCGGCGCGGCACGCGGATCGTCTATATCCCCGGCAATCACGACGAGATGGTGCGCCCCTTCTGCGGGATGAATTTCGGTGGGGTCGAGATCAAGCGCGCGGATGTCCACACCACCGCCGACGAGCGCCGGCTGCTGGTGCTGCATGGCGACGAGTTCGACACCATCATGCTGGCGCACCGCTGGCTCGCCTTCGTCGGCGACGCGCTCTACCATGTCATGATGGGGCTCAACGGCTGGGTGAACGCGATCCGCAACGGCCTCGGCCTACCCTATTGGTCGCTGTCCAAGGCGGCCAAGCACAAGGTCAAGAACGCGGTCGAGTTCATCTCGAAATACGAGGAAGTGGTCGCCCGCGCGGCCTCCGAACGCGGGGTCGACGGGGTGGTCTGCGGCCATATCCACACCGCCGAAATGCGCGATTTCGACGGTATCGCCTATTACAACGACGGCGACTGGGTCGAGGGTTGCAACGCGCTGGTCGAGCATTTCGACGGGACGATGGAAATCCTCCACTGGCCCGACGAGATCGCCAAACGCGAACCGCTCACCGAGCCGGCGCAGGAACCCGACCAGGCCGAGACGCTGGAAGCGGCGTGAAGCGCAGCGATCTCGCCGGCGGCGAGATGCCGCGGCTCTCGCCGGCTCCCGAGCAGTCCGGTCTCGAGCGGCCCGGTCCCGAACGGCCCGGTCCCGAACGAATCGCGATCGTCACCGATGCCTGGTTGCCGCAGATGAACGGCGTGGTGCGTACGCTGACCACCACCTGCGACAATCTGCGGGCGCTGGGGCACGAGGTGATGGTGATCTCGCCCGACCAGTTCGCTTCGATTCCCTGCCCGACCTATCCCGAGATCCGGCTGGCGCTGACCCGCCCCGGCGCGGTGGCGTCGCGGCTGCGCGAGTTTGCGCCCAATGCGATCCATATCGCCACCGAGGGGCCGCTCGGGCTGGCGGCACGCCGCTATTGCGCCCGGGCAGGGGTGCGCTTCACCACCGCCTATCACACGCAGTTTCCCGAGTATCTCGCCAAGCGAACGCATCTGCCGGCGGGCTGGTTCTGGCGCTACATCCGCTGGTTCCATGGTCCCGCGCGGCGCGTGCTGGTTGCGACCGAGAGCATCCGCGCGGAATTGCGGGCGCATGGGCTGACCCAGCTTCATCACTGGGGCCGCGGCGTCGATCTTGCGTGTTTTTCGCCGCAGGCGCCGCCCGCGCTCGAGTTCGCCGGACTGCCGCGTCCGATCCAGCTCTATGTCTGGCGAGTCGCGGTCGAGAAGAACATCGAGGCGTTTCTTGCCAGCAACCACCCCGGTACCAAAGTGGTGGTCGGCGACGGTCCCGCGCTCGATCGGCTCAAGGCTCTCTATCCCGAAACCGTGTTTCTCGGGCGGCGCAGCGGTGCGGCGCTTGCCGGCTGCTATGCGGGGGCGGATGTCTTCGTCTTCCCCAGCCGCACCGACACCTTCGGGCTGGTGACGATCGAAGCGCTCGCCTGCGGCACTCCGGTGGCGGCCTACCCCGTTGCCGGACCGCGCGATATCCTCACCGACGAGGTCGGCGCAATGGCCGAGAATCTCGACTGGGCGATCGCGGCCGCGCTCACCCGCGACCGCCGGGCCTGCGCGCAATTCGGCGCCGGCTTCAGCTGGGCCGCAGCGACCAGCCAGTTCCTTGCCGGGCTAGCCGCGATGGAGGTCCAGCCCCAGGCGTCCTGAATGCTTGCTCAACGCCCGCTTGTGGCGTAGAAAGGGGTTCCAGCGGCCGCTCCGAAAGGGGCGGCCCTTCTATTTTCAGTCCAGCGAAAGTTTGCCCAATGGCCGACCAACCCAAACCGCTCATGCCGCATGCGACCGCCACCTGGCTGGTCGACAACACCGGCCTGGCCTTCGAACAGATCGCCCAGTTCTGCGGCCTGCACATCCTTGAGGTCCAGGCCATGGCGGACGATCTGGCGAGCTCGAAATACACCGGCCGCGATCCGGTCCATGCCGGCGAGCTTACGCAGGAAGAGATCGAGCGCGGGCAGGCCGATCCGGGCTATGCGCTCAAGATGCAGCGCGCGCCGGTCGAGGTCACCCGCACAAAGGGCCCGCGTTACACGCCGGTCTCCAAGCGCCAGGACAAGCCCGACGGCATCGCCTGGATCCTGCGCAACCACCCGGAAATCTCCGATGCGCAGATCTCCAAGCTGATCGGGACCACGCGCAACACCATCGGCGCGATTCGCGAGCGCTCGCACTGGAACATCCAGAACATCCAGCCCAAGGACCCGGTGACGCTGGGACTGTGTTCGCAGCGCGAGCTCGACGCCGTGGTCGCCAAGGCGGCCAAGTCGATCGTCACCGACGAAGAGGCTGCGGAGCCCGAGATCAAGGTCCCCGGCACCAGCGATCGCGAAAAGCTGATCGAGGAATTGCGCGCCGAGCGCGAAACCAACCAGAAGGCCGCCGCCGAAGCCGCGCAGGAAGCCGAAGCCGCCGCCTGGCTAGAGAACAAGCGCGCCGAGGAAGCTGCCGGCGACGGCCAGAGCTGACCCGCCTACTGCGAAGCACCAGCCGCACTAGCGGCGAAGATAGGCAGGCGGACCCGCAATCCGCCTGCCTTTTTGCTTGCCTTTGAAGGTGAGCGCGTCATGTAACTGACATGACTGTCAATAAGCTTTTTCCGCCCGTTCCTGCATCTTATGGTCACGCGCAGCCGTGGGACAGCGAGGTGGTGCCCGAGCCGCTACACGCCATCCTGCAACGCCAGGCCGAAGCGCGGCCCGAGGCGATGCTGGTCGAGTTCCTCGGACGCAAATACAGCTACCGCGAGATTCACGCCGAAGCGCGACGGTTCGCCCATGGGCTGATCGCGCGCGGGATCGCGCGCGGCGATCGTGTCGGGCTCTTCCTCCCCAATGTCCCCGCCTATGTCTCGGCGTATTACGGGGCGATGATGGCGGGCGCGGTGGTGGTCAATTTCTCGCCGCTCTACACGGTCGAGGAACTTGCCCAGCAGGTCGAGGATTCGGGAACGAGGCTGCTGGTCACGCTCGATGCGCCCGCGCTGCTGCCCACCGCGGTGAAGGTGCTCGACGGCTCCTCGCTCGAAATGCTCGCCGTGGCCAAGCTCTCCGACATGCTCCCGCTGGTGAAGAGTCTGGCGCTGCGCACGCTGCGGCGCAGCCAGATCGCCGCCATCCCCGATCGCGCCGACGTCGCGCTGCTTTCGGACTGGCTGTCCGACACCCCGACGGCGCTGCCTGCGATCCAAACCGGCGATCTCGCGCTGCTGCAATACACCGGCGGGACCACCGGCACGCCCAAGGGGGCGATGCTCTCGCACGGCAATTTGTCGAGCAACGCGATCCAGGTCGACATGATCGATCCCTTCGATCGCGAGCAGCCCGATATCGTGATGGGCGGGCTGCCGCTGTTCCACGTCTTCGCCAACACCTGCGTCCTCAACCGGACGGTGGTGAAAGGCGGGGCGATGGTGCTGGTCCCCCGCTTCGATCCCGGGCAGGTGCTCGCGACGATCTCGCGGACCAAACCGGTCGCCTTTCCCGGTGTGCCGACGATGTTCCAGGCGCTGCTCGATCACAAGGATTTCGGCAGGACCGACTGGTCTTCGCTGCGAATCTGCATCTCGGGCGGGGCTCCCATGCCCGGGCCCCTGCGCGAGAAGTTCGAGAGCGCGACCGGAGTGCGGCTGGTCGAGGGCTACGGCCTCACCGAGAGCGCGGGAGTGGTCTCGACCAATCCTTACGAAGGGCTGCGCAAGCACGGGACGATCGGTCAGCCGATCCCGGCAACGCAGGTCATGCTGCTGGACAAGGAAGACCCGACCCGGCTCGCCCCCGATGGCGCCCCGGGGGAACTGGTCATACGCGGCCCCCAGATCATGCAGGGCTACTGGAACCGGCCCGATACGCAGGCCAGCGCCTTCGCCGAGCACGAGGGCGAAAGCTGGCTGCGAACCGGGGATGTCGCCACCATCGACGAGGACGGGTTTCTCGCGATCGTCGACCGGATCAAGGACATGATCGCAGTCGGCGGCTTCAAGGTCTTCCCGAGTCAGGTCGAGTCGGTGCTGCTCGAGCATCCGCAGGTAAAGGAGGCGCTGGTGATCGGTCATCCCGATCCCTACCGCGGCGAACACCCGGTCGCCTACGTTACGCTCAACGAGCCCGGCGATGGCACAGCTGCGGTCACGGGAGACGAGCTAAAGAGTTGGCTCAACGCGCGGGTCGGCAAGCACGAGCGGGCAGAAGACGTGATCGTCCGGGGTGAGCTGCCCAAGACGATGATCGGCAAGCTCGATCGCAAGGCGCTACGCGCCGAGGTTTTGCCTGATTAGGCCAATTTCGGCTCCGGCTATCGGGCCGGACTACCGATCTTGATTATTGCGCGATGGCGAGCTTGGGTTCGTCGCTGTTGGCGGGGTCCTTGACCCCGGCGCTGGCAGCCGCGGCCTTGCCGTTGCCGCGCTCGTTCGCGCGGGGTGCGAAGCGGCCCTCGACCTGCGCGCCCTGCTCGATCGTGAGCGCGTCGTAATGAACATCGCCATCGATCCGCGCCGATTTGAGGATCACCAGTTCGCGCGCCGTAATCGAGCCGTTGACCGTTCCCGCCAGCCGCGCGGTTTCGGCCATCACCGCCCCGGTGATCGTGCTGCCTTCGCCCTGAACCAGCGCAGCGCAGGCGATATCGCCTTCGACCGAGCCATCGATATGCAAATCGGCGGAGGCATCGATATTGCCGCGAATCGAGATATCGGTGCCGATGACCGAGAAGGTCGAGGATGAATTGCGGGTGGCCATGGGTCTCTCGGTTCTAGAGGCTGGCGCGTGCTGACGCGCTTCGGATTTCTTTGAGAACATTGGGAGCCGTCTCCAGGAAGGGGCGGGGATTGACGGCCCGGCCGTCGATGCGAACTTCGAAATGGAGGTGCGAACCGGTCGAGCGTCCGGTGCTGCCCATCGCGGCGATCGCGGTCCCGGCCTCGACCTGTTGGCCGGCGCGTACCTTGAAGGAGGACAGATGCGCATAACGCGTCATCAGTCCGCCGCCGTGATCGATCTCGACCGTGTTGCCGTAGCCAGACCTGCGCCCGACGAAGCTTACTCGGCCCTTGGATGCCGCGGCGATCGGCGTGCCCTGCGGACCGGCGAAGTCGAGTCCGCTATGCATTGCACCGCGACCGTTGAAGGGATCGCGGCGGAACCCGAACCCCGACGACAGCCTGGTGTTGGCGGGCTTGACCTGAGGCAGCGCGTCGAGCGAGGTTTCGAGCGCACTCATACGTGCGAGACTGAGGCCGAGCCGTTCGAAGCGCGGATCCAGATCGTCGTCGCTGCCGGTGGTCAGTCTCTCCAACGGACCACCCATCGCCTCGCGTTCGGCGCGGCGCAGCACGGTGTCGGGATTGAGCCCGAGCGTGCGCAAGGCGGCGGCCGCGCGGCTGGAGCGCTCGTCGGCGAAGCGGGTCATGCCCTCGACAAAGGCGAGCTGGCGCGCTTCGATCTTGGCAAGGTCCGCGGCTTCGGGAATCACCATCGAGACTTTCTCGACCGTTGCCGTGGCCTCGGTGTCCGCTTCTGCCGCCGCGGGTACGATGACGTCCGCAGGCAGCGAGGCGACCATGTCCTCGATGAACTTCTGTCGCCGCTGCAGATCGTCGGCTACCTCGTCGATGTCGTCGCGGTAGTTCGCCAGCCGCTCTTCGGAATCGGCGACCTTGTGCTCGCGCTCGGCGAGCAGGACGCGATCGCTCGAGGCGCGGTATTGCGACCAGCTCATCGCCCCCAGCGTTCCAACGAAAGCGAATAGCGCGGCGACAACGAAAGCGGCGGCGGCCATCTGGACCCGGGAAGAAACGGTCACGAAACGGACCTGACCTTCGGAGCGCATGAAGAATTCCCGATCGGGAAACCAGCTGCGCACGCGGCGAACCCAGCCGCCGGCGGTAGTAGTATCGGACAAACTTGACCCCGTCGTTGTAACTTCAGACCCTCGCCCGATCCGCTAGCAGCGATCGGCAGAGGGTGCGAATCTGAGCGCCTTGAAATGGTCGAACCGAAGGCTCGACGCGGTGAACTGTTCTATTCGCCCCATTTTAATCGCATTTCGCGGGAACAAAACGCGAGGTTGCGGATTCGGCGGGGGCGGATTCTCCAGGATCCGACGTGTCCGGGCCAGGCTGACAGCAGCGAATCGCCCTGCTACCCGATTCGCACATGGCCCGTTCCACGCACACCAGTTCATCGCGCAGCGGTCGCAGTCGCCCACGCACCGGATTTGCAAGGCGGGTGTTCGCGTGAGAGCCCCATCCATGGTGCCGCGCCGCGTCGGCCTGCTCGGCGGCAGCTTCAACCCCGCGCATCGTGGCCATCGCCGCATTTCGCTGTTCGCGAAGGAAGCGCTGGGGCTCGACGAGGTCTGGTGGCTGGTATCGCCCGGCAATCCGCTCAAGCCCAAGGGCGGGATGGCTCCCCTCGCGGCGCGGTTCGAATCGGCGACCCAGCAGGCGCGCCACGCGCCGATCCGGGTGACCGCGATCGAGCGCGAGCTCGGGACCCGCTACACCGTCGACACGCTTGCCGCGCTGCGCCGCCGCTATTCCAAGATCGATTTCTGCTGGCTGATGGGCGCCGACAATCTGGCGCAATTCCACCGCTGGCGCGACTGGCGCGGTATCGCCCGCAGCATGCCGATTGCGGTCATCGCCCGACCCGGCTATGATGGCACTGCCCTCGCGAGCCCCGCGATGGCCTGGCTGCGACGCTTTTCCGCACCCGCCGCCAGTCTTGCAAGAGGGGACGATTGGAGTGCGCCGGTTCTGGTGATTTTGCGTTTCGATCCGGACGAAAGCTCGGCCACGGCTATCCGTCGGGCCGATCCCGACTGGGTGGCGCGGTTCGGATCGCGCGCGTTGCGCGACCAAGTGACCCGGCGACCGATCCCTGATCGGCCGCTCGGCCAGCACCGGGAAACGACAATTCCGATCGGAACGATCGAGGAAACACAAGCACGATGACGTGCGTTGTGTCCTTCATGGCCCTCTTTTTTCGCAACAGGAGTATGATTCACGCCTATGTCTCAGGCGCAAACCCTGTCGGCAGCCGCCGACGCCACCAAGGTCCCGTCGATGAATAGCGATGGCACCGATCCGCTGCTCGACCTGGTCTTGCAGCAGCTCGACGACGACCAGGCCCAGGAGGTCGTCACGATCGATCTGGAAGGCAAAAGCTCGATCGCCGATCACATGGTGATCGCTTCGGGACGTTCAACTCGCCAAGTCGCCGCGATCGCTCAGAAGCTGGCCGAAAAGATCAAGCAGGCCGGCTTCGGCCCGGTCAAGCTGGAAGGTCTCCCCGCCGGCGACTGGGTGCTGCTCGATGCCGGCGACATCATCGTCCATCTGTTCCGTCCCGAAGTCCGCAGCTTCTACAATCTGGAGCGGATGTGGGCGTTCGGCGATGCCCCGCCGGTCGCCGCCGGCACCGCCGGTACGGCGTAGGACCGCGCTTTCGTCGGGACCGCGCCCTTGCTGCTTCATGTGATCGCGCGCGGCAAGCTGGGTCGCAGCCCGGAGGCTGATCTCGTCGCCCGCTACGAGAAGCGGCTGACCTGGCCGGTCCGCTTCACCGAACTGCCCGAGATCGGTGGGCGCACGCCCGAGCCACAGACACCCTGCCGCATCGTGCTGCTCGATGAGCGCGGGCGCGATCTCGATTCGCAGGAGTTCGCCGATATTCTCGCCCGCTGGCGCGATGACGGCATCAGGGAGGCACGCTTCGTACTGGGTGCTGCCGATGGTCATTCGCCCGCGGAGCGCGGCGCCGCCGACCTGCTGCTCGCTTTCGGCAAGGCGACCTGGCCGCATCTGCTGGCGCGCGCGATGCTGGCGGAACAGCTCTACCGCGCCACCACCATTATCGCCGGTCACCCCTATCATCGTGCCTGACAAGACGGCTAGGACGACGTCATGACGCGCTTGCTTGCCGCCGGCCTGCTGGGCCTTCTTGCGCTTGGCTTCTGGGTGGGGTCGGGTGCGCCAGGCCGCGCGCAATCCGCGGCGCGCTTCGAGGATGCCTCGCAGGCGAGGACGGCGCTCGCGCTGGCGCGCCAGCAGGCGCTTCGCGCCCGGACCCGTGCCGAGCGCTTCGACCGCGAGGCCGCGAGCTCCACGCAGGCCTCGCAGAAGGCGCAGGCCGAGGCTGCCGCGCTGGCGGCGCGGATCCAGCAGGTCGAGGCGGCGATCGGCGTAGCCGAGGCGCAGCTCGTACTGGTGAAGAGCGAGCGCCGTCAGCTCGATATCCGGCTGGCCGAGCGCCGCGAGCCCATTGTCCAGCTGACCGGCGCGTTGCAGACGCTGGTCCGGAGGCCGCTCTCGCTCAGCCTGTTTGCGCCCGGTTCCTTGCGGGACACGGTCTATCTCGGCGCCGTGCTCGACAGCACCGTGCCGCTGGTGCGAGAGACCACCGCCGATCTGCGCGCCGAGCTCGACCGCGCCGCCGTCCTGCAGAGACAGGCGCGCGACGCGGTCGCCGCCCGCCGCGCCAGCGAGACGCAGCTGGCGCAGCGGCGAACCGAGCTGATCGCCATGGCGCAGCGCGAGCGGATCGATGCGCGCCGCGCCGCCGGGGCGGCGGACCGCGAAGACCTGCGCGCGCTTGCGCTGGGCGAACGCGCGCGGGACATCGACGGCCTGATCGAGGGATTGGAGCAGATCGGCGAACTGCGCGCGCGACTGGCGGCGCTGCCGGGGCCGGTCCCGCGCCCCACGGATCCTTCGGCCGATCCTGCCGCAACCCCCGCCGACGTCGCTGCGGCGCCATCGCCATCGCCATCCTCGACCGCGCCGCCGCCTCGTTACCGGCTTCCTGTCGATGGCCGGCTGGTGGCCGCTTTCGGATCTCGCGACGACAGCAGCATCCGGCGCGACGGGCTGCAGCTTCTGCCCCGCAGCGGCGCACAGGTCGTGGCGCCGGGCGGGGGCCGGATCGTGTTCGCGGGTCCTTATCGCGGTTATGGCACTATCGTCATCATCGAGCATGCCAACGGCTGGACCAGTCTGGTCACCGGCCTGTCCGAACTGGCCGCCCGGGTGGGCCAGAACGTCGTCGCCGGTTCGCCGCTCGGGATGGCACAGTTGCGCGACCCGGCGGTGACGCTGGAGCTTCGTCGCGAGGGCGAACCGGTCAATCCGCTCGAATTCATCGCCTGAGAGGGCTGTAGCGGTTGTGCATCCGCGCGGCTGCAGATCTGGAAAAGCCGGCCGTCGATCCTCAGCTAGCGTTCAGCGAGCGCAGGCGATAGAACGGCGCAAGACATGATTGGACATCTGCCATGAAATTCGCCGAACTTGCCCGCGGTGCAGCACTGGTTACCGCCGTTGCCCTGATCCCCGCCACCACCGCCGGGCTGGCGCAGGTGGACGGGCGCGCCGGACCCGAATTCGCGAGCCTGTTCGCCACCTACCAGCGGATCAAGGCTAGCTATGTCGAGCCGGTCGAGGACGATGTCCTGATCCGCGGCGCGATCGACGGTATGCTGGCCGCGCTCGACCCGCATTCCGCCTATCTCGACGGCTCGGACCTTCAGCGGCTCGAGACGCTGATCGACGGCAATTATTCGGGGCTCGGTCTCTCGGTCGTGCTCGAGGACGGCGCGGTCAAGGTGATCTCTCCCTTCCGCGGTAGCCCCGCCGAACAGGCCGGGATGAAGGCGGGCGACTACATCACCCATCTCGACGGCGAGCTGATCTACGGTGGCGATCTCGACGAGGCGGTGGCGCGGATGCGCGGTCCCGCCGGCAGCGCGATCCGCCTGACCATCTTCCGTCCCGGCCGCGACGAGCCCTTCGACGTCAGCGTCACGCGCGGCGTGATCGAGCTCGAGCCGGTCACCCACGAGCTCATGCCGGGCAATATCGGGCACATCATGGTCAACGAATTCTCGCGCGATGTCGGCAGCGATGTGCTGGCGTCGTGGGACGCGCTCCAGGAGGAAGCCACCGGGCGGCTCGGCGGACTGGTGCTCGACATGCGTTCCAATCCGGGCGGTTCGCTCGACGAGGCGGTGGCGCTGGCCGATCTGTTCCTCGATGATGGTCGCATCGTCTCGCAGCGCGGTCGTGCGCGCGGCGAAAGCGTGGTTTACGATGCCGAGACCGTGTTCCGCGGCGATATCGCCCAAGGCGTGCCGATCGTCGTGCTGATCGACGCCGGCTCCGCTTCGGCCTCCGAGATCGTCGCCGGTGCGCTGCAGGATCATCGTCGGGCGGTAATCATGGGCGATCGCAGCTTCGGCAAGGGCAGCGTCCAGTCGCTGCTGCCGCTGGGCCGCGATGCGGCATTGAAGCTCACCACCGCGCGCTACTACACCCCCTCGGGTCATTCGGTGCAGGAAGGCGGTATCAAGCCCGATATCGCGGTCCCGCAATTGTCCGATCCCGACCTCGCCAAGCGATCGCGTTTCACCATGCGCGAATCGGATTTGCGCGGGCATCTTATCAATGAATTGAAACTCGAGGATTCGGCGCTCGAGACCGACAGGCAGGCCGACCCCCGCTTCCAGAAGACCGCCGAGGAACTCAAGGACGAGGGGATCGAGGACTTCCAGCTCCACTACGCTTTGGAAACGCTGCGCCGCACCGCGCCCAAATCGGTGGCGGTGCGTCGTTAGCAGCGCTATCGAGGCTCGATGACCGTTTCGCCATCCTTCCGCCTCGCGCGGCAACTGGCCTTGGGGATTCCCGCCCTCCTGCTCGGGGGCGCCTACATCTCCGAATACGGCTTTGGCCTGCATCCTTGCGAAATGTGCTGGTGGCAACGCTGGCCGCACTTCGCCGCGATCGCGCTGGCGCTGCTGTCGTTCCGTCTGCCCCGCCGCGAACTGTGGGTTGCGCTCGCCGCGGTGGCGATCCTGATCTCGGGCGCGATCGGCGGGTTTCATGCCGGGGTCGAATACGGCTGGTGGGATGGGCTGACCGGTTGCGCCACCATCGTCCCGCAAGACGGGGTGAGCGCTCTGGATTCGATCATGAATGCTCCGATGATCCGCTGCGACGAGGCACCCTGGAGCCTGCTGGGCATTTCGCTTGCGGGATGGAACTTTCTCGTCTCGACCGCCGCGGCCCTCGCCATCCTCATCCTGCTTTCCCGGAGCACGACCCATGCCCAAGCCTGACATTCACCGCATGATCCGCGTCGATCAGGCGGGCGAGTTCGGCGCAACCCGGATTTACGCCGGTCAGTTGGCGGTGATGGGCGACCGCGGGCCGCATTCGGCGGAGATCGCCGGCATGGCCGAACAGGAAGCGCAGCACCGGGCGAAATTCGATGCCCTGATGGCGCGCCGCGGGGTCCGTCCGACCGCGCTCCAGCCCTTCTGGTCGGTCGCCGGCTATGCGTTGGGTGCGGCGACCGCGCTGCTCGGCCCCGAAGCGGCGATGGCCTGCACCGCCGCGGTCGAGGAGGAGATCGACCGCCACTATTCGGAGCAGCTCGACGCGCTCGACGAGGATGGCGACGATCCCGAGCTGGCGGAGATGATCGAGCAATTCCGCGAGGACGAACGCGAGCATCGCGACGCCGCGATCGCCGCCGGAGCCGAAAACGCACCCGCCTATCCGCTGCTTTCCGGGCTGATCCGGCTGGGGTGCCGCACGGCGATCAGAGTTTCGGAGAGGATCTGAACGCATCCGAGCCAGGAACGCCGGGCGTTCCGGCGCGCTTCAGACCCTATTCACCCCGTCTCGCCCTTTATGACGGGCGCTTGAGAGGATTACGATGACCAGACGCCCGCTTGCCGCCCTGATGCTCGCCACCGCCGCCTGTTTCGCGAGCCCGCTCGCTGCGCAGGATACCGGCGGCGACAAGGTCAACATGGTCATCGTCTATGGCGATGACGCGGTGCCCGAGCCCGTCGGCGACGAGATCGTGGTGGTCGCCCGGCTGCCCGAGGCGGATCGTTACCGCATCCCAGAATCGCTGCGCTTCAGCGACAATCCGGCCAACACCAGCTGGACCGAGCGGGTCGAGCGGCTCGATATCGTCGGCGATTTCGGCATTCTCTCCTGCAGCCCCGTGGGTCTCGGCGGCTCCACCGGCTGCACCCAGGAAATGATCGCCGCGGCCTATGCCGATCGCGAAAACGCCTCCTCGGTCCGCTTCGGACAGCTGATCGAGGCCGCGCGCGCCGAACGTCTGGCGCAGATCGACGAACTTGCCGCCGAGGAGCAGGAGCGCGTCGAGGAGATCGAGCGGGAATATCTCCGACGGCTCGAATACCAGCGCGACGCCGAACTGCCCGCGACCGCCGTCGATGCCTCGGCCCCGCCGCTCATCGACCAGGCCGACCGTATCCCGCCGAGCGAGCCCTCCAAGGACACGCCGTTCGATGACGACAGCGAAATCGTGCAGCCGCTGGGGGCGCAGGTGCCCGCGAGCGATCCGGGGACCTGATCCAAGCCCCTGCTGATGCGGGACTGACACCCGCCTCCGAACTGCGCTAGAGCGGGGCGGATGACCCAGCCGCGCAAGATTCTGACCGTGTTCGGGACGCGTCCCGAAGCCATCAAACTGTTCCCGCTGATCCATGCGCTGGAGGCGGACTCCCGCTTCGTCTCGCGGGTCTGCGTTTCGGCGCAACACCGCGGCATGCTCGACCAGGTGCTCGCAATTACCGGGATCGCGCCGCATCACGATCTCGACGTGATGACGCCGGGCCAGACACTCGACACGCTGACCGCGCGCGCTTTGACCGGGATCGGCGAGGTGGTCGATCGCGAACGACCTGACTGGGTCGTGGTCCAGGGCGACACCACCACGGTGATGGCGGGGGCGCTCGCGGCCTATTATCGCCAGATCCCCGTCTGCCATGTCGAGGCGGGGCTGCGCAGCGGCGATATCCACCACCCCTGGCCCGAGGAGGTCAACCGCAAGGTGGTCGGCAGTTTCGCCGCGCTGCATTGCGCGCCCACCGAAACCGCGGCGGCGGCGTTGCGGCGCGAGAATGTCGCCGCCGATGCGATTCATGTCACCGGCAACACGGTGATCGATGCGCTGCAATGGGTCACCGCCAGGATCGCTGCGCAGCCCGAACTGGCCGCCGGCCTCGCCCCGCTCGAGCAGCGCTTCGCGGGCAAGCGTATCATCGGCATGACCAGCCACCGCCGCGAGAATTTCGGCGACGGCATGCGCGGGATCGCCGAAGCCGTGCGGCGGATCGCGCGGCGCGAGGATGTCGCGGTGATCTTCCCGGTCCATCTCAACCCCAATGTCCGGGCGGTGATGGAGACCGCGCTCACCGGGCTCGACAACGTCGCGCTGATCGAACCGCTCGACTATCCCCATTTCGCCCGCCTGCTCGACATCTCCACGCTGATGTTGACCGACAGCGGCGGAGTGCAGGAAGAGGCGCCTGCGCTGGGCAAGCCGGTGCTGGTGATGCGCGAAACCACCGAACGGCCCGAGGGCGTCGCCGCGGGGACCGCGAAGCTGGTCGGGACCAACGCCGATACCATCGTTGCCGAGACCGAGCGTCTGCTCGACGATCCTCACGCCTATGCGGCCATGGCCCGCGCGCACAATCCCTTCGGCGATGGGCACTCGGCTTTGCGTATCTGCGATCTGCTCGCGGAGCAATCCGTGCCGGTCGAGCGCGCGTTACTGTAAAATTTACCGACAGGCGCTAGGGCTCGCTGAAACACTTCAGGGGTATCCAATTCATGCGCGGTGACATCAAGCCCGGCGTCTGCGTCATCGGTCTCGGTTATATCGGCCTCCCCACCGCGGCGATCATCGCCCGCTCGGGCTGTCCGGTCCATGGCCTGGACGTCTCGGAAAGCGTCATCGACACGATCAACCGGGGCGAGATTCATATCGAGGAAGTCGATCTCGACGGGCTCGTCCAGGCGGCGGTGCAGCGCGGTCTGCTCAAAGCCTCGACGCGGATCGCGCCCGCCGATGTCTTCGTCATCGCCGTACCGACACCGTTCGCCCAGGATGGCAATCATACCCCCGACACCAGCTTCGTCATGGCTGCCGCAGCCGACATCGCAGGGGTCCTCAAGAAGGGCGACACCGTGATCCTGGAATCGACCTGTCCGGTCGGCACCACCGAGGCGCTGCGTGATCTGATCGCCAAGGACCGCTCCGATCTGGCGCTGCCCGGCCTGTGCGAGGGTACCCCCGACGTCTCGATCGCCTATTGCCCGGAGCGCGTGCTGCCGGGCCGGATTCTCGAGGAACTGACTCACAACGACCGCTCGATCGGTGGGATCACCCCGCGCTGCGCGCGCAAGGCGCTGGCCTTCTACAAGCGTTTCGTGAAGGGCGCATGCGTCACCACCGACGTCCGTTCCGCGGAGATGACCAAGCTGGTCGAAAATGCCTTCCGCGACGTCAATATCGCCTTCGCCAACGAGTTGTCGATGATCGCCGACCGGCAAGGGCTCGATGTTTGGGAGGTGATCCGCCTCGCCAATCGCCATCCGCGGGTCAACATCCTCACCCCGGGACCGGGCGTCGGCGGGCATTGCATCGCGGTCGACCCCTGGTTTATCGTCCATGGAGCACCCGAAGACGCCAACCTCATCCGCCGGGCCCGCCAGACCAACGACGCCAAGATGGCGCATGTGCTCGCCCGTGCGAAAGCGCTGATTGCGGCGCATCCCGATCAGCGGGTCGCCTGCCTCGGGCTCGCCTTCAAGGCGAATATCGACGATTTCCGCGAAAGCCCCGCGCGCTTCATTGCCGCCGGGCTGGCGCGCGAGTTCGGCGAGCGGGTGCATGTGGTCGAGCCCTATGCCGGCGACCTGCCGCCCGAATTCGACGGCACCGGAGCGCTGCTTGTCGATCTCGACACCGCTCTCGAGGATTGCGGCATCATCGTCGTGCTGGTCGATCACGACATCTTCAAGGTCGTCCCGCCCGAGGAACGCCAGGGTGCTCTGATCTATGACACAAGGGGCATCTGGCCCGACGTCGCCTGAGCTGCGTCCTGAATTGCAGCGCGGCGTTCAGACGCCGTGATAATCGCGATACCAGCGCACGAATTGCGGCACGCCTTGCTCGATCGAGGTGGTCGGCTCGTAGCCATGATCGTTCCGGATCGCTTCGATATCGGCATAGGTCTTTTCGACATCGCCCGGCTGCATCGGCAGCAGCACGCGCTCCGCCTTGCGCCCGCACGCCTCCTCGATCAGCGCGATTACCCTGAGCAGATGCTCCGAGCGATTGTTGCCGATATTGTAGAGCGCGTGCGGCTTGGTGCTGCCCCCCGCCTTGGCTGCGCCGTCATCCGCAGGCGGCGAATCCAGACAGGCCAGCACGCCCGCGAAGATATCGTCGATATAGGTGAAGTCGCGATACATCGCGCCATGGTTGAAGACCTTGATCGGTCGCCCCTCGAGAATCGCGCTGGTGAACAGCCAGGGTGCCATGTCGGGGCGGCCCCAGGGTCCGTATACCGTGAAGAAGCGCAGTCCGGTCAGCGGGATACGGTAGAGATGCGCATAGGTCTCGCTCATCAGCTCGTCGGCGCGCTTGGTCGCGGCGTAGAGCGAGACGGGATGATCCACGCGATCCTCGACCGAGAAAGGCAGCTTCGCATTGCCGCCATAGACCGAGGAAGAGCTGGCATAGACCATGTGCTCGATCTGGCGGTGACGCGCCACTTCGAGCAGCGCGAGATGCCCGGTGATGTTGGAATGAGCGTAGGCGTGGGGATTCTCGAGCGAATAGCGCACACCGGGCTGCGCACCCAGATGGACGATCCGGGCAAATTCCTCGCCCTCCAGCGCTTGCGCCAGCGCCACAGGGTCGGCGAAATCCACGGCGCGAAACGCAAAGGCTCCTTCCCCCGCGGTGCGCGCCCGCTCGAGCCGCGCCCGCTTGAGCGCAAGGGAATAATAGTCGCTGAAATTATCGACCCCGAGCACCGCGTCGCCGCGCGCCATCAGCGCCATCGAGACCGCGTTGCCGATAAATCCGGCCGCTCCGGTGACAAGAACCCGTATTGCTAATCTCCGCCTCAGCTGATTGGTCGAGCTCGGTAGTCTAAATGCCGACAAGCGGGCTTGAGGTCGAGCGGCAAGTGATGGTTTGGTGGTAGCTTTCCATCGATGCAATCGACCGGCACCATCGGTTGGTCCTCCAGGTTCCGCCGCCATGGTAAGGCGTGAGCGAGGAGAACCGAGCGCTGATGCGCCAAGCATCCCATAAACAAGTCGTTGTTTGCGCTACCGCTTAGCTACTTGAGCGCGTTATATGGTGTTATCGCGCGAGGTGCTCCATAAAAGTCCTATTTACCGTTACTTAGACAGAACGTGCAGGTCAGTCCGGCCTACGAAATGAGGCGCACCACCCGCTTTTGAAGCTCGGTCGAAACAGGGGCATAACGGACACTAACAGGTGAAGAGCAGGGTCTCGTCTCGCCTGCTGTCCAGGCCTCATTGGCTGAACTGGAAAAAAATGCGCGACGCCCCTTGCGCCCGCCGAAGTCTTCCGGCTTGTTAGTACCGATGCCGCAAAAAGGTCCGAACGCTCAGTCAGTCTTCGGACTCTCGGGCGGAACCGGTCTTCTGGCTGTCTAAAGAGCAAAGTTGACGGTGGCAGCCGATCGTATCGGCACCTTCGCGCGCAGTGATCCAAACCCGGTTCGAATCGCTTGCGAAGAAATGAGCATCGCGGCCGCGCAACCCGAAACAGCCGCGTCATTGCCGCCTCCCGTCGGCGCATCGATGGGTGCGTCTGGTTCACTCCTCTCTCAAGGCAAGGAATCACAGCCGGGCGCCAAAGCGAGGGCTTGTTGCGGGCGTCCAATTTGCGCTGCCAAGTATGGATCAGCCCGGTGAGATACCAAACCGCTCGGTCAGTTGAGCGCCTTGATCTGCTCGGCCGGAATGCTCTGGAGGAAGCTGTCGGCCATTGCTTCCCCGGGGGCGAGCGTGTCGGCGCACCCGGAGTGCGACAGCATGCAGCCATCCCGCCGATATTGCGCAGCTGCTCATCGTCAAATCTTTCGATTTCAAGCGAGTAGCTGGTCAGGTTTTTAAGTTCCGGACCGGCTGATCGAGTGCGAATTGAGCGCGTAGCAGGAAAGTCGGGCGCTCAGGCCGATTGCGCGATCAGCACCTTAGAGCCGTCCTCTATTGCGACTAGGCCCAGGCTGTCCGCCAACGCGCATTGCCCTGCTGCCACCATCTCACCGGCTACATGAGCCAAACCAACCTGAGGGATGACAAGGAGCGGGCCAGCGTAGCGTGCGTAAACATTGTCTCCAATCTTACCATCAAGCCTGTCGAGCCGGAACAGCGGCCCGTCGACCAATACCTCATGTCCATTCTCAGGCACACGGCGGCGCAGGTGTCGGTCGTGCAGTTTCCCGGCGGCAATCGCTACTGCTTTGTCCAAATGCAATTCACGCGGACGCCCGTAATCATAAAGGCGGTAGGTAATATCGGAATTTTGCTGCACCTCGATCAGCGAAACCCCCGCGCCGATCGCGTGCACGGTGTTCGCCGGAATATAGACGAAATCGCCCGCTGCTACCGAATGCCAAGCCAAGAGGTGCTCAATCGAACCATCTTTTGCCGCATCGCGCATCGCGTCCGCACTAATCTCTTGGGTAAATCCAATGCCGAGCTTTGCGCCTGGCTCAGCCTCAAGGATTAACCAGCACTCCTCCTTGCCTTGGCGATCAAGGCCATCGGCGAGAGTCTGTGCATCGGATGGATGGACCTGCACCGAAAGCGCTTGGCTCGTGAAGATGTATTTAACCAGCAATTGGTCAGCGGCTGGCAGCGGTTCAAACCAGATTTCACCGATCCGCTCGCCACCGCCTTGCCCTTCAAAAGGTACGGGAAGAGCATCGACCCCCCAAGGTTTGGCAACCTTTCTTGTTTCAAGGATCACTGGTTCTTTGCTCCTGCAAGCTGACCGACCTTCTGCGCACCGGCATGGGAGGTGACGAGCACTTCGTCGCCATCCACCACTACAATCACATCCTCCATTCCGACCACAGAAACGCGAGGTCCATCGCTATCGGTCATAACATCGCGGCAGTTCACCAACTCGGCGGGACCACGCGTGACATTGCCGTCAAGCCCTCCGCCACGCGCTTCTTGTAGCGAGGGCCAGTTGCCGATGTCGGACCAGCCCATGGAAACAGGCACAACAGCGGCATCCTCCGCCTCTTCCATCACCGCGTAATCAATCGAATCTCCAACAATCGCGGCGAATGCGTTGCCATCGGGATGGAAGCACTCTTCATCCACATGGCCATGCGCCACGGCAATCTGGACCGCTTGTGCCATAGCGGGTCGGGTGCGGCTCAACTCTTTGAGATAGCGTCCGGCGGTAAAGCAGAAGATGCCGCCATTCCAAAAGTAGCCACCATCAGCTAGATATTTCTCAGCCCGGGCACGGTCGGGTTTTTCGACGAATTGCGCGATGCGACGGGCGTCGCCGGCGAGCGGTTCACCTCGACGAATATAGCCAAAGCCGGTTTCGGCTCGGGTCGCCTCGATACCGAAAGCGACCAGCCAACCTTCTCGTGCGAGTTTCGCTGCGGTAGTAGCAGCAGCGGCAAAGGCTTTTGTATCGGCGATGTGGTGATCGCTGGGGCAAATCAGCATGATCTGATCATGTGGCAGACGGGCAGCCGCGAGTGCGATAGCGGGCGCAGTGTTCCTAGCCGCTGGTTCGACTATAATCGATAGATTTCGTCCCTCGCCCTGGGCGCGGACGTGACCCAAATGCGCGGCGCCTGTGACAATGGTTGCGCTGGAGAAATCTCCACCAGAGCACCGATCTAGGGTCGCTTCGAAAAGAGAGCCCTCGCCGATTAGTGGCAGAAAAGGCTTGGGCTTACTTGCGCGGCTTCGCGGCCAAAGCCGCGTTCCGCTTCCGCCACATAAGATTACAGGGACAATCTGGGGCACAGGCAACTCTCATGCAGATTTAGCGAAATTATGGGAGCCATCAGTATAGAACCCGGGCTCCAGTTGATAAGCCACATGCAGTCAAATTTGCGACATACATTCTTGCCGTCATTCGCCCATCCTCCCGCGCGAACACCAGCTAGCCCTGTTCGGCAAGCAAGACCGCGGCTTCGATAATCCAAGGGGGTTAAGCCCGTCCGACGCTGATATAGGTAAAGCCAGCTTCACGCACGGTCTGCGGCGAGTAGATATTCCGCAAATCGACGATCACCGGCGTGCGAGCCAAGCCTTTGATTCGGCTAAGATCCAGTGCGCGAAAAGCATCCCACTCAGTGACCAAGACAACGGCATCGGCGCCATCTATCGCGGCATAGGGATCATAAGCCATCTCAACCTCAAGCATCAACGGACGGGCCAATTTCATACCTTCGGGGTCGTATGCGACCACTCTTACTCCGGCATCGCTCAAGGTCTGTGCCACCGCGATGGCCGGCGAATCGCGCATGTCGTCGGTGTTGGGTTTGAAGGTGAGGCCAAGCAAGGCGACCTTTTTGCCGCGCGCCGCTTCGGTCCCGCCTAGCGCATCAACAACCTTGCGACCCATACTGCGCTTGCGGGTTTCGTTCACCTTCACCACTGCCTCGACGATACGAGAGGGGCTGCCAGCATCTTCCGCCGTTTTCAGCAATGCCAGGGTGTCCTTAGGAAAGCACGAGCCGCCATAGCCCGGACCAGCATGAAGGAATTTGGGGCCAATGCGGCCATCGCTGCCGATGCCGCGCGACACATCCTGCACATCTGCGCCGACCTTTTCGCACAGGTCGGCCATTTCATTGATGAAGGTGATCTTGGTCGCCAGAAACGCGTTAGCGGCATATTTGATCAGTTCCGCACTGCGGCGGCTGGTGAATAGAATGGGCGATTGGTTGAGGAACAGTGGGCGATAAACTTCGTGCATAACGTCGCGCCCGAACTCGTCTTCCGTTCCGATAACGATACGGTCCGGCCGCTTGAAATCGCCAATCGCCGCGCCTTCGCGTAAAAATTCTGGGTTGGAGACGACGGCGACACGGTGGCCACGTTCGCTTGATGCGCCGCTATCGGAGATAATTCGCTCTACGGCATCGCCCGTGCCAACCGGAACCGTGGACTTGGTGACAACGACCGTGTCGTTGGCAAGATTAGCTCCAATTTCCTCGGCAACAGCGTAGACAAAGGACAGATCGGCATGACCATCGCCGCGGCGGCTGGGTGTACCGACGGCGATAAAAATGGCGTGAGCGCCCGCGATACCATCGGCAAGACTGGCGGTGAAGGATAGGCGGCCTGCTTCGACATTGCTCTGCATCAGGGCAGCCAGGCCGGGCTCGTAGATCGGCATTACGCCTTCATTGAGGCTATCGATCTTCGCCTGATCCTTGTCGATGCAAATCACCTCATGGCCAAAATCGGCAAAACACGCCCCCGAGACCAGGCCGACATAGCCCGATCCTACCATCGCGATTTTCATTTACGCGAACTCCTGCTTTCGTTTGTGAGTGAGTTATGTGTGCCCGCACTGCCTGGCCAAGCTAATACTATCGGACTTTCTTGAGGCAGCACTGAATGGACAGGCAGAGAGGTCAGTTGCGGATTTCGGGTGGGAATGACGCCACTTTGCGGTCAGGAAGTTCACTCAGAAATTCATCGAAATAGGCAATTGTGTGCTTCAAGCCTTCACGCAATTGCACCCGCGGTTCCCACCCCAGCTTCTCGCGCGCTATGGCAATGTCGGGTTGGCGCTGTTTGGGATCGTCTTGCGGAAGCGGCCGTTCCTCAATAGGCGATTTGGAACCAGTGAGTTCGATGATGGCATTGGCCAGCCCGCGCATCGTAAATTCGTTCGGATTGCCCAAGTTGACAGGGCCGGGAAGCTCTTCGCCCGTATCCATCATACGCAAAAAACCTTCGACCAGATCATCGACGTAGCAAAAAGAGCGCGTCTGAGATCCGTCACCATATAGCGTTATGGGCTCCCCTTTGAGCGCCTGAATGACGAAATTGGAGACCACTCGTCCGTCGCCTGGATGCATGCGCGGACCGTAAGTGTTGAAAATCCGCACCACTTTGATGTCGAGGCCATGCTGCCGGTGATAGTCGAAAAACAGCGTCTCGGCGCAACGCTTGCCTTCATCGTAACAAGCGCGCGGTCCGATCGGATTGACATTGCCCCAGTAGGTCTCTGGCTGCGGATGAACCGAAGGATCCCCGTAAACTTCTGAGGTAGACGCTTGGAAAATCCTCACCTTCAAACGCTTGGCAAGACCAAGCATATTGATCGCGCCAATCACGCTGGTTTTGGTCGTTTGAACGGGGTCAAATTGGTAATGGATAGGGCTTGCCGGACAGGCGAGGTTGTAAATTTCGTCCACCTCAACAAAGAGCGGGAAAGTGATGTCATGCCGCATGAATTCAAACCGCGGATTGCTGGCAAGATGGTCAATATTGCTCTTGTCGCCAGTAAACAAATTGTCGACGCATAGCACCTCGTCACCGCGTTCGATGAGCCGGTCGATGAGGTGCGATCCAAGGAACCCAGCGCCGCCAGTGACCAGTACGCGCTTCCTAGTGCTATATGACCTCACTCAAAATTCTCCCTGCGATTAAAAGTCGTGCTCTAGCGAGATTCACTGTGGATGCCGGTTGCCTAATTTTTGCTCAGAAAAAACATTTGCGGCACAAGCGATATCTTTGGATATTTTTAGCCCGTTTCGGTTCTTTGGTGGCTCGCCCTAGGAACCGGTTTTGCAAACGACCCTTTGGTATCGGGGCCCTCTATCCGCAGGTTCTGACGGTGTCGACACCAGAAAGGAGACTTGAGCGCCTCCATCAACCCAATCGCTTGAGGGGTTCTGGCTGATCAAGGGTTATCGGTTGCCACGCCGGCGTTTGAAAACTGACTGGCCCCTTTTTGCACCGCTTCTCAGCGGGTTTCCTGCTTTTTTGGGCTTACCTATCCTGACTCCGTCTAGCTTTTGGGGAAGACAAGGTGGTTCCTATTGGCGGCCAGTTTGGATTGCGTGCTCTTGGTGTCGGCGCTCTACAAGTCGGCGGTTTGGATGAGCTGCCCGAACTTGTCCTTGCTCCAGCACGAGGACAAAATCGACGCGGGTGCGGATCTAGGAATTGGCGGGCTTTCGCCTCGGCAGTCCGCTCCGCCATTGGCTTGTCTTTGGGTTTCTTGCAACGGGTGCGGCCGACCCCCTTGATGCTTGAACTAGGCCTCATTGGTTTGGCCGCGAAAGTCGGTGTCGAACCATCCGCAAGAGGCTTTCATGCGATGTTCGACAACTACGCCGCGCACAAAAACGACATCAAGGGAGATGGCTTCCCATTGACGAGACATGTCGAAAGTACGAGGGCTGCGACGCAGCATGAACGTTGCAAGGGCGGTGCGGCCCGGACCTTGTGTCAGCTGGCGATCACCTATGTTGGTATGGCTTCGCTGGAGCCGAGAAGACGGACCGCTTCTCTTCTACGCCTCGCGGCCCACCCGTTATGAGGCAGGCGACACTTTCACGGTGTGAGACAATGAAAATAGCAGTGATGGGCGACATCCACTCCGCGGCGAAACCTTTTAGGCAGGCGTTGCAAGCAGCGAGAACGGCGGGATGCGACCAGATCATTATCCTTGGTGACCTTCTGACCTACGGACCCGAGCCGCGCGAAGTGCTCGATCTTGCGGCTGATGCCTGCGCTAAGGATGGGGCTATATTGTTATGCGGCAACCACGACCAACTTTACATTGATCTGCAGCAAAACGAGGCTGCTTCAATGGTTAGCTTGCCTGACTGGATACGGGAATCGGCAGAGTGGACGCTGGCACGCATTGAGGATCTCGATATGAAATCGTCTCTGCCTTGGCGCGACGAATGGATCGAGGGTGAGGTCCTATTTTCCCACGCCAATCCATTCGGCCGAGGAAACTGGACATATTTGCGCGAACCGGCGGATTTTCGCACAGCCCTATCGGTGCTAGCTGAGCGCGGCCTTCGACACGGAATTTTTGGGCACACCCATCGGTGCCGGCGACACGAACTCGACGGCAGGAGTGCCGCTACTATCGGCGCCATCGGTCAACCAAGGGATGAAAATTCACGCCGCGGAGCTTGGACATCCCTGACAATGCAAGAAGATCAGATATCATTGGACGAGCGAGAAATTTGTCGAGACTGGTCATGGTACGTGGAGGCTATCTTGAAAACGAATCTTTCCGACGAAACAAAATCCCGAATTTGTGGATTCTTCCATGACTAAGATTCTAGTTACTGGGGCCGGCGCCCTTCTCGGGCAAGGAATCATTCGTGCTCTGCAAAGATCAGGATTGAATCCTTACTTGATCAGCGTTGATCCGTCGCCTCTTTCGGCAGGGTTGTACTGGACAGACGAATATCATCTGGTCCCAAAGGCAGACGCGCCTGAGTACCTCGACCGGTTCTCTGAGGTGCTTCATCGCTGTAAACCTGACTTGGTTCTCGTGGGCACCGACGTAGAGCTTCTTCCGCTCGCAGAAAACAGGGCGCGCCTTGAACAGGAATGCGGAACCACTATCCTCGTCAGCGATCCCGAAGTGGTGCATATCGCAGACGATAAGTACAAGACGTTCCTCTTTTTCCGGGACGCAGGATTCGATGCCCCGGAATCGGCAATACCAGAAAATTCAGATGACCTTGAAGAACTTATTCAATCGGTTGGATTTCCGTTAATCGTAAAGCCACGCGTTGGCGCTCGCTCGTTTGGTGTCTCGACCGTATTAGACCGCTTAAGTCTTGATAAAGCTCTGAAGGGGAGGGCGGGTTTGGTCGTGCAGAAGGCGATCGGTTCAAGCGAGGATGAATATACTTCAAGCGTAGTCGCTTTTGGAGGAAAGGCGCTTGCGTCTATAGTCATGCGCCGAGACTTGCGCGACGGCAATACCTATCGGGCTTTTAGCGGAGAGTATCCTAACCTGAACCGGGCTATACGTACTTGGGGTGAAGCACTAGGTCCCTTTGGCCCCGCGAACTTTCAGTTCAGAATAGACGCCGATGGAAAACCAAAAGTCTTTGAAATCAATGCGCGCTTTTCAGGCGCGACTCCACTGCGAGCCATGGTAGGATTTAATGAGGTTGAAATGTGTGTTCGCCATTTACTCTTTGAAGAAGATATCCATCAGCCTTCCGTAGCGCAACGAACGATACTTCGGCACTGGAGCGAGACTTTGGTACCATCTCGCGAAATTTCGGAGTAAATTGAATGATTCGCAAAAAAGGTCTTCTCGCGATATCGGGTGCTGACGGTTTCATTGGAGGCGCCTTTAAGAGGCGCGCCCTCGAGAGCGGTTATGACATAAGAATTCTAAGCCGAGTGCCAGATGATTCAACCTCAGGGTTTGAAACTCGATTTTTCGACCTTCTTGATCCGTCCTCCCTTGGGCCCGAGCTATTGGATGGGTGTAATGCAGTCGCGCATTTCGCAAGCTATATCCCCAAGGATCAGGGGGATTTGAGCGAGGCGCAGAGCTGCTGGCAGGCCAATGCTCTCGGGACGATGTATCTGTTGCGGGCAGCCGAAGCCGCCGGGGTCAAAAATTTTATCCAGTCGGGAGCAGGAAACGCGTATTCGCCGCAACTAGAGGCCGCCACCGAGTCACACCAAATGATGCCCACACGGGCACCCTATTATCTTTCTTCTAAAATTGTTCAAGAAGTGTTCGCTAATAGCTGGGCCAAGAGCTCTAAGATGCGGATCGTAACTCTTAAACCAAGCTCTGTGTATGGACCCGGTCAACGGCAAGGCCCTTTTACGAGAATGGCTCTCGCCCTGTTGGAAGGGAAAAAGATTTCTGTTCAGCACGGAGGCAGCTTCGTCGCGGACTTCGTGCATGTCGACGACGTGGTCGAGGCTGCATTTCAGGTTTGGGACAAAGATTGGAAGGGTGCTATCAACGTCGGCAGCGGTACACGCACTACCATTCTTCAGGCTGTTAGACTTTTGGTTGAAGAAACCGGAGCCGATTGGGAGCGAGATGTCGACTTAGAGCCGGCGCCCGAAAAGCCTGATGTCGGTTTCCCAGGTCTTGACGTGACATCTCTGCGATCGCTGGGGATTCATCCGCGGCCAGTTGCTGTAGGAATAGCCGATTTGGTCAATTCTTTGCGCGGCGAGACGCAGCGTTAGGCAAGCGACAAACGCCCCCAGGAACGCTAACGCTGCATAGGGTCAGCACCCGCATCATCGTGCGACCCATCCTGATGGAAGATACCAATGAGCGACCGACTTGTCTCGATCATCACGCCCGCCTATCGCGCCGAAAGAGTTATCACCGAAACGATTCAGTCAGTTCAAGCGCAAACGTATTCCAATTGGGAAATGCTCATCTGCGAAGACTGCGGTCCAGACCAAACTCGTGATGTTGTACGCGAGCTTGCTCGCAAAGACGATCGTATAATACTCATAGGAGCTCCCCATAACGGTGGCCCGGCAGAAGCGCGCAATCAAGCCTTGTCCGTTGCGAAAGGGCGGTGGCTTGCCTTTCTCGACAGTGACGACGTGTGGCTGCCAGACAAACTTGAAAGTCAGCTGGCGTTCCACGGTGCGCATCCAGAAGCGGTGATCAGCTTCACCGGGTTCCGCCGAATTAGCGCTGACGGATCAAAAACGGGCGCTTATATCTCCGTTCCTCCAAAAATGGGTTATCGGAAGCTGCTCGGCAACACCGCAATCGCCACGTCTACGGTGATCGTCGACAGTGAAATCTCCGGGTCATTCCGCATGAAGAAGACCTATTACGATGATTTCGCGTGTTGGCTCGAACTCCTTAAAGATGGCGGCGTCGCAGTCGGGCTCGACAAAGATCTGATGCGTTATCGGGTCATGAGCGCCTCAGTCAGTCGCGATAAAAAGAAGAGCGCGAGTGAGGTCTGGAAGGCCTTTCGCCAAGTCGAAGGACTGAATCCTGCGCTATCTGCTTGGTACTTTGCACAGTATGCTGTGCGCGCGTGGCTCAAGTACCGGCGCTTCTAACCGCTCTGGTTTGGCCGCACATGCTCTCCTGGCGGGTCGCGTACTGTCGCATCCCGGGGCCGCTTGGGAAGGCTACCAGCGATACACACGCGACCGATATGGGTCGGCTTGTGACGTGATGTCGTGGACGGCTCTCGCACCAGCCCAAGTATGGCAAGGTGCAGTCGTTGTAGGTCCACGTCTAGGAGTCGTTCCATGGAGAAAGAGGTTGTCACCGTCGGATTGGATCTGGCGAAGAACGTATTTCAGATACATGCAATTGGGAGTGGCGGTGAAGTGCTTGTCCGGCGCAAGCTGCGGCGGGCTGAGGTGATCGGCTTTTTCACCGATTTGCCGGCGTGCCTGGTCGGCATGGAAGCCTGCGCATCGGCGCATCACTGGGGGCGCGAGCTTATGGCTCTGGGCCATGAGGTGCGTTTGATGCCACCAGCTTACGTCAAACCATACGTGAAGCGCGGGAAGACCGATGCGGCGGATGCCGAGGCGATCTGCGAGGCGGTGACCCGACCAACGATGCGCTTCGTTGCTGTGAAGACGGTCGAGCAGCAAGCGGTGTTGATGCTCCATAAAAGCCGAGATCTTCTGGTCCGGCAACGAACGATGTTGATCAACGCACTGCGAGGGCACCTTGCTGAATACGGGATCGTCACTCCCGTGGGCGCCGGAGGGGTTACCGCATCGTTGAAGGCGCTCCACGACGAGCAAAGCAGACTGCCGGTTCATGCCAGATCAGCGCTTCACGGCATCGCCGCACAGCTGAGAGCGCTTTCCAGCGAGATCGATCGGCTGGAGACACAGATCCTCGAATGGCACCGCAATGACGAGACGAGCCGCCGTCTCGCGACGATCCCAGGCATTGGCCCGATTACCGCATCAGCCATTGCAGCTGCTGTGCCAGATGCGTCTTTGTTCCGATCGGGACGACAGTTTGCAGCGTGGCTTGGGCTCACACCACGACCGCACAGCTCCGGTGGTAAGGAGCG
>NZ_JAVAIL010000012.1:0-3542 GCF_030717865.1 Qipengyuania benthica | reverse complement strand
CACAACCACAAGGATGCCGAGAACGATACAGATGAGCGCGAGGAGATTGCGCTGTTTCAGCGTCCGTTGCGACGCCTCGTGAGCAAGAGAGAGTTCCATTTCAGCCCGCCATCACACGAAGATGAGAAGGCGGAGCGACCTTCAGACCAAAGAACCCACCCGGCAGATGCCAATAGGCAAAATGCAGGACCCAATACATCGAACGCCCGGCTTTTAATTTGCGATAGAAAAACCATGCAGCGACGCTGAAGAAAAGTCCGATAACGATGTGCTGCGCTAGAATTCCCCATCCGAATGGAATCAACATTATGAGGAATTCATCAAGCGTCCAGAACCCGATCAACTCGGGATCGTCGAGGTGTCTTGGGATTGAATACTGGTCCAAAGGTCGTCTCCGCCAATTTGGGGGCGGCTGCGTATCGCGAGGCAATCAGCAGGCCGCATCCCGTGGTGAGAGTCCGATCGAAAAATCAGACCGTACCGGTAATCGTCGAGGTGACGATCGGCACGCCCGTGCCGGCACCGACGCCCACACCAACCGGGATCGCGACCTGGCCAAGCGAAAAGCGACCGGAGGCAAGCGCCACGATGCCGCCGGCAAGCGACAGGACGGTGATGATCTTACCGCCCGAGCCTTCGAGGAAATTGGTGAACTGCGTCAGCGCGGTATCGAACGTGGAGTCGGTACCGGCCATCGCGGCGTCGATTCCGAATACGCTCATCCCGGCTACTGCAGCCAAAGCGACGGCAAGGTTCGCGCCGCCCTTCTTGAGGTCGAGTGCTTTCATTGTCTTTCCCTTCTGGTTTGACGAATGGCGCGATGCGCCAAGGCCAGAAGGGGAGATCGGGAACCATTTCTCAACTATTGCGTGGGTATCTTTAGCTTTACCCGACTTCGAATCACCGTTTGCATGGCCACTCGGCATCGAAATTCGTCCCGGCCGGGTGCAAAAACGAAGCCATTTGGCTACGCCAGTGTGCCTGCCTGGCAAGAAATCGGACCCACGATGGCCCGAATACAGAGCCAGCTGGCCTGTATGCAGCGCCACCTCCCCCATCTAAACAAAAAATCTGATTCTCTGACCTTTCGAGCCGCTGACAGGGCGCGCCCGCACAAAGATTTGAGGGGGCGAGGAGGTTCTATGTCAGACGACAGCGAGGTTGTGCATGAGTTGCTGATGGGCGAGCAGCCCTTCGCGATAATCGCGGACGCGATCCGAATCCTCACGGTTGAAAGGTTGAAGTTTCAGCGCCTGAAAGACGTTATTATTGAGGCCATTAACTCCCGCCCGAAACCTACCAAGGAACAGCTCAAGCTTTTCGCGGGGCAGCTCCCGCTGGACGGCCGAGTGCGGATCTATCTTCGCCTTTCGCGCCCACTCAACGCCAGATTGGACGAGATAAAGACTGATTTGAGTGAGCGTCTCGGTCGCCCATGCGGTGTCCGGGAGACGGTTGTTTTCTGCGCGCTCGTCATTTCTCAACGATAAAGTTTAACTTGCCAAACATCGCTACCCTCTTCCAAGGTATGCGTATGCATAGGGCGGGGCATCGGAGGAACTATGTCCGAGGGGTCACAGCGAGCTGAGATAAAAAGCTGCAGTCAGCTTCAGGAGGAATATTCGGTCCTCATCAGAGATCAGATGCAGAAGCGCGGCGTGAGCGTGCGGAAGCTGGTCAACGAAGGGGTTATCCGACGTAGCCATCGCAACCGTTTCTTCGAACGCATTGCCGAAGGATCGCTCCCGATCGCTGAGTTCCATGCCGTGTCTGCACGACTCGAAATCGATCCGATCCGCGCTGCGATCACAGTTCAGTGTTTCTCGGACCCAGCTTCCTATGAAGATCCGTGCTGCGAGACCTCGGCTCTCGTTGCGATCGCGATGGCCACCCATCTGCCAGGCGAGCTCGCTGCCTGTGAAGGCACCTTCGAGACCATTCGCGACGAACTCTGCAACGGAATTGCAAAAAACACGTCTTCCGCAATCGCCAAATACCACCGCAAGCTCGAAGACCGACGCAACGGTGGAGACTTCGATTTCGCCTACGGTTGAGCGTTGCTCGCACTACCTGGCTGGTCTCTGCTGGCCATCCGGCGCCCCAGATGTCGCAACATAGCGCTCTCATTGCCGAACAGCGATCTGGCGCAGAATGAAATACGGAAAGCAGCGGAGGTCTAAATGAAAGCCCTCGTCGTCAATCAAGCGAAAAGCGGCGATGTCAATTTCAAGCATACGCGGTTCGGACGGAACGAGGCGATGTTCGGTGAGCTGGATCGGACGGCTTCGGGCTCGGTCACCATATGCAAGAGGCACGCTGGTAGCCAGGAGCCATGAAGCAAGAAGCTCTTATCGCCTGGACGTCGCTCTACATTGCCGTCGGTATCATGACGCTGATGTGCGCTGTCCTCGCCGTTCTGGTAACCGCACACGATTGGCGCACCGGAAGGTGGCGTCCCGCCCTCGCCACCCGTCTCGACAAGACGCTGCTTCTGCCAAAGATCTGGCTTCGCTGGCAGATCAACTATCTCAAAGGCGCACCGGTCATCGTCGCGGTAGCTTTGTATTACGCCTGGAGCGTGGGGTTCTCAGTCTTCTGGGATCTTTGACGGCCGAGCGAAGGAAACCAGCTTTGTCCTCCTGAACGGGTTGGCAGCGAGTAACGGCGGAGACCGCACTATGGGCGCCGCGCCGCCATCGAGCGTCGACATGATCGCTCGTACATAGTTGCGGGTCTCCCGGAAAGGCGGGATCCCGTCGTACTGCTCAATGCGGCCCGGACCAGCGTTATAAGCCGCCAGCGCAAGTTCCCACGAACCAAACCGATCGAGCTGCTCGCGCAGATAACGCGCGCCACCAGTTAGATTCTCACGCACGTCCCACGGGTTGCCGACCTTCAGATGACGCGCGGTTCCCGGCATGAGTTGCGTGAGTCCCATCGCCCCTGCATGACTTCGTGCGTGTGGACGATACCGGCTCTCTTGCGCAACCAATGCATCGAAAAGCCTTACAGGAACACCGGCTTCGCAGGCTGCTGTAAGGATATTATGGAAGTAGAGGCGCCGGCGCGATTGGGCATCCGCGCTGATGCCATGACGAGGAAAGTATCCTGTCGTGAGGCAATCCGGATCGGGAAAGTATGCTCTGCGGCGATAGACGCTATATTCGAATTTCGGGCGCCCTCCCCTCATCCAATCCGGCACGAAGGTCGCTGCCGGAACAACGTCGTAAGAAAGGTCGGCCTCGGGCTCCATAGTCCCGTTAAAATTTGCGAAATCGGCCTCGAGTGCCCCAGTTGGTGACGGCAGAGCCTTGGAATCGTCCAAAGGCGAAGCCGTCGATGGAACACCCGGTGTGAGCATTAGAAACGCGGACGAGCGCTCTGGCGAGAATGTTTGCAGTTGCGCTTGCTGCGCGGATGCAGGGACAGACAGGAAGAGGATTGCAAGCAGAAGATTTTTCATAACCATACCTTTCGGCATGGTTTTTCTATCGCTTCGCTCTTCTAGATGCGCCCAGACTGATAGGCAATACTCCGCAATC
>NZ_JAVAIL010000011.1:0-3697 GCF_030717865.1 Qipengyuania benthica | reverse complement strand
TTCTTTGCAGTCGCAGTTTATGTCGAGCGTCGCAGTCGGAGGCGCGGGATTGCGTCGGTTCGTCATGATTTTACTCCAGATAATTACCGGTCCTTCGACCTCAACATGTCGAAGGAACCACCATGCCAACAAGATCATTTGTGTCGTTTCAGCCTGCACCAAGCAGGGTTGGAGAGCCGCCCAGTACTAACGCCCTATTCAGTGCATTCCTCTCCTCTCTGTCGGTTGAAGAGGGAACAGCCTGTGCGGTCCTGTACAGCGCAGCGATCCGCCATTTTCTGTGTTGGCTGGGACTACGCGGGATTGCGCTCGGGACGGTTGATGATCGCATCGTGCGCCGTTTTGAGCAGCATCGATGCCGGTGCCCAAGGTATTCAGCGCAAGCGACAGCCTACAAGGCCGATCTTGCGGCGCGTGTCAGGCGCTTTGTCCGGTTTCTCGAAGACCAGGGTTACATCGACGTAGCCGATGGGATTTACGATCTCGGGCGTCATCTTGCTGACTATTCGCATATGATCGATGGCCTCCAACTCGCGAAGGGGGTGGCGCAAGCCTACCGTTCAGAGGCGGAGCACTTCGCGGCCTGGCTGCGGGTATCGCGATGTCCATGGACCGATGTCGATGACACGGTCACCAAACAGTATGCCGATCACGATTGTCGGTGCCCGGTTTTCCGCAAGCGCGGCAAGCTGACCACTTCCGGCAGGAAGCGACGGCGGCGTTGCACACGGCACTTCGTTGAGTTTCTTCGTGATCGGCGCGCCATCGCTCCGGTCGCGGTGAAGGTGGTCGAAGATCCGCAGGTCGCGGCATATGTCGGTTGGCTCAGGCAGGATCGAGGCGTGACCGACGAGACGATCCGGCGATACCGGGCAGAGATTGAGCGGCTGATGCCCATGCTCGGCGCGCCGGCACAATGGGATGCTGCCACTCTGCGAGATGCGTTCGAGCGTCGCAGCAAGGAGATCCCGGGATCGGCTTCGCTGCTCGCCACGATCATGAGGAGCTATCTTCGGTTTCTTATTGGCCGAGGCCAATGCCGCCCAGCGCTGCTGCACGCAATGCCTTCCGTACGGAGATACCGGCTTTCGGCATTGCCGCGCTACATCGACCCGGCAACGATCGAGAGGATCATTGCAGCCTGCCCGACAGGTCGGCCGGTGGAAGTTCGGGATAAGGCGATCATTCTCCTGCTTGCCAGACTTGGCCTGCGAGCAGGAGATATTCGGGATATGCGTCTCGACGATATCGATTGGCGATCCGGCCAACTGAAGGTCAAGGGCAAGACGCGTCGACCGGATCGTTTGCCATTGCCACAGGGTGTTGGCGACGCGATCCTGGCATATCTTGCTGCGGCCCGCCCGACGGCTATCGAAGCGCACCTGTTCTTGCGTTCGCAAGCCCCGTTCCGGCCATTCAGTTCATCAGCCGAGATCGCCGGCATCGTTGCACGCACACTCGAGCGCGGCGGGATCGAAGGTCTGCCGACCGGATCGCACATATTTCGGCATTCGCTTGCAACCAACATGCTGCGCTCTGGTGCAGGCCTGGAGTCCATCGGGACCATCCTGCGCCACAGCTCGCCCGAGACCACCGCCATTTACGCCAAGACCGATCTGCCGATGCTCTTGAAGATCGCACAACCCTGGCCCGGAGACCTGTCATGATAAACGCACAGATTTCGCGGTATGTCGCTTTGCATCGCAGCCTCGGTCGCAAATTTTTCGAGCAGGAGCGCCTGCTTCGCAAGTTCGGCACCTACGCGACTGGCTTCGGAGACAGCCACACCCGTATCGACCGCATCTACGACTGGTGCCGCGCGACGACTTCGCAGAACACCGCGCGGACCGGGTTCACTTTCGTGCGCAACTTCTGCTTGTTTGCCCATGCCGAGGATCCAGCCAACCAGGTTCCGCCCGCCAGTGTGTTTGGCCGGGGGAAGCGTCCGCGACCAACGCCGCACATCATCCAACCGGAACAGATCCGGGCGATCATGAAGGCGGCGCTCGATCTTCCGCCCAAGGGCATGATCAGTCCCTTCACCTATCATTACCTGTTCGGGCTGCTGGCGGCGACCGGTCTGAGGATTTCCGAAGCCCTGGCGCTGCAATGCGACGATCTGGTCGAAGACGGTCTGATCGTCCGCAACGGCAAGTTCGGTAAGCAGCGCCTGATCGCCTTGCAGCCATCAATCCGTCAGGCTCTCAAGGCCTATCTCGCAACCCGGGCAAGGCTCGGTGCCACGGGCAACGATCTGTTCGTGACGATCCGGGGAAGAGCACCCCATAAGGTCCGCGCCCACGTCGTGTTCGTCAGGCTGGCGCGACAGCTCGGATATCGTGGACCAACCGGGACTGCAGGTATGCGGCTTCACGATTTGCGGCATACCTTCGCCGTGCGCTCGCTTGAGTCGTGCTCGCCTGACCGGGAAGCCGTGGCGCACCACATGGCCGCGCTCAGCTTCTATCTGGGTCACTCCTCGGTCGCCAACACCTACTGGTATCTCGAAGCCACGCCAGTGCTGCTGCGCGACATCGCTGCCGCGAGCGAGGATCTGTATCTGGGAGAAGCGGCATGACGGCGCTTGCTCCCCATCTCACAGCCTTCCTGCGCGAACATCTGCCGCGGGAACGCGCCGTAAGCCCGCATACGGTGAAGACCTATGCCAACTGCTTCGTCCTGCTGGTCCGGTTCGCATCCGATCGGCTGAAGCGTCGACCGACCGATCTCGAGATCGAGGATTTCGGCACCGACATGATCATGGCCTTTCTCGGCCATGTCGAGGTCGAGCGCGGCAGCTGTGTGCGGACCCGCAATGGCAGGCTCGCTGCGATCAGATCCTTCTTCCGGTACATCGAGTATCGGGTTCCGACGTGTCTTGACCAGGCGCTTCGGGTTCGATCGATCCCCAGCAAGAAGGCAAACAAGACGCTGATCGATTATCTCGACCGGGCCGAGATCAAGGCATTACTCGACGCGCCCGATCCTCGGACACGGCTCGGTACGCGCGATCGCGCTATGCTGCACTTGACCTATGCAGCGGGGCTTCGGGTATCGGAACTCGTGTCGCTGCAACTGCGCGATTTCCCGGATCGATCGCTCTCGACGGTCCACATCATGGGTAAAGGCCGTCGCGAGCGGGTCTTGCCGCTATGGAAAGAGACCCAGTCCGCACTCCGCGCATGGCTTGTCATCCGTCCTGAGACTGAGGTCGCCGAGGTATTTCTCAACGCGAACGGGCAGCCCATCACCCGCGATGGCTTCGCATTCCGTCTCGCCAAACATGTCAACGCGGCAGCAAAGAAGCAGCCGTCGTTGCTGCGCAAACGAGTCACGCCGCATGTATTGCGTCATTCCTGCGCGATGCACACGCTCGCAGCGACAGGCGATATTCGCAAGGTCGCACTATGGCTTGGACATGCCAGCATCCAGAGCACCGAAACATATCTGCGCGCCGATTCAGAGGAGAAGCTGCGGATTTTGGCTGCGCATGGCGGGCCGGAAATCAGCCCTGGACGCTTCAAGCCGCCGTCAGACACTCTGATCGCCATGCTCAACGACGTCCGCAAGCGGGCATAGCCTTCGGCCACGCTGCCCCAACCGCACAATTATCTGGAGTAAAATCATGACGAACCGACGCAATCCCGCGCCTCCGGCTGCGACGCTCGACATAAACTGCGACTGCAAAGAATATGTC
>NZ_JAVAIL010000010.1:0-7006 GCF_030717865.1 Qipengyuania benthica | reverse complement strand
GCGCCTCCGGCTGCGACGCTCGACATAAACTGCGACTGCAAAGAATATGTCTAATGCTGAGCTCAACATTAGACATATTCGCGAGGGGACAGATCGATATCGAGCGCTTCGCGTTCTTCCACGGTAAGGTCAGCAAGGCGCCGGTCGAGCATGGCCTCGGCGGTCGAGACCAGCTGCACGACCACCGAATGGTCCTCGCCAAGCGCCGCTTCCATCGCGGGGATCAGGCTCGGTAGTTTCATCGAGAGCAGGAGCTGGGCAAAAAACCGCTGCTTGGTGCCTTCGAAGATCGACAGCGCCGCAGCCTTGGCATTGCGGTTTAGGGCATCGCCGCTGTCCTCGTCGACCACCCGCGTTGCCTCCAGTGCCGCTTCGAGATTGCGGTGAATGATCGCCCAGGCATCAGCATAGGCATCGTAAATCCGCACCTGCGCGTCGGTCAGGCAGTGTTCGAGGATCTCGTACTCGACGCCTGCAAAGGACAATGCGCGAGCGAGATAAAGACCCTGGGCCTTGAGGTCGCGGGCGACGAGTTCCATCGCCGCGACCCCGCCAGCGCGGATTTCGGTCATGAAGGCCTCGTGGGTCGGGAAAGCCGTCTCGGGTCCCCAGAGGCCAAGCCGGGACGTGTAGCCGAGGTTGGCGATATCCGAAGCGCCGGTGGCCGATGCGTAGAGCACACGGGCGCGCGGGAGATGGTTCTGCAGCCTGAGGCCCGCCATCCCTTGTTCGGAGCCCTTGACCTTGCCGCGGGTTGAATAGCCCCCGAGCGCATTGGCCATGGCGTGGGCTTCGTCGAAGGCGATCACGCCGTCGAAATCCTCGCCCGCCCAAGCAAGGATCTGGTCGAGCCGAGTATCCTCGGCGCGGCCCGAGCGCAGCGTCGGGTAGGTGACGAAAAGGATGCCTTCGGACATCGTTACAGGGTGGCTGAGTTTCCAGCGCGAGAGCGGCTGGAGATCGAGTGGCAGCCCGCCTAGCGCTTCCCAGTCGCGGCGCGCATCTTCGAGCAGCGCCTCGTTCTTGGTGATCCACACGTGACGACGCTCGCCGACGAGCCAGCGGTCCATGATGACTGCTGCGATCTGCCGTCCCTTGCCTGCTCCGGTCCCGTCGCCAAGGAAGAAGCCCTGTCGGTAGGCGTGCCCATCCTCGGACAGTTCCAGCATGGTGCCTTCCTGGCTGACCTTGAAGCGACCGGGGAGATCGCGCGCGAATGCCTGGGCTGCGTAGACCAATGTCTCGCACTGGGCCTCGGATAGAAGGCCATCGGCCTGCCAGCGAGCAGGGAGACGCGGACTAACCTCCGGCGGGGGTGCCGCGACCGAGCCCATCGCGACCGATTCCACGAGCGGGGTCGGATGGATCGGCGCGCCCTCGAACGCGATGCGGCTAGGCCGGTAAGGTAAGTAGATGCCTGCCTGTTCGGGCACCGGCGCGGGTTCGGCGAGGACCGAATAGGCCAGATCGATCGCATTCGCTGTAGCTCTTGGTGTCGCAGCAAAAGGCGCCACCGGCCGGACCGGCGTGCGTTGGGTCGAAGCCTTGCCAGCAAGGCGCACTGGCGTGCCGACTGGCAGGTGATGGAGGCTGGCGGATATCTTCGCCCTTGGCGGAAGGGCGGTGATCAGCTCGTGGAGCGCGATCAGGTCGCAGGTATCTCCGATGATCGCTGACGAGGACGCAGTCGGAGTCTTGTCGATCACGACCAGACGAACGGCGATCGCCGTCCCTGTCCGGCGAAACATCTGCTCCAAGCGGACATTGAGCAGGAACGACGATTCGTCCTGTGCTTTGGCGAACGTGGAAGCATCAAAGCCATCGGGCATGATCGCGACGATCCTCGCCCCACTGGCAGCAGCGCGGATCGCGCTGCGTAGGTGGCGCTGCGCCGTCTCACCGTCCTTGCCGCGTTCCTGGCTGCGGGCGAATGGCGGGTTCATCATTACGAGCGACGGAACAGGGCCATGATGCAGGTCGGCGATCAGCTCGCCGTCGTGCGCAGTGAATGTGGCCGAAGAGAAGATGTGGGCCAAGGCATCTCGTCTTGCCGGATCGATCTCGTTGAGTAGCAGCGAAGCGTTCTGAACGCTGCCCCAAAGGGCAAGGGCGCCATTGCCGGCGGACGGCTCGAGCAGCGTGTCGTGCGCAGAAACTGCTGCAGCGTTTGCCATCAGCCAGGTCAGCATTGGCGGGGTCGAGAACTGCTGAAGCTCGACCTGTGCTTCGCTGCGAACGTGCCGCGGCGGCAAGGCTGCTTCGAGCCAGTCGAAACGCGCTTCTGCTTCATGAACGCTGGTCGCTAGATCGATCCGTGAGGACTCTCGAAGCCAGAGTAGTGCGCCGATCTCGACCGCGCTGTTGTAGTCGTCGATGGTCCAGGCGCATCCCCAGTCCCTGCCGCCGGTTTCTTCGGCGAACAGGCCGGAAATGTCGGCACGGGTCAGGTGACGACCCGAGGCGAGAAGCGCGGCAATCCTGGTGCCGATGGCATAGGCCAGTGGCTCTGACGGCAACTGCTCGCCGGCGGGAAACAGGTCTGATTGAAACATGGCAATTCGTCCTCCTGATGGGAGCATCGGGACACGCCCTCTGCCGGATCAGGAATTCGAGAAGCCCTCTCTCCTCTACGGCGCCGCTTTGCGGCGCAGCCAGGCTTTGAGTTCGTCGTTCCAGTCGGTATCGCCAGGACGTGGCTGGCGAACCACGATTGTGCGTCCCTCGCGTTCGTGTGCTGCCAGGCCACGCGACGCGGCGAGTTCGCCGCCAGCGTCGTGATCGACGAAGAGATGAAGTTCGGCAACGCCCTCGGGCAGGCTGACTAGGCCGAAGCGCTCATTACCCAAGGTTGCCCAGACAGGAATGCCTGTGAGCGCGTAGGCTGACATCGCGCTTTCGATTCCCTCGGCAAGGCCGAGCTTCCCGGCAACCGGAGCAAAGAGGCGGACAGCAGCTTCACCGAGTGAGCCGAGCGCGCGCTTCGGCTTGTCGAAGGCAGCCTTGGTTGCGGCCTCGGTCGCCAAAAACGTGCGGTGGATCGCGATCGGCCCCGCGTCGAGGCTGACCGCCGCGATCATGGCTGGAAGAAAGCGGGTTCGTCCTTTCGGTCCGAGCGGCGCGCGTGGATGAAAGCGAAGCGCCGACGATGCGGCGAGGATACCGCGGCGTTCAAGGTAGGCTTTGGCCGGACTGGCACCCAATTGTTCCGCTTCGCGCCAGATCCGCAGCGCTGCCGCCGAGGCGCTGCGGACCTTCACTGGCTCGAAAGGATCAGCAGCCGAAGAGCCCGAAAAGAGCATAGCCGCGTCGAAACCTTCACGTGCAAGAGCGGATAGCACGCTCTCTTGGTCGCATCCCGCGAAGCAGTGAAAGAGGATAGCCTTTCGGCCGAGCGTCACGCCCAGCGAGGGTGTGCGGTCCTTGTGTGCAGGACAGCAGGCCATTCCTTTTGTGCCTGACCATTTACCGCCCCGCGATTCGCAGATGCGGCGGGCTGTATATTTTAGAGAAGAAATGTGATGTGCAGGGATGCAGACGGACATTCTCGGCTCCTTCGCAAAGCAGTTGCCGTCCTCCGACGCAGCCTCTCCTCCCGCCTGTGATCCTCGCCCGTCCATTGTTCGAGATGGCTGTACATTTCCGGGCATATTAATGTTCGATTTTGCTATGCCTGCCAGCCACATATCGCATGACATATCATGTCTATTTGCATAATCTCGCATGATATGTCATCTAATCGCTCATGCCACGTGCTTCACGAGCTGCCAGCGGACTGCCGCCCCAGAGCCAGCGCGCGATTGCGCGACTGGGCAAGGACATCTCGCTCGCGCGTCGTCGACGGAAGCTCCCCCAACGCCTGATGGCCGAACGCATGCTCGTATCCATCCAGACGCTCCAGCGTCTCGAGGCTGGCGATCCCACAGTCGGCCTGGCAGTCCTCGCCAGCGCACTCCACGTCTTGGGAATGACCGAACGCCTCGCCGGGCTGATCGCGCCGGACAGCGACCGGGCGGGGATCAGCGAGGATCTTTCGCGTCTGCCCAAGACCACGCACGCAGCCAGCGACGACGAGTTGGACTTCTAGCCTGCCATGTCGACGGTCCGCACCTATGTGTTCGTCTATCTTGCTGAGGGTCCGGTTCCGGCCGGGCTCCTCACGATGACCGATGAACCGCGCAATAAGTACGCGACCTTTGCCTATGGGCGTCGTTATCTTGAGCGGGCCGACAGGGTTGCCGTCGACCCGGTGGCCCTTCCCCTCCATGGTGCGGGAACGGCCCGGTCTTACCAGACGGAAGAAGGCTTTGCCGTCTTCAACGGAATCCGTGATGCAGCACCGGACGGTTGGGGCCAGTACCTCATGTACAAGGCAATGGGTGACCGCCTGCCCGGCGACGCTGATCTTATTCTTGCTTCTGGTGATCACCGGGTGGGCGCGCTCGCCTTCGGTTCTACTCCCGAGCGACCGGAGCGCATTACCCCGTGGGGGGACGGCCCAGCTCCGGGGGAAGAGTTCACTCTTGCCGAACTCGCGGAAGCCGCCGAGCGTGCGCAGCACGTTGACGTGCTGGATGAGAACCTGCGCGCGCTCCTGGCGGCCGGCTCCTCGCTCGGCGGAGCACGCCCCAAGGCCGCGACCACGATCGGCGAACAACCATGGATCGCCAAGTTCCAGAAGCGTGGCGACAGTTTCCCCGAGTGCCGGGTGGAACTTGCGACGATGCGTCTTGCTGCCGAATGTGGTCTCGATGTGCCGCCGCTCGATTTTCGCTGCGTCCTCGATCGCGACATCTATCTGATCGAGAGGTTCGATCGAATTCCCCGTGGCAATCGGCTTGAGCGCCTGCCGTTCGCTTCGGGCCTGACCATTCTTGGGGCGCACGAAAGCGAGGTCAGCCGCTACAGCTATGCGGATCTGGCCGGATCAATCCGGCAGTTCGGCACTAAGGTGCGCAGGGATCTCCACGAGCTGTTTCGACGCATGGTGCTCAACATCCTCGTCACGAACGACGATGATCACCTGCGCAACCATGGCTTCCTGTTCGATGGAACGGGTTGGCGACTGTCGCCGCTCTACGACGTCGTGCCGAAGCCCCAGGTTGGCCTGGAGCGCCGGCTCGTTCTCGGAGTGGGTCCAGAAGGGCGCAATGCCACGCTTGAGAACGCCCTCGCCGGGGCTGCCATCTTCGATCTGGGAGCCGACGAGGCCGCTGCGGTTGTGAACGAGGTAAAGCAAATCGTGAGCGCCAGGTGGGAGGCACTTTTCGCCCAGGCGGGTATCAGCGCAGCGGACCGCAAGCGTTTTGCAACCTGTTTCCGGCTCGCAAATGTAGATCCGCACTCCTGAATCTTTGCGCGCTCTGAGGAGAAACACGCTCTCGCCGCGTGGTGATTACCCACTGAAATCTGATAGAATTCCGGTTACTGCGACTTAAAGTCAGCAAGCAGGGAGCGATGGCTTTGGTGCCTGCGCTGTGATCGCGAAAACCGCGCATAGCGGAAAAAAGCGTCTTTGCCATGTGATGTCATGTCATCGCACCCAGCGTCTCCACTCTTCTTGAACCGACAGCAATCTACGACCGGCGGGCATTAGCCAACTATCCTCTTCTGCAAGGCGTACTGAAGAAAAGGATCCGCATGCAACCCGGAAGCTTTCAGGCGGTATCTCGAAACCGTTGATCGGCTTAGATAAAGAAGGGGTGCATAGTGAAAGGCCGCATCCAGGTCGTAATCGGAAAGCCACTTCATCATTTCTCCAACGAACGGCAAGTGCTGGTCGTAACTATGCAGCCTGCCCTTCCCGTTCTTCTTAAGCGCACTTGAAATGATAAGGGATGTGGCTCAAGAGCCGAGCTCGACGACATTTGCGGGTTGCCGCTCTTCAACCAGATCGACAACGCGATTGAGGAAGTGAGTGTCCGCCTTCCAGCTGCCAAGATGAGGAAGTGCATCATGGTCTAGCCTGAGTCGCTCCAGGAGAGCGAACTTGGAGTGGCGAGTTCCGCCATAAAGGCTTTTGAGCAACCAGGGCCATTGCATCGCCCCAAAGCCAATCTGGAAAGCCCGTTCGGTAAGGGTCAGCCGAGCTTGCGAACTCGATTCGACTGGCTTCGATAAAATACCTGTTAGAAGTTTTGTTGTCATTCTGACGTGATGTCGTGGACGGCTCTCGCACCAGCCTAAGTATGGCAAGGTGCAGTCGTTGTAGGTCCACGTCTAGGATTCGTTCCATGGAGAAAGAGGTTGTCACCGTCGGATTGGATCTGGCGAAAAACGTATTTCAGATACACGCAATTGGGAGTGACGGTGAAGTGCTTGTCCGGCGCAAGCTGCGGCGGGCTGAGGTGATCCGCTTCTTCACCGATTTGCCGGCGTGCCTGGTCGGCATGGAAGCCTGCGCATCGGCGCATCACTGGGGCCGCGAGCTTATGGCTCTGGGCCATGAGGTGCGATTGATGCCACCAGCCTACGTCAAACCATACGTGAAGCGCGGGAAGACCGATGCGGCAGATGCCGAGGCGATCTGTGAGGCGGTAACCCGACCAACGATGCGCTGCGTTGCTGTGAAAACGGTCGAACAGCAAGCGGTGTTGATGCTCCATAAGAGCCGAGATTTTCTGGTCCGGCAACGAACGATGTTGATCAACGGACTGCGAGGGCACCTTGCTGAATACGGGATCGTCACTCGCGTGGGCGCCGGAGGGGTTACCGCATCATTGAAGGCGCTCCACGACGAGCAAAGCAGACTGCCGGCTCATGCCAGATCAGCGCTTCACGGCATCGCCGCACAGCTGAGAGCGCTTTCCAGCGAGATCGATCGGCTCGAGACACAGATCCTTGCATGGCAGACGAGCCGCCGTCTCGCGACGATCCCGGGCATCGGCCCAATTACCGCATCAGCCATTGCAGCTGCTGTCCCAGATGCATCGTTGTTCCGATCGGGACGACAGTTTGCAGCGTGGCTTGGGCTCACACCACGACCGCACAGCTCCGGTGGTAAGGAGCG